>CAILUT010000033.1 GCA_903837495.1 uncultured Flavobacteriales bacterium | reverse complement strand
TTAAAGGCCAAATCACCGATGTAAACATCATCAAAACCGTATTTTTGCCCTCGCTCGTTTGCCTAGTCATACCGATTTTTATAGCCAATTTATTTTTAAAAGGCGAAGTGGTTCGAAACGAGTACGACGCAAAACAAGCTTTAAAGGATGAAAACATAAAGGGCTCTGGCCTGATGTTTGCCTTGGGGGTTTTGGGCCTCATTTTTGTCCCTATATTTAAAATTTTCACCCATCTACCTCCCTACCTTGGCATGTTGATATCGCTGTCAGTAATATGGATTGTTTCTGAACTGCTGCACTTGGATAAATCGGAAGAGGAACGCAAAGAATACACCGCCCTACATGCCCTTACTAAAATCGACGTTCCTTCCGTTCTATTTTTCTTAGGAATTCTATTGGCTATTGGAGGCTTGCAGTCCATGGGAATTCTGCATTCCTTAGCCGAATGGATGGACCATGCCATTGGTGACCGGCATGTAATCGCGTTGGCCATTGGCGCGGCATCGGCAATTGTTGACAACGTGCCGCTGGTTGCCGCTTCGCAGGGTATGTACAGCGAAGCCTTTATGGCAGGCAAAGAAGGTTTTGGGGTGGATGGCAGTTTTTGGGAGTTCCTTGCCTACACTGCCGGAACCGGTGGTTCTATGCTGATTATAGGTTCTGCCGCTGGAGTAGCCGTAATGGGAATGGAGAAAATTGACTTTTTCTGGTATCTAAAGAAAATTGGTTGGTTGGCCATGTTGGGTTACCTAGCCGGAGCGGGTGTATATATGCTTATCTATCCTTATCTGCTTGTTTCCCATTAAAGACAAATGGACATAAACTGAAACAAAAAAGGCTGGAATTTCCAGCCTTTTTTGTTTTTATATCCTTGAATCACTTCAGATTAAAAGGGTCGTCAACCCCCAAAGGCCGGGCGCTGCTGAACCCTTCTGCATGGCTTACCCCAATGGTTTTCCCCCATTCTTGAGCTCGGCCTTGCAGCGATTCTAAAAAGGTTTTGTTTGAAATCGGCGTTTCAGGCTCTGCACTGTTTTCTTGAAAAAACTGCGAAGAATAGGCCAAAATGCTTTTCATTTTTAATTCAAAGAACCCGTCAATATTGACGAGCACGTCGGGTTGTAGATTTTGAAACTGCATGTAATGCAACACCAGCCTGGGCCTGTGAGCCGGCTGGTTTTCCGGGTCTTTCCACTTGGGTAATCCCGCGTAAAAACAGGCATCGGCAACCAATTTGGCTGCCCGTGCATGGTCGGGATGCCGGTCTTCAAAGGCATTGGCAAAAACCAATTCGGGTTTGGCTTTTCGAACAATAGAAACAAGCAGTTGAAGGTTCTGTTGGTCGTACACAAACATGCCGTCTTTAAAGCCGCAATTGAATCGAAATTCGGCACCTAAAATGGACGCTGCTGCTGCCGATTCTTGGGCCCTAAGTTCCGCATTTCCCCGGGTTCCTAATTCCCCCTTGGTTAAATCGACCAATCCGATGCGTTTGCCTTTGGCCTTGCACGACAACAGAGTACCGGCCGCTCCCAACTCAATGTCGTCGGGATGGGCCCCAAAAGCCAAAACATCTACGGGTACAATCATTTTTTTCCCTCAATCCACGAAACAATCTCGGCATCCATTGGTTTGGCCCCACTTTCCAGATGAACCACATAATTTCCTGCCTCGTCAATCAAAAATTTATTGAAATTCCATGACACATTGGCATCTTCTACCCCATTTATGGCTTGTTGAGTCAGCCATTTATAAATGGGATGCTGTTCTTTTCCTTTCACATCCACTTTGGAAAAAAGGGGGAAAGAAACACCGTAGTTTTTTTGGCAAAAAGCCTGTATTTCAGATTCAGTTCCTGGCTCTTGCCCCATAAATTGGTTGCAGGGAAAACCCAAAATCACAAAGTTTTGGTTTTTGTACTTTTCATATAAAGCTTGCAAATCGGTGTATTGAGATGTATAGCCACAGCGGGAAGCCACATTAACAACCATGATTTTTTTGCCTTTAAAGGCCGACATGGACACCGGCAATCCGTCGATGGATTGAGCTTCTAATTCAAAGAATGATTGCATGGGTTTGCTGGTTTTAACGTTGAAGGGTTTGATGGTTTGGCCCTGGCAAGAGAGGGAAAACAAAAGAGCGCAGGTTGGAAAAAGGAATTTAAACATAGCGATTTATTTAAGGTATAACCAACGGAAGGGGATTTTGTTGAATCAATATCGGGCAAGTTGAGCCCGCTTTCGCAAATAGGTTGACAAAACGGAGTTTAAACCAAGTTCAACGGAAGCATCGACCCAATCCATTTTATATTTACGTGCGGCCAATTCCATGCGTTGGAAAAAGCCATTCATGGCCTTTTTAAATTCCATTTGAATTAAATCGGGTTGGGTTTTTAGCTTTAACCCTGTTTCTAGGTCAACCAACTGAACTGGATTAGGGCCTAGGTTTAAATCCAATTCGTCGGATTCATGGAGAATTCGAAAAAAGACAACCTCATGGCCTTTGAATTTTAAATGGCCTAGGGCTTCATCGAATTGCAATACCTGTAAATCCAGGTCGATATCGGGTTCTATAAAATCGCTAAACACCATCAACAAAGAACGAGCGGGAAGCCGTTCGGCCATATCGTGCAGCACGGGGGTAATTCGGGTTTTAAGGGCTGTTTCGGGCTGGCCTATTTTATTTTGCAGCCGGCGAATCAAATTGTGTTGATGCGATTGGCTAACCTTAGCGGGCAAATAGGAGGCCACCTGGGTGTCAAAAAACGACAAGCCTGAGGCATCGCGTTGCCGTCGCATGATTTCGGTTAGGGAAGCGGCCGCGGCCGCGGCGAATTCCAGCTTTGACCAGCTTTCTTGTTTATGACCGCGGTACAGCATGCTGTTGCTGGCATCGACCGCCAAATGGCAGCGCAAATTGGTTTCTTCTTCGAATCGTTTCACGAACAGTTTATCGGTTCGGCCAAGGAGTTTCCAATCGATAAAGCGGGTAGATTCGCCGGTTCTGTAATGCCGATGTTCGGCAAATTCGACCGAAAATCCATGAAAGGGGGAACGGTGGCGCCCGGTTAAAAAGCCTTCAACCACTTGCCGGGCCAAAAACTCCAAGGCTCCAATGGGTTGCCAAACGGAAGGGTGTAGAGCTTGGGGGCGATTTTTCATGATTTTGAAGCCTCATGAATGAACAACAAAACCTGCTCTAAAGGCAAGGCTTCTCGGCTGGGGGGCTCCTGTCCTGTTAAAACCCGGTACAATTCGGCATAGCGCTCAAAGATGTCCTCGACCACCTTATCGGTCATGCTTGGTACTGCTTGCTCTTCTTTGCCCTGAAATCCTTCTTGCATAAGCCATTCCCGTACAAATTCCTTAGACAGCTGTTTGGGTGGAATTCCTGGTTTTAGGTCTTCGGCATAGGCATAACGCGAACTGTCGGGCGTATGAATTTCATCGATCAGCATCAGCTGGTTTTGATGCCAACCAAATTCATATTTGGTGTCCATCAGAACCAGGCCCCGCTGTGCCGCCATGCTTTGCCCTTGTTGAAACAAGCGCAGGGCCAATGAAGAGATATCCTGCCATTGGGCAGCTGTTAAAATTCCCTGTTTAATGATGTCTTCTGCGCTAATGTCTTCATCGTGGCCATGTACTGCCTTTGTGGCAGGGGTAAGAATGGGCTCAGGAAAAGCCTGATACGGCAGCATGCCTTCGGGAAGGGGAACACCGCATAGGGTACGTTCCCCCGACAGATAGGTACGAAGTGCATGACCGGCTAAGTATCCGCGCACCACCATTTCGATGGGAATGGGGGTGCAGGCTTTGCCTACCGATATTTGAGGAGCGGGCAGGTAATCGAGCCACACTGGACACAGGCTGCGGGCCTTTTCTAAGAAGAAAGCGGCAAGGGAATTCAGCAGCGCTCCTTTTCCGGGAATGGGTCGAGGCAGAATCACATCGAACGCAGAGATGCGGTCGCTGGCCACCATGAACAGTATTCCGTTTTTCAGAACGTAAACATCCCGCACCTTGCCTTTGTAAAAGCGTTCTATGGAACTGCTTTGAATGCGGTCAGGATTCGGGTTCATGGAGGGCATAGGCATTTAGAATTTTCTTCACCAAAGCATGCCGAACCACGTCTTTTTCGGCAAATTCAATGAAACCAATGTTTTTAATTCCAGCTAGGTAGCGAATGGCTTGAGGCAATCCCGATTTTTGGCGTGCGGGCAAATCTATTTGGGTTGCATCTCCATTCACCACGAAGGTAGCCGATTTACCCATGCGGGTCAGGAACATTTTCATTTGGTTGGTGGTGGCGTTTTGAGCCTCGTCTAAAATAACAAAAGCGTGGTCAAGGGTTCGGCCGCGCATGTAGGCTAAGGGGGCAATCTGAACAATGCCGGTTTCGGTATAGTGCTTTAGTTTTTCGGCGGGAATCATATCTCGAAGGGCATCAAAGAGGGGCTGTAGGTAGGGCGATAGTTTTTCATTTAGGTCGCCGGGCAAAAACCCCAGGTTTTCGCCGGCCTCAACCGCGGGGCGGGTTAAAATGATTTTTTTAACCTGCTTTTCTTTTAAAGCCTTGACGGCCATAGCTACTGCCAAATAGGTTTTTCCGGTGCCTGCCGGGCCAACGGCAAAGGTTAAATCGTGTTGGCGGATGCTTTGCACCAGTTTCCATTGGTTTTGGCTTCGGGGCCGTATGGCAGCCCCGTCGTTGGAATATACAATCACTTCCTGCTCTAAGGGTTGTTCTTCCAAAGGGCCTGGGTCGCCGTCTTTCATTAAAGCCGATACGGCCTCTGCATTCAATTTCCCAAAGCGCTCAAAGTAGGTCATTACATGCCCAAAGCGTTCTGAAAACAGGTTTAGGTCTTCTGTACTTCCCTGAGCAATAATCTCATGGCCCCGGTTTACAATTTTTATTTTTGGAAAAACACCCTGCATTTGCGTTAGGTATTCCAAATCAACCCCAAACAATCGAACCGGGTGCACATTTTCCAGATGAATGATAAGCTGTTCCAATTCTGATAATCCTAGTCAAAAGTAACGAACTTTGAACGGACTATCTTATCTCTTGACCATGTTTTTTGTTGTTCTGCTGACTACCTTTGTTGCATGGCCTTAATTACCTTGAGCAGCGATTTTGGTACCGATGATTTTTATGTCGGGGTGCTTAAGGCGGCTTTGATAAAAAAGATACCGGCGGCACAGTTCATTGACATTAGCCATGTGTTGATTCCGGGCGATTTGCGCAAACCCGCCATGATTGTGCACCAATGCTACCGGCATTTCCCAGACAAGAGCATCCATTTAATGGCATTAACTCCCCAGGAAGGCGCTTATGCCTTCGTTTGTTTTGAATTTGGGAATCAATATTTTATTGGATTGGATACCGGTCAATATTTTATGGGCCTTAAAGGGCAGGTGCAAGAGGCTTGGGATATTTCGCATTTGCCAGGTGGGGAGGGCAGTTTTCCGGCCTTAAAATTGTTTCCAAGGGTGGCAAACGCCTTGATTTCAGAAAAAGGACCCGAAACCTGGGGTATTTCAAAGGTTCGGTTGGTGGAGCGTCTTGATTTTCAACCTTCGGCAAGCAAGGGGCGGATTTTAGGCAACATCACTTACATTGATTTTACGGGCAATGCCATAACCAACATACATCGCGATTTATTTGAGCAAATTTATCCCTCTGGAACGGGGTTTAGGATTCAGTTTCGGATGTCGGCCTATACGGTTCGTCACATCAGCGAGCGGTATTCTCAAGTTCCTTCTGGGAATCTGGTGGCGGTATTCAATGAATCGGGGTATTTAGAGTTGGCCATTCATTTGGGTAATTTTCGCGACATGCTGGGCATTCATGAAGGCGATACGGTGAATATAGAACCTGAAGAACACATGTAGCGGATGAGTACAGCTAAAATTCCTTTGTTGCGGATTGTGCGCATGCATTTTCGGCCCGATGTATTGCCCGATTTTATGGTTATGTTTCAAGAAACCCAGCCAAAAATTGCTGAAATGCCGGGTTGCCTAAGTGTAGAATTAAAGCAAGACATAGCCCAGCCGCATGTAGTGTACACCCTAAGCCATTGGGAATCGGAAGCCGATTTAAATGCATACCGCCGCAGCGATTTATTTGTTCAGACCTGGGCCAAAACCAAGGCCATGTTTCAGGAAAAACCGCAGGCTTTTAGTTTGGTTCAACCAGAAAGGTAGTCGAAAATTTTTGTACGACCCGCGGCCGGGATGGCAGCGGTATGAGGCCTGCCTGGGCTTGCTGTTGGGCTTAGGCCGGCGGAGGCCCGGAGGGACCCCGTACGGCCAAGCCCAACCAAGCCCGGGCAGGTTGAATACAAGCGAACAGCCCGAAAAGCCGCCCCCCTACCTTAACACTTCCAGATTGTGGGCGTCTAACTTTATGAACGTGAACAACAGCAAGGTAAAGCCTAGCAAACTCGACCCGCCGTAGCTAATAAAGGGCAGGGGGACTCCCACCGCGGGAGCCAAGCCAATGGTGGTGCCTATGTTCATGAAAAAATGAAAAAACAGCACGCATGCAACAATGTATCCAAAGGCCTTTGCAAAGGGAGAGCGTTGCATTTCGGCCCGCAAAATAAGGCGCATCATCAAGGTTAAGAACAGCAAAATAACCACCGTCGTGCCCAGCAATCCCCATTGCTCGCCAATGGCCGAAAAAATAAAATCGGTATGCTGTTTCGGCACGAACTTGAGCTGAGTCAAGGTTCCATTTAAAAATCCTTTTCCGAACCAAGAGCCTGAACCGATGGCCATTTTTGAATTGTTGACATTCCAGCCACTGCCTTTGGGGTCTAAGTCGGGATTAAACAGCACCATAATCCGGGTACGCTGGTGGGGCATCAAAACATGGTCGAACACCCAGCGCCCGCCCAAGGTAAAACCCGACAAAAGCACCAAGAAAAATCCCATGGGCAGAATCGCTTTTCGACTTCGCTCTAAAATCAAAAGCCAAATGGCAATGGACACCAGCACCAGCCCCAGAATCAGAATCCAGGGCTGAATCAACAAAGAAGTGAGGAACAAAAAGGCTAAGATGATGCCCAAATACAGCAAAAGCAAATAAAGGCCAAATCGGAACATGGCCAAAACGAATGCGGCATACACCAAAGTAGAACCCGTGTCTTTTTCGGCCAAAACCAGAACCGCAGGAATTCCAATAATGGCAAAGGCTTTAAGCCAATATACCACCCGTTTCATTTGAAGTCCCTGCCCTAGAAGTAGGTCTGTAATTGAGAGAATCAGCGTGATGGGCGCCAAGAAAATCCAAAACAGGGTAGGCCATCGACCGGCTGGGGGCGACAAATGCAGGGGAGTAGATAAATAACCTGCCAGGGCAAGGGCGGTTACGTATTTTGCAAATTCAGAGGGTTGAATTTTGATAAACGAATTCAGGACAATCCAGCTTTTATTGCCGCCCACCTCCTGCCCTATAACCAAAACCAAGAGCAGCAAGGCCACACCAATTCCAAAAAAAGGCCATCGAAACGCGTAAAACAAATTGGTGTCGCTCAGCAACAAAGCGGCCCCAACCAGCAGGCAAATCAGCAACCAGGCGAACTGTTTACCGGCTTCGCTTGAAACATCGAAGGGCGAGACTCTTTCTTGGTTTGGAACGGCCGACCAAACATGCATCCAACCAATTAAGGCAAGAGTAAGGTAAATGCCAATCAGCACCCAATCTACCTGACCTAACAATCCACCACGCCGATCTTGTGTGCTCATTCCAATCGAGTTTTTAGCAGCCGTTCTTCGAGTCCCGCCCGGGTTATGGTATCGGTCAGGTATTTTTCAATGATCAAAGAAGCAATGGGAGCGGCATAGGTAGCACCAAATCCGCCGTTTTCAACAAAAACACCAATGGCAATTTTGGGCGACTTTGAAGGGGCAAAGGCCATAAAGACAGAGTGGTCTTTGCCGTGGGGGTTTTGGGCGGTCCCTGTTTTTCCGTACACGGCAATGGAATCAAGCCTGGCAATTTTTGCCGTTCCGCCGGGTTTGTGAACGGCTCCGTACATGCCTTCCCAAGCAATTTGAAAATGGGCCGTATCAACTCGGGTGTAGTTGTGCTTAAATAAGGTGTCTGGCATGGGTTTCCCGTTCAGGGCTTTGCCTAAGTGGGGCGAAATAAAATACCCGCGGTTGGCAATGATGGCGGCCAAATTCGCAATATGAAGCGCGTTGGCTTTTAGCTCGCCCTGCCCAATTCCCAAAGAAATAATGGTAAGTCCACGCCATTTGCCTAAGCCGTGCATGCGGTCGTAGTATTCGGGGCTTGGAAGCAGCCCTGATTTGGCTTCTGGAATGTCGGTGCCCAGTTTGGTTCCAAAGCCAAAGCGTTGTGCCCCCAAGTACCAATCTTTGTAGGCTTGTCGGGGAGAGGAGTTGGTTTTGGTTAATTCATTAAATACGTGGCAATAATAGGCGTTGCAGCTGGTTGTGATGGAAAAGCGCAAATCGGCGTTGGGGTGGCCATGGCAACCCACAGTATGGGCGGCCGACAACCGAAATCCGCCTCCACAGGGCACAACGGTGGCGGGATTTATGACCCCGGCTTGCAAACCAAGCATGGCATTCATCACCTTAAAGGTTGAACCGGGGGGGTATCCGTCCATGACGGCCCGATTCAACATGGGTTTTGCTGGGTCTAAAATTAAAGCGCCGTAATGCTGCCTTAGGTTTCGACCTACCATCCAATTTGGGTCGTACGAAGGCGAAGAAACCAAGACCAGAATTTCGCCGGTAGCGGGTTCAATGGCGACAATGGCTCCCCGTTTGCCTTGCATCAAAAGTTCAGCGTATTTTTGCAGCTCAATGTCTAGGGTGCTCATCAAATCAGCACCGGGAACCGGCAGGGTGTCGTACAGGCCGTCCATATAACTGCCCTTTTCGTTGTTTCGTACGTCCACATACACTTTTCGCACTCCCTTAATTCCGCGCAAATAGGTTTCATAAGCACGTTCAATGCCGGCCACCCCTACGTAATCGCCCGGTTGGTAGTAGGCGTCTTTTTCTAAAACCGAGGCATCGGCCTCACGGGCATATCCAAGAGCATGAGCGGCATGGGGTTCGGGGTAGCGCCGCACCGATCTTTTTTCTACGTATAGGCCTGGAAAGCGATACATTTTTTCTTGAAACGCCGCGATGGATTTTTGAGATAAGTCGCGAATCAAGGGCTGTGGCTGCTTTTTAAAGCGCCGTTTTTTTTCAATGTTCTTGTTTACCTTTTCCCAGGCCTTTCGCACTTCTTCAATGGGTACTTCGGTTAAGGCCGCCAAAGCAAGGGTATCCATTTCTTTGGTTTCTAAGGGAATTACCATTAAATCAAAGGCAAAATCGTTGGTAGCCAGTACCCTCCCCTTGCGGTCAAAAATATTGCCTCGGAGCGGTTGATTGACCAAGCGCCGAATGCTGTAGGTGTCGGCAGCCAGTTTAAATCGGTCGTCAAGCCCTTGAAGAAAGAACAGGCGAACCCAAAAAATAAGGCCCACAAGAACAATTAAAACGAGGTAAATGCGCTGCCTGTTTTCCACGAATCAATTCTTCTTTTTATAGAAAAGCCCCTGAACAAGCGCAATCAAAGCCAAAGACATACAGGTATTTCCCAGCCAGCGCAGCAGCAACATTCCAGGAGCGCCCAACGAAAAAAGGCTGTAAAAATGATAAAAAAACTGATGCACCAGCAGCAACCAAAAAGCCATCCATAAATACCGCAACCAACCTAAGCTTTTGGGGCCTGGTTTAAGGTTGTTTTCGCGTTCATCGACCGATAAAAAATACCTGAGCACAAATGGCTGTACAAAGGCCATGGCGGTGGTTGCGGCAGCGTGAAGGCCGCCGGTTCCTAAGCCCAAATCCAAAATTAGACCAAAGGTAAAACCGAACACAATTCGAGCCGATGCCGAAAATTGAACGGGAAAAGCAAAGAAAAACATGGGGTACAGCACCGGAGCCCAGCCCGGTCCGGGTTCTAACCTTGAAATCACCAACCATTCCAAAAGGAGGAACAGAAAACCGCGGCCCAAATAATTCAAAAGGGCTATCATGGCATTAATGGATTTTCTAAGGTGTCTTGTTCGGCTTGGTAGGTGTAATCGAGCACCATTACATGGTCAAGGGCCGAAAAACGGGTGGCAAACCGCAGCGAGGCATAGCCCGACTCCACGTCTTGTTCGCTTCGGGGCTTAAGGATGAAGCCAACAGGGATGCCTCGAGGAAAAATAGAGGACAAGCCACTGGTTTCTACCGTATCGCCGGGTTTCACCTTGACGTGGGTTGCCAATCCTTCAATGCGGGCACAGCAAGCCGACTTCCCATCCCAAACTAAATTCCCCAATTCTCCCGACGATTTTAGCCGAACCGACAGCAACAATCCTTGTCCTTCGTTCATTAAAGTTAGCCCTGTGGCCAAATTCGGACTCACCTGGGTTACAACCCCCACTACCCCAGCCGGGCCAATCACTCCCATATCGGGCCGCAATCCTTGTTTGCTGCCCCTATTTAGGGTAAACCGATTTTGACTTTGATTTAAGGTTAATTGAATAAGCCGTGCCGAAAGCCAAGAATAAGGAACCTTTAATGCGGTATCGCTTGTCCAGCATAAACGTTCGCCTTGGAGTTCCTGCTGCATCACCTGCATGCGAAGGCGAACCAACTCTCGGTGCAAAAGCGCGTTCTCGGTGCTTAAAAACAAAAAGTGTTCTACCTCTTTTGTGCGGGTCCACCAGGCACGGGTTATTGAGGCGGTAGATTCAAAAAATACGGTTTGGTGGTACCTGAATTGCCGAACAATAAAAACCAAAGAAATCCCGTGAAACAGCAAAAAAACCCACAACAGACGCAGTTTGCGCAGTATGAGAAACAGGTTTTTCATGAATGCCTACCCATCAGCGAATTAGGAAGGGATATCGGTCCATGTTTTTTAAGGCCAATCCGGTTCCTCGGGCCACGGCACGAAGCGGGTCATCGGCAATGTGAACCGGCAGTTTGGTTTTCATGCTGATGCGTTTATCGAGGCCACGCAGCAAAGCACCGCCCCCGGCCAAATAAATCCCGGTTTTGAAAATATCGGCACTGAGTTCTGGCGGAGTCATTTCGAGTGCGCTGTGAATGGCTGCCTCAATTTTACTGATTGTTTTATCGATGGCGTAGGCAATTTCTTGGTAAGAAACCGTAATTTCTTTTGGAATGCCTGTCATCATATCCCGGCCATGCACGGCAAAATCGGGCGGGGGGTTCTCCAGCTCCTGAAGGGCAGCTCCCACTTCAATTTTAATCCGCTCTGCGGTTCTTTCTCCAATGTTTATGTTGTGTTGCCGGCGCATGTAATCCTCAATGTCGTGGGTCAGGTCGTCGCCGGCCACCCGAATGGATTTATCGCAAACAATACCGCCCAGCGAAATAACAGCAATTTCAGAGGTACCCCCGCCAATGTCAATAATCATATTGCCTTGAGGTTCTTCCACATCAATCCCTATGCCCAAAGCTGCGGCCATGGGTTCGTGAATCAAACACACTTCTTTGCCACCTGCATGTTCTGCCGAATCCTTTACAGCCCGCTTTTCCACTTCAGTAATGCCAGATGGAATGCAAATGACCATCCGCAGGGAAGGCTTAAACCAGCGCTTATTGTCGTTGATTTTTTTAATCATGCCGCGAATCATTTCCTCTGCAGCATAAAAATCCGCAATCACCCCATCTCTAAGCGGGCGAATGGTTTCAATGTTGGCATTGGTTTTTCCATGCATCATCAAGGCTTGCTTTCCAATGGCAATCACTTTACCACTTTTGCGATCTACAGCCACAATAGAGGGTTCATCTACAACCACTTTATCGTTGTGAATAATCAGCGTATTTGCTGTTCCAAGGTCTATCGCAATATCTTGCGTCAAAAAATCTAGCCAGCCCAATTGTACAAGTATTTCAGGTATTTAAACGGTAGGTTTGGTGCACCATGCACTATTCAACAAAATTAAGCGAAATTTAAGTCGTTTCATTACTCATTCGCTGATTTTTTTTTCATCTGCATTCAGGATGTTTTTGGGCGGCTTTCCGGCTGTTGCTGCAAGTCCTCCGCGCTGGGCATACCTGCAGCGGCTTTGCGGGGTCCCTCGTGCCTCGTGCCTCCGCAGCGCGCGCAGGTTAAGCCCAGCGCGTTGCGGGCTTTCCGCTCCATCCGGGCCGCGGGCCACCTTAAAAATCAGGCGGCCTTCGGGTGCATTGCTGCTTAATTTAGTGCTTAAAATGCCGGCTTCCGCCCAGCACCATTTCAATGCCCCCTTCGCGGGCCGCCGCCACTACTTCGGCATCGCGAATGCTGCCGCCCGGTTGCCAAACATAGGTTATGCCGGCTTGAGCCGCAGCTTCTATTCCATCGGCAAAGGGAAAAAACGCATCTGAGGCCAAAATTGCCCCCCGCACATCGTGGTTAAATTGCGCTGCTTTGGCTATGGCTTGACGTACCGCATCAATGCGCGACACCTGCCCTGCTCCAATTCCTATCATTTGACCGTTTTTCACCAATGCAATTGCGTTGCTTTTGGCATGCTTTACCAAAATACGAGCCAATTTCATGTCTTCAACTACCCATTCAGGCAAAATGCTGCAATGGCTTAAATCCCAATGTTCTGGCCCCGACTGAAACCGGTCTGATTCCTGCAACAATACCCCCCCTAATGCGCTGCGCTCTACATAAGGCATTGGCATGGCTTCCGATTCCCATTTCAACAAAATCCGGTTTTTCTTTTGCCTGAGCAATGCCAAGGCCTCTGCACTGTAGTCGGGAGCCACTAATATTTCAAAAAACACCGAATTGAGCGATTCCGCCCAACGTTCATCTACGGGGTGTTTGGTTAAAACGACGCCCCCAAAAGCACTAACCGGGTCGCCCGCCAAGGCTTGCTCCCAAGCCAATTTCGGGTGGGTGTTTCGGCTTGCTCCACAGGCAACATTGTGCTTCAACACCGCAGTACTTGGGCCCTCGGCTTCCCACATCAATTGCCAACCGGCATCTAAATCCAACAAATTGTTGTACGACAGTTCTTTGCCCCAGAGTTGCCTGAAAATTCGGTCTAAATTGCCCTCAAAAAATCCCTTTTGGTGGGGGTTTTCTCCATACCGCAACGTACGTATAGGGCCCGATTCCAAATGCAGTTCAGGTACAAATCCAAGGCTCATCCATCGGTGTATATCCCGATCGTAGGCAGCGGTTTCTTCAAAGCCCCGCACCGCCATTTTCAATCTAAATTCAGCCGTACTTCCTTGATTTGCTTGCAGGTGCTCTTGCACTTCTTCAATATGCTGTACCCCACTTAACACCAATACGCGCGCATGGTTTTTGGCAGCAGCACGAATCAAAGAAACACCCCCAATGTCAATTTTTTCGATGCAGGCCTGCTCATCGCTGCCCGAGGCAACGGCGTCCCGAAAAGGGTACAATTCTACAACCGCCAAGTCGATCGCCTCCATTCCGATGCTTTCTGCCTCGCCTTGGTCTTCAACCCGTTGCAGCAATCCTCCAAAAACAATGGGATGTAAGGTTTTAACTCGGCCTCCAAATACAGAGGGGTAACCGGTCATAGATTCAACCGATGTCCAAGGCAAACCCCATGCGCTTAAAGCTTGACCTGTTCCCCCAGTACTAATCAATTCGACTCCCATTTCGTGCAGTTGCTTTGCCAATTTGAAATAGGGCTCTTTTGTAAAAACCGAAATCAATGCGCGCTTTATGGGTTGGGATTTCATAAAATAATACCAAAGATTAAATATTGCACAGACTAGGCTGTATCTTTGGGGGGCAAAGTTCATCAATTTAGCTTGAATTGTGTAAGATTTAATGCCCTTTTTTCCATTTATTATGAAAAGGCTTTTTTTGTGGTTTGCAAGTGCCTCTTTTGCCTTGAACAGTTTAAGGGCGAATAAATTAAGGACATTTCTCTCTTTGTTGGGGATGGTCATCGGCATTTTTCTGATTATTTTCATTGGAGCAGCGGTCGATGCCTTAAAAAAAAACATCAACGATTCCATTTCACGCTTGGGCGACGAGGTTATTTATGTGCATAAATGGCCCTGGGAAGGTGGTTTCAATTATCCTTTTTGGAAATACTTGATGCGGCCACAACCCAATCCACGAGAAGCCAATTTGCTTCAGGAACGCTTGGGGAGCATCGCTCAAGTCTCGTTTCAAGCCCAATCCAACGCCACCGTTCGAAGTTCAAAGTTCTCCATTGAATCAACCTCTATTTATGGTCAAGCCGAGGGCATGAATATGGTTAGCCCCCTTGAAATCGATAAAGGGCGGGCATTTTCTGAAATGGAAATCCTAAGCGGTCGAGATGTATGCATCATAGGGCCCGACATTGCCCAAAATCTGTTTCCAGGGGCTCAACCCATTGGGCAAACCCTGCGCATAGGAGCACGGAAATTTTCGGTGATTGGCCTTACGGTAGCCCAAGGGGAATCCTTGATTGATATTGGCGAAGACCGCCGGATATACGTTCCCTTTGGAGCATTTAAAGCTTTATTTGGTGTGGGCGGTGGGGGTATTCATCGCGAAATTGTGGCTAAGCCTTTGCCGGGAGTTCCACGTGCTCGGGTTAAAGATGAATTGATGGGGGCCATGCGGGCTATCCGCAAAATTCAGCCCCTAGAAGAAGAAGATTTTACCTTGAACGAGGCCAGCATGATTGCCAAAGAAACGGCCGGAATTACCAGTATTTTAAACCTAGTGGCTCTTTTAATTGGGGGAATGGCCATTTTGGTGGGGGGATTTGGCGTGGCCAATATTTTGTTTGTGTCGGTTAAAGAACGAATACCCGTCATAGGTCTTCAAAAGGCTTTGGGAGCCAAGCGCTCTTTTATTTTATGGCAATTTCTTTTTGAGGCCATCGCCCTTTCTATGTTGGGCGGGCTACTGGGCCTGCTCTTGGTTTACCTGGCCGCCTTAGGAGTTCGTTCGTTCTCCGATTTCGAAATGGTTTTGAGTTTTGACAACGTGGTTCGCGGTTTGTGGGTATCTAGTGTTGTGGGCTTGATTGCCGGCTTTGCCCCCGCTTGGTCGGCCAGTAAATTATTGCCCGTTGATGCCATTCGTCAAGGTGCCTAAGTTAGAAGTAAACTACCCTCTGCTTTTCTTAATTGAACTAGATTTGAAGCATGCTTTCGGAATATAAAAGGCGTATTTTTTCAATTTCTTCTGAAGCCGAATTCGAGGAGTTGGCCCTGTGGGCTTTTCAATATCAATGCAAGAACATTGAGGTATATGCTCATTTTGTGCAGGCGTTGGGAATTAACCCCGCCCAAGTAAATTCCCTAGATTCCATTCCTTTTTTGCCAATTGAATTTTTTAGAAGCCATACGATTATTGATCGGGAATTTTTCGAGCCAGCCCTTGAGTTTCATTCTAGTGGCAGCACCGCTCAAACCCGTTCTGTGCATTGGGTTTCCGACTCTGAGCTGTATGAAAAGTCGTTTATTCAGGCCTTTCGGCACTTTTTTGGCCCCCCCGAAGCCTATACCATTTTAGCCTTACTCCCCTCCTACTTAGAGCGGCCCAACTCGAGCCTGATTTACATGGTGGCCGAACTGATTCGGTTAAGCCAGCAGCCTTTGGCCGGATTTTTCGCGGAACCCAACGATGTTTTTTTGGGGAACCTCCATTCCGCTATCAAATCGGGAACAAAACCCCTGGTTATTGGAGTTGGTTTTGCCTTGCTAGAATGGGCCAACACCAACCCTATGTCGATTCCTCAGGTTCAAATCATGGAAACCGGTGGCATGAAAGGCCGCGGAAAAGAACTGATACGCGAGGAACTCCATGGAATTCTTAAACGGGCCTTTTCGGTTCGCCGCATTTTGTCTGAATATGGAATGACCGAACTGCTTTCTCAAGGATATTCGATGGGGAACGGCGTGTTTGAAACCCCGCCCTGGCTAAAAATACGGTTCCGCGACCCGTTAAATCCAAAACAGACAAACGCCCAGGCTGGAGGTTTAAACATCATTGATTTGGCAAACATTCACAGCTGCTGCTGCATTTCTACCCAAGATTTGGGCGAACAAACAACAGGAGGGTTTGTGGTTTCGGGCCGATTTGATAACGTGGATGTTCGGGGCTGCAACCTTTTGGTTTCTTCTTAAATACCCCCCAACTCTAGTAATTCAGTAAATTTTGCAAAGCAACCCTTACCTTTTCAGCATTGGGAATGGCAGCTTGCTCTAAGGTGCTATTCAATGGAATGGCGGGCGTGGTGGTGCTGCCAACGGCGGCAACTGGAGCGTCTAAGTAGGAAAAACAATGTGCTTGAATTTCACCCAGAAGTGCCATGGCAAAACCGTGTGGCAGGGGTTCTTCTGTTAGCACGAGAGCCCGTCCATGGTTTTTCACTGCCGAAAAAACGGCCTCTGAATCCCACGGATTTAAGGTGCGTAAATCGATAATTTCGATTTTTCCAGATAGGCTTTCTGCGGCTTCTAAAGCCCAGTAAACGCCACGGCCATAGGTAACGACAACGGCGGTTGGCCCCTCGGTAGCCTGGGCTGCCAACACCTGCCTTGCCTTTCCAAAAGGCAGCACGTAATGGGCATCGGGTTCTACCGTTTTTGCCCCTTCTGTACCCTTTATTTTGCTCCAGTAAAGTCCTTTATGCTCCAACATTACTACCGGATTGGGGTCGTAATACGCGGCTTTTAGCAATCCCTTCAAATCGGCACCTGTGCTTGGGTACGCAACCTTAACGCCTCGAATTTGGAGCAGCACCGACTCTACGCTGCTTGAATGATATGGCCCACCGCTACCATAGGCACCAATAGGTACGCGAATCACACAGGAAACGGGCCATTTGCCGTTCGATAAATAATTGGAACGGCTAACTTCGGTGAACAATTGATTTAGTCCGGGCCATATATAATCAGCAAACTGAACCTCTACAATGGGTTTTAAACCCACCGCCGACATTCCTACGGTACTGCCCACAATAAAAGCTTCTTGAATGGGGGTATTGAATACCCGATGCGAACCAAAGGATTTGGCCAAGGTTGCTGCTTCGCGAAAAACCCCACCCAACCTAGCCCCTACATCTTGGCCATACAAAAGGCATTCGGGGTGCTTTTCCATAAGTTCCCGAACGGCGAACAATGCACAATCAACCATAACGGTAGCCACCTTGCCCTCCGGATGGCGTTCGCCCATTTCTTCAAGAATTGGCGTATCTGCAAAAATATGGCGTTCCAGCTCTTCCGCAAGGGGGTCGGGCATCGCCATGGCCTTTTCAAAATCAACAAGTACCGTTTTAGTGGCCTGTTCCTCCAGCCGATTGAGTTCTTGGGCAGAATATCCATTGGAGTTTAAAAACTGCCGAAACTTTAAAATGGGGTCCCGGCGTGAAGATTGTTCCAAATCATCGCGGTACCATTCTTTTCGGACGCCCGAAGTGTGGTGATTTAACAATGGAACCTTGGCATGAACCAGAATGGGACGCCGTTCGGTGCGAATAACCTCTATTACTTCTTGAAGGGTTTGATAGCATAAAACAAAATCGGTACCGTCTAGGGTACGAACCTCCAGACCTTTAAATCCTTTGGCGTATTCCGAGGCATCCATGGCTCGGAATTCAGAGGCATGCGCCGAAATATCCCATTCGTTGTCTTGAACCAAGTACAAAATAGGAAGGGATTTTAAAACGGCCATTTGAAAGGCCTCGGCAACCTCACCTTCGGTTATAGAGGCGTCGCCCAAAGAACAGACCGAAATGGGAGCCTCGCCTGCAGCCCAATTGTCCATGTTCATTTGTTCCCGATACCATAAGCCCAAAGCCACGCCAGTTGCTGGAATTGCTTGCATTCCAGTCGCTGAGCTTTGATGCGGTATTTTGGGTTTATCGGGCTGATTTAAACTGGGGTGGGAATAATAGGTCCGCCCACCGCTAAATGGATCGGCTTGTTTCGCAAGCAGCTGTAGCATTAAATCGTAAGGACTCATACCTATGGCCAAAAGCATAGAGTCGTCTCTGTAATAAGGAAAGACAAAATCTTGAGGCTTAAGCTGGCAACCCAAGGCAATTTGAATTGCTTCATGTCCACGGCTTGTGGCATGAACATATTTTGAGGTAATGCTTTGCTTTTGCTCGTAAAGGTCAGTCATGGCCTTTGCTTTGCACATCAGTTCCCACACATAGGAATAATCAATGTGAGACGAAACTAGGGAAGCGTGCACAGAAGAAGATTCCATTTGCGTTAGCGCTGAGGCCGATGAATAAGCAATGAGCGATTAAATATGAAGTGCCAAACGAATGCGGGCATAAATTTCATCTATATGCCCTACCCCAGGCACGCGGCTCAATTTGCCTTGTTGACTATAAAAATCAGTCAAGGGAAGGGTTTCGTTTTGATACACCCGAATGCGTTTTTCGATGATGTCCGAATCGGCATCGTCGCTTCGGCCACTGGTTTTTGATCGTTCTGCAAGGCGGTCCCTTAAGATTGCATCGGGGACTTCCAGCAACAGCACAAACTGCAAAGGCATTCCTTTGAATTCCAACAAGCGGTCTAAGGCTTCGGCCTGAACTTGGGTACGTGGAAATCCATCAAAAATAAATCCGGCGTTTGCAGGACTTGCATCTAGTTTTTGTTCAATCATGCGTACCACCACATCATCGGGAACCAGCATCCCAGAATCCAAGTACCTTTTGGCCTCTAATCCAAGCGAGGAGCCCGATTTGAGTTCAGCACGAAAAATATCACCGGTAGAGAGGTGAACAAAGCCAAAGTCTTCAATTAGTTTCGCCGATTGGGTGCCTTTCCCTGAACCGGGGGGTCCTAAAAAAACAAAATTCAACATGGTTACCGCTTAAGTTTGTAAATGCCCTCTAGGTTTCGGCCCAACTCATCAAAGTCCAACCCATATCCAACCACAAATTCGTTGGGGATTTCAATTCCAACGTAATCCGGTTCATCGCCCCCCAAAAAGGTTTCCCTTTTATACAGCAAAGTGGCGACTTTAAGGGATTTTGGTTTTTCAAGCGAAAGGATATCTCGAATAGCCTGAATGGTTTGACCGGTGTCCACAATGTCTTCTACCAAAATACAGACCTTGCCTTTCAGTGCGATTTCAGATCGGGCATGGATTTGCACAATTCCTGTTGAGGCTGTTCCTCGGTAAGAGGAAGCAGAAACAAAGCCCATTTCGACCTCGCCTTCCAGTTGACGCAGCAAATCAGCAAAAAATACGATGCTGCCCTTCATAACGCACATGAGAACAAGGCGTTCGGTAGGAAATTCTTTACGAATTTGCTGGGCAATAATGCTTACAGCCTCTGCAATTTCAGAAGGCAGCAACCAAGATTCAAAGGTGGAATTGTGAATTTTTACGTCCATGAGCTAAAGGTACAAAATCCCAGTGTAGATACTGAAAATCAAAGAAGTTTACCGATGATTTCCGATTCAGAAATTCCTTCGGCTTCGGCTTTGTAATTCCGAACAATGCGGTGCCGGAGTACAGAAGCCGCAATGGATTTTACATCATCAATGTCGGGGGTAAAGCGTCCGTGCATGGCTGCATGGGCTTTTGCACCCAGAATTAAATTCTGACTTGCCCTAGGGCCGGCTCCCCAGCTTAGGTATTCTTTTGCCAAGGCATCGGCCCTCGATTCAAAAGGCCTTGTTTTAGCTACCACTCCTACCGCATACTCTAAAACATGGTCGGTAACAGGAATTCGGCGCACCAAATCCTGAAAAGCAGAAATTAAAGTTCCGTCCATTATGGTTTGAAGCTCTGGGGCATAATCGGCGGTAGTTTGCCGAACAATTTGCACTTCCTCTTCAAAACTGGGATATCCCAATTCCAACTGAAACATAAATCGATCCAATTGTGCTTCGGGTAGCGGATATGTTCCTTCTTGCTCAATTGGGTTTTGAGTTGCTAAAACAAAAAATGGTTTGGGCAGTTCGTATCTTTTACCTGCAACCGTAACGGCTTTTTCCTGCATGGCTTCCAACAAGGCTGCCTGTGTTTTGGGGGGCGTTCGGTTTATTTCGTCGGCCAATACAATATTGGCAAACAAGGGCCCTGCCTGAAACTCGAATTTCCGTTGCTCATTTAATATTTCCGAACCCGTAATGTCGCTAGGCATGAGGTCGGGGGTAAACTGGATTCGTTGAAATTCAAGACCAAGAGCTCTAGATACGGTTTGAATAAGGAGTGTTTTTGCCAAACCGGGAACCCCCACCAACAGGCAATGCCCACCTCCAAATAGGGCTAAACTGAGTTGAGCCACAACTTCATCTTGCCCCACAATGACCCGAGCGATTTCTTTCTTGAACGCAGTATAGCGTTCGGCCAATGCTTCTACCCCTTGGGTGTCGGTTGAAAAATATTGATTCATGGATTCCATTTTCTAAGTTCTGGGCAGGTATCTGAGTACCCTTGCACCGAAATGTGTAGGTTTTTCTTGCGCTTTTCAATCCACGTTTTCAAAACGTCCATTTTCTTCTCGCTCAGGGCAGCTTGTTGTATTCGGGCATAATCTTGTTCCAGCGATGCGGTATGGGCATCAATGCGTTTTTCAATGTAAAGCACCCGAACCATTTTTTGTCCTTCGGCCGTTGAAGATACTTGAAGTTTTGAATGCTGGCCTTCGTTTAAATTGCTCAGCAATTGATAGGTTGTCGGATCCAATTCCTCGAGCATAAATCGGCCGGCTCCGGTATTCGGATTCATCAAGCGTCCACCATTGTTGGCCGTTTCTTTGTCATTGCTGTACCGTATGGCTAAATTTGAAAACGAGACCGAATCCAATTGCAGAATAATTTCATTTAACTGTTCTTCCGCTGCAACCAAATCGGTCAAAGAAACTTTTGGGCGCATTAAAATATGCCTAAAGTTGGCGTATTGCCCTCTTTTATCCAGCAGTTCTATGATATGGTATCCAAATTGGGTCTTCACTGGGGCCGAAATTTGTTTGGGTTCAAGGGAAAAAGCTACGGCCGAAAATTCAGGAACCAGATCGTCTCGCTTCATAAATCCGAGTTCACCGCAATTTTCGGCCGATCCGGGGTCTTCTGAATAAAACTTTGCTTTGATGCAAAAACTGCTCCCTTTTTCCAATTCACTCTTTAGTTTTTCTAAGGCCTGCAACACCCGTTCATTTTCCTCCTGTCGTACTTCTGGAATTATGGCAATGTGTGAGAGCTCAACTTCCCCGGGTATCAGGGGCAAGGAATCCTTGGGGATGCGATCAAAGTATTTTTTCACCTCAGAGGGGGTAACTTGAACCTCGCCTGTGATTTTAAATTGCATGCGTTGAATAACCAAATCGTCGTACACATTGTCGCGGATATCCAACCGAAGGTTATCTAGGGTTCTGCCCATCAGTTTTTCAAGGCGTTCCCGGCCACCGGCCTGAGCCACTTGCATATTGATGCGGCGGTCGATTTCGGCATTCACTTCGTCGTCTTCAATAATCACCGAATCTAAAACGGCTTGGGCCACCAAAATTTTTTGAATCAGTATGTCCTCAAGCACTTCGCAGCGGCTTACAGAACGAACTCTGTTTCCGCGTTCATCGGCTTCCATTTGAAACGAACGGATTTCAACGTCCGATTGCAAGACAGGGGAAGCCCCAACAACAGCGACAATTTCATCCACCACCGTCTGGGCCTGAATGCCGGCCGACAAAAACAGGGTTGATAAAATCCAGCCTATGGACTTAAGGGTTGGCGGTTCCCACATATATTTCTGCGTTTTTTTCGGTTAATGCTTCCTGAACCCATTTGCGTTGCAGGTCATTCAAGAAAATTTGTTTCTTTTGGTGCAGCAATATGGCTCGAATCCGCGGAATTTCAAACTCCAAGGGCGAAACGGTTTTTTTCATTTTCACATCTCGAATCCAGAGCCAATTCAAACCTGTCGAATCCTGAATCTCGAACAGCGTATTTTTTGTGAGGCGCCCTCGGTCCAAATCAAAATTAGCAGGCAGCAATTTCGAAACCTCCGAGACAGAAATCCAAGAGGTATCGTTCAGAAAAAAGGACTTTGCTTTCACCCTTAAGAAAGATTCAAGAGCAGGGACATTCTTGGTTTCCGAATCGGTAAATGCCTTTTTAATTTTAGCTGTGAGGGCGGCTTTCGAAGGAAAAACGGCCAAGCGGAATTTCAGGATGTCGCTTTTGAGCAAAAAATGCTTCTCATTTTGCCGGTAATAGGCCTCAACAGCCTGGTCTGAAATCACAGTATCCATGCTTTCGCCCACCAATTGCTGTTGATATGAATAAATAAACAGCGACTTTCGATATGCCTCCAATTGCTTTTCGAAGGTGGATGAGCTGCTGGCCAGTTCTTTTTGTGCCCGCTGATACAGCACTTGCTCCTCAACCCACTTATGGGCAAAAGAACCCAGCAAAATCAAACTGTCTTCGGGATTGTCTCCAAAATTCAAGCCTATAATATCTTCAGGCGATAGTGTTGAATTCCCAACCCTTGCAATGACATTGTTGGTATTCGAGGGGGTACTCCCGCTCGAACAGCCAAAAAACAAAGGTAGGCTCCAAACAGCTATTCCGACCCTAAAGGCATTAATCATGGATCTATCAATTGGTATAGCACCTCTAAATTTACGTTTACAGGATATTTCGCCTTCAACTCCTCAACCCACTTCGTCTCCAAGAATCCAGAATAATCGGAGATAATTTGACCTCTGGCTTCTTCC
>CAILUT010000032.1 GCA_903837495.1 uncultured Flavobacteriales bacterium | reverse complement strand
TAAAATATTTATTTGGCTAGAATCGTTATCAAGAGAATGCACAGGAAGTATTCCTTTCTCTGAATTTTGTTTTGATAGATAATTCTTTTCTTTCATGCAATAAATTATCGGAGTCAAATTAGCTTGCCCTTAACGTTTTGCGGCTAAAAGAAGTTGGCGGGTTTTAACCGAGATGCTTTTGCGGAGAAGAATTTTTCTTTTACCACAAATGTTTCAGCGGTACAGATTGCAGCCAATTTCTTTTAGCTGCTGTTAGCGTTTCGTTGGTTTTTTTTGAGGTTTATTACTTTCATTTAGAAAGCTCTGATTGCTCTAACTCGAAATAAATCGTTTTTATTATTACCGTAAGTTGATCCTGCACCAAAATATGTTCGACCCACCATATTAGATAAATCCTCAGTAGATGACCAATATCCAAAGTTTCCTACTTCAGAGCCACTATTAATAATTAATGACCTATTTACAGTTAATAAATTATTCCATAATATACTTAGTTCGTTTTGTGACGGTAAATACCAATCAGTCTGCCCATTATTTGTTGAATTAATACAAAGTCCCGCGGCACTATTGGTATGGCCTACTTGGCTAATAATAGCATTACTATTACCTAAGCCATCCCAACTACTCTGTGCAGAAACACCAATTAGGGTAGAAACATTACTCCAAATTTGGCTTGTGCTCAAATCTGTTTTATCTACTATCAAACCGTGCTCTACTCCTTGTGCATCTTTCCATAAATGAAAAATTACGCCACCGCCAAATGCTTCACCTATGTAGTGGGTAAAATTACCACTGCCACTGGCGTTGCCCGCATTTGCAGCATACAAAGCATAAGGAACACTCAACAACTGGCTGGTGCTTGTAATGGAATAGCTTGTACCACCAGTTGGGTCAGTTTCAGTTTTTACAAAATAAGGGCCGTTTGCCCAGTCAATAGTAGCGAAGTTACCTGACACAACTGTTCCACCGCCAATTTCTATACTTGCTAACCCATTGGCATTTGTAGTTGGTGTTTGCGTTTCTACATATACAGGAGTTCCGGTTGATGAACCTTGTAAAATACTAATTTGCATACCAACAGCAGAGCTTGTTACTAGAGCGTTTGAAGTATTACGAATTACTGCTTGATAGCTCATTTTGTTTGGTGCTTGAGCAAACACACTTGCAGTAATTAAAATTGCTGCACAGATTGTAATTATTTTTTTCATGATTTTTTAGTTTTTGATGATTTTAAATGATTGAACTTTTATATTTTCTTGGTTTACAACATTGATAAAGTAAGTTGCAGAGGGCAAACTTGATGTGTTTATCTGTGTTTGCTTTGCTGTTACTTGACCACTGGTTAACAGTTTACCTTGCAAATCATAAAGCTGATAGAATAACTTCTCGTTGATGAAGTCACTTATCTGCAAGGTTAAATTTTCCGTTGTCGGATTTGGAAAAGCAGTGAGTGAAATGTTTAGATTTGTTTCATTAATACCAACAGAATAAATTTCGTAAGCATGTTGAACGCCTTGGTCAACAGTTCCACTACTTCCTGAATTGGAGGTGTAAAATACCTGCCCAATACTGTAAGCAACTGTTCCACCGCTTCCAGAGGCATTACCACCTGAGGAATTGGCAGACTCTTGAGCTTGAGCCAAGCTACCCCATAGCAGTCCTGCCAGCAACATTGCAAAGGGTCTTGATTTGTTTTTTGTCATGTTGTTTTGTTTTTAATTGTGAATACCCGTTTTTATTTATCGTTTTATTTCTGTTTTTCTGTGTCGTTTCTGTTTTTCCAATGAACGCTAACTCATTTATAGGCGCTATAAAACTTCCCCAATTCGCAGATTTGGATGTATAGGCGAAGTTTTATTTCCCGCTATCTAAAGTATAGATATTTTACAAATCGTCAAAGGGCGAACGGATTTGTTGCAGGTTTTTGGTACTTAAATGGGTGTATATCTCGGTGGTTTTGCTGCTGCTATGCCCTAACAGGTCCTGAATGTACCTAAGGTCTGTTCCCGATCCAAATAGACGGATAGCATAGCTGCGCCGCGACCAATGCGGCCGAGCCTGTTTTGGGTTGCCAACCTTTTGCAGGGCTTGCTTTAACACCACTTGCAAACTGCGTTCGCAGTATTTTTGCCCACGAGTCGCCAAACCCTTAAAATTGAAATTTAGAGGTCAATAATCAGGTAGAGATGGCATAGATTTTATTACACCCAATTTATACCCAAATCTAAACTATGATTCTATTGTATTGAAGTTCAGGCTTTTGCGGCAAATGACATGAGTTGCATTTAAACACGCACAATCGCCGAACCACTCCTTGTACTAAGCATTGCAGAAGGCTAAAAAAATGAGCCCTCAAAGCGGAAGGTCTAAACTAATTTTTATCTTTCCCCAATGAAACAACTCGCCCTTTTTCTCTCCGCCGCCCTATTTTTGACGATGGGCTGCAATACCTCCTCAAAAACAAGCAGCTACACCCTAAGCGACGTGGTCTTCGAATCGGCCGGGCCCTATTTTGAAGGTGCCAATACCTTTACCTTGAGCCATACGATTGACCCAAGCCTGCTGGCCGATTCTGCCGGATTTTCCAAAGAACGCATCGCCTCGGTTCGTTTGCGCTCGGCAGTGATTAGCCCCGCTCCCGGGCAATCTCTGGATTTGTTCCGCAGCTTCTCCCTAGCCCTCATGGGCAACGCCAGCGAATCCCTAACCGCTGCCGTGCTCAACCCCCTGCCAGCCAATACCGGCCAAGCCAAACTTGGCGTTTCAGCCGAATCAGACCTGAAAGCTTTTTTTAGCGAAGGTACCTTTTACTTGGTTCTGGATGCCGACCTTAAGGCCGACCATGAAGAAACCCTAACCCTGCTCGGAAACCTTGTCTTTGAAATCACCTATTAAACCTAAACCCCATGAATCTGTTCTTGAAATCTACACTTGCCCTCCTGTTCTTTTCGCTCAACCTTGGCCTTTCGGCTCAAGCCGACGCCGATCGCCTGCTCGGTGTTTGGGAACCCAGCAACGGCAAAGCCCGAGTCAAAATTGAAAAAATTGGCCCCAAATACTACGGCAAAATCGTTTGGCTTCGGGAGCCCTTAGACCCCAAATCTCAGCAGCCTAAAACCGATAAAAACAATCCCGACGAGGCCCTGCGCTCCGTGCCATTAAAAGGGTACCGTTTGCTGAAAGATTTTACCTATTCAGGAAACAACGCTTGGGCCGAAGGCAGCATTTACGACCCAGAAAACGGAAGCACCTACAGCTGCACCATAACCATGAAAGACCCCAATACCCTTGACATTCGTGGGTACATTGGCATTTCTACTTTTGGACGCACCGATGTGTGGAAGCGCCTTCAAATCCCCGCTAAATAATGCCCATGCTGAATCGATTGTTGCTCGGAGCACTGCTCCTTTTGCCTTTGCTTGGGTTCTCTCAAACCGACAGCACTACGGCCGACGAAGATTGGGACATGTACGGCAATCTGGATTTTGCCGACAAGGGCGCCAAGCGGTTTTGCACCTCAAAGGTGCTCAATCTAAGTCCTGCCCGCCTAATCAGCATTGGCTACGAAGCCGTTGGCGGGGCAAGCCTAAGCACCCCCGCTGCGGTTGATCCTGCCCATACTTCCCTGTCGACCGACACCGCCGCCTCCCGCATTGGCCTTTCCCATGGCCTGCGCTTTCAGGCCAACATTCCGCTGATTTCTCGGAACAACCTCATTTGGCAAATGAACCTCAACTACCAAGACCAGTATTATCTGTTTGAAAATGCAGGTTCCCTAACCAATCCCTTGCAACAGTGGCTGTCGCGAAACGGCCTGCGCTCGGCTGGCTTGGGATTTACCTTGTTTAAACCCTTCGACGAAAAGAATTTTCTGTTGATTCAGGCATCTGCCGATGCCAGCGGCGATTTTGGATGGAAACGATTGCCCTCCTTTGGCAACCTGCGCTATTCAGGAGCTTTGATGTATGGCCGTAAGGTCAGCGACCGGTTTATGTGGGGAGCCGGCATTAGCCGCACCTATCGGGTGGGCGAGTTAAACTACGTGCCGGTGGTGCTGCTCAATTGGACCTCGGCCAGCGGAAAATGGGGTGTTGAATGCCTGCTGCCAGCACGCGGCAGCCTGCGCCGAACCTTTAGCTCCCGCAGTTTGGCTACGGTAGGTTTTGAGCTTGAAGGCCAAAGCTACAGGCTAGAAAATGCAGATTCCGACATTTCGGTGACCAGTCCCAACTTGGAATTGCGCCGCAGCGAACTGCGTTTGCGCTTGGAATATCAACGCTCCTTGTCGAAATTCTATTGGATTGGAATACAAGCGGGTTTGCGCTACAATTATGCCTTTGAGGTAGATAGTTTTGGCCCCAACAACACCGAATTTTTCCGCGGCTTCTTTGGCGACCAAAAGTACGTGCTTGAAAACACGTTGGCCCACACGTGGTTCGTGCAGGTTACCTTCAATTTGGTCAGTCCTTAATTCCTTTTTTTGGGCGGCAGCCGGGCTTTCCGGGCTTGTCCGCGGTCCGAAAACGGGCCAGCCCATGCCCGGCAGTAGCTCCTCACGTCGCTCTGCCGCGCCAGGGCTGGCATCCGTTTCGTCCCTTGCGGGCAAGCCTCGTCAATCCCTGCCGCGGGCGGCCAGCAAGCCAAAGGGTTCATTATATGGTTGAAATCCATGTTCAAAGAAAAGCCCCCGCCCTTTAACACCCCAACCCAACTCCCAGCTCAGGAAAGTTTCTTACCTTTGAAATCCAAAAGCGAGCTATGCCTTTGGATTCCTCTTTACACTCGGTTTTAATTATTGGAAGCGGCCCGATTGTGATCGGTCAGGCCTGCGAATTCGACTATTCTGGAAGCCAAGCCGCACGCGCCCTGCGCGAAGAAGGCATACGCGTGGTGCTGATCAACAGCAACCCCGCAACCATTATGACCGACCCGGTCATGGCCGACCGCATTTACCTGAAACCTCTTACTCCTGAATCCATCGAAGCCATTCTTCAAGAAGAAAACATCGATGCTGTTCTGCCTACCATGGGCGGTCAAACCGCCCTAAATCTATGCAAGGAGTGCTTTGATGCCGGCATCTGGGAAAAGCATGGGGTTCGCCTAATTGGCGTCGATGTAGAGGCCATTGACCGCACCGAAGACCGGGAGCAGTTTCGGCAATTGATGCACCAAATCGGCGTTCCTGTAGCCCCATCGGCCACCGCAAATTCGCTGCTCGAAGGCAAAGACATCGCCCAACGCATCGGCTTCCCCTTGGTTATTCGCCCCTCTTTTACCTTGGGCGGAACCGGTGGAGCTTTTGTGAAAGACCGCTCCGAATTTGAAGCCCTGCTAGACCGGGGATTGCACGCCAGCCCCATCCACGAGGTCCTCATTGAAAAATCCATCTCAGGCTGGGGCGAATTTGAACTTGAATTGCTGCGCGACGCCAACGACAATGTGATTATTATTTGCAGCATCGAAAACGTGGACCCCATGGGTGTGCATACGGGCGATTCCATTACCGTGGCGCCGGCCATGACCTTGCCCGATACGGTGTACCAAAACATGCGCAACATGGCCATCTTGATGATGCGCTCCATCGGTAATTTTTCGGGAGGCTGCAACGTGCAGTTCGCCGCACACCCCGAAACGAGCGATATCATGGCCATCGAAATCAATCCTCGGGTAAGCCGCTCCTCTGCCCTGGCCAGCAAAGCCACCGGATATCCCATTGCACGAATTGCCGCTAAATTGGCCATCGGATACACCTTAGATGAATTAAAAAACCCAATTACGGGCACCACCGCCCTGTTTGAACCCACCCTCGATTATGTGATTGTTAAAATTCCCCGATGGAACTTTGACAAGTTCAAAGGAGCCGATACCCGCCTGGGATTGCAAATGAAATCCGTGGGCGAGGTCATGGGCATTGGACGTTCTTTCCAAGAGGCAATTCAAAAGGCCGCACAAAGCTTGGAAATTTCCCGAAACGGACTTGGGGCCGACGGCAAAGGAAAAACCAACCGCGATGAAATTCTTCACAGCCTTGAAAACCCAAGTTGGAACCGCATCTTTCATGTCTATGACGCTTTTTTGCTCGGAATGCCCCTCTCAACCGTTCACCGCGCTACCCAAATAAACACCTGGTTCTTAAGTCAAATTCAAGAACTTGCCCTCATGGAAAAATCCATGCAGCAAACCCAACTTGAATCCTACGATGCCCAAACCCTACGCATCTTAAAACAAAAAGGATTCGCCGACCGGCAAATCGCACATGTAACCGGCCGACTAGAAAGCGAGGTCAGTGCCTACCGAAAGTCCTTGGGCGTAAAACGGGTGTGGAAAAAGGTGGATACCTGCGCCGCCGAATTCGAGGCTTTTACTCCCTACCTGTATTCTACCTTCGACGAGGAAAACGAGTCGGTATTGAGCGATCGACCCAAAGTAATCATCTTAGGCTCGGGCCCCAACCGCATTGGCCAAGGCATTGAATTTGATTACTGCTGCGTTCACGGTGTCCTGGCCACACGCGAAATGGGCTTCGAAGCCATTATGGTGAACTGCAATCCCGAAACGGTTTCAACCGACCCCGATACGGCCGACAAACTGTATTTTGAACCCGTTTTTTGGGAGCACCTGTACGACATTATTGAACATGAAAAACCCTTGGGTGTGGTGGTTCAGTTGGGCGGACAAACAGCCCTAAAACTGGCCGAAAAATTAAACCGATTCGGAATTCCTATCCTCGGTACCACCTACGAATCCCTCGACTGGGCCGAAGACCGGGGAAGGTTCTCAAACCTGTTGAAATCCTTGGACATTCCCTACCCCAAATTCGGAACCGTTGAAACCGTCGATGAGGCCCTAGTTCTATCCAAAGTCCTAGGATTCCCCTTGCTGGTGCGCCCGTCGTATGTTCTGGGCGGGCAAAAAATGAAAATCGTACTGAACGACGAAGAAATGGAATCGCACTTGATCGAATTGTTCCGAGATATCCCAGGAAACAAAGTGCTGCTCGACCATTTTTTAGAACGAACCGTTGAGGCAGAAGTCGATGCCCTCTGCGACGGCGACGAGGTGCTGATCATTGGAATGATGCAACACATTGAACCGGCCGGCATTCACTCGGGCGACTCCTACGCTGTTCTGCCACCCTACAACCTGGGAGCGCTTGTTATGGAGAAAATGGAAGAATACGTCATCAAAATAGCCCAAACCATGCAGGTAAAGGGATTGATAAACGTGCAGTTCGCCATCAAAGACGACCAAGTCTATGTGATTGAAGCCAACCCCCGTGCCTCACGCACCGTTCCCTTTATTTGCAAAGCCTATCAGCAGCCCTACGTGAATTGGGCAACCAAACTGATGTTGGGTACCCATCGAATTTCCGATTTTACCTACGAGCCCAAACTCGAAGGCTACGCCATTAAAATTCCGGTGTTCTCCTTTTCTAAATTCCCGAACGTCAACAAAGAATTGGGCCCCGAAATGAAAAGCACCGGCGAGGCAATTTATTTCATCGACAACCTGCGCGATAGATTCTTTACCAAAATCTATTCGGAACGAAACCTATATCTAAGCCGATAAAAAATGAAATTCTGGGCCATCGTTCGAACGGCGTTTATAGCCTATCTGGTCTTTCGTCTGATTTCTTGGCTGGCCAAAAGGTACGAACAACGTAAAAATCAGGCGGGAAATCCCCAGCCAAAAAGCCGCACCGATACCATCGACTTAAATTCTATGGGCCGGAAAAAAGATGCGGAAGGGAACGATGTGGAGACCTTTGGCCCTTAATTAAAAGCCAATGCCCCAACCTTTCCTGGGGATCTTCAATGCTAATTCGGTACAACTTTACAGGCAATCCTTTCAGGCCAAATGGGAATTTTTCGGCCTCGTTTTGAAGCCCTTCGCCCCGGCGCAGCAAAGGACTCCCATCTAAACACAGGGCGAAACCCCGCGGTGCTCAACATGCCCCCCCTTAGCGCATCCTGCTTTTTTGCGTTTAAATGTTCATTTTTTGCCAGGCCCAACAATTCTACGGCCCAACCCCTACCAATCCAAAAACGCTTCGTTGAAAATATCCTGAACCAACTGCTCAGATATCTCTTGCAGCAAAGCCGATTCTACCGCCGATAAAGGTTGATTGGCTTGGAAATCGGCAAACCGGCTAAAGGTTTTCTCAAAGCTTTTGTCGGGATTCAAGCGGTTGTCAAACTTTACCTTGACCGATATATTTAGGCGGGTCAAAGCCGAGGTTTCATTGCCTGTCAAGGCCAAAGATTGGGTTTGATATTGGGTTATGCTGCCCGAAAAACCCAAGTCTCCGTTCGAATTGATTACCTGCAATCGGGTTTGCGATAAAAACCGCTGCCTGACCTCTTCCGTTATTTGTTGGGGAAAAGAGGGGTTGGTTTGGGCCGCTTGGTTTTCAAAGTTCTCAACCGAAACGGTATTTGCCGCTTCAGGAATCGAAATGCCCGACAAACTTACCTTGCAGCCGGTCAACAACAAACCTAGGACTGTCCAGGTCAAGAAGCCGTTTATGGGAATTCGGCACTTCATTTTTTGGGCAAGCGGTTCATGGTTCAAAGGTAAGGAATATTGATGCAGAGCGGGCAGGCTAAAGGTCCATTAGGCATACAGCTCTCCTTGCTCCCGCAGCAATTCGGCCTCCATCAACCCATAAACCTGTTCTTTCAGTGCATGCAAATCGGAATCCTTCATGCCCTTGGTTGGTATCGCCGGCAAATACCGGCAACGGATGCGGCCCGGCCGCAAGGAAATGCCTTTCATCGGCATCACTTTGGTTGCCCCCAACACCACCAAAGGTACAATAGGCCTTTGCGATAAGATGGCTATGCGGAAAGCCCCATCGTGAAACGGAGTAAGCGCTTTGCTGCTTCTGTTTCGAGTGCCTTCCGGAAACAAAAACAGGGAAAACCCCGCCGTTAAAGTGCGTTGCAAACGCTCTACGCTGCGCCTTCGACTTTCAGCCGAGGACCGGTCCACAAAAACACTGCTGGTTTGAAACATATACCCCAACACAGGTATTTTTTTTAATTCAAGTTTAACCAAGGCCCGTACCATTAGTGGAGAAGCCAAGGCCCCATTCAAAACATCTATGTGTGAGGAATGATTCGCCGCAATAATCGCCGGCTCGGCAGCCATTATGTACTTCCGGTTTTCAACCACTACCCAAATGCCACAAAGTAAAAACCAACACCGTGCCCAAACCTTATAGGCCGGAAATATGATTTTTTGGCCTTTTGACCCCAGCACAGCATACACGGGAATGGCCCACAACGCGGCACCCAACATCAACACAATAAACCAAATAAAAGCCCATACCATGTACGGAATTTGGATGATTCTCCCCAAAATACGAAGTACCTGCTTCATGGTTTGTGCCCTTATTTTAGCACAAAATCATCCATGAATTTGGTGGTGTAGTCGCCTTTTCGAAACCGCTCGTCTTGCATCAGTTGAATGTGGAAGGGAATGGTTGTTTTCACCCCCTCAATCACAAATTCCTGCAAGGCTCGAAGCATTTTATCGATGGCCTCCTCCCGTGTTTGGTGCACTACAATCAATTTGGCAATCAAAGAGTCGTAATGGGGCGGAATGGTATAGCCGGCATACACATGGGTGTCAACCCGAACACCATGACCGCCCGGCACATGCAGGGTGGTTATTTTTCCGGGACTGGGCCGAAAACCGTTGTGGGGGTCTTCTGCATTGATTCGGCACTCAATAGCGTGTTTTTCTGGATAGTAGTTTTTTCCTGAAATCGGAATGCCCGAAGCAATTTTGATTTGCTCTTTGATTAAATCAAAATTGATGACTTCTTCTGTTATGGGATGTTCAACTTGAATTCGGGTATTCATTTCCATAAAGTAGAAGTTTTTGTGTTTGTCCACCAAAAACTCCACAGTTCCTACCCCTTCATATCGAATGGCTTCGGCCGCTTTAATGGCGGCATTGCCCATGGCCTCCCTCAGGTTGTCGTCCATAAAAGGCGAAGGAGTTTCCTCTACCAACTTCTGGTGCCTGCGCTGCACCGAGCAATCCCGCTCAGACAAATGACAGGCTTTGCCTGTTTGGTCGCCCGCAATCTGGATTTCAATGTGCCGGGGTTCCTCTATGAATTTCTCCATGTACATGCCATCGTTGCCAAAGGCGGCTCCGGCTTCGGCACGGGCTTTGTCCCACTCCACCTTTAATTCTTCGTCGCTGCGAATAATGCGCATGCCTTTGCCTCCACCGCCAGCCGTAGCCTTTATCATGACCGGATACACAATTTCTTTGGCCGCTTTCAACGCATCTTTCAGCGTGTCTATCAATCCTTCGCTGCCCGGAACCGTCGGCACACCCGCCTTTATCATGGTCGATTTGGCCGTAGCCTTGTCGCCCATTGCCCGGATCATTTCAGGAGAAGGCCCTATGAATTTTATGCCGTGGTCTTCGCAAATATGCGAAAACTTGGCATTTTCCGACAAAAACCCGTAGCCCGGATGGATGCCATCCGAGTTGGTGATTTCGGCCGCCGAAATGATGGCGGCCATATTTAGGTACGATTCTTTGCTCGGAGCAGGGCCAATGCAAACCGCCTCGTCGGCAAATCGAACGTGCAGGCTTTCCCGATCGGCAGTAGAATATACGGCCACCGTTTTAATGCCCATTTCACGGCAAGTGCGTATTACCCTCAAGGCAATTTCGCCCCGGTTGGCAATGAGTATTTTTTTAAACAAAATCGTTGCTTTTAGGTGAAACTTACCCCCTAATTACGAAGGGTCAATCAAGAACAAGGGTTGGTCGTATTCAACCGGCGAAGCATCGTCCACCAAAATTTTAACCACTCTGCCCGATACCTCCGATTCAATTTCATTGAACAATTTCATGGCTTCGATGATGCACAATACACTTCCAACCTTTAATTCGTCGCCCACATTCGCAAACAAGGGCTTGTCGGGCGAAGGACGCCGGTAAAATGTGCCAACCATCGGAGCCTTTACGGTGATGTATTTGCTCAAATCTTCGGTGGGCACTGCCGGTGCTGCCTGCGGAAGTACCGCCGGTGCTGCCGGTGTTGGTGCTGCCTGCGGAACCGCAGCCTGTACATAGGTTACCGTGTTTTCTGGGGCTTTATTCTGTGTTTTTATCACAATCTTAAACCCCTTTGATTCCAATTCTACCTCAGACACTCCAGCCTTGGCAACGAATTTAATTAACTCTTGAATTTCTTTTAATTCCATCGCATGTAGTTTGAATGCAAGGTTCAAAATTAAAGGAAAATTTGGTGCATTCGCATCTTCCCTGATTTTTTAGTGTTTCAACAGCCCGTTTACTTGTTCCAAATAGCGATGTGCTTGCGACAAAACCGAGTATTTTTCAACAATTCCCTGCCGGGTATTTTTTGACAACCTCGCCAAAAGCGGGCCATTCGATGCCATTTCCCGCAGCCGCCCAAGCCATTCCTCTGGCGCTGAACACAAATATCCATTTTCAGCCTCTTGCACAATTTCTTTGTTTACCCCTACCGGCGAAACCACCGCCGGAATACCCAAAGCCAAATACTGCAAAGCCTTAAATCCACACTTGCCCTCGGCCCAGGCATCGGCCCGCAAGGGCATTACCCCCACATGAAAATCCAACAGACTTTCTACTTCGGTTTCTTTTGACCATGGCCTAAATTCCAAAAAAGAACAATCAAAACTGGGGCGAACATCCGATACCACCACCCAGCAAACCGGAAACTCTTCCGCCAATTGCTCCATTATGGGTTTTAAGTCGTCCAAATACGTTAGGGTAGAGTGGGAACCTGTCCAGCCCACTACAAACCTGTCTTTTCTTGGGCTTGATACCCGGTTGTGGTGCCCCTCGGTATCTATTATGGTTGGCATTATCTCGATCCTTGCCCCTCCACCACAACTGCGGGCATACTCCGCTAAAAATGCATTCCCGGCAAAAACCAAACTCGACATCCGAATTAACCGCGCGGTGTTTCCATTCGATCTTAATCCCAATGTCCATCGGTTGTTCTGGCTGGTATTCGGAATCCAAATGGCATCGTCAAAATCAAAAATCATGGGCTTTTTTAGCACCCGTGTCAATACCCACGCTACCCAAGGCAAGCCCATCGGCGACAATTCCCGGTGTACCAAAACCACCTGAAACCGATTGGCCCAAAACACCAACCTTGTCCTTCGCCAATAGCCTCGAAGCAAGGCCCTGATCTTGCGCCAAATCTGCCCTGATTGGTACAATATTTCCCAACTCTGGGCATCCCAAAAGGGTTCCTGCTGAATTTCCCATCCATCGGCACTCAAAATGCCTATGTATTGCTCAAACCGAAAACGCTGGCTTGGCGCCGCTCCAGGCGGATACGGACATAATATCAGGAGCCGCTTGTTGCCCTGTTTCATTTCTTTCCAATAAAAGGATGCCGCTCAAACGGTTTTTCCCGATCAAACAAGTACCGATAGGTTATCAAGGTCCTTTGCCGCTGCGCATTCAAGTTTTCGCATATCCGCAACATCTTTAGGTTGAAATCCCCAATCCAAGTCAGTATTGTATCCACATACTGCCCCTTAGGTACGATGTGGTCCTCTGCGTATTTTATCATGGCCCCCTCTACCCCTCTGCCCTGCCATTCTGGAACAATCCCAAATACAATTCCATACATGGTGTGGGGCGTCTTTCTCCATTTATGCCACAAAAACACCAGTTTCCCCCACACATTCAGATTCCCATGTACATGCTTGAATATTTGGTTTAATTCAGGCAAGTTGATGTAAAATCCAATGGGCTTGTTTTTATAAAAGGCAAACAAACTGATGTCGGGGTCTTTCACCGGTTTTATGGCTTTCATAATCGCTTGGGCTTGGGCCAGTTTCATGGGACTAAACCCAGCATGATTGCCCCAAGATTCGTTGTACACCGACACAAAATCCAGGGCCAGCTGCTCCTCCGATACCCCACGCACGCTTCGCACCTCAAAGCCTTCAACAAACTTGAGCATTTCGGCTTTCCGCACAAAAATCTCTTGAGCCGGGGCATCGGTCCGCCGCCAAAAAACATACTGCTCATAGTAGGTTTTAAAGCCATACAACTCAAAAAAGCCTTGATAATACGATGGATTGTAGTTGATTTGATAGGCCGGCTCATGCTCAAATCCCTCGGTCAATAATCCCCAAAACGCGTTCTTTTCTCCAAAATTGATGGGGCCATCCATGGCCTCCATGCCCCGTTCCTGCAACCAGGCCTTGCAGCAGTCAAACAAGGCAAAGGCTGCCTCTACATCGTTTATGCACTCGAAAAAACCCAGGCCTCCCGTTGGTTGGGCAAACGATTTAGCCGTTTTTTGGTTGTAAAAGGCCGCCACTCGACCTACATCGCGCCCCGCCGAATCACGCAACAACCAACGCTGGGCCTCTCCGCCCCGAAACGCTTTGTTTTTGCCCGCATCAAATACCTTTTCCACGTCTTGCTTTAAATGCGGAATCCACAGCGGATTGCTCTTGTACAACGCAAAAGGCAAGGCATGAAACCTCCGTATTTGCGCTTTATTTTCTACCTTTTCAACCGCATAAACCATGCTCAAAGATAAAAAATGTACTTTGCGTTGATATGAAAAATTCTGTTTTGGCCATTACCGGCGCTACTTCAGGCATTGGAAGGGCTCTGGCCATTGAGGGAGCGCGGCGTGGAGCCCGAATTGCTGCATGTGCACGCAATGCCGCTCAGCTTGAATCGCTTCGCCTAGAAGTAGAAGCCTTAGGCCAACCTTGCCTATGCATGACCGTCGATGTGAGCCAAGAATCCCAATGCCAGCAATTTATTCAGGCCATCGAGGCCCAATACGGACAACTCGATGTGCTGATCAACAACGCCGGCATTTCCATGCGCGCCCTGTTTCACGAAGTCGATTTAAACGTGCTCAAGCAAGTTATGGATGTGAATTTTTGGGGTACCGCCTTCTGTTCTCGCTACGCCATGCCCCTGCTGCTTAAAAGCCAAGGTTCTTTGGTTGGCATTTCTTCGGTAGCCGGTTTTCAAGGCCTGCCCGGCCGCACCGGGTATTGCGCCTCGAAGTTCGCTGTGCACGGACTCCTTGAAGCCATTCGCCTTGAAAACCACGATTCAGGATTGCATGTGTTGATTTGCTGCCCCGGATTTACCGCTTCCAACATCCGCAATACCGCCCTAAACGCCCAAGGCAAGCCCCAAGGCGAATCGCCCCGCGACGAGCAGAAAATGATGACGGCAGCTCAGGTCGCCATCCACACCCTGAATGCCGTGGTGCAACGCAAACCCAAGTTGGTTTTGACCGCCCAAGGCAAGCTGACCTACTTTTTAGGCAAGTTCTTGCCAAGCTTTATCAACAAACAGGTTGTCAAGGTTTTTGACCGGGAGAACAAATCAAAATGAGTCCAGTTCTGCGCCCTTTTTTTTTCATCGGCTTTTTTTTGTTTGCCTTTGAATTGCCCGCCCAAAAAATCGCCTTTTCGCCGCTGCTCCAAGTGCAAAGCTTGGAACTTAAACCCCTGTCTTCCTGCTCCGATTGGAGTGATTTGCAGCTGCGGTTTGCCCTGCAAAGCCTAGAACAAAACGAAAGCGAAAAGGCGCTGCTTTTCGCCCTTTCGGTGCGAAACGGCGAGCCCGATTGCCCTCAAGGCCATCAAACAACGGCCTGGTGCCTGTTCCGAAATGGGCAGCGCCGAGCCGGTATGCATGCCATCGATTCGGCCATTCTGCGCTTTGGTCCCTACCCTGAATTGCTGGGCCGCCGAGCCTTAATGGCCTACGAAATGGGCAGCACCGGATTGTTTCAGGCCTGGGTCGATGGCCGCTCGCAATACCAAGGCAACCCCGCCCCTTGGTCTGGCCCCGACAGCAGCTTCCGCTCTACCTGCCTGAACCTGGCACTCTCCGATTTTTCTTTCATGGAGTCGGCCGGATTTGCCGATACCGCCGAATTCCTCATGCTGGCTCGCTTGCATGTGTTGAACAAAAACCCCAAGGCGGCTTGGGCGTATTTGCGGAAATCTGGGCCGCCCTACGAGGCTCCCGATTGCCCGGTTTTGCTGCAAACCCTGGCCGATTTAGGCCAAATTGACTCCCTAGTTTTCTGGGCCAGGCAGCTGCAATTTCCCGACCTTAAAACGGTCCGCGGCTGCACGCAATGGGCGGCCCTCGTTTCGGGCATCTGGCCCGACAGCGCACGGATTTACGTTCAAAAAGCCGGTTTTTTGCGCCGGGTTTGGCTGGGCCACACCCTTTCTTTTAATCCAACTCAGGCCGTCTTTATTCAACAACTTCAAGGCAAACTGCTGAAAAAATCCCTGCCTACCCTGCAGCGCAGCATTGCTCAACAACCCAGCCCCGAACACGCTTTTTGGTGGCTGCAGGCACTTTGCTCAGCGCCCGCCGACCGCTTCTTCGATTTGGCGGGTTTTTTGAGCCCACACAGCGACAGCCTTTGGAATTTCCTGCAGCCCACTTTGCAGCAGGCCGACAGCATGCCCGAGCGCGTTCAACATTTTTTTGGATTCGCACGCAACCCCGCCTATTGGAATTGGGCCGTGCAACAGGCCGAATCCTGGGGCTTGCAGGCCGAATCAAAGTCAAGTCCATGGTTGGCCAGCATGTACCTGCACAGTCCCGAAACGGCCGCCCGCTGCTTTTTACGCTGGCTGGCCCGCCCCAGTTGGGTGCAACGCCGCCCCATCGAGTCGCTCCTGAGCAGCGTTCTGCCCGCCACCGAAATTCGTAGGCTGGCCCAAGCCGAAGGATACAGCACCAAACAAATTCAACAGTTGCTCAGCCGTTTGAATTGATTTTTATGGGCGGGTTTCCGGGCTTTCAGCGCTACTCCGCGGGTACCGAAAGGCTGGCCCAGCTGGTTTGCGGGGGCTCCTAAAGTCGCCTCCGCACCTAGCGGGCCAGGCTTCGGCACCCTTGCGGGGTAGCTGCTTCAATCCCGCCCGCGGGCCACTCTAAAATTCAGTTGAAACGCAGAACCCAAAACCAACTCCAGTCCTTTTCTCGTATTTTAGCCCTCGGAAAATCCGCTTTTCCCCAGCCGCCACCCTAGCTCAGTTGGTAGAGCAACGCATTCGTAATGCGTAGGCCGAGGGTTCGAGTCCCTTGGGTGGCTCTGTTTTTTTAACCAAATAGGTTTAGGTGCTACTATGTCCATGCGTCGAATTCTACTTACAGGCAGTCAACCCGAACAATTGCCCCAGTTGCAGCGTTTGGGAACTGGCGAACATAGGGAACTTTTGTTGGCCAGCGATGCCCCTTCGGCCATGCGGTTGCTGCAGCTAATGCCTTTTGACGTTTTGGTGCTCAGCGGCAGTTTTGGCGAAACCACCGACCGCTGGCTTATGTCTGAAGCCCTTCGTCAAAACCCAAAAGTGAAAGCAATGCGCCGATTTGGCCCCTTGTCTGATTTTCAATTTGAATTAAACACGGCCTTATTCCCAGAACCATGAAACGCACCGAATTTATTAAAGCCACAGCCCTAGGCGCCTTCTTTACCGGTTTGATTGGCCGGCAAGGTATATGGGCTTTAACCCGCAACCCTACAACTCCAAATCCCATGAAAACCACTTTCCATGCTGCCAACAGCCGAGGCCACGCCAACCACGGTTGGTTAAAAACCTGGCACACCTTTAGTTTTGCTGGCTATTACGACCCTGCGCGCATTCATTTTGGAACCTTACGGGTGTTGAACGACGACGAGGTAGCCGGAGGAATGGGGTTTGGAACCCATCCCCACGACAACATGGAGATCATCACCATACCGTTGACGGGCATGCTAAAACACCGCGACAGCATGGGAAACGAGGGCCTGATTCGGGCCGGAGAAATTCAAGTAATGAGCGCCGGAACAGGCATTCAGCACAGCGAGTTTAACGGACATGCTTCCGAGCCCTGCCAGCTCTTGCAAATCTGGGTCTTTCCCCGCCAAAAACAAGTTCAACCCCGGTACGACCAGCTGGCTTTTACCCCGGCCGACCGCAAGAACCGCTGGCAACAAATCCTTTCTCCCAACCCCGACGACGAAGGAGTTTGGATTCATCAAGACGCCTGGTTTCATTTGATTGAGGCCGATGCCGGCAGCCAACACCGGTACAGCGCAAAAAAGCCCGGAAATGGAATGTACTTTTTTGTGATGGAAGGCGATGCCCAAATCGGGGAACAAGCCCTGCAACGCCGAGATGCCTTAGGCATGACCGAAGCCAATGAATTTGAATTTACAACCAAAAGCGGCACCTATGCGTTATTGATGGAAATTCCCATGCAGCTATGATTATTCCCATTTCTTCGGCCCATGCCGCCAAAACCGACAACCTGCCCGATGCCCTTTTGCCGGCCATTCGGAACCGCTGGAGCATCCGCTCTTTTGGCCCCGAGGCCCTTTCGGCTCAGGTGTTGACCACCATTTTTGAGGCGGCACGCTGGTCGGCCAGCAGCATGAATGCTCAGCCATGGCGCTTTGAAATCAGCTTTCGCCACCAAGAGCGCCATCGGGCTTTTTTCAATGCATTAAGTTCTGGAAACCAAGCTTGGGCAGGGAACGCTCCCGTTTTAGGCTTGGCCTATACCTTAACCGAATTGCCCGAATACAAGGTGACCAACCGGCATGCCATGTTCGATTTGGGAGCGGCCATGTCGGCTATGTTTATTCAAGCGGCCGAGTTGGGCATTCTGGGCCACCTAATGGGCGGCTACGATGCCGAAAAAGCCGCTGCCTTGGTGCAAGAAGAACGCCCCCACGAAATTGGCTGCTTTTTTGTGCTGGGTTACCCCGGAATGCCTGAACTGCTCGATGAACCCTATTTAACTCGAGAATGGACTCCAAGGCAACGTTTGCCCTTAACAGAATTGGTGAAGGGGTTGTAGCTTAGCTGGTTTTGGTGCTAGATTGGCTCAAGGCAATTAAGCCGCAGAAAGCTTAGCCACGAATGCACGAATGTTGCGTTTATGGGGCGGTTTCGGCGCTAGGCAATTAAGCGACGGATAGCTTAGCCTCCAGAGCTTAACCCCATATATTCGTGCATGCGTGGCTAAAAAACGAGATGCAAAAGCTATGGCCCATTTATCCTTGAATGCGTGGCTGTAAAATTAGACGCCGATAACTTAGCTGTGAATGGAATTGCCACAGCAGGACAGTCAGGCCACAGCGGCAGGGATTGAGCCAGGTTGCCCGCAAGGGTGCCGAAGCCTGGCCCGCTAGGTGCGGAGGCGACTTTAGGAGCCACCGCAAACCAGCTGGGCCAGCCTTTCGGCAACCGCGGACAACCGGCGAAAGCCCGTCCGCCGCCCAAAAAATCAACCAATAAAATGCGGCCTTCCGTCCATAGACCAAGCCTGCCCCGCAAACGAGCTACCGATTCGGGCCCCCTGGGGGGAAAACGCCCCCCCATTACAAAGGTACGAACCCCCTTGCCGTTTATCCGTTCGTTAAACGCTTATTAAACGTTTAAACAACGGATAATTCCTGAAATCCAATCTGCCAAAGGCTTTCCCAAGGCATGAAAAATCTGCTTTCCGTAACCCTATCTTTGTGCTATGCCAGAACCCCGCCACGCCGCTCTGAGCGAACAGCTGAAATCCCTGACCGATCAGCCCGGGGTGTACCGATTTTTCGATGCCGAAGGCAAACTCCTGTACGTCGGCAAGGCCAAAAACCTGAAAAAACGCGTCAATTCCTACTTTCAAAAGGAGCAAGACAGCGCCCGACTGCGCGTCCTGGTGCGGAAAATCGCCCGAATCGAAACCCTGGTTACCGAAACCGAATGGGATGCCCTGCTGCTGGAAAACAACCTGATTAAAGCCCTGCAGCCCCGCTACAACATTCTGCTGCGCGACGACAAAACCTATCCCTGGATTTGCATCAAAAAAGAACCCTTTCCCCGCATTTTTAGCACCCGAAAACGGCTGCCCGACGGCTCGGAATACCTGGGCCCCTTCGCTTCGGTTAAATCCATGCGCGCCGTACTGGAACTGATTCGCAGCCTGTACCCCCTGCGCAGCTGCAAACTAAACCTAAGCCCCGAAAACATTGCCGCAAACAAATTCAAAGTATGCTTAGAATACCACCTGCAAAATTGCCTGGGGCCCTGTGTGGGTGAGCAAAACGAAGCCGATTACCTTGAAATGCTGGCCGAAGTTAGGGCCATTGTCCGCGGAAAAACCGGCTCCCTATTGCGCGAACTAAAGCAACAAATGACCGATTTGGCCGCCCAATACCAGTTTGAAGAAGCCCAGAAAATCAAACAAAAATGGGAGAGCATTGACCGCTTTCGGGCCAAATCGGTGGTGGTGCAACTGGGCATGGAACACATGGATGTGTTTGCCTTTTACCGCGACAGCGACGAGGTCTATGTGCATTACCTGCAAATTTCTGAAGGCGCCATTGTGCAAGGATTTACCCTGGAATTGCAGCCCCGATTCGACGAAACCGACAGCGAACTGCTGCTCATGGCCATGCTGGAACTGCGCCTGCGCTTTGACAGCGAGGCCAAACTGGCTCTGCTGCCCTTTTTGCCCGACACCGATTTTCAGGGACTCAGCTGTCAAGTGCCGCAGCGGGGCGAAAAAAAGGCCCTGCTCGACCTGGCCGAACGCAACATCCGCTACCACCGCAAAGAAAAACTCAGCCAACTCTCGGTCAAAGACCCCGAACGCCACAGCCGCCGCATTCTGGAAACCCTGCAGCGCGATTTGCGCCTGAAAACCCTGCCCGAACACATGGAATGCTTCGACAATTCAAACTTTCAAGGCGCGTTTCCCGTCTCGGCCATGGTCTGCTTTAAACATGCCAAACCCAGCAAAGCCGATTACCGCCACTACAACGTAAAAACAGTGGAAGGCCCCGACGATTATTCAACCATGAAAGAGGTGATTTCTCGGCGCTACCGCAGCTGCCTTGAACAACCCGAAACCTTGCCCCAACTCATTGTGATTGACGGGGGCAAAGGACAATTAAACGCCGCCCTGCATGCACTGAAAGAACTGGGATTGCAAAACCAAGTGGCTGTAATTGGTATCGCAAAGCGCCTAGAAGAAATTTACTTCCCCAACGACCCGGTTCCCCTGTACCTGGACAAACGATCGGAATCCCTGAAGGTAATTCAACACATGCGCAACGAAGCCCACCGCTTTGGCATTACCCACTACCGCAGCCGCCACCGGGCCTCTCTAAAAAAATCGCAGCTGGAAGAAATTCCAGGAATCGGAAAAAAACGGGCCGCCGACCTGCTGAGCCGGTTTAAATCGGTGCGCCGAATGCAAACCGCCACCCAAGAAGAATTGCAGGCCGTGGTAGGCCTTGAGGCCGCCCACCGCATTCTGGAATTTTTTAGCGCCAATTCCGCAGAAAAACCCATCGAAAACCGCCCCGAAACGGAACAGCTTTAGCCCAAAAAACAGCGATTTTCCCTACCTTTATAGCCTACGTATCCTTAATTCCTTCTTCTATGGCTGCCATGCGACAGTCTTTGCAACAAAAACTTCAGCAAAAGTTGAGTCCTCAACAGATTCAGCTGATGAAGCTGTTGCAGGTGCCCGTGGCCGCCTTAGAACAGCGCATTAAAGAAGAAATCGAAGAAAATCCGGCCTTAGAAGAAGGCACCGACGATGCCGAGCATGAGGCAGATGCCGATTTGGGTCAAGACGACAGCGCCGAATCGGCCGAGAAAGACCTGGATTTAGGCGATTACCTGGACGACGACGATTACCCCTACTACAAAACCCAAATCAACAACCAAGGGCCCGATGCCGAACACCGCGACATTCCCTACTCGGCCGGCCCCAGCTTTCAAGAACAACTAACCGTGCAAATTGGCTGGCATGTCTTGAACGAAGCCGAACAAGTGCTGGCCCGCCACATTATTGGCAACATCGACGAAGACGGCTATTTAATGCGGCAGGTCGATGCCATGGTGGACGACCTGGCCTTTTCGCAAGGCATTGAAATAGAACCCAAAGAATTGGAGCGGATTTTGAAGGTGGTGCAGCAATTTGACCCCCCCGGCGTAGGAGCCCGCGATTTGGCCGAATGCCTGATGTTGCAATTAAAACGGAAAAGCAAGACCGCTTCCGTGCAACACGCCCTAACCATGATGGAATCGTTTTTCGAAGAGTTCAGCAAAAAACACTTCGAAAAAATTCAAAAGCGCATGGGGTTGAGCGAGGCTCAAATGAAGGAGGCCATTCAAGAAATTACCCATTTGAATCCCAAGCCCGGCAGCAGCGCAACAGCAGCCCAACGCAACGTGCCCGTTGTGGTGCCCGATTTTAGCTTGCAGGTGGACGAGGAGGAATTGGAACTGAGCTTGAACGGAAAAAATGCCCCCGAACTTCGAGTTTCTAGGCATTACCACGACATGCTGGAAGGCATAGCACGGCAAAAAAGACAGCCCAACCACCAAGAAAAACAAACCCTGCAGTTTGTAAAGCAAAAGCTGGACTCGGCACGCTGGTTCATCGATGCCATCAAACAGCGGCAGCACACCCTGATGTTGGTGATGCACACCATTTTAGAGCTGCAGCGCGACTATTTTGTGAGCGGAGACGAAACCAAACTCAAACCCATGATTTTGAAGGACGTGGCCGACCGGGTGGGATTGGACATATCAACCATTAGCCGGGTGGCCAACAGCAAATACATTGAAACGCCCTACGGAACCTTATTGCTAAAAAGTTTTTTCTCTGAATCTTTATCGACCGACAGCGGCGAAGAGGTTTCCACCCGCGAGGTGAAAAAAATACTGAGCGATTGCATTGAAGGCGAAGACAAGCGCAAACCCATTACCGACGACCGGCTGGCCGAAATTCTAAACGAACGGGGCTACAACATTGCCCGCCGCACCGTTGCCAAATACCGAGAACAACTCGGAATACCCGTGGCGCGGCTGCGCAAAGTTTTCTGATGGGCTGGCGCATCCTTTCTCTGCTTTTGCACCCCATTTGGTTGCCCATGGCTTCGGCTTTTCTGCTGTTTAGCTTCAACCCCTTTTTTTTGGCGCATTTCAACACAACAATGGCCTTGCGCGTAGTGGGCAGCATCGGCTTTGCCACGGCGCTTGTGCCCGGCTTGCTGCTGCTCATGATGCGCAGCCTGGGCTGGGTAGAAACCCTTGAACTGGAGCAGCGTTCCGACCGAAAATTTTTGCTGTTCTCGGCATTGGTCTGCCAGTATTTCTGCTTTCAAATGCTCAGAAGTTCCTTGCCCAGTTCCTACTTAGATCTTGTTTTAATTGGAGGTTTGCTGCTGACCGGCTTGTCTTTTTTAATCAATTTATTTTTCAAAATTAGCTTGCATGCCGTGGGCTGGGGCGGCCTTACGGGAATGATTATGGGCTTTGGCCCCAGCCAATTAAATTCCTTTTTTCCGCTGCTTTGCGGCAGCATTTTGCTGGGCGGACTGGTGTTGAGCGCGCGCCGGGCCCTGGGCGCACACCGCTGGGTCGAGTTGGGCCTAGGCTACGCCTTAGGCATTGGCGTTTTTTCGGCCTATTTCCTGTATTTATACTTCGACTGATTCCAAAATTCCGGGCCGGGTCGATTTTTAATCCGATTTTTTTGGGGGCGGCAGCCGGGCTTTCACCGGTTGTCCGCGGTTGCCGAAAGGCTGGCCCAGCTGGTTTGCGGGGGCTCCCAAGGTCGCCTCCGCACCTAGCGGGCCAGGCTTCGGCACTCTTGCGGGCAACCCGGTTCAATCCCTGCCGCAAGCGCCCAAAGGCCTACCCCTATTTCTTCTATTTAATTGGCCTTACACCAACCCTATGCCCATGCAAAACAGCAAAAAAAGCCAAAACAACACATCTTTGGTTCGGTTTGCCGGACCCAGCATAAAATAAAAGGCCGCCAGAACCGACACGCTAAAACCGGCCCAGGACAACACCCTTAGGTTGGCCTGAGGAAGCCAAAATGCCAAAGGCAGCAACGACAACACATGCACATACGCAAGCTGAATCACCTGCCGCTGATTCTTTTTTAAACCAGCATTCTGCTGCACCGAGGCTACCGACCAAAACAGAGTCAAAATCAGCCAAACGCCCAAGGCAACCCATTGCGATACCGACAAACTCAACATCCCAAGGTAGGGCGAAAAGCCCGAACGCAACCACAAATCTTGACCCCAACCTTCAAACAAAATATAATCAAATGCCATGTAATAGGAAACAGGCAGCAAAAAACCAATGCCCGTTATAATGCCCTGCCTAAAGGTGTAGGGCCCTGTAATACTGAGGTAAATCCACAAAAAAACCAAAAAATAAAAGTAGGCGGGCAACACCAACATCAAGCATCCCCCCATAAATCCTGCATTAAATACCCCAGCATGGCTGCGGACTTCCCCAGGCGCCCTCAAAACATTATACAAGGTGGCAATCCACAAAAATGAACCGCCCAAAAAGAGCCAATCCATCGTTTGAATAGGAAATGCCGATAAGAATAAGACCAACACAACCACCGGAAATTGGCTGGTGGATTCGTACAAGTTGATTCGGGTTAACAGGGCATGAAAGGCCTGGGCCAACATCCAGATTCCCAATCCGTACAGGGCCTTCTGCAGGTAAATGCTTAATCCAAAAAAATCAAAGCTTGGGGTGGCCTGGCTAAGCATCGAAATCAGTACGGCCAAAAAGGCCGAAAAAATAAAATTCCATTCCCGTTGCCGGCGTATCCAACCTATTAGCATAGGGCCAAGGTAGAAAGGTGAAGGGTTAAACCCAGATTTTCGGTCGGCATTTCGCTCTTTTTCGTTATTTTGTAGCATCAAAAGCCGTAGGCCCTTGGACTGCTTGCTCTTGATTTTGCGGTAAAATTACAAATTCGTTGATTCCATGCCTTTGATTTTGTCGATCTTGCTGAACCTTTCTCCTGCCGAACGGCTCATCGTTTTACAGCAAGACCGGGCAGAGTTGTTTTTGCTGATGGGCGTAGCCATTGGGCTGTTGCTGCTGGCATTTTTGCTGCTGGTCGTGGTTGTTTTTAGGCGCCAAAAATCCCGGAAAGAAGAGCTGAATCAGGAAATCTTGCCCCCAATGGGTGCAACGCCCAGCGGCGATTCTGCCCGCTTTGCTCCGGCCGAACCGCTTGGCCGCCTTCCAGAAGAACCCCAAGGGCCCGCAGTGGAACAATCGAAGCCCATTCAGGTTGAACCAAGCCCGGTGGATTCTGCCCATGAACTCCCTGCCGAAATTGAAACAGAAGCTCCAACAGAAATAGAAGAAATTCCAAGCGAAGAAACCACCGAAGTTTTTCAAACAGAACCGGAATCGGTGCAGCGGGATCCGATAGACCTTGAGTCCCTTGAAGAGCCTTCGGTCCAATCTGTACCTGAGGCGGCCGATCCCGCCTTCCAGGAACCGGCCTTGCAGCTCCAAGCCGAACCGCTGCCCGAATCGCTTTTGGCAGAACAAGCCGCCGAGGCCGTTCAAGAAAGCCCAAACCAAGAAGTCCCGACCGATAGAGTGGAGGAGGCTGAAGAAATGCTGGAAGAGGCTACAGAGGAAACCTTGGCAGAGGCCATAGAGCCAGAACAGCCTGAACCCGAAGCGGCAGAAGAAACGCCGCAGGAAGACGCATCCGCAGAAGAAGCACCCGCAGAAGAAGCATCCGCAGAAGAAGCACAGGCAGAAGAAACGCCCGCAGAAGAACCGCCGCAGGAAGAAGCACCCGCAGAAGAAGCGCCCGCAGAAGAAACGCCGCAGGAAGAAACGCCGCAGGAAGAAGCACCCGCAGAAGAAACGCCCGCAGAAGAAACGCCCGCAGAAGAAACGCCGCAGGAAGAAGCACCCGCAGAAGAAACGCCGCAGGAAGAAGCACCCGCAGCAACGGACTTGGAATCGGAAAAAGAGCCAGCCGAACCTGCCCTACAAGCAGAGAAACAAGAACAGCAAGGGGAAACCCGCAATGAATGGCCAAGGGCCGATTCGGAATCCCTTGTTGAAAAAGAGGTGTCATCTGCTCAAGAAAGCCCAAAGAAGGCCGAAACGACCGGAAATCCAAACGCAAATCGGCTTTCCAGGCAAATCGACGAAGCCCTGAAAGGAGCCAAGTCGCCCGAAGAAAACCGAAGGGCCATTGATGCATATTTGCAAGAACTGAAGCAACGCAAATCGGGGGCCTCAGCCGCAGTTCAGCCCCAAGTTTCAACCAACGAAACAGAAGTTGCCCCCAATGTCCAATCTAAAGCCGAGGCGGCACCGATTGAATCGGCCGCTCCAACTGCAGAGTCCAACACAGCGGTTCTAGCCTTGCTTCCGGCTCCCAAACCCGATTCCGACGCAAGCGGCGAGGCCGCCCCAACCGCAGCGCCTACCGATGCGGTTTCTACGCCCGAAGAAACTCCAGTGCTTTCTGATTTCGAGGTGAATTGGAACGAAGTGCAAGAAGAATCCGTGGCCGTACGGCATTTGCCCGCAGCCCCTGGCGATTTGAAATCGTTCGCCGATTGGCTTAAAGAGTTTCGCAAGCCCTAAACAGCCCTTCTCATTCCAGGCATCTTCCTATGGAGCATTTGAACGTAGAAATTAAAGCCCGCTGCAGCGATGTGTTGGCCGCCCGTCAAGTTTTAAAAGGCGCCGGCGCTCGTTTTGTAGGCGAAGACCACCAAATTGACACCTATTTTCGAGTAGAAAACGGCAGGTTAAAACTGCGGGAAGGCAACATTGAAAACCACCTTATTTTTTATCGGCGCGGCAACCAGGCCGGTCCCAAAGCCTCAGAGGTCGCCTTGCTTGAAACCCAAGCGGGAAGCCCATTAAAGGCGTTTTTAGAAAAGGCATTGGGTTCCTGGATGTGCGTGGACAAGCGCCGCGAAATATATTTCGTTGAGAATGTGAAGTTTCACCTAGACCAAGTAAGCGGTTTGGGCACGTTTTTAGAAATTGAGGCCATCGACATGGAAGGAAAATACGGGCAAGCCAAGCTGGAAGAACAATGTCGGTTTTGGATGGAAAAACTGAATGTTCAAGACGCTGATTTGCTGTCGGTTTCTTACAGCGACATGCTGGAAAGTACATTTCCAGCATCAAAAAACGAGCAATAATCGCCCAAAGAGACGCATCAAAAGGGTATATTTGCCTAAAGAATTTAAAAACATCCCGATGAAGGAATTGATAGCGGGTTTTCCCGGACAAATAGAAACCAGCCTTGGCATTGCCGATGCCAGCCCTTTGAAAAACACGCTAAAAACCCCAAGTCTTATTGTGGTTTCTGGTTTGGGCGGCTCAGGAATTGGCGGAACCATGGTGGCCGATTGGGCCCGCCCGCACTCCAAGATTCCTGTACAGGTAAACAAAGACTACAGTTTGCCCGCTTGCGTCAACGAAAACACCCTTTTTATTGCCTGTTCTTACAGCGGAAATACCGAAGAAACGCTGGAAGCCGTTGAAAAGGCACGCTCCGCAGGGGCTTCTATTCTTTGCATAACCAGCGGTGGTACCTTAGAAGAGTTTGCAAAAACCCATGGCTACGATTTACGGAAAATTCCCGGAGGCTTTCCTCCCCGAGCTTGCTTGGGTTATTCCTTAACTCAGTTGGTAGATGTTTTTGTGTGGTTGGGTTGTTTGCCCGAAAGCTACCGTTCAAAAATGGCCGAAATGGTTTCGGTGTTGCGGGAATCTGCCCCTGATTTCATGCGCGAAGGTCAAGCTTTGGCCACCCATTTGCATGGAAAAATGGCGGTGATTTATGCTGAATCCTCCATCGAAGGCATGGCGGTTCGTTTTAGGCAGCAAATCAACGAGAACGCCAAAGACCTGTGTTGGCATCATGTGGTGCCTGAAATGAACCACAACGAACTGGTTGGTTGGGCTGGAGGCAGCGCGAAATTGGCTCCAGTGTTGCTGCGCAGCGCTTCCGATTATCCCCGAAATCAAACGCGGATGAACATCATGAAAGACATCTTCGCCAAGCACACTCCCCATACCATTGAACTTCATGCCAAAGGCGAACACCCTGTTGAACAAGGTTTGCACCTGATTCACCTGACGGATTGGGCCTCATACTTTTTATCGGAAATGCGGCAGGTAGATGTGATGGAGGTAAAGGTGATTGATTATTTAAAGGGGACTCTGGCTAAGTCTTGATGGAGGTTCTTGGGCCCCAAAACAAAGCGGTTTGGCTTTGCCCCATGGGCAAGGTTGAATACAGAGCCGCTTGGGCCTTGCAAATGCATTTGCACAGCCGAATCGTAGAACAAAAGCTAGCGAACCGAAAGCGGGAAGCAGCGGATGTTCAACCCACCGAAAATTTTTTGCTGCTGTGCGAGCACAATCCCGTTTTCACCTTGGGTAAAAGCGGGAATCCGGGCAACCTATTGTTGAGCGAGCCCTTGTTAAAATCGAAAGGGGTCGATTTTGTGCCGATAAACCGGGGTGGAGACATAACCTACCATGGTCCGGGGCAACTAACGGCCTATCCCATTTTGGATTTAGCGAATTTTTTTACCGACATCGGCAAGTATTTGCGGTTGATGGAAGAGGCCATCATCCAGGTGTTGGCATTGTATGGATTAAAGGGCGAGCGAATAGAGGGCTTAACGGGAGTTTGGTTGGACGCAACGGATCCGGCCAGGGCCCGAAAAATTTGCGCCATTGGGGTGCACAGCAGCCGTTGGGTAACCATGCATGGCTTTGCGTTTAACATTTGCGCCGATTTAAGTCCCTTTTCCTACATAGTTCCCTGCGGCATTCCCGACAAAGGCGTGAGCAGCCTTGACCGGGAGGTGGAAGGCGTTGATTACGATCGGGTGGTAGAACAAACCGTAGAGGCATTGGCGCGGGTGTATGGCATGGAATTGAAGACCTGCCCTACAGGGCTTTGGCCGGGCGAGTTTCCGCAGCCGGTGTAGGGGTAAGGGTAATCCAATTGGAACCGTTTCAAGGGAGGACCAGATTCCCATTCTTTGAGAATCTTTACGATTTGGTTTGGAGAAAACTTGCTCTTTTTCATAGACAGTCAAAATTAATTCTAGTTTTGAACTGTCCAATTTTTGGGGAAGCCTACACAGTGTTATGAAGTTTAAATTGATTATTAATTCAAGGTCATACTAAAGACTTAACAATAATATTTTTTCGGAATAATTAATTAAACGATTTCTATGTTTGCAGCCTATTGTGTTTTATTTTCTAGGTCTTTAATTGTTTTTTTCAACTTTGTCACATGCCAAGACTGGAAAATTGTCATGCCTATGAGACTAAATAAAAATATTTGATTCCCGTAAGATAAATGTAAAATTTTCATTATAGCTCCTGCAATTACTGATGCGGAACCAAGTCCGTAAATTAAATTTTCTGTTTTCATATTTTTTGTTTAATTCATGTGTCATATAATAAGTAGTTTTCAACTAGTCGAAAGTCTACGCTTCTTTTATGTCAAGTTGTTTATTTTGATTAATTCATATTGTAATACTGTTTTTTATCATTTGTTCATCTTATAATGGCATATAACTCATTTATCCCCGCTAACCCCTCCCCAATCCACCGATTTGGATGTATTGACGAAGTTTTATTCCCGCCACCCAAAGTATTGATTTTTTCACACCTCGCCAAAGGGCGGCCGGATTTGCTGCATGGTTTTGGTGTTTGCATGCCTGAAGATTTCGGAGGTTTTGCTGCCCCTGGGCTGCAAGCATTCCAAACAGCCATGAAATGAGATGGCCTAAACCATTGAACCACGCCCGCGGCAGGGATTGAACCGGGTTGCCCGCAAGCCTGCCGGCTACGGCCCCGCGAGGCGCGGAGGCGACTTTAGGAGCCCACGCAAGCCCGCTGGGGCCGCAGTTGGCAGGCGCGGACAACCGGTGAAAGCCCGCAGCCGCCCCACTAAAACCCCCTTTGCATGCCCGAATCCTTGGAAAACCCGGCGCCTATTTGAACCGCTTTAGCCCGCATTCCAGCCACTCCTGGAATAATTCTGCATCGGAATTGTAGCCGTAGGTCTCGCTCAGCAATTTGCCGTTGCCGTCCATGATGACGTACAGGGGCTGGCTTTGCTGCTTGAAATGGTATATTTCAAAGTCGCTCCAGAGCTTGCCTACCGAGGTCATGGGCTTGCCGCTGACGGGTGAGATTTTTTGCAAATGCGCCGGAATCTGCTTTTTGTCGTCGCAGTACAGGCTTACCACCACGAATTTTTCGCGGAGCAATTCCATGTTTTTGCCCTTGGTCCATACGTTCTCTTCCATCAACCGGCAATTGGTGCAGCCATAGCCCGTAAAGTCAATAAATATGGGCTTTTGCCGCTCTTTTGCCGCTTCCATGGCCGGAGCCAGATCGTTGAAGCAATCCAAGCCCATGGGGCAATGCCCGCCCCCAGCATGCGGTTTGGCCGATTCGGTGTAGTTGGGCGGAGGCGCCAAGCCTGCCAGCAGCTTCAAGGGAGCTCCGGTTAATCCCGGAATCAAATACAGGGTGAAACTCAAGGAAAATACCGCCAAAAAGATGCGGGGAACCGATAGCTTGGTCTCGCCCGAACTGTCGTGGGCCGTTTTGAACAAGCCCAGCAAATACAAGGTGAGCATACCAAAAATGGCAATCCAAATGGCCAAAAAGCGCTCGCGGAACAAGAAGTCCCAGTGGTAGGCCATGTCCACCGTCGATAAGAATTTAAGGGCCAAGGCCAACTCCAATAAGCCCAGGGTTACCTTTACGGAGGTCATCCAGCCGCCGGCCTTGGGCAGGGTGTTCAACCAGCCGGGGAAGGCGGCGAACAAGGCGAAAGGCAGGGCCAAGGCCACCGAAAATCCGAACATGCCCAAGAGGGGAGCTACGTTGTTGCCCGTATTGGCCGCTTCGACCAACAAGGTTCCAATCAGCGGTCCGGTGCAGCTGAAGGAGACCAGCGACAAGGTGAAGGCCATAAAGAAAATGCCCAGCAATCCTCCTTTGTTGGCTTTTTTATCGACCGCGTTCAAGAGTTTGTTGGGCAGCATAATTTCAAAGGCGCCCAAGAAGGAAATGGCGAAAATCACGAAAATGAAGAAGAAGAGCAGATTCCAAAAGGCGCTGGTGGCCATGGCGTTCAGGGCGTCTGAGCCGAATATTTTGGTGATGGCGAATCCCAAAGCGGTGTAAATAACGATGATGGATACCGCATAGGTGATGGCGTTGGCGATGCCTTTGGCGCGGGAGGAGCTTTGTTTGGTGAAGAAAGCCACGGTCATGGGAACCATGGGGAACACGCAAGGAGTCAGCAGGGCAAGGAGTCCGCCGATGAACCCAGCAATAAAGATGCCCCAAGGGGTGCGACTTTCGCTTTCAGTACCGGTGCAGCCGCCGTCTTCGCGCACGCGGGCACGCACTGCATCGGTTAAGCGTTCGGGGTCGTTGCCCGAGCCCCAGACTGCTTTGCCGGTTCCGCCCTCTGGGCAGCCGTCGGCGCGGTCAGAAGCAACGCCCGAACAAAGGTCTTTGCCGTCGTGGACTCCGTCGCCGTCGGAATCGGGGCAGCCCATGTTTTCGGCGGGACCGGGTTTGTCTTGGCATAAATCAAGGCTATCGACCACCCCGTCTGCATCAAAATCCAGTTCCTGGGGTTCTGCCGGATTGGGAATGGCTGCGGCGGTTCCGCCTTGGCAAACCTGGGCGTCGGGGCTAAATGAGATGGAATAGCTTTTGTCGAAGGGCAAGCACATGCCGTCGGCTTCGGTGCAGATTTGCCCCATCACCGAAACCTGGATTTTGGAGTTGGGGGGCAGGGCGCACAAATCCAGGTCTTTTTTAAAGGTTACCGCATGTTCTTCAAAAAAAGCGGTGGGTCCCAGGTATTCGTCGTTCACCTTTTTGGGTTTGGGCTCTGAGAACAGCATGTCGCTGGGCTTTTGGTTGCCCAGGCTAACCTGAAAAACGGTTTTGTTGGGGGGATTGGTTTGGGAATACAAATGCCAGCCCATTTCCACTTTTGCCTTCATGATCAGGGTATAGTTTCCCTTTCCGTTGGGTTGCACCGACAAGGCCCAATTGATGTTCTCTTGTTGTGCTTGCAGGGGCATTAACAGCAAACCTAGCCAAGCCAAAACGGCAGTAATGAATTTCATAGTGTCAAAAATTTCAATGCAAAATTAACAAGCTCCGCCGGATAATTTAGCCTTTGGTAACCAACATCACCCTTAACGCAGACTTGGGTTGTTTGGTGTAAAGATAGGATGTTAAACAAGGTTAAGGCGGGGGTGGGGGGGAATTGGAATTGGGGTGGGGCTTTGTATGAGCGGTTTCAGGGATACTGCGGGTGGTTTGGACGCGGGGCGGGGGCGGGAGGGGGTGGACGAACGGACGGATGCGCGGACGGACGAACGAAAAAACAGGGCTACACCCTGTGCTAGGGTATTTGGCCCCTTCAGGGGTAGACGGCTTTATGCTAATGCGGATAACTTAGCCACGAATGCACGAATGCCCGGATGAACGAACGAACGAATGCACGAGCGAACAAACGAATGCACAAACGAACGAATGCACGAATGCGCGAACGGACGAATGCGCGAATGCGCGGACGGACGAATGCGCAGGTGCGCGGACGGACGAACGAAAACACAGGGCTGCACCCTGTGCTAGGGTATTTCGCCCCTTCAGGGCTGGACGGCTTGATGCTAATGATGGTGTTTAGCTACGATTAGGCGGATTTTCGGCACTCGCACCTACCACCCACGCACACAATTTTACCAGAATCATTCGCGCATTCGTGGCTAAATGTTCCGCACTCGCACCTATACCAATACGCACAATTTAATTGGGAAAAGCCTTTACAGCACCGCCTCCCTCAAAAACCCATCCATCATCAGCCAGCCTTGGGGCGAAAAGGCCAAAGGCCGATCGGCTTGGAACCAATTGTCTGGAAATTTTTGTTTCAATTCCAGCCATTCAGACCATTGTCTGGCTCCCACGCGCTGCAGGGCTTCCGCCGCGCCGAGTCCTTCTACGGTGCGCATGCGGGTTAACAACCATTCGTTGATTTTCTGGTCTGCATTCAATTCTTCGGGTTCGCGGATGCCGCCTTGCCCGTTCATCGCCTGAACGTAAGCCGCATTTGAGGAGCGGTTGAACCAGCGCAAATCGCCTTTTAGGCTGTGGGCCGAGGGACCCAGGCCCAGGTAATCTTCGCCCGACCAATAGGCCGAATTGTGGAGGGAACGCTGCCCATTCCGGGCGTAATTGGACACTTCGTAATGCTCAAACCCGGCCTTTGACAGCGCTTGGTTCAGGGCCAAATACTGCTCGGCCACCTCGTCTTCTTCGGGCAGTTCGACCTGCTTCAGGCGCACCATGCGTTCTAAGGCGGTTCCTTTTTCTACGGTCAAGCCGTAAATGGAAACGTGCTGGATGTTGCGTGCGGCGAGTTCTTCGGCGTTTTGAATCAATTCCTGGGTTCCTTGCCCAGGCATGCCAAACATCAAATCGACCGAAACCTTGGGAATGCCCGAAGCTTCAATCAGGTCTAATGCCCGCCGGGCTTGGTCGGCCGTATGTGCGCGGTTCATGTTCGCCAGAACTTGTGGATTCAGGGTTTGAACGCCCAGGCTTAGTCGGTTTATTCCCAGAGCCTTCCAGCCTTCGGTGCCGAATTCCAGCAGGTCGTCGGGGTTGGTTTCCAGGGTAATTTCGGCATCGGGGTTCAGGGTAAAACAGCGGTGCATGTGTTCAAGCAGAGGCCCAAGGCGTTGGGGGCCGAGCAATCCGGGGGTTCCACCGCCAAAATACACAGAGTCAAAGCTGCCTTGCTTCCAATCGGCCGAAGCCTGATCGGCTTCTTGCTGCAGGGCCAGCAGCAGGGCGTCGATGCCTTTCAGATTCACCGTAAAATGAAAATCGCAGAAATGGCAGGCCTTTCGGCAAAAGGGAATGTGGAGGTACAGGCCCATTGGGGGTTACAATTGGGGCGTGCGTTTGAGTCGGCCCACATCAAAGCCCAGGGCTTGAACGCGTTGGCAGAGCTGTTGGTACAGGGTTTCGTCCATTCGGGGTTCCCGGCACAGAATCCACAGGCAATCTCGGTTGGGGTGGCCCACCACGGCAAAACCATAGTCGGGAGCCAGGTCTAGAATCCAATATTTCCCGGTAAAAGGCCAAAAAAACTGCACTTTCAGCTTGGCGTTTCCCGAGTTGGGCACCACAAAAGCTTTGCCTTTGATGTAAGAAAGTGGGCCGTTCAGGCTATCGCGGCGGCAGCGGTTTTCCACCACCACATGGCCTTTTGGGCTCAGGGTATAGGTAGCGGTGGTGGCTTGGCATCCGGCTTGAAAGCGGTTTGGGAAGGAAGCGATTTCGTACCAGGTTCCGGCATAGCGCTGAAGGTCAACTTGTTCCACCGTTTTCAGGGGAGGCTGAGCGGAGCAGCCGAGCAGCCCCAGCAGGGAGCTTCCAAGCATTCGTTTGATGTAGCGTGGAATCATGGTATAAAGGTAGGTTTTTTGGGCGGGAATTCCGGCTGTCGCGGGTAGTCCGCGGTCCTTAGCCTGGGCTACAGCGGGTTTGCGGTGGCTCCCAAGGTCGCCTCCGCACCGCGCGTAGCCCCGGCTTCGGCCCTTGCGGGCAACCCTGCTCCATCCGGCCCGCGGGCGGCACCGTAAACAAAAACCATTTTATGATGCTAAATGCTTGACAATTATAATTTTATTGTTTAACTTTTACCAAAATTTAGTGGTTATGAGTACACCGTCAACCCCCACTAGTTTGGCCTTGGTTTTTGATTTAACCGACAGCGGACGCGAAAACGTTCGTCGGGCCGCACAGCTGGCCTTAATGTGGAACTGGCCCTTAGAAATTTGGATTCCCAGCAAGCCTTCTTTTTTAAAGGAACATGCCTATTCTACCTTTGCCAGCCGAGAGGCCTTTGAGGAAGCCTTGATTGCCAAGCTGCGCGAGATTGTAAAAAAGGTGCACGACGAGTTTCCTGCTCAAATTCATTATTCTTGGCTGCCGGACGAGCCCAAAAATTGGAAGGGTTTTTTTCAAAAAAAAGGCCGGCCCTTGCTGATTCGGGTTCATCCGGGCGATGGGCGTATGTCGGAATACTTGGGGAAATTGCCCATTCACGAGTTTAGCCACACCTATAAAATTCCGGTGTTGTCGATGCATGCTCAGGTTTTGTTTGAGCCCATTCGGCGCATGGGCATGTTGATTGACAGTCAAAACCGGCATACCCGTGCCAAAATACCCTGTGCCCAAAGTTTGTCTAAGCTTTGGAAACCAGAGCTGCGCGTCATTGGATTGGATTTTGGATACAACCCCACCGAATTGGGGCACCTAAAAGCATTGGTGCGGCAAACTCAAGGGTTAATGGACAGTCCGGATGTGGTGGTTGGCAGCGAAATGCTATCGGTCCGGTCTGCCAAAAAAGACATTCCAGCTTATTTAAAGCAATCGGGGATCGACACCTTGGTGATGGTGTCTGAAAGCAATGGATTTATGCCCAGTTTATTTGGCTACCCCCATGCCCATTATTTACTTGGGGCATTTAAAGGCAACATCGTATTTGTGCCTTCTCTGCTGTCATCGCACCGAGCCAGCGTCAGCATTTAAGGCATGGTTAAAAAGTTTCTAACTTCTTCTGCACAAATTAAGCCTAGCTCCCTATTCCGTTTCGTATCTTTGAGCAAACCGCTAACAGGGCCAAATAAGGCCCGGCATTGTTGATGCACAGCGCCCAATTGTTGAATCCGGTCGGCTGGATTCAAGCAGGGTCAACCAACATCCGCCGGGTTAAATTTCGCATAAAAGGAAAAGGGTGTGGAATACTTAAATGAACTTAATCCTCCGCAACGGGCCGCCGTAACAACGGTTGAAGGACCGTTGATGATTATAGCCGGTGCTGGGTCGGGCAAAACTCGGGTGCTAACCTACCGCATTGCGTATTTGGTGGAACAAGGGGTTGACCCTTTTCAGATTTTAGCGTTGACCTTCACCAATAAGGCCTCGCGCGAAATGAAGGAACGGATTTCGAAGGTCATTGGCGAAACCGATGCCCGCAGCTTATGGATGGGCACCTTCCACTCGGTTTTTGCCCGCATTCTGCGTGCCGAATCCGACAAACTGGGTTTTCCCAGCAATTTCAGCATTTACGATACCGACGACGCCAAAAGCCTGCTCAAGACCATCATCAATGAACTGGGTTTAGAAGACAAAATATACAAGGCCTCGGCCGTTTACAACCGAATTTCTTCGGCCAAAAACACCTTGATAACCGCTGCCGCATATCAAAACAATCCCATTTTAAAGGCCGAAGACGAAGAAGCAGGGCGGCCCCGCCTGGCCGAAATCTATGCCCTATACACCGGGCGTTGTTTTAAAGCATCGGCCATGGATTTCGACGACCTGCTGCTCAAAACCTATGAACTTTTTTTGCGCTTCCCAGAGGTGTTGTACAAATACCAAAACCGGTTTCAGTTTTTGCTGGTCGATGAGTTTCAAGACACCAATTTTGCTCAGTATTCTATTGTAAAACAGCTGGCCGCTCTATATCAAAATATTTGTGTGGTCGGCGACGACGCTCAATCTATATATGCCTTTCGGGGAGCCAACATTCAAAACATCTTGGATTTTGAACAAGACTATCCCGACCTGAAAACCTTTAAACTGGAACAAAACTACCGAAGTACCCAGTGCATTGTTGAGGCCGCAAACCACATCATTGCCAACAACAGGGGTCAAATTCCTAAAACCGTTTGGACACAGAACGAGCAAGGCAATAAAATCAGATTGTACCGGGCCTTGACCGACAACGAAGAGGGGCAATTTGTGGCCAGCAGCATCCACGAAACCCATTTGCGGAACCATACACTCCACGACCAGTTTGCGGTTCTATACCGAACCAATGCCCAAAGCCGGGCACTGGAAGAGGCCCTGCGAAAACTAAACGTGCCCTACCGAATTTACGGAGGCCTGTCGTTTTACCACCGCAAAGAAATCAAAGACCTGCTGGCCTACATTCGAGTGGTTATTAATCCCGCCGACGAAGAGGCCCTGAAACGCATCATCAACTACCCTGCCCGGGGCATTGGCAAGGCCAGCCTAGACAAAATGTTTGTTTCGGCTGCCGACAACGACATCACCTTATGGGAAGTCATTGAAAATCTAGAAGCCCTGGGCCTGGGCCTTGGCACGGGCATCCGCACGAAAATCGAAGAATTCCGGTTTATGATGATGCGGTTTCAAGGGGCACTGATGACGGCCAACGCCTACGACCTAGCCACCGAAATTGCCCAGAACAGCGGCCTTTTGCAAGATTTATACAGCGACAAATCGCCCGAAGGACTTGGCCGCTACGAAAACGTATTGGAACTGCTGAACGGAATCAAAGAATTTGCCGACCGGGAAGAAAACCTGCCCGATGGCCGCCCCATTCTTCCTGCCTTTATGGAAGATGTAGCCTTGTTGACCGACGCCGATGAAAGCGACGACGACAACACCCCTAAGGTTTCTCTGATGACCATACATGCCGCCAAAGGCCTCGAATTTCAAGAGGTGTTTGTGGTTGGCCTTGAAGACTCTCTGTTTCCAAACCAACAGAACATGCACTCAAGGGCCGAAATGGAAGAAGAACGGCGCTTGTTTTATGTGGCCATTACCCGAGCCATGAAACAGCTGAGCATCAGTTATTCTACTACGCGGTACCGCTATGGAAGCTTGGTGCACAGCGAAGCCTCGCCCTTTATAACCGAGCTAAACCAAGAACACATTGAGCCTGTGGCCGCCCGAAGGGCTGGAGGCAATGCGCCCGACCCCTTTCGGCGCAACATCAGTTCCAGCTTTGCCATACCGGCCCATTCGCGCTTGCGCAAGGTCAGTGAAACCGGAAATGCAGCGGCCAACAACAACCCCGTTTCCGACTACAAGGTGGGTATGTTGGTCAAGCACAACCGCTTTGGCCAAGGCAAAATCATAGGGATTGATGGGCCTGCAGGACAAAAAACCGCCACCGTTTTGTTCAAGGAAGGTGGAGAAAAACGGTTGCTTTTAAAATTTGCCAAATTGGATATTTTGGGGACAGGAGAATAGTCGAATTTTAGGCCGCTGCCGATTTGATTTTTCTAAAAAATGCTAAAAAACTAGGGCTTGCCCTTGACGGAATGCATGCTTCAGGCGTACCTTTGAAGCTCAGGGGTGAAACAAATTTTTGATGGCATTTTGCTTCGCTGCGTAAAGGGGTAGCGCGGAACACTTCGGGTTCAATAAGCCTGAAGTTTGATGGGGAAACAAAGAAAACCGAAAGGTTGACTTTGGTTCTTTCGGGGGTCTCAGAGGAGCTTCTTAAATGTATTCAAGAGGCGGGAATTAAGGGACTGAAACGGGTGAATGGCACAGCACCATTTTTTAAACGGCGAACATAGATTCGCTGGATGTTTGTTAAAGGAGAGCGGAGCAAAACTTTAACGAACATGCGATAGGCAAAAAAGAACGGACTTGCCCAAGGGGGGGGTATCCTGCTGTTTCAGCATGAATGCGGCTCATTTGGGGGAGGCGTTTCCCAAACAACGCGGCCCGCGGCAGGGATTGAAGCAGCTTGCCCGCAAGGGTGCCGAAGCCTGGCCCGCGTGGCGCGGAGGCGACTTTAGGAGCCACCGCAAGCCCGCTGGGCCAGCCTTTCGGCAGCCGCGGACAAGCGCTGAAAGCCCGGCTGCCGCCCTAAAAAAATCACATTCCCTGTTCGTCCGTTGCCTGTTTCCAAATTTGCCACATAAAAAATGGGGCCAGCATGGCCATGATTCCGGGAACCAGCACCCAAACCAAGGTGCCTGACATGCCCAGAAAAGAGAGCAACACAGGCAAAAAGAGGCCCAGAAAAAGCACCGTTAAGCTGCGGAATGCGCTGCTATGCCTAAGTTTCCAATATCCATTTCGGTAGCTTAAAAACAGCAGCAGCACAGCCGAAATTCCCTGACCCAGATTGAATGCCCATGCTGCGCCCGTGCTGCCTGCCCAGGAAATAAAAAGGGCGTCGGCCAGCACCTGAAAACCTGTTGAAATGCCTGCCACCGCGATTAAACTGCGTATTTTTCCTGCTGCGGTTAAGAAAACACCTGCAATCAACGAAATGCTCAGGCCCAGCAATCCGGGCGCTAAGCTCGACATGAGGGCCGCCGTCGCTTCCAAGTCTTGAACATAAAGGCCTTTGGTCATTGGCATGGGGAAGGCGAACAGGAGCCCCGCCAAAACCCAAGCGAGCAGGCCCATGCTGCTGATTACTGTCCACCAAAGGGTGTTCAGGTTTTTTCCGCTGCCAATCCAGCGTGCGGCCATGGGCAGAACAATGACCGAAAACAAGGCAGAAAATTGAAAAAACGCCTCTAAAGGGCGCCAGGCCGCCGCGTAAACGCCCAGCATTTGATCGGTTTCGGGGCCCGCGGGCAAAAAGGTGCGCATCCAAACCAATTCCAAGCGCAGATATACGCCCATGATTAAGGTTAAAACAGCATAGGGCATTCCTTGGCGCAAAGCCTGCTTCCATTCGTTGAACGGAAACCAGGGGCCCGACATGCCGACTTGCCTAAGCATAATTACCAAGGTAACAAGCCAAGAAAAAAGAGCGACCGAAGCCAGCAGCCAGGCAAAAGGGGTTCCGCCCGAAAGCCATTTGCTGTGGCCCATGGCAAAAGCCATGCCCAGCAACAGCATCAGCAAAAACTTGTCGAAATTGGCCAGCAGAGCCTCGCCCCGAAATTTGCCTTGAGCGGCCATAAAGGCCCGAAGAAAAGCGTTCCAAGATAAAAACCCCTGAAAAAGGCCCAACACCATAAGCAATTGAAACTGTTCCTTAGGCCAGCCCAACAAAGCGTGGGCGGCAAGCAAGCAAATAAGATACAGGAAAAACAGCAGCAACTTAAGCCCCAATTGATGGCGAAAAACGGCAGGCATGGATTCGGGGCGGGTGGAAAGAACACGGGTTTGGTGGGTGCTGAGACCGGCATCTAAAACCACCAGCAGCATACCGGCCAAGCTGTATGCCGAAAAGTAACGGCCCCATTCGGCGTTGCCCAAAGTGCGTTGAACGGCGGGCTCCATGCCCAACACCCAGCCTATTTTGACCAGCAGGTGGACCGCTCCCGAAAAAGCCGCATAGCCTACAAAACTATTCTTTAAGGCCTTCACGGAAGGATGAATTTGAGGTAAACAACCAAAACCAAACAAATTGGGCGACACCGGCTTGGGTGTCGAGAACGTCTTCGGTGCACATGGCCAAAGTCATAAGGCCGAAGTAAAACAAAAAATACGGAGCGTTCCGAAAAGAGGACCAAAACAAAGGGGCAATCCAAAGGAAAAACCAGATGGCCAAGTAGGGAATTCCCGCAGTCAGACCAAAGAACAGCCATTGATTGTGGGGATTCAGACTGCCGTACTGCTCGTTGAGCGGACTGTTGGACTGCTGCAGTTGGTTTTTCAGTGCAGGGCGCAGGGAATCGATGCCTAGGCCAAACCATGGGTGTGCCCAAAGAAGTTGGGTGGCACCTTTCCAAAGTTCTATGCGAATGGGCAGGCTTTTGTGGTTGGGATTTCCTGTTTTTACATAATAGTGTAAGTCCCGAACCAATTCATGCCAGCGCGCTCGGATGGCAGGTGTTTCCAATTCCAAGCAATTGGCAACGCCGGCTTCGATCGCATTAATTTCGTGGTTGGCAAGGGCACGCAGCCCGGCGGCATCTTTGCGAAGTCCTCGGGAACTAAGATAGCGCAGCAAGGTTGGATAGATGGGATAAGCCTGGGCATGGTTTGAGTCGATGTGAAGCTGGCTGCGTTTAGCCCATTCTCGGCGCAATTCGTAGGGGCAAACGTACCGAAAAACATAATGTCCATTTTCAATGGAAGGGTCATTAAAATCGTATTTGTAGGGGTGGCCTTCGGCGCTGAACGTGGGATAAAATTCCGGCTCGGGCTCAGGCGTATAGGCAGTATAGGTATAGAAACCCAGGCCTAAAATGCAAGCCAGCAATGCCAGGGCCGAGGCGATTCGGACCCGGGGCGGGAACAAAATTGGCAGCAAAATGGCCGACAGCAGCAAGGCCGTCATGGCTTGAAGGAAAAGGAGATACAGAACAGCAAAGGCCAGAAAAACGTAGGGCCGCCAGCCCCGATCCAGATAAAAGAACCCCAGGCTGCAAAGAGCGAGCAGGGTTCCCATGCGGACGTTCGAAATAAAGGGCGAAAACAGCCTTGGTTCCACCTGCGGCCAAACCTCGAAAAAACGAAAAGCCCCAACCAAAAAAGCAAGAATGCAGCCCAAGGCGGTTGTCCACAACCAAAGCCTTAAATCGGTCCTTTGGGGTTTTAGCCAAAACCAAGCCAAGGGCAGCAGCAAAAAGGGGATTTTAAGGCGGAGTTCTCGAAGGGCGGCTGTGTCAGGAAGGGCGGGAAGGGCCGCCATGGCCATTAAAACAAACAAGGTTGGCAGCAAGCTGTGGACCAGGTTGGGGCGTTGAACACCCACGCGTAGGGCAAAGGCCAAGGCAAAGACGAGTCCCAAGGCCAAACCGACCGACATGAGGGTATGCGAGGTAGAGAGGCCCAGAGCCAAAAGCCCCAGGCTTAAAACGCCGGCCTGCCGAAGATTTTTGGGATTTGTCCATGCCATCGGAATCAAAGATACAAGGCAAGGCCAAACCAAGGCTAAAATTGAAAAAAAGGGAAAGGGGCATGGGCCGATGCTTAGGTCCGAACGGCACCCAAATCGGCTTCGTGGCGGGAAACGGGGATTTGATCAACCCAATCTTGATCGGGTTCCACCGGTTTAAGCACAACGGGCCTGCCGAGGTAATCCACCCGTTTGCCTG
>CAILUT010000031.1 GCA_903837495.1 uncultured Flavobacteriales bacterium | reverse complement strand
GTTGGGGCCGGTAACCGAAAGGCTAGCCGAACCGCTTCCGCAGAAGGCGGTATCGCCGCTGGCGATAGGAGCTGGAAGTGAATCCAACCAAATAACCGCAGGAACCCTTGGGCTTGCGCAAACGAGGGTTACGTTGTATGAAATCACAATCTGACCGTTTCCGGACCGGAACCCTTGGGTGTGTGTGGTTGAAGATGTGCGGGTTGGGCTAGCAAAGCTAGAACCACCACCGCCACCGCCGTAATAACCACCGCCGCCGCCAAACTGACCGCCGCCGCCGCCGCCGCCAGACTGGCCGCAAGTACCACCTTGTCCGCCCACACCAGAAACACCTGCTGTTCCGCAGCCGCAACCGGGTTGTTGACCTCCGGCGGTGGGCGAAGCGCCACCACCTACTGTGCAGCTACCAAAGTTGTTGCTGCCGCAGGTAAATCCATTTTCAGCATTGGCAGAGCCACCGCCGTGGCCGCCGTTCATACCAGAACCGCAGTTCCAGCCGCCGCCACCACCGCCACCAGCGGTAACAACGCGGTTGGCCAAACCAGTACCTCCGCTGCGGATATCAGAACCGCCGCCGCCGCCAGCACCGTTTGAGTTGCCGTTGCCGCCGCCATTCCAACCGCCTGTGTTGGTGGCGGTTGTTCCACCTACGTTCACAGCAAGAACCTCACCGGGAGTAACGCTTAAGGTTGTTTGAACCCGACCGCCCAATCCACCAGGGTTGTTGCCTGGGCTAGGAAGTGAGCCGCCGCCTTGTGCTCCCAATACATCTACTGTAATTGAGGTTACGTTGGCAGGAACCGTATAGGCTTGGGCAGCTCCTGTAAAGTTAAAGGTTTGTGTTCCGCTTAGGTTGCTGGTCAATTCTGAACCGGCAAACAAGGTATCAGAACCTAAGATTGGGGGCAAAGAGATGCTGGGGCCAATGGCGATTAGGTTGCCACCGGTAGGAGCATCAAACCAAGAAACCGAGTTGTTGCTGGTTGCTGTTAAAGTAACGGGAGTACCGCAGGTTACAGAGTCGCCTTGAGTAACAGGAGCCGCCAAAGGAGCTACGTTAATGGCCACAGGCACGCGGGTGCTGGAGCAATACGATTTCACAAAACTGACAACGATTTGTCCATTTCCGTTTTGGTTGCCTTGAGTATGGCTTACGTTGCTGGTTGAGTTGGGGTTCGCATAGCTGGAACCGCCGCCACCGCCGCCGAAATAAGCGCCGCCACCGCCGCCAAACCAACCACCGCCGCCGCCGCCACTTGGGTAACCGCAACATCCAACCCAGGCATTGCCGCCTACTCCTGATTGACCTGCTTGAGCAGACCAACACTGAGCACCACCTCCACCAGCAGTTTGGGTTCCACCTCCACCTACGTAGCAGGTAGAGTTGCCCCCGCAATAAAATCCGGCTTGAGCGTTTCCGCTGCCACCGCCATCGCCACCGCGTTCGTTGTTTGAGTTGCAAGCATTACCGCCGGCACCGCCGCCGCCGCCAGCTACAACAACCCGGTTGTTCAGGTTGGTGCCGCCAATGCGAATGTCAGAGGCTCCGCCGCCACCGCGGGCTTGGTCGCCGTTGTAGTAGGCATAGCCATTGCCGCCGCCGTTCCAACCGCCAGGGCCAGTAATGCCGGTGCAGCATCCGCCCGTGCCGGGCTGGTTTCCTACGTAAATATTTAAAGTTTGACCTGGAGTAACAGCCAAGGTTCCGGTTACTTTACCGCCCTTACCGCCGTCGTTCCAAACGTTTGTTCCGCCTTGGGCACCGCGCACATCAAATGCGAGCGAAAACACACCAGCAGGAACCGTCCAGGTTTGAAGGCTACCCGTGTAGTTGAACGTTTGAGTGCCCGATGGGTTGGGGTCAGAAACCGCTTCAACATAAATTGTGTCGGTTTGAGTTACAAACGACATAGCGTAGTTGGACTGGGTTGACAAAGGTGAACCGCCGGTAGGGGCAGCAAACCAATGGTACCAACCGGTAGAACCTGAAGCAGATGCTGTAATGTTGCTTCCGCAGGTAGCGCTGATGGGATTGGCTGTAGGAGCAGACAGGGGGTTAACGGTTAGGTTAACAGGAACCCGAGTGCTGGTACAGAAAGGAGATGTATAGTTAATGGTAACAAGGCCATGTCCTTGGCGGGTGCCGCGGGAATGTGCAATGCCGGTACACAGGTTGGGGTCGGCATAGTTGGAACCGCCGGCACCACCGCCATAGCTGGAACCGCCACCGCCAAACCAACCGCCACCGCCTGCGCCGCCGCGGTAATCGCCTTGTCCGCCCTGTCCGGCAGAACCGGCCTGAGGGCAGCACCAGTTGCCACCGGCAGCACCGCCTGAAGTGGGCGAGCCACCGCGACCAGTAAAGCTGGTATTTCCTGTGCTGCTGCAATACAAACCGTCTTCGCCGGTAGTGCCACCGCCTTCTCCTCCGCGTGAACCGTCGGTTCCGCAGTTAAATCCGCCGCCGCCGCCGCCACCGGCAACAAGCACCCGGTTGTTCACGCTGGTGCCGCCAATGCGAATGTCGGTGCCGCCACCGCCTGAGCAAGCCCAAGAAGTGCCCCAGAATTGGTTTCCGCCGCCGTTGTAACCGCCGCTGCTCTGGGCATCGCCAGGCCAGCCGCCAACAAAAATGGCCAAGGTTTGACCGGGCGTAACCGCTAAATTGGCAACCACACGACCGCCAAATCCTCCGCGGTTGTTGTAGTTCGTATTCCGGCTGCCTTCGGCACCTTCCATGTTTACTTGTAGGCTAAATACACCTGCTGGAACTGTCCAGTTTTGCTGACCGCCGGTATAGTTAAAGGCAACCGAGGCCGAGGGGTTCAAGTTGTTGGTCGCCTCAACATAATAGGTTGTTGTTTGTAGGGTGCTGGGCGGAGTAAAACTTGCTCCCGTGCCCAACACAGAACCGCCTGTGGGAGCAGCAAACCAACGAAACAAACCGGTAGAGCCCGAAGCGGTTAGGGTTGCCGCGCCGCCGCACGTTACAGTAGCTCCAGTACCCGTTGGCATGGCCAAGGGATTCACCGTAACCACCAAAGCGGCCCGAGGGCTAATGCAGTTGGGGTTGTTGTAGCTGTTTACTGCTTCAACATAATAAGTTCCTTGTGCGAACATGGCGGGAGTGGTGTACGAACCGCCCGTTCCAAGCACAGAACCGCCGCTGGGCTGGCTGTACCAACGGTACAAACCGGTAGAACCAGAAGCCGTGAGCGTAGCGCTCTGCCCGCAGGTTGCCGCAGAACTCAAGGCGGCGGGAGTAGGACACTGAGCAGACAAACTGCCAATCAGGCCAAAACCTAAAAGGAGCATCATGGCACCCCTTTTTAATTGAGTAAAAGATTTCTTCATGTAATGGGATTTGTTTACTTTTCTAATGAAACACATATAGAGGCGATAAAGTTAAAAAAACCAAAAGGATATTTGCAATTTTTTTTTGGCTTAAAGTGAGTTTAACATGTAATTTTTAAAGTCCGGCGTTTTAACCTGCGTATTGATGCAGTGTTTGCACCCTTTTTTGGGGGACATTGAAAGAGACAATAGGCTGCACATTTTGGGTTTAAACTTTAAATTTCGACTCTTTTTTGATTTTGCCAAGCCTAAATTTATGCATTGCCGAATGGTTGTTCATTTTTTGTGCACTCGGATGCGGTTTTTTTTGGGGGGCGGCGGGCGGGCTTTCCGGGCTAGTCCGCGGTGCAGAGTTGGGGCCGCTGTGGCGGGCAGGTAGCTCCCAAGGTCGCTCCTGCCCGCCGCAGCGGCCTGCCAACCTGCCCCTGTCGGGCTAGCCTCGTCAATCCCTGCCGCGGGCCGCTCCATACCGAGAATCCCTACACACGAGTTGGCTCCCCTGTGCAGGCCGCCTGCGGCAGGGATTGACGAGGCTACCCCGCAAAGGCCAAAACGGCAGGCAGCCCTTGCCCGGCAGAGCGACGCGAGGAGCTACTGCCGGGCAAGGGCTGCCCCGTTTTTGGCCTGCGGAGTAGCCCGGAAAGCCCGGCTGCCGCCCAACTCCCCTTTCTCCTTGCCATGTTTACTTAGCGGGTGGATTTGCCGAAAAAGGCATTCTCTTTGCCTGCGGGCAAAATATAGCGCAGATCGATGCTGAAGTAGCTGCCGCCAATGTTGATTTCTTGGGTTTGAAAGCCAATGGGCCCTGTGGGTTCCTGCCTTTCAATAAACATGTCGGTAAGGGCGAACATAGGCCGCTGAAAGGTGCCCCCCAGGTAAAAAGCTCCGCTGCTTTCGGTGCGCCATTCCAAGCCTACGCTGGCGCGCAGCGAGGGCACCACCCAGCTGTTGCGGCCATTGAAAATCTTAAACTCGCTGTTGGTGTTTAGCTTTTCAGTGCTGCTGGGAAAAAAATCGATGCTGATTCCAATGGCATTGTTCAAAAAGGCGTTCTCGCCCAACTGGGCGTAAAACAGAGCCATTAGGGGCAGTTCATACCCAATGTAATTAATGCCCTCTTGAAAATACAAGGAATCGAAAGCCTGTTGCAGGCTGCCGGCAGCGCCCACGCTCACCTGAAAGCGACGGGAATGGTAATACAGGCCGGTTTGCAGGGCAAAAACTTTCGAGAAATCAATGCGTACGGCGGCGCCAAACCGATATCGAAGCATGGGCGAAACGTCCCAAAGCGTGTCGCCGCTAAAGCTGCGGGGCTGCTCGCCGAAGGTGGTTGGAAGCGTCATTGACACCTCTGGGCCGCCCGTTACAAACACCTTTTGCTTGCGTTCGGCTTGGGCTGGCTTTGCGCGCATAATTCCGGTGGTGGGCTGGGCCTGCAACAAAGGCAGCAAGCAAGCCAGGGCCAAACCTAGAAAACCGGCTTTACGCTTTAGGGCCCACATAGGCAATGGCCTTTACTTCAATGGCAATGGGAGTTGGAAGGCTAAGAATTTCAAGGGTGGTACGGCAAGGCTGGTTGTCCTTGAAATACTCGGCATATATGCGGTTGTAGGTTTTAAAGTCGGCCTTCATGTTGGTTAGAAACACGGTGATGTCAACCAAATCCATCCAAGAAGCTCCCGACTCTTGCACCACGGCCTGCAGGTTTTGAAATACCGAGTGGCATTGAGCCTCTATGTCGTAGGCTGCAATTTGGCCTTGCTCGTTTAAGGTTACTCCTGGAATTTCTTTTTTGCCGCGGCTGCGGGGGCCCATTCCGCTGTAAAAAATAAAGTCGCCCACTTTTCGGGCATGTGGATAGGCGCCAACGGGTTCGGGGGCGCGTTGCGATTCAATGATGCTCATTCCCTAAATTTTGCCTAAAGGTAGGCAAGCTTAGGAAATCTCGGGGCGGTCGGGAATGTATTGGCTCACTTCTTCGGTCCAAGGCCAAAGTACGGTGCGCTCAAATTCGTCAAACCGATGCAAGAAGGCTTGCATAAAATCGCCCTCGGACTCTTCCAAATCCGAAAGATGCATCAATGGATACAAGGCAACGGCCGGATATTTTCCGCGGCTGTGGCCGCGCTCACTTAAATAGGGCTGAAGCGACTCGAAGCGCTGCATGGTATCGAACATGGAATCCTTGAGCTGCTGAAGGTACTCCCGGCGTTCGGCGTCTTTATGCCAAATTCCGCCGAAGGTGAATTTAACCATAATGGCATCTTCTTCAAACACCATTTCAAGGCAGAACATTTCGTACATGTGGTGCCATGAATAAGAGCCGTAACGGAACTTGTCTTGAATAATGACCGGCAAGAAACGAAAGATTTCGTCTTTTTGTGGAGTTAGTGCCGCGTAGCGCTCGTCTTCGCGAAAAAACTTAAATACGTCTTGAAAATGCTCGGGCGTATTCAAAATGGGTCGGTTGGCTAGAATATAATCCAAGGCCGATTTGTGTTTCCAATAAATTTGTTGGGCAAGATTGCGAAGTTCTTTGCCTGCACTCATAACTTCTAATTTTAAATACCGTTTGTAATGATCAATAAACAGGGCAATGGGCTCGTCTAACTCTAAGCTGCTTAAGCCTTCGCCGAGCCACTGATGCACTTCGTTGAATAAAATGGTGTCATAGCCGTCCATTCCTGGCAGGCGGCGGGCTTCGTGGGGCCTTATGGCCAGCAAAATGTAATGCACATAAGCCTGGGGAGCAAAATCGCGCTGCGAATGCTGCTGGTATTGAATGGCCAGGTGGTCAATGGGCAAATCCTCTTCTGGGGCGGCCCCTACCAACAAGGCCCAACCCGAACGCCGGTTTTCAATCACCAAATCTTGGTGGTTGTATTGGTTATGCACCTCGGTGTAGCTGTGGTTTGAAAGCTGTATTTGGTTTTTTATGGCCGCAGGAATGTGGTAGGCCGACAACACCAGCTTGCGCAAAAACCAATCGCGGCAGCCGTGGTTTTGATTTGGATCCAACAACCACTTCCAGAACACCAAATGATGCGCCCCGTTGCTGTTGCCCATCAAATGGTAAAAGGGATTAAACCGCGTGGATTCGCGGCGCAGTTTTTCCAAGTTGAATTCCTCCTCCAGCAAAAAATGCTGCAGAATTTCAGAAGAAATGGATTTTGCTTTTAATTTCATTGGGGGGCAAAAGTACAAAGAAAACGCTAACTGAAAATTTTCTTCATTAGGTCAGCCACAACAAATGTGCTTCCGCCTACATACACAACACCGTTAGGGCCGGCTTGGTTTACCGCGGCCCAGTAGGCTTCATCTACCGACTTGGCCTTCAGCAGTATTGGAATGGAATCGGGGATTTTTTTGAGCAGCTCGGCCACCGGCAGACCTCGGGGCAGGTCAGGGCAGGTTAGGTAAAGCTGGGTATGGGGTGGCAGCATGTTCAGCATAGATTCCACATCTTTGCCTTGAACCACTCCAAAAACCATGCAGATGGGTTTTCCGGCAGCGCTGTGGCTTAGTTGTTCCATGGCGGCTTTCCAGCCGGGGGGATTGTGGGCGGTATCGGCAATAACCAGGGGGTTTTGGCCTAGGATTTCCCAACGACCGCGAAGTCCGGTGTGCTTCACCATATTTTGGAATCCGGCTTCAACGGCTTTGGCATCAAGCTTCCAATCGGGGTAGGTGTGTGCAAACACTTGAAGGGCGGCAAAGGCTGTTGCGGCGTTTTCTTTTTGGTACCAGCCGCCCAAGGGGAAATGGAGTTCTGTGCAGGGCAGGTTCATTTTTAGGGGAGCTGCCTTCAAATCCCAGCCCCAAATGGAGGGCGTTGCGGCCGACCAATGCAGCAGTTCGTCGGCGAAAAAGAGGGGAGCTTGTTGCACCTTGCTTTTTTCTTCAAACACGGCTTGGGTTTCGGGCTGCCGCAGACCTATCAAAACGGGGGTATTGGGCTTAATGATGCCGGCCTTTTCGCCGGCAATGCGGGGCAAGTCGGGGCCAAGAAACTCGGTGTGGTCCAGGCCTATGTTGGTAATAACGCTGAGCAGCGGGCTTAGCACGTTGGTGGAATCGAGGCGGCCGCCCATTCCGGTTTCAACGATGGCAATATCGACCTGTTGCCGAGCAAAATACCAAAAGGCCATGGCGGCCGTCATCTCAAAAAAGCTAGGCTTTTGCTCTTCAATAAAGGCTTTGTTTTGCAGCACAAATTCAACCACTGCCTCTTGTTCAATTTCCTGTCCGTTGATTTTTATTCGTTCGGTGTACGAAATCAGGTGGGGCGAAGTGAAGAGTCCGGTTTTATACCCTGCCGACATAAAAACGGAGGCCAAGGTATGCGAAACGCTGCCTTTTCCGTTTGTTCCGGCCAAGTGAATGCTGGGGAACTTGTGTTGGGGTTGGTTTAAATGGGCACAAAAGGCCAAGGTGTTGGTTAAATCGGCTTTGTAGGCGGCCGCCCCGATGCGCTGAAACATAGGCAGGCTAGAAAACAAAAAGGCCTCAACCTCGGCGTAATTCATCGAAGCAGCTGCAGGCTTCCCAGCCGGTTTACAGGTTCTTCAAAGCATTCGTTGCGTATCAGCAGACGCCAGGCGTAGGAACCGGCGGGCAGCCTTTCGCTGCCATCGGCGGTCCGTCCGTCCCAGGAATCGTTCGGCCCGTCAAAATCCTTTATTATTCCACCCCAGCGATCAAAAATCGTGAAATTAAACCCTTCGGTCAGGTCCAGTTGAGGAAACGAAAAGTGCACCCAAACGGAATCGTTGATCAGGTCGTTGTTGGGCGAAAAAGCAAGGGGAATCCAAATCCGGTTGGGGTCCACTTCAATCACATTCAAGTAATGAATAGCGGTACTTTGGCAGCCGTTGCTGTCAATTACCTGAAGGGTTATGGTATCAGAGACCTGCGGAATTACCAATGCTTGGGCCGTGGTTTGGCCATTGGACCAGAGGTATTGCACGATGCTGCCTCCTGAATCGGCCACCGCAAACAAATCAATCAAGGCATTGGGGCAAACAAGGGTGTCGGCCAAAATAGAAATTCCCGTAGGTGCAGCAAAGGCCACGTTAAGGGTGTCGGTGCCGGCACAGCCGTCTTTTTCAACCTGAACCCAATAGGATCCAAAGTTGGAAGCCAAAATAGTGCCGGCGGTGGCTCCTGTGCTCCAAAGGTATTGCGCCCCGGGGTTTCCCGCCGATAAATTAAGGGCAATGCTGGAACAAGCTATGGTATCGGGGCCTAAGTTCACAACGGGGTATGGGAAAACCAAGACCGTTGTAGTATCGGTGGCGGTACAGCCCATGCCATCGGTAACGGTAACCCCATACCCTGTATTTTGAGTGGGACTGTAGGTTACTGTGCCCGAAATGGCTCCGGTATTCCAAGCAAAGGTTGGATTTCCTACGGCCGAACTTACTTGGGCGGTAAGTTGAATGGGTTCGCCTACGCAAGAACTGTCGGTGCCCACAATGTTCACCGCCAACTGACTCACATTGATGCTTAGGGTGTCCAGATTCACCTGGGTGCAACCGCCGTAATTGGCTTGAACCCAAAGCTGGGCAGATTGAGTGCCGAAGGAAACGGACACCAGGGTGTCGTTGCTGGGTGGCAATAGCGTAGCTCCGCTGGCGCCCCACTGAAATCCCGGATTGCCTTCAAGGGGTGATTGGGTGTAGTTCTGGGCGGTTGCTGTGGCGCAAACCATGGTGGCACCTTGAGGCAATTGTGCGGGTTGGTAATCTTGGCACAGGCAGGCGGGTTGAAAATTCGGAAAGCTGGGAATCAGGTTGGGCACCTGTGGAGTAAATCCAATAAAAATGCTGGCCGTTCCCGCAATTGTTGGGTTGTTGACGGTAGAATTCAACGAAAGGGCTATTTCTTGGCAGCCGCTAAAGCCCAGGGTATCGGTTACCACCAGAAATCCATCTTGAAGTCCAGCTCCCAATCCGGAAGAATAGCCGGCCATGGCAAAACCGCCCGAGGGGTTGTTGCGCAAATCAAGGGCCATAAACTCTTCGTCGGCGGCGCTGCCATAGGCTTTTGCAAAAACAATGTTTTGATTGGCATCCAACACCACCAAAGCGGCGTCTTTGCCTCCGGCACCGCCGGTAATAAAACCAACCAGGGCCACCCGACCGCCGGGCAATTCCATGGCCATATAGGCTCGGTCGGCCGAGGGCAAGCCCATGGTTCTAGACCAAACGAGATTTCCCAAGGCATCCAATTTAAAGGCCCACATTTCTTCTCCGTTGCCAAAGCTAGAGGTAAAGCCCCCGCACAGAAATCCTCCATCGGCGGTTTGTTCAACCGACCAGGCTTGGTCGTCGCCGCCGCCGCCCACGGCCCTAGCCCATTGCACCAAGCCTAGGGCCGACACTTTCACAATGTAGGCATCGCTTAGGGGTCCAAAGCTTGTGCTGCGGCCGGCCAAGATAAACCCCCCGTCGCTGGTTTGTTCAAAATCGTAGGCGTATTCAAACCCTGCTTCGCCAAAGTGGTTCACCGACAAGATGTTTCCAAGGGGGTCGGCAATGGCCAAGGACATGTTCACCTGCCCTCCGAATCCGTTGGCAAATCCGCAAAAGGCAAAACCGGCGGGTTGAATGGCTTGTCCTTTAAAAAACTCGTCGTCGGTGGTGTTGCTGCCAAAACCGCGGGTCCAAATGGGATTGCCCGTGGCGTCGTAGCGGCCAAAAAAACCATCGTCTAAGGTAGGTGGCGCATTCAGGCTAGCGCCCGTCAGCAGGTAATCTCCGTTTTGAAGCAAGCTAATGTCCCAAGCAATATCGCGTGCCGCGGTGCCTTCTTGCCGGCTCCAAACCGCATTTCCGGCTTGATCGGTGGTTTGAATCCAATAATCCCGTTCTCCGGCACTGCCCGAGGCCGATGCCCCAGCAAGGGCGTACCCTCCTGAAGGCAGGGTTCGGATTTGATTGAAGTATTCGTTTTGAGGGCCTCCGAATGTTTTTTGAAAAACCAACTGGGCCTGCATGGTTGATGCCGTGCAAAGAAAAATGAGCCCAGTTTGAAAAAAGAGCACCTTCCTAGGTATGGAAGAGAAAAACGAGAACACCATTGTAAAAGGCTGCATGAACCTTGATTAATTGTTGTGCGTTTTGGAAGGCCCGTAAAGGTAAATAAATAATGGGTTCAAATGCGGCCCGTAGAGACGCAATATTTTGCGTCTCCCAAAACACAACCGCAATATTTTGCGGCCCAGTACAGACGCAATATTTTGCGTCTCCCAAAACACAACCGCAATATTTTGCGGCCCGGTACAGACGCAATATTTTGCGTCTTTACGATATGCCATAGTAGAGACGCAAAATATTGCGTCTGTACCGCATGCCATGGCCGCCGCCATGAATCGCGGATTTCCTACCTTTGTATTTTGAGGAAATCCCACCCATGAAACATCCACAGGAACCCCTAGACGAATCCCGGCAAGGCGAAGCCCTTCTTTTGAACCCCGAACAGGGCTCTGGCAAAAAATTGTACCTTGAAAGCTACGGGTGCCAAATGAACTTTTCCGATTCCGAAATTGTAGCCAGCCTGCTGGCCGAAAGCGGATTCTCAACCACACGCAACCTGTACGAATCGGATGTTATTCTGCTGAACACCTGTGCCATACGCGAAAACGCGGAACAACGGGTGCGAACGCGGCTGCGCGAACTCCAACACCTAAAAAAAGCCAAACCAACTTTGGTGGTGGGCGTCTTGGGCTGCATGGCCGAACGCCTTAAAGATAAGTTCTTGGAAGAGGAAAAACTCGTCGATTTGGTGGCCGGCCCCGATGCCTACCGGGCCTTGCCCGCGCTTATTGCCGAAGTAGAAAGCGGCCAAAAAGCCGTTAACGTTCTGCTTTCGCTGGAAGAAACCTATGCCGATGTTAGCCCGGTACGGCTCACCGGCAACGGAATTTCGGCCTTTATCAGCATCATGCGCGGCTGCGACAACATGTGCTCCTTTTGCGTTGTGCCTTTTACCCGCGGACGCGAACGCAGCCGCGATCCAAAAAGCATTTTGCAAGAAGCCCGCGATTTGTTTGCCGCCGGCTACCGTGAAGTTACCCTTTTGGGCCAAAATGTAGATTCATACCTGTTTTACGGCGGGGGGCCAAAAAAAGAGTTCAAGGCCTTAAGCCCCGAAGAACAATCTTTGGCGGTCAATTTCGCCAAATTGCTCAGAATGGTGGCCGATATAAGCCCACAACTCCGCATCCGATTTACTACCTCCAATCCCGGCGACATGACCGATGCCGTGCTGGAATCCATGGCCGCCTACCCCAACATCTGCAAATACATTCACCTGCCCGTTCAATCTGGAAGCACCACTGTGCTTGACCGCATGAACCGGGGATACAGCCGCGAACAGTACTTAGACCGCATTGCCGCCATTCGCCGCATTTTGCCCGATTGCGCTATTTCAACCGACATCATTACCGGGTTTTGCGGAGAAACCGAGGAAGACCACCAAGAAACCCTTTCGCTGATGCAGGAAGTCGGCTACGACTATGCCTATATGTTTGAGTATTCCGAACGGCCCAAAACCATGGCAGCACGCAAATTCAAAGACGATGTGCCCGCCGAAACCAAAAACCGCCGGCTCAAAGAAATCATCGCCCTTCAAACCCAATGGTCAAAACTCCGAAATGAACAAGAATTGGGCCTGGAAGTCGATGTTCTGGTCGAGGGCCTCAGCAAAAAATCGGACCAAGACCTCTTTGGCCGAACCTCCCAATACAAGGTGGTGGTGTTTCCTAAAAAACACTACAAAGCCGGCGATTATGTGCGGGTAAAAATCCAGAGCTGCACCTCGGCAACCTTGCTAGGCAATTCCATCGATTAACCTTTGATTTGGGGCACATGCAAATTCAAGAAATAAAAAATCGATTTGGCATCATCGGAAGTTCAGGCCGCCTTGACCGAGCCCTTGAAATAGCCCAACAAGTGGCCTCGACCAACCTTTCGGTTCTCATTACCGGCGAAAGCGGTGTGGGAAAAGAGGTCTTTTCAAAAATTATTCACCAACTCAGCTCCCGAAAACACGGCCCCTTTATTGCCGTAAACTGCGGAGCCATTCCCGAAGGAACCATCGATTCTGAATTGTTTGGCCACGAAAAAGGATCCTTTACCGGAGCGTCCGACAGCCGCAAAGGGTATTTCGAAGGAGTAAACGGAGGCACCATTTTTTTAGACGAGGTGGCCGACCTGCCTCATCAAACCCAAGTTCGCCTGCTCCGAGTCCTAGAAACCGGCGAATTTATTCGGGTAGGCTCCTCAAAAGTTCAAAAAATCGATGTTCGGGTGGTGGCTGCCACCAACATCAACATGCAAGACGCCATTCGAAAAGGCAAATTCCGCGAAGATTTGTTCTATCGCCTCAACACCGTTCCCATCCGAATCCCATCTCTGCGCGACCGGGCCGAAGACATTCCCCTCTTGTTCCGAAAGTTCGCCTCTGATTTTGCCGAAACCTATAAAATGCCCTCCATCCGACTCCTGCCCGAGTCCATTGATCAAATCAAAGAATACCCCTGGCCGGGAAACGTACGGCAACTCAAAAACGTGGCCGAACAAATCTCGGTGCTGGAACACGAACGCGACATCTCTCTTGCAACCCTGGTCTCGTATTTGCCCAGAAACGAAGGAAACGGACTCGGAATGCCCATATTGACCACAGGGCCTGAACCCTCAGGCGGGGGTGTCTTTTCCGATCGGGAAGTGATGTACTCGATTTTGGTGGAGATGCGCAAGGAACTGAACGACCTGAAAGGCGTTGTTTATGCCCTATTGCAACAATATCCAGAACTGGCGAACCAACTGGCCGAAATGGGAAGAACCAGCTCCGGCAGCTCCGAATGGGCCGGCAGCAAAGCCTTGGCACAAGCCCCTGAATCCTGGGAAAACAGATTCCCAAACAATGAGGTGGCCCTGATTCCCAAAGAAAAAGCCCTGGCTCCCGGCCCCATGACCCACTCGGTTGAAGAAAGCCTAAGCCTGCAAGAACAAGAAATGGATTTGATTGCCCGGGCCTTAAAAAAGTACCGAGGCAAACGCAAAAATGCCGCCCGCGAACTGGGCATTTCTGAACGCACCCTATACCGAAAAATTAAAGAATTTGGCATCAAATATTAGTTTTCGAAGCCTGTTGTTTGGATTCCTAACCGGGTTTTCTCTCCTCACTTCCTGCCTGGAAGAACCGGGCATCGGGAATTTCGCTGACCTGCGGTTTGACCGCGATACCGTCTTTTTTGACACCGTTTTTACCCAGCTTGGAACCGCAACCGAAGTCCTAAAACTCTACAACAGCGGGGGCGGCCGCATTCAAATTGATGAAATTCGGCTGCTGGGCAATTCGGTGTTCCGCTTTAACGCCAACGGGGTCCCAGGCCCCATCGCCGGCTCGTTTTTTATTGACCCCGGCGATTCCCTATACGTGTTTCTAGAAGCAACCCTAGACCCCAACGGCGGAAATACGCCCTTGATTTTCGAGGATTCCCTGCTGATTTCCTTCGCAGGACAACAAAAAAAGGTGGTATTGGCGGTGCCCGGACAAGATGCCCTGTATTATTTGCCCAACGATACGCTGGTCTTCCCGCCTAGCCCCGGAAATCCCAACGGCTCTATTCTGCCCTACCGCATTCTAGATTGCTCCACCGAATGGCGGGCCGACCGGCCTGTGGTGGTGGTGGGATATCTGGTGGTCGATTCCAACTGCAGCTTAACCATTCACCCCGGCACCCAGGTGCACTTTTTCAACAACGGGGCCTTGTGGATTTACCGGGGCGCACAGCTGCAAGCCTTGGGCGAGGCCGACCAACCCATTGTGTTTCAAGGCACGCGATTGCCCTTGGCCTGGGCCGAACAGCCCGGCCAATGGGACCGCATTCTAATCAACGACGGCGGCAGCAGCAACATGCGGCATTGTTTGATTAAAAACGCCTTTATCGGGGTGCAAGGCGACCATTTGGGCAAGCTAAACGGCAGCTCAGGACCCGGGCAGCTAAACCTGCACAACGTCGAAATTCGAAATTGCAGCGGGATTGGATTGTACACCCGTGGCCTAAACATCGATGCCAGCAACCTCCTGGTGCACAATTGCGGGCAGTACAGCGCAGCCTTTACCCTGGGCGGCAGCATCCGCCTTCGGCACAGCACCCTAGCCAATTACTGGAACCGCAGCAACCGCACCTCGCCTACCCTGTTCTTCAGCAATTACGCCCTGGCCGGCAGCAGCAGCATCGCCGCAGCCCTAAACCTGCAGGTATTAAACTCCATTGTGTACGGCAACAAAGAAAGCGAGCTGGAATGGGACTCGGTGGCTGCGGCCGGCTTTAGCTACCTGTTCGACCACGTTTTGCTCAAAGCTTCTGACGATTACCCCACTCCCCTTTCCACCCGATTCCCCATGGTTTGGCGCAACGAATCGCCAAATTTCTCAAACACAAATTCGGGCAATTACCAGCCTGCGGCCAATGGAGCCGCGGCCAACCGAGCTCAGCCCGGGCTGGTTTCGGCCAATCCCCTGCTGCTGCGTTTTGATCTGCGGGGCCGCAACCGCACCGAATCCCTGCCCGATTTGGGGGCAGAAGAAAGCGAGAATTAGGTTTTTTGGGGCGGCAGCCGGGCTTTCAGCAGTAGTCCGCGGCCCCAAGCAGCGGGCCCAGCGGCTTTGCGGTGGCTCCTAAAGTCGCCTCCGCAGCACGCGGGCCCCCTGCTTGGTTCCTTGCGGTCTACTTGCTTCAATCCCTGCCGCAAACCCCCCATTGCTAAAACGCCAGCCCTCAAATTAGCCCTCAAATGGCTTTTTGCATGTTAAAAATATCCAAAACGGGGTCCTTGCCTTGATGCCGCACAACAAGTGCGTATCTTTGTGCCAACTATTTTGATCATGAAAATTCAACGCATCCATTTCTTTTTGTTTCTTGTTTTGGCTCCCTTGTTCAGCAGCTGTGGCTACAACGCTATGGTAGCAAAAGAAGAAGCCACCACAGGCGCTTGGGCTCAGGTTGAAAACGTGTACCAACGCCGGGCCGACCTTATTCCCAATCTGGTAAACACCGTAAAAGGCGTGGCCGATTTTGAAAAAGAAACCCTGAAAGAGGTGGTTGAAGCCCGGGCTTCTGCTACCCAGATGAAGGTGGATGCCTCAAACCTAAGCCCAGAGCAAATTAAAGCGTTCCAGGCTTCGCAAGGGCAACTGACCCAAGCCTTAGGCAAACTGTTGATGGTGGCCGAACAATATCCCCAACTTAAAGCCACTCAAAACTTCTTGGAACTGCAATCGCAGCTGGAAGGCACCGAAAACCGCATCAGTGTAGAGCGCCAAAAGTTCAATGCCGTGGTGCAAGACTACAATGCCTACATCCGCAAATTCCCTCAAGTGATTTATTCAGGCTGGTTTGGATTCGAGAAAAAAGGGTATTTCGAGGCCGAGACTGGAGCAGATAAGGCACCGGAAGTTAGCTTCGAATAAGCCATGTCGGCCCAATTTTTATCGGAAGCCGACCAGCAACGTGTGGTAGAAGCCATTCGGCAAGCCGAACTGCAAACCGACGGTGAAATTAAAATCCACCTGGAACCCCAATCCTCCAATTTGCTCCCCCTAGCCCGTGCCAAAGAAGTGTTTCTGCAACTAAACCTGCAAAACACCAAACTCCGCAGCGCCGTTCTAATTTACATCGCCTACCAAGACCATCAATTGGCCATTCTAGGCGACGTAGGCATTCACTCCCAAGTAGGTGATTCCTTTTGGCAGCAGGAAAAAGACAGTTTAATTAGCCATTTTAAAGCCGGAGACCCCGCCGGAGGCTTGGTCCGAGTGGTGCAAGATGTGGGCGAAAAATTAGCCGCCTTTTTCCCAAAATCGGTCAACAACCCCGACGAAATCAGCAATGACCTTTCCTTTGGCGAATAACCCACCTATCCCAGGCCTAAGGTCCTTTATTTTAGGACTTGTTTGCATCTTCCCCCTTATGCTGTTGGCCAAAGAGGTGCCCGCAAAGCCAAAACGTTGGGTTAGCGACTACACCAACACCTTGCCCGCCGACGAGCTAGCGCATTTGGAAGCCCAAATTCAAGCGTTTACCGATTCCTCCGGGCACCAAATGGCGGTAGTCATTGAAAACTCCTTGGAGGGCGACGACCTCTTCGATTACAGCCAACGGCTGGCCGAAGCTTGGGGAATTGGAAGCAAAGAACACAACAACGGGCTGCTTCTGTACATTGCCATGCAAGACAGGGCCATACGCATTCATGTGGGGTATGGATTGGAGGGGGTGGTTACCGATGCCTTGTCGAAACGAATTATAGAACGCACCCTAAAACCGCGTTTTCAGCAAGGGCAATATTCTGAAGGCATTCACGATGCCGTTGCGGTGTTGATCATGGCAGCTTCAGGCGAAAAGGTGGACCTAGCTGCCGATGAAGAAGACCTGCCCTTGTGGGCCATCGCGCTCTTGGTGGCCTTTATTATTGGGATTTTTGTTTTGGCGGCCTTGTTTGGAAACAAAAACGGAGGTTCTGGAGGTCGATCCGCGCATGGCGGTCCTATTTTATGGGGCGGAACCTTGGGCGGAGGGGGATTTTCGGGCGGCGGTGGATTTGGTGGATTTGGCGGCGGAAGTTTTGGGGGCGGTGGAGCCAGCGGAAGTTGGTGATTGAGTACCTTTATTAAATTCGACGTCGAAGTTCTTAAGCAAGAATCCCGCAGGCAGATTCAATAAAAAAAGGCTCATAAATGAGCCTTTTTAATGAATTTGTAAGCAAGAGTCGATTACTCGGCTAAATGCGATTTAGTGAAGGTGAATTTTACGGTAGTTGCACCTTTATACTTGCAAAATTTAAGCATAGATTTAGACCCGCCTGCTGGTATGGATTCTTCCTTTGAGGCTGCATTAAAGGAATCTTCTTTGGTATCAATTAACTCGCCAAAATTATCATAGAACTTAACCGTCCACTTTACTGCATCAACAGGCTTATCGTTGTTGTTTTGAATTTGAAAGCTGTACGAAATCATATTCCCTAAAACAATTTTGGGAGAAATTTTCAAGACTTCCATGTTAGATTCAGGACTTTGCGCCTGCACATAGCCTACAGAAATAAAAGCCAAGAAAAGGAATGAAAAAATGGACCATTTGTTTGTCATATCTTATAAACGTTAGAGTTAATGCTTTTGATGTTCCAATAATCAGGCCAAAAAAATCCTAATACCACCAAGACCGGATATTATATACAATTTTAGTTTTGGGTTGGTTCTGAGCTTTTGCCACTCCAATAGCTCTAGCCGCACTAATTCTACTTTTTTCTAAATTAACTGCATCGGCTTGTTGCTTCAACTTAAATTCCCATTCACGCTTTTCGGCATCTTGGGCGCGTTGGTCAAGTTCTTGAATTCGCTTTGCGATGGTGTTTGACAATCCTTGAGCATCAGAATAACAAGAAGAATTGGGATCGATCGCCCCTAGAAAAACAGAGGCTTTCTTGGCGGCAGCTTCATCTTGACCCGCATTCCATGCGTTTTGCGCTTCCATCATATCAATTTTACATTGCTTGTCAATTTGCTTTTGATAGATCGGAGAAACGGCTGTCATGGCTTTGTTATAACAGTCTTTACAAACGTCAGGAACACTTGTAAGGACTGAAATAGCTCCTTCAAAATCGCTTTGGCTGGATAGGGATTCCGCTTCTTTTAAAATGAAATCACACTTGCTGTTGTAGTATTCAATGATTTTGACTTTTGCCTTTTCTACAAATTCGGTGTAGAGGGGGTCTTGGTCCTTAATTTTCTTAATCGCTGCCAAATATGCTTTAGTATGGCTAGGGCCAGCTCCTTTGGTATTGATAGTTTGTGAAGCGAATAGGGTTCCTTCAATGGCATCTCCAATTAAGAGCGTAATCTCCAACTCATAATAATAAATGGTTGGAGTGGTGCTAGAAACCTCTTTAGCCAATTCGGCAATTTTAGCCGTCATGATAAAGCGATTGTCATACGAAGACCCGCCCAAGCCTGCTTTCGTGATAATACGTTCAATGCGTGTTTTTAGCGCTGATTGAGCTTCAGGAGTAATATCTCCTATATCTGTGGGCACATAGGCTTTGATGGGTATTCTAGCCGCATCATCTGCACTACCCTCAGAATTTTGAGCAGGCAATGCATTGGCTACAAATAATAGAAGGATGGAAAAAAAGAAATGTTTCATATCGAGTAGTTTATTTTATATTGTCTTTCTCTAATTGTTTTTTAAGTTTTAGCCGTTCCACCCGAACCACAACCATGCGCTGTTCGGCTTGTTTTGATTCTTTTACATTCCGATCGGCCTTGTTTTTCGCCGTTTCATCTTTCAGACTAACGAAGGCTTTATAAGGACCTTTATCGGCGAAGAAAATGGCAAAATAATCCTCGTATTTCTCTTGAGCACGGGGGGTAAGAATTAAGGGGCTGCTGTTGCATCCGCCAACACCGATTTTAATGCCTTTGAAAACAACGGCATGAACCGCGTTCTTCATTGCTTGTTCAGATGCGTCTGCGTAGTTTTTACCGAGACCATAGGATTCAACGGTAATGCTGCCATCTAGTTCGGTACCCAAGCATGAAACTTCGTACGTATATTGAGCTCCTCGAGAAGTTTCCTGTGTCTTACACGAAAAAAAAGCCATCAGCCCAACATATAGAAGGGCTGATGACACAAAACAAGTTGAAGTTTTCAATTATTCTGCAGGTTTAAAAACAACCACGACTTTTCCTTTACCTACGGTTTTTACAACCGCTTGCAAATCTTTAAGCTCCTCCGTCACATAGGTTTCGATTTTAGAAGCTAATTTTTCAAAGCTGTTGGAAACTTCCTTTCCTTTTCGGTTTTTGGTTTTGGCAGGAATGGTAACATCATATTCACGACGGGTTCCTGTTTGGGCTCCAAAAGGAGAAGCTTTTGAAGCCAATTCTTCTGCAGCTTCGTCAATAAGTTCGGAGAAGGTCATTTTGTCACCTCCGACATTAATTTTTGAGGAAAAGTTCAAATCTACGCCTGCATCGACTTTGAAAATAATCTTTCCAGCCAGGCCTTTTGCCTCACGGTTGGTCAAAAACTTCAAGGCCTTGGCTTGGAAGTCGTTGCTAGCCTCTTTCAAAGCGGCATCCATAAGGCCTGTTCTATTGTCTCCCACAAGACGTTTTGTTACAGAACGCCCTGGCATATCTGAAGAAGAATTGCTGTAAGCATCAATACCAGTAAAAGAAACGGTCATTTGCTTAGCAGTACCTCCGTCAACCGATTCTTCTGTGAAGTTCACTTCAAGATAGATGTCGGCTTGTAGCGTTCTAGCCAACATATCTTCCGCAGATTCTTGTAGGTCAACATCATCAGAGAGTTTATCGCGCATCACTTCATTATTGCCGTTCGCAAGTTGAGTGTTGATGTCATCAATTTTAAACCCTTCGCCAAGATTCACACGAATACTCTGAAGAATATGGTTGTAATCTTTATTTTCAGACAGACGTGAGTAATCGCGTTTTGGTGCTTTAGACCCTTGATTGTCTTCAAACGTAAGGCCACCTAACCTCTTCAGCCATTCGTCGTTCGGGCGAACAACAACTGTGATTTCACCTAGGGTTTCCTTCAAGTCGGCCATGGATTTGATTTTCCCTTGGGCTTCAAGGTCTTTACGGATTTCGGTAATTTTAAGGGTTACCGAAGTCGTCAGCTTAACCATTTTCTTCTTTTCAATTTTCACCTCGCCTCCAGGCTTTGATGTATTGATTTTTCCTTCTGCAAAACGAAGACCTTTTCCTTCTTCATTGATGTAAGCAATGAAGAAATCTTTATCCTGTTCATATACAGAAGATTCGGCAAGTTTGGTTACTGCTGCGTCAAAGCCAACAAAAATGTAGGTGTAAAGCGCCAATTTTCTTGCTTCCAATAACGCTTCAGGAACGGAAGGCGCAGAACAAGTTACATCTACTTTGATGTAATCTCCTTTGGTTTCGCCCCACAACTGAATGCCTTTGAACGGATCGGTTTCAAACCAAGGTTCGTTTTGTGCAAAGCCTACGATTGGGCTTGTTAATAGGGAGAAAGCAATAACAATCTTTAAAAGTTGATTCTTCATAACTAAAAATTTAAGTCTCAATTATTTAAGCAAGCGTAAGAAGTTGATGGAAGGTTGAACCTTTTTACCTCCGGCAAACGTAGTGAATGCTGGTCCGGTTACTGGATTTCCGGCTTCATCTAAAACAGGCTCTTGGTCAGCACCAATGCGGTTGTCCCAAATAGGCTGCTTGCTGTCTACTTTAAGTTTGCCTACAGACTTGTAGCGAGGGAATCCGAATTCATTAAACTCGATAGCAAAAACCTCAAAGGTTTGTTTTGCTTCAACTCCTTCTTTCATGCCAATTCTTGCAGTTACCGGTCCTGCGCTAGAAACTGGAGCTACCGGACGGAATTGAACGTGGTTCTTTTGAAGGCGAGCCAAGGAGTTGTCCATTACGCGTTTGATTTGCAAATCAATGATTTGCTCTTCGGTGCGCTTTTCGCCAATTTTAAAGGTAACAATCGAGCTGGTGGTTGATTTGCCTACAAATTTGATCTTGAAAATTGAAGTGGTATCCCAAATTTGACCTCGCTGATCTTTCAATGTTTCATTCAAAACATAACCTTTGAATTTTCCGGCAATGTCCGCATCCCATTCCAATTGATACAAGAATGAGGTACAAATAACCGTATAACCCTCTTTCGTTCTTTCATAAACGGTATCCAATTGGTCTAGGGATTTTTGAAGCATTGCAGGAGGCATAGCTGCCATTTTCTTCCTTGCTTCGGCCTTCGCCAAATCACGGGCCAATCGAGCAACGGGCTCATTTGGGAAGAAATTTAGCTTTTGAAAAACGGTGTAGGTGTTCGAAATCAAATCGTAGTCTTCGTATAGATTTGCTTCAAGTCCTGCTTGTTTCGCATCATCCATTTTTTCGGCCGAGGCAGAATATTTACCTCTCTCGAGCAAAAGGTTGATATTTAAGTCATTCCCTTTCCGGTTAAACCAAGTATCAAACATTTGGCGTGCAATGTTCTTTTGGCTGATGTATTTCTGCAATTTAAGTTGCAGCAACTCTGCTTTATCCGGCCCCTGAACGGCTACAGAACTATCGGCTTTCAAATAGCGTAATGGGCGCAATGGAAATTTGGCTGCCTTCAAAAAGTCCATGGGCGTTTTGAAGGTGTCTTTGAAAAATCCGGCAGCTAAAAATTCAGCATCGGTCAATTTGATGGCAGAAGCATCAAATTTCTTGTCGGCAATTTCGTGTTTGTTGTATTTGTCGGGAAACGGATACGAATTGTACGATTTAATTACTAAATCTTTGCTTTTGCCCAAATCATCGTCTTCAATCAAGACCATAGTCATAGAACTTCTACGGTAATCCAAAGGAGATGGTGCGTCTTGTGCTTGTAGCCCAGAGAACATGGTTAGACCCAAAAGGGTAGGTAAGTAGGCTCTTAGATTCATTGTCAGTTAGTTATGTTAAAAAAAATCAAGTTGTCCGGACAAAATTGTTAATAATAATCTGTAACGCCAAATTTAAACCGATTTAGGTTAAACCTTTAGGCATAACCGAGGAGCTTATGAATGGGGGTTTTTGACTTGTAGTGGTAGAAAATTTTGAAAGAACCCATCAAATTTGAGAAGCCGCCATAAACCATACTTTTTTCTGGCATGAGGAGCCCGCGGCAGGGATTGACGTGGCTAGCACGCAAAGGTGCCGAAGCCTGGCCCGCTGGGTGCGGAGGCGACTTTAGGAGCCCCCGCAAACCCGCTGGGCCAGCCTTTTGGCACCTGCGGACTAGCGCGGAAAGCCCGGCAGCCGCCCAAATAACCTTCAAAAAAAAGCCCCGCAATGCAGGGCTTCTAAATTCAATGTTAATGCGCTGGCTCGGCCTGCTTCTCCTTTTCGCTGAGCGGCTCGTCTTGTGGAATGAAGTCCCGCTCCTCGCCGTTGGGCAAGCTGTAATCGTAAGGCCAGCGGTGTACCGTAGGTATTTCGCCGGGCCAGTTGCCATGCAAATGCTTAACGGGGGTAGTCCATTCTAAGGTTGCAGAATTCCACGGATTTTGTGGAGCCTTTGGCCCTTTGAACATGGAGTAGAAGAAATTGAACACAAAGACGAACTGTACCAGTCCGCCCACAATGGCGAAGATGGAAATCACCATGTTCAAATCAGAGAATCCACTGAAGAATTCAAAGTTCTGATAATAACGGCGGGGAACGCCGGCCAAGCCCATGTAATGCATAGGGAAAAACACCCCGTAGGCCGAAATCAAGGTTACCCAGAAGTGCAGATAGCCCAGTTTTTTGTTCATCATGCGGCCAAACATTTTGGGGAACCAGTGGTAAACGCCCGCAAAGGTGCCGAACATCGAGGCTACGCCCATAACAATGTGGAAGTGGGCTACCACAAAATAGGTGTGGTGCAAATTCACGTCCAGGGCGCTGTCGGCCAAAATGATGCCCGTTAAACCGCCCGTAATAAAGAGCGAAACTACACCAATGGCGAACAACATACCGGGGGTAAACACAATGTTTCCTTTCCAAAGCGTGGTGATGTAGTTAAAGGCTTTGATGGCCGAAGGAATGGCAATCAACAGCGTGGTGAAGGTGAAAACCGAACCCAAAAGCGGGTCCATGCCGGTTACATACATGTGGTGCCCCCAAACGATGAAGGAAAGGAAGGCAATGGCCAACATAGAACCAATCATGGCCCGGTAGCCAAAGATGGGTTTGCGGGCGTTTACCGCCAACACTTCAGAGGTAATTCCCAAAGAAGGAAGCAGAATAATATACACCTCGGGGTGGCCTAAAAACCAAAACAAGTGTTGGTAAAGAACGGGGCTTCCGCCGGTTTGTTCCAAGGCTTGCCCCGACACGTAAATGTCAGACAGATAAAAGCTGGTTCCCATAGAGCGGTCAAAAAGCAAAAGCAGGCCTGCACCAAGCAAAACTGGGAACGAAAGAAGTCCTAAAATTGCGGTAATTAAAAAGGCCCAAACGGTTAGGGGCATGCGCGTCATGGACATCCCTTTGGTACGCAGGTTCATCACCGTGGTAATGTAGTTCAAACCGCCTGTCAATACCGATACAATAAAGGCAATAATCGAGAACAGCCACAAGGTCATTCCTAAGCCAGAACCGGGTGAGGCTTCGGGCAAGGCAGACAATGGAGGATAGACGGTCCAGCCGGAGCTGGCAGGGCCTGTTTCAACAAACAAAGAGGTCATCATCAATAGGCTAGACAGGAAGAAGAACCAATACGACAACATGTTTAGGAAGGGAGAGGCCATGTCGCGGGCACCCAATTGAAGGGGAATAAGCAGGTTTGAAAAGGTTCCTGACAAACCGGCTGTCAATACCATAAACACCAAAATGGTTCCATGTATGGTTACTGCGGCCAGGTAAAAATTGGGGTCCAACACCCCGTCGGGGGCCCATTTGCCCAAAAACGTTTCAAGAATGGGCATGGATTGGCCGGGCCAGCCCAATTGTAGGCGGAAGAAAATGGACAGCATCATACCCACAAGGCCCATAAACATTCCTGTAATCAGGAACTGCTTGGCAATCATTTTGTGGTCTTGGCTAAAGATGTACTTCGTAATGAAGCTTTCTTTGTGGTGATGGCCGTGGTCCTCGTGCCCATGGTGTGCATGCTCGTCGTGCCCGTGCTGAACCGAGTGCGATTCGTGGACCTCTTGACTTAGGTGTCCATCAACGGCTGGATTGTGTGTTTGCTCGCTCATAGCTGATTTAATCGAGTTATCAATTGTTTTTGGCGAAGTTTGATTTTAGGCCCATCTTGGCAAGACGGGTTTTGGTTTCGTCGGCAAAAGTGGATTTCGCAGACAACCAGGCAGCGTATTCCTTTTCAGAAACAACACGGACAGGCAACATCATGTTGAAGTGGGTTGAACCGCAAATGTTGTTGCAGTACAAACGGTATTCAAATTCGGGGTCGTTCAATTTCTTCTTCATCTCCTTGGTCGTGGTGATGGGCTTAAAGGCGAAATAGGTTTCAGAACCAGGCACACAGTACATGTGCACCCGGAAATGGGGCAAATAAGCACTGTGAATGACGTCCTGAGAGCGCATGTGCAATTTCACGGGGCGGTTTACCGGCAAAATAATGGTGTCGCGCACCAAAACATCGTCGTGGCTGGCCGCATACGATTCGGAACCCGATTTGAATTGATAATCAAACTCGGCCACCGTGCGAATTTGGTGTACCAAACGGCGCAAGCGTGTTTTTTCGTCCTCTAATTTTTCTGCCGGCAAAAATCCAAGGGTTACGGTAGAATCTACAACCAATGAATCGCCGCGAACAATAGTGAGTTGTTCTTGAATGGCATCCGCCGAAATCAAGCCCAGAATGTTTCCACCATTGATCATGGTGTAGCTGGCTTTTCCTAATGCGTTGTCTTTGCCAGAATACCGGGCCGTCCAATCGAACTGACGGGCGTACAGTTCCAAGTTAAGCGTGTTTTTATCGGGGCTGGGATTGGTGGTGTGGTTCCATACAATAAGGCCTTTCAAAACCAAAACAGCCATCACAATTGCGGGAACAACGGTCCAAATCATTTCCAATTTGTCGTTGTGTGCATAGTGGGTGGCCCGGCGTTTTTTGTTGTAGCGGTATTTGTAGGCAAACCACATCAGCAACAACTGAGTGATGAAGAACGCCAGGGTAATAACAATAAAGTTTAGGTTCAATAAACTGTCCACCTCTACTCCGTGCTCAGAAGCAGCTCCGGGTATGTACTTTTCATTGTAGTACGTGGCGGTCAGGTAAAAGAACATTGCGAACAGGCCTACCAAAGAAAGCAGGGTAAGCAAGGCGTTCATGTTGTTCTCGGAATCCGAAATTTCATGGGCCTTTTTGCCCCGCAATTCAGCGGCAAACTGGAATACCAAGAGCAAACGGGCCGATGTGATGATGGCCAGTATGACAACCGCAAATAAAATAAGGTTCAAAAGCATCGTTGATCGGTTAAAAGAGTAACAGAAATCAGGGTCAAGAGGTTTAAATATGATGTTGTTTGCTTTCGTTCAAGAAAGGATGGTTCTTGGGAACCAATGCCGCCTTCGATAATGCACGGAAAGTAAAGAACAGAAACAGAGCCATAAAGCCCAGCATGGCCAACACCGACAAAATGCTGACAGGCACATATTTGGCCATGGCTCCAGGCATAATAATTTGATACATATCAATAAAGTGGCCCAACAAAACCACCACTCCAGCAAAGAAAGCCAGTTTGTAGTTTCGTTTTGCGTCCCGGTGCATCATAACAATCAAAGGGAAGGCAAAATTGATGCCCAACATCAACACCATCCAGGGTTGGTAACCGGTGCTAAAACGCTCTAAGAAATAGTTGATCTCTTCTGGAATGTTGGAATACCAAATCAGCATGTATTGAGAGAACCACAGGTAGGTCCAAAAAATGCTAAAAGCGAACATCATTTTTGCCAAATCGTGGATGTGGCTTTGGTTTAGGTGAGGCATATAGCCGTTTTGTTTTAGCCAAAGTACCAGCAACAGCATGGTGGTTAAAGCCGACACAAAGAAACCGGCGAAAACATACCAGCCAAACAACGTGCTGAACCAGTGAAAATCCAAGGACATAAGCCAATCCCAAGAGGAGGTGGAAGAGGTAACGGCGAAGAACACGAGGAACCCGGCCGACCACTGGTAGGCCAATTTATGGCTGCTCATGCCGCCTTCTAGGTCTTCTTTCAGCGAAAGTGCCCGCAGTTTATTGGCGAAGAAAATCCAGCCACCTAAGTACACCAAGGTGCGGATCAGCCAAAACTCGTTTTGCAGCCAAACCTTTTTGCCCGAGGTGTTGTAAATAACATCGTTGGCTTGAACTTCAGGATCTAGCCAATGCCACAGGTGGTGAATGTGAAAATAGCCGCCCAAAACCACAAGCAGCAAAATGCCGCTGCCAATGGGCAGGTATTGGCCCATGGCTTCGGGCACCCGCTTGAATCCGATATGCCAGCCGCCTTCGCCCACATAGTGAACAGCAACAAAGAACGTGGCCGCCAACGAGATAGCAGTAAACCAAAAGGCATTCAGCAGCAGGTTGGCCCAACCGTATTGAGGGTCAATAATAAAGGTGCCAATCAGGGCAAGCAGACCAACGCCCATGACGGCCATCAATATGTTTCGAATTTTACCGGGCAAAGAAAAGTTCATACGCGTAGCTTCTAGTCGGTTATCTAATGTTATTTCATAGCGGTGGTGTCGGCAGCAGCTGCAGCTGTGCTGTCGGAGGTCGCCACCGGATTTTGCAGGGTTTGTACAAAGCGGGTAATTTGCCAGCGTTCTACCGCCGAGAGCTGAGAGGCATAGCTGCCCATGTTTCCTTTGCCAAAGTGCATGGCATAGAAAATCTGGCCTTCCGAAATGTTTTTAAGCTGTTCGCTGCTGTAAGCGGGAGGTTGAAGACCGTAGTTTTCTTTGGCCAACAAGACCTTAACAACAGTACCGTCGCCTTTGCCCTCTTTGCCATGGCAAGCAATGCAATAAACGTTGTACAGGCGCTCGCCTTCGGCTAGGTGGTAGGCAGAGCGTCCCAGCGGGTTTTTCGATTCTAAGATGGCTTTTTCCCGACCTTCAGGCGTGTTGGCATACGGAAACGCCCCAAAGTTGATTAGGCCTAAAGAGTCTTTGGATTGGGCCACCGTTCCATTAACCGGAGGTTGATTGGTTTTGCCGTCGGCAAAATTGGGGTTGGCTTCGCCCGGACGGTAGGCAATGCTGTAATACATGTCGGGCATGTATTCGTACCCAGGGCTGTTGGGGTCGGTTTTGATGCAAGAGAACAAACCGGTGGCCGTGGCAGCCAGGATTAAGGCAAAAGAAAAGCGAGAGTTCCGTTTCATAGATTCCGGTAATTATTGGTCTTCGTAGCGAAGCACGTCGTCAGAGCATTCAATGGCTCCATGGTTCATTAAATCCGATTTCAAATCGTTCAAAACAGTGCCGGGGTTGTCGGTACCCACAATTTCAACCACAAACAAGTCGTTGGTTGACCTGGGTTCTGGATTTCTTGCTGGCATGCCCGGAAAAAGACGGGTTGCAAGAAAGAAACTGCCGATCATGCCATGGGCGGCAATCAATATGGTGATTTCAAATCCAACCGGCACAAAGGCAGGTAGGTTGGTCAACAGCGAGAAACTGGGCTTGCCGCCAATGTCCATCGGCCAATCTTGCACATTCATGTACCACATCATCAAAAAGCCTAAGGTGGTTCCTGTTACTCCATAGAAAAATGCAGCGGTTGAAATCCGAGTCTTAGGTATGCTTAGCACTCCATCGATTCCGTGGATCGGAAAAGGGGAATACACTTCGCGCACTTTTACTCCGCTCTGAACCAGATGCTCGCAGGCATGCAAGCAGGTGTCTGGGTCGGTAAATTTAGCCAATAAGGTTGCTTTGCTCATAACGCTTTCGGTTCAATGCTGTTTAATGATGTCCTCCATGTTCGCCCACCTGAGCATACTTGCTTTCGGTTTTCTCCTTCCAATTGTCGCCCGAAATTTTCAGAATCGACTTGGTTTCGGCGATAGCAATAACCGGGAAGGTCCTAGAGAAAAGTAAGAACAGGGTGAAGAAAATACCCAAGGTTCCAATGAAGATTCCAATGTCCACCCAGGTTGGATAGAACATGGTCCAAGAAGAGGGCAAATAATCCCGGTGCAAGGAGGTTACAATAATTACGAAACGCTCAAACCACATACCAATGTTCACCACAATCGACAACAGGAAGGTGGCCAACAGACTGCGGCGGATTTTCCGGAACCAGAACAACTGTGGGCTAATGACGTTGCAGCTCATCATAATCCAATACGCCCAAGCATAGGGACCTGTGGCGCGGTTCAGGAAGGCATAGTGCTCGTACTGAACCCCTGAATACCAAGCAATAACCAATTCGGTGATGTAGGCCACTCCCACTATTGACCCTGTAACCACAATAATTTTATTCATGGACTCCAGGTGGTTCACCGTGATGTATTCTTGCAGGTTCAACACCTGACGCATGATCAACAGCAGGGTAGCCACCATGGCAAAGCCCGAGAAAATCGCTCCCGCTACAAAGTAGGGCGGAAAAATCGTGGTATGCCAACCGGGAATCACCGATGTAGCGAAGTCGAACGATACAATGGTGTGCACCGACAGCACCAATGGCGTTGATAAACCTGCCAAAACCAAGGAAACCTCTTCAAACCGCTGCCAACTTTTGGTGGTTCCTGACCAACCAAACGATACAACGCTGTAGATTTTCTTCATAAAAGGAAGCACCTGCCGGTCGCGCACCGTGGCAAAATCTGGAATCAAACCTACGTACCAAAATCCAAGTGAAACAGAGAAATAGGTTGATATGGCGAACAAGTCCCAAAGCAGGGGCGAGTTAAAGTTTACCCACAACGATCCAAAGGTATTCGGGACCGGGAAAAACCAATACACCACCCAAACTCGACCTACGTGAATTCCGGGGAACATCGCGGCACAAATGACCGCAAAAACGGTCATGGCCTCGGCCGAACGGTTGATGGCCATGCGCCACTTTTGGCGGAACAAGAGCAAAATGGCTGAAATCAGGGTTCCGGCATGGCCAATACCTACCCACCAAACGAAATTGGTGATGTCCCAAGCCCAACCTACGGTTTTATTCAAACCCCAAACCCCAATTCCGGTGCCAAAGGTGTACGCAATCAACCCCAGGCCCCATAAAGCACAAAGTGCGGCGACCGTAAAAACCAGATACCACAATTTATTGGCTCTTCCCTCAATAGGACGCACAATTTCGTCGGTAATCTGAGCGTAAGTTTTATTGCCCAGTATGAGCGGCTGACGTATCGGTGATTCGATGAGCATATCCGGTAGGATTGATTGAATTAATGGGATTTATGTTCGCTATGGGATTCGTTTCCAGAACCCGAATGGGCCTCTTTTCCAACTTCGTGGCCTTTTTCATGTCCGGCTTCATGCCCGGTATGCTCGGCACCATGATGGGCAGCGGCTTTGTGGCCGTAAGCCTCATCTACGTTGCGCACTTTGGTTTGATACACGATGTTGGGCTTCACGCCCACCTCTTCCAACAAATAGTAAGAACGGCCGTGTTGAGCCAATCCGGTGAGTTTGCCTTTTTCGTCGTTGAAATCGCCAAAAACAATGGCGTTCGTGGGGCAGGCCTCTGCACAAGCCGTTTGAACTTCGCCGTCGGCAACCATGCGGCCTTCCGATTTGGCGGTCAACTTGCCCGCTTGAATGCGCTGCACACACAAAGAACACTTCTCCATCACCCCACGAGCCCGTACCGTTACGTCTGGGTTCAACACCATTTTACCCAAATCGTCGTTCATAAAGTAATCGAACTTCTGATTGTCGTGGTAGCTAAACCAGTTGAACCGACGCACTTTATATGGGCAGTTGTTGGCACAATAGCGGGTTCCTACGCACCGGTTGTAGGTCATTTGGTTTAACCCTTCAGTGCTGTGGGTGGTCGCCAATACCGGACAAACGGTTTCGCAAGGAGCGTGGTTGCAATGCTGACACATCACCGGCTGAAAAGCCACCCTTGGGTTGGCCGATGGAATCTCCTTGGCCACATGGTCTTTGTTCCCCCGCTCATACCGGGTTGAAGGATCGGCATCGGAGGTATAATACCGGTCAATGCGCAACCAGTGCATGTCGCGTGAGCGGCGCACTTCGTCTTTGCCTACCACCGGAACGTTGTTTTCTACGTGGCAAGAAACCACGCAGGCTCCACAACCGGTGCAGGAATTCAAGTCGATCGACATGCCCCAGCGGTGGTTGATCATTTTAAACTCCCGCCAGTAATCTACTTTGCTGATGGGGGCTTCATGTTCTCCCGCCGGAATCAAATCGGCTACATTCGTATGCTGTGTTTTTGGGGCATTGCCAGAAGCGGCATTGGCCTTAAACTCTTTCAAAGATGTTTCCTTTATGATGTCCCGACCCATCATGGTATGGTGGGTCTGCGTACCCGCTAAGCCATAGGTTGATGCCGTGGTATCGATTTTCGCACCATAGGCTATCGCACTTAAAACTCCGTTTTGGGTTCCCATAAACGGAAAGGCATTGGCACCCAAGGTAGCTTGTTCGGCTCGGCCAAACAACCGCCCATATCCCAATGCGATTCCAATGCTTCCTGGAGCTTGTCCGGGCTGAGCCAACACCGGCAATTCCAGCGAACGGTTGCCTAGGCTAACCTTCACCACATTGGCCTGTTGCTCTTGACCCATCATTTTGTTCAACTTCATCGCATCCATGTCAGCTGGCGCCATGGTGATGTAGTTGTCCCAAGTTACCCTTGAAATCGGGTCGGGCAGTTCCTGAAGAATAGGGTTGTTGGCATGATTGCCCCAGCCCATTCCTACTTTTTCGTACAATACCACTTCATAGCCTTGGGGGGCTTTTACCGCCAATGCAGCAGACGCGGCCGTGGCCGTCAAACCACCCTCCGGAGAAACCGGAGTCGCAGTGGCATCCACCGCCGGAGCAGCCTGCCAGCAGCCTTCATACAAAAAGCCGTCCCAAGATTTACCCAATGGATTAAACACATTCACCCAACGGGCTTTCATAAACTCCCGGTAAGCGGTGTTGTTCTTGTCGGAACGTTGCGCTTGTCCGGCCCAAACCATCAATGTTTCCTGAGCTTGACGCGTGTCAAACAAGGGATGAATGGTAGGCTGTTGAACGCTAAAATGTCCGCTTACGGCTTCAAAGTCGTTCCAACTCTCCAAATAATGGTGGTCTGGAAGCAAGTATTGAGCGGGGCTTTCTTCGGCGCGGTCGGCAAAAGAAACCGACAACTTCAAACCGGCCAGGGCCTGATTGAAGGCCTGGGCGTCGGGCATGGAGTAGCCCGGATTCACTCCGTACAAAATGACTCCCTGTACTTCGCCCGATTTCATGCGCTCGGTCAATTTCAAAGCAGCGGCATCGTTGCCGGCAAACATATTTAGGCTGGTGTTCAGGCTCAAGGTTGAGCCATAATTGCCCAGCATTTGATTGATGCGGGCCACCAAATATTGGGCGTTCAGGTCGTTCAAACCGCAAACCACCAATCCATGGCCTTTGTTGGCAAGCAGGTGTGTTGCGGCACGGGCTATGTCGGCAGCGAAAGGCACTTCGCCTCCGGCCACTTTGCTGTTTCCAGTCTTTTCGGCCACGGCGTTGTACAAAGCCACCACGGCAGCTCCTTGTTGCGAGGCCTTAATCATGGAACGGTAATCGGCGTTTGAACCCGCCAAAGACATCACGGTTTCAAACTGAAAATGCCGAGACATATGTGGGTTTTCGGGGGAGCGCGATTCGGCGTAACCGCTTTCGTATGCGCAGCTGTTCAACCAACCGTTCAAGAAATCGGCACCAATGCCAACAATGGAACGGGCTTTCGCAAAATCCATGTGTGGAATAATGCTTTTGCCAAATGCCTGTTGGTGGGCAAGGCGAATGCCTTGGTACGAAACCGCATCGTAGGCAATGTGTTCAACCTGAGGATAAGCGGTCAAGAACAAATCTACCGCTGCACGGGTTGAAGGAGAAATAAGGGTATTGGTCATCAACACCGCCTTTTTGCCTTCGGTTCCAATGGCTTTCAGGGCCTCGGCAATTTCCTTGTCGGCGGCAGACCAACCGATGGATTTTCCGCCTTTCATGGCCGTTTTAGCGCGCTTTCCGTCGTAAAGACCCAGTATAGAACCTTGAACTCGGGCGTTGCTGCCTCCACGGCTCAAGACCGAAGCGGGATTCCCTTTCAGTTTAATGGGGCGGCCTTCCCGGGTTTTCACCACCACGGGGCAATAGTCGCGGCCATCGTAATACGTTGACGCGTAGTAATTGGGAACGCCGGGGGTAATCGTTTCGGGCTTTACCAAGTAAGGAATAGCCTTGTTTACGGGCGTTTCGCAGGCGGCTAGGGTAGCGGCGGTAACGCCAAAGCCCAAAAACTTCAAAAAGTCCCGGCGGTTGGTTTGGGTGGACCCCAAGTTGGCCTCATTCCCTAGGAACTCTTCCATGGGCAAATCTTCCGCGAATTCCTTTTCGCGGCCAGCCACAAAGCCAGGTTCGTTTTCCAGTTCTTCGTATCCTTTCCAATAGTGTTGTTGGTTGCTCATAATCCGAGGTCAAACGATTTTTACAGAAACAGGATTAATAGTGGCATTTGGAACATTCCAATCCGCCGATTTTTTCTACGGTAAAGGCCTGCCCTTCCCGCATTTCGTATTCGCCTTTGTGCTCCTTATAATATTGGTGCAGGCGCTCATAATAACCGTTGGTGGCGTATTGCACCTCGGTTTCCCGGTGGCAATTGATGCACCAGCCCATGGTGAGCGGGCTATGCTGATACACCTCTTCCATTTCCCCCACTTCGCCGTGGCAAGTGGTGCATTCTACTTTGCCCACTTTCACGTGTTGAGCGTGGTTAAAGTAAGCATGGTCGGGCAGTTTGTGAATTTGCACCCATTCAATGTTCGATTGAATAAAAGGTTCTACCGCGGCCGCCGCATTTTCATCGCCCAAGTAGCTGCCATAGAAAGCGGCCAATTCGTCTTTGTCCATCTTGGCATAATCCTTAAAGTATTCGTTCTTCTCCGGATTCCAGCCTACAGCGGCGTAAATTTTGGTGATTTCATTTTTGCCGTATTGTGGGCCTTCCTGAACGGCTTTGTGGCAATTCATACACACGTTGGCCGAAGGAATGTTGGCATGTTTAGATTTTTCAACGGTCGAGTGGCAATATTGGCACTCGATTTTATTTTGCCCTACGTGCAGTTTGTGCGAAAAGGCAATGGGTTGTTTGGGTTGATACCCTTCGTACACTCCGATGGTATTTAAGGCTACAAAACCTTTGTAGGAAACCGAGCCGACCAGCACCAGGGCAAGCACCGCGGTAAGGCGTTTGTTGCGGGCCATCCAGGCTACGGCTTTGCCCACCACATTAATGGTTTCTTCTTGAACGGGTTCTTCGCCGGCTTTTTCTCGGCGCACGTTTTCCAGCGCTTTTGAAACGCTGTTCAGGGAACGGGCTAGAATCAGCAACAGCAGAGCTGCTCCAATCAACACAAAAGTAAGCAGGGTATTGTCGCCTTCTGCTTTTCCACCTTCAGGGCTACCGCTTGCATCGGTTTCGGCGGTGGCGGGTTTTGCCTCTTCACCGGGCTCGGCAATGTAGGCCAAGATGGATCGAAGTTCATCGTCCGACAACTGAAAAGCGGGCATGACCGAACCGTTGTACTCGGCAAACAGCTTGGTAGCGTAGGAATCGCCTGTTTTAAGGTAATCCGACGAATTGCGAATCCAGGCCAGCAGGTTGGCCTCGTCGCTCCAGCGGTCTTGAACTCCGGCCAAACCGGGTCCAACAAATCGTTTATCGGTAACGTAGTGGCAGCGGGCGCAGTTGGCTTTAAACAACTGTTTTCCTTGCTCTGCACTGACTTCGGCCCGCATAAAGTGAGGCAGGGCTATCAAAAGTCCTACCATCAAAAGCCGGGCGTGGCGTAAAACATTCCTCATAGGAGTCGTGTATTGCTCTATGTTAAAAAACCTTATTCTCTCAAGGTGGCACAAATTTAATTGAATTCGGATTTTTTCGGCCCCTTTTGCTGGATTTTTTGCCTTTTTATTTTGATTGGAATCATTCTAAACAAGCACACTATTGGCTGTTCAACCTTAAAATGCGCTGAAAACTAGGGTGTTGAGCCGCGAATTCGGCTCGGCAAACCAAGGTATTTTCGCTACCTAAAAGTAGGTATGCTTTGAAAAAATGGGCTTAAATCTGGATTTGGGGGTGGTGGTTGGGGCGGCAAGCGGGCTTTCGCTGCTAGTCCTCGGTGCGAAGGCCCGTGCGGCGCGGGCGGCGGGTGGCTCCCAAGGTCGCCCCCTCTGCCCTGCGCCGCCTGGGGCCTCGCCCCTGTGGGCTAGCTGGCTCAATCCCTGCCGCGGGCGGCGGGGAGTCTTCTAACTTTAATTTTGATATACACCAACCAATGATTTCCCGAACTGATTAAAAGTGAGAACATCGGTCACCTTGGATAGGGGAATCAAACCTTTGTCCCAAAATTGAATGTTCGCTTTTGTTGGTGCCGATTGCTTCAATAGAAATCGGTTGGCCAATGAAGCAAAAAAGCCCATGGAATCCAAATAGAATTCCTCTTTCCGAATCAATCCCTGAGGCAACTCACTCCTTAATAGTTTACGATTATACCTTCGGAAATGACCAATTTGTGCATCAAAAGGACTATAAAGAAAGGCAAAGGCTGGAACCAAGACAATTAAAAACCCTCCCGGCTTAAGCATTTCTTTGGCACGTTGAAGCTCCGCGGTGGCATCCTCAATGTGTTCAATGACATCTATATACAATATGCTATCAAACTCTTCCATTAAATTAGCGATTGTACCTGCAACAACTCTAGCTTCTCCTCCCCAAGCACTTAAATTTCCTGGAATTTGATTGGCTTGTACTGGATCCGGCTCCACCAATGTTACTGTTTTTATCGAAGATCCTGACAGAACCAAAAACTCTGTATTTACGCCAATTCCCGCCCCAACCTCTAAAACATCTCCAGCAATGTATTTCCCAATTTTTGAAGAAAAATAAGATTTCCAATTGCGCGCGTCTTTAAACAAGCTGAGCTCATTGCCCATGTATTCGAAATTTCCTTTTTCCATGGGATAAAACCACAGTTAAATTAAGTGTCTAGAACAGCGTATTATCGGTACCGCAACTCCATATCAATGGGCAACAAATCGCCGGCGTCCAATTCATTCAAATCGGCCAGGGCTTGGGCATCCATATTAAACTGCCCAGACAAACTAAACAAATCGTCTCCGGCTTTAACCCGATAAAATTTTTCGCCGTTCTTTACCTTCAATACATGGTTCTTCCGGTACAGCTCGGCTACCTCAAACCGAACCTGTCCGGTCTCAAAATCAATCACCGAAGCCGGATCCATAGGCAAGCCCAAATACCGAACTTCAAAATGCAGGTGCGAACCGAAAGAGCGGCCTGTGTTGCCCCCCAATCCCAACCAAGAACCGGCTTCTAAATATTCTCCAGGCTTTACCCCCAAATAGTCCAAATGGGCATAGTAGGTTTCCAGTCCGTTGCTGTGGCGCAGCACCACCAAATTGCCATAGGAAGAATTGTAGGCGGCATAGCGCACCATTCCTTCAAAGGCAGCCACCACCGTATCGCCTGTATTCAAATCCAAATCAATGCCATAATGCATGCGGCGCCAGCGTCGGCCAAACCCGCTGGTTACGGCTCCCGCTACCGGAGAATGGTAGTCGCACGAAGCCCGCATCAAAGCCACGGGCGACAATTGGCCTTCGGCCAAGGAAGGCCCGCTGTAGTGAATCTCCTCCGGATTCCAATCCATGTACAAATGGCTGGCAGGCACCTTTTTCTCCTCGGCCGGAGGACCGGCCGGAGGTTCCCCCGCCCACATATTTAGTGGGAACAGCAGAATTCCAATACATTGCAGCGCCTTTTGCATGGAGGGCAAAGGTAAAATTAATCCTTGAGTTCGTTGCGCGATATAACTAATTTTTGGATTTCCGAGGTGCCTTCTCCTATGGTGCACAGCTTAGAATCCCGGTAAAATTTCTCAACCGGAAAGTCTTTGGTGTATCCATAGCCTCCAAAAATCTGAATGGCATCGGTGGCCACTTTTACGCAGACTTCTGAAGCGTAATACTTGGCCATGGCCGAGGTGGTGGTAACCGGCAATCCCTTGTTCTTTAAATCGGCCGCCTTTAAGGTCAGCAGTTCCGCCGCTTCAATTTCGGTAGCCATGTCGGCCAGTTTAAACGAAATGGCCTGAAAATTGGCAATGGGCTGCCCAAACTGTTCCCGCTCTTTGGCGTATTTAATGGAGGCTTCGTAAGCTCCTTTGGCAATGCCCAAGGAGAGCGCCGCAATGGAAATGCGCCCTCCGTCCAATATTTTCATGGACTGCCTAAAGCCCTGCCCTACTTGCCCTAGAATTTGACTTTGGTGCACCCGGCAATTTTCGAAAATCAGTTCAGCCGTTTCAGAACTGCGCATGCCCAGCTTGTTTTCTTTCTTGCCCCCACGAAATCCCGGTGTACCCCGCTCTACTACAAAAGCAGTTATTCCATCGGAATCCAGCAGTTCTCCGGTGCGCACCAAAACCACTGCCACGTCGCCTGAAATACCATGGGTAATCCAGTTTTTGGTGCCGTTGATAACCCAATAGTCTCCGTCTTGAACAGCGGTGCAGCGCATGCGCATGGCATCCGATCCGGTGTTGGCTTCGGTTAAGCCCCAAGCGCCAATCCATTCGGCTGTGGCCAATTTGGGTAGGTGTTTTTGCTTTTGTTCTTCGTTTCCAAACATCATAATGTGTCCGGTGCACAGGGAATTGTGGGCGGCCATAGACAAGCCCACCGAACCGCATACTTTGGACAGCTCTACAATGGCGGTTACGTACTCTTCGTATCCCAATCCGGCTCCGCCGTAGGCTTCGGGAACCAACACGCCCATCAAGCCCAGCTCTCCCATTTTCTTAAAGGTGTCAATGGGGAAATGTTGGGCTTCGTCCCATTCCATAAGGTAAGGGCGTACTTCTTTTTCGGCAAAATCGCGCACCATTTGGGCGATCATGGCTTGGTTTTCGCTGGGATTGAAATTCATGTTGGAGAGGTTAAAGGCGTTTCCGCTGCCGCGCGAAGTTAGTGATTTTTGTCTTATTTAAGCAGGGGCATTCTCCTGTTTTGCATTCTACTTCAGATACCTTTTAAGCCATTTTATTTTTTCCGTGTCCAAACCCAGCTCTCGGCATTTGGATTCGTCGGGCTGAGCCGCCCCGGTTTGATTCCTCCATTTTAACAAGGCCTTTTGTTGTCGGGGGGTCAAAAACCAGAGCTGTTGCAATTCCGGAAACCATATATAAAGGAAAGAACGGGGCTGAACCGCAGGCAAAGGGCCTATCCTATCTTGTATTTTGACAAGCCGAGCCGAGTCCATTCCCGGCAAAGATTTCCATTCGGCCCAATCGACCCAGCCGCCCCAAAGGCGGCGGTGCATTAAAATTCTAGAAACCGAGGCGGGCCCCAGTCCGGGCAGCTGCAACAGCTGTAGGGAATCGGCCAAGGCCAGGTCCAGCGTTTGAGCTTGAGCTTTAGGCGTAGTTTCCCTTTGTTCATGGGGTTTTAGTTCAGGAAAGCGCAGCCGTTGTTTCAGTTCCGCAACCAGGCTGCCGGGCAGCACCGACAGCCGGTCCAAGCGGTCGGGCCGGCTTAGCCACCCTTCTTGCTGCCAGCGCAAAGCCAATGCGGCTTGGGCGGGCGAAAGGCCCATGTTTTCCCAATCTTGCTCCTTTAAATCCATCAAGGCCGTACCGGGGGCCGGCAGCAAAATTGGGCGGCGGGCTTTGTTGGGAAAGCGCGTTCCTTGGTCCTTTGGGGGCTCCCATTCCCAGCCCGGCGGCAAAGGTTCCAGGCTCAGGCTTGCCGAGTCTGTAGGGCCGGCCTCAGGAAAAAACACCGGCGACAACATGCGCAAAAGCAGAAAGAGCAAAAGGGCTCCCAAAATGGCTCCCAGGTCAGATCGAAGTACATTCATAGGGCAAAGTTCGGCCCGAAATCAAAAATAGCCGTTCGCCAAACGGATAAAGTTCTGAATCCCTTTCGTGGAAAGGCCTGCGGCGGGGGTAAAAAATCAATGCTTAAAAATGAGGGGGTAGTCTGGTCAGGTTTGCCGAGCAGAAACACATGGGTAAATTTAGCCTAGCACCGTGCTGCCGATTCGGGGCTACTAGGGGAAAACGCCACACCAATACAAAGGTAGGAACGGCAGTTCAAATTCTCCGTTCGGCAAACGTTTAATAAACGTTTGCCGAACAGATAAACTTTAAAAAAACCTCGTTGTCAAAGAGCCGCCTTATCCCTATAAAACCGTTTTGATTGGTTTATGCAAATTTTTGCCACCTTTCACTTTTTATTCTTTATTAGTGGGGTTTGAGTAGATTGGTGGCCCGCCTCCTTTTTCATCCAAGCGCGGATGGGCATTTCAATATAACGAAAAGAAACGGCAGAAACGGCCATCAAAAGAAAAAGGCCCGAGTAAAAGAAAACCAGGGGATGAAAATAGCCTATTTGTTTGAACCCCAATTTTAGAAAAAGAAAGACGGGCAATTGAAAAATGTACATGCCGTAGCTTATTTCACCCAAAAATACGGCCCATTTTGAACGGCCAAGTCTGGTTAACATGCCGGTATTTGAAGAAATCAATAGAATAAGGGGCAAGAAAATCAAGACCAGAAGCCCGTTGTTTAAAACAAACCATTTGTTGTAAAGTAAAACCAAGGCCAAAAGAAAAGAGAGCACAACAATTGGGACATCCAAATTTCGGGGGCGTACCGCTTTTAAAAAAACAAACCTCCCAAACTGCCCAAAATAAATTCATGCCAGTGGATTAAAGGAAAAAAATAGGTTAAATCGTGCTGGAAAGAGGGCTCTGGTTTAAAAAATCACAATAGCGCAGCAGATGGGTAAGGGCTTGGCTTATTAGGAAAAGAAAAACACCCAACAATAGAAGGTATTTCCATTGCCACCGTTTGAAAATACAATTAAAAAGAAAAGGGAAAGACAAATAGAAAAACAATTCAACAGACAAAGACCAGCCGGGGCCGTTAAAGGACAAGGCATACCCTGGAATCCAACTTTGAACCATGGCCAAATTCAGGAAAAAACCTCTAAAATCGGATGGATATGGAGAAATAAAATGAAAAAAAGCCATGCATAATAGTGCCAACAAGTAGGCCGGGTAAATGCGCAACAACCGGTTAACAAAATACATTCTTGGGGGAATGTATTCCGATTTTCCATAGGCCAAAATCATAACAAAACCAGACAACACAAAAAAATAACTGACCGCGAGCTCAGCCTTTTGAAACAACACATTCAATGGATAATGGTTGAACGGAAAAGCCCCCTTTCCAAAATGAAAAACCACAATTGAAACTGCAGCAATAAATCGAGTGAAAGTGAGTTGTTCCGTGCGCATTTTTTAAACAAAAACCAGTGAAAAGGTACGATTATTACGAATTACGTCAGGGGTATTGGTAAGAATGAGCAAAGATGCCATAAATATGGAAGTTTGGGGGATGAAAGAACCACGCCCTGCGGGAGGGATTGACGAAGCTACCCCACAGGGGCCGAGCGGCAGGCGTTGACCGCCCCAAAGAGCGACCTTGGGAGCTACTTTGGGGCGGAGAACGCCCCGCTCGGCACCGAGGAGTAGCTCGGAAAGCCCGTTTCCCGCCCTACAAAAAGAGCATATTCCCTTTGCAATCTTCGATGTATATTTGAAGCATGAAGGATGTTCGGGCTTTGTTTGAGCGTGGATTGCGGCCGTATGTGCCGGCGGCGGCCCTGCCCGAGGTTGTAGAATGGTTTGCCGATGGAAAGGTGCACCTTAGAATTAGTCGGCCAAGGCACAGCAAGTTGGGCGATTACCGCCCGGCGCAGCCGAAACTGGGGCTGCCGGTGCCGCGCATTTCCATCAATGGCAATTTGAATTCCTTTGCTTTTTTGGTTACCCTGGCCCATGAATTTGCCCACCACCGCGTTTGGGAGCGGTATGGGTCGAAGGCCCGGGCGCACGGCCCGGAATGGCAGGCTGATTTTAGAGATTTGACGAACCGCTTTTTGGGTCAGGGCGTGTTTCCGCCCGAACTGGAAGAGCAGCTGGTGATGTCGATGGCCCGAGCCAAAGCCAGCACCTGCGCCGACCCTGGTTTGTACCGCGCGCTGCGCGCCTACGACCCGCAGCAAGCAATACGGCTGGAAGATTTGCCCGAGGGCGCCGTGTTTGCCTTGCCGAACGGGCGGCAGTTTAAAAAAGGGGCCTTGAGGCGGAATCGGTTCCTGTGCCGGGATTTGGGGAATGGCCGGGAGTATTGCGTGGCGGGGTTGGCGGAGGTTAGGGTTTTGGGGTAGGGGCTTTTTTCAGCAAGTAAAGGCGGCAGGCTGAGCCCATAATGCGGGCGAGTTTTTGACGCAATGCAATAGGCCAGGCAGCTGATTTAAGAAAATGGCCGGTGTAAAACAATCCAACAGGCTGGCTCAACAAAATAGAAAAGCCGTTGCGTTGAAAATTGCGGTGCCAAAACAGGGAACTAAAAAAGTACAGCTCGGTAGTGGTATTGCCGCGTTCCCCATGTCGCGGAGGAAAGGGGTCTGAAAGCAAGGCCCGCAAAACAGCCAAGGGCTGCTTTAGAAATGCAGAACGGCTAAACAAATACTGTTGCCTTAAAACCTCCAAGGGGTGGGTTAAGCTGGTCCAAAATCGCCAAGCAGTACTCGGCAAAATGTGCAAGGCAATCCCATCTGGCTTTAACACCCTATAAATTTCGGAATGCATGGTGGTTAAATCCAGAACATGCTCCATGACGTTTGAGCTGAACACGAAATCAAAATGTGCATCTGGGAAGGGGATATGGACTCCGTCGTACACAACAACTGGATATTCCTGATGGGTAAGATATTCGGTATTGTCCAAATCAATGGCTGAAACGATAAACCCTGCCTCAGAAAGCCATTTGGACTGCCAGCCTGCCCCGGCCCCCAGTTCGAGCAGATGCGAACCTGGGGGAATATGGGCGATGGCCCTTTGCAATTCAAATTTGCGAATTTCTTGAAGAAAGTTGAAGTTGATCATGAGAGGTATATAACGTATTGCAAAGGTAGGTTTTTGCGGTTTAGGTGGAGAGGCCAAATCAGGCCCACAAATCTAAATGCAAGGCATTATCCTTTTATGTTGAATATTCGTTTACTTTTATTGTTTTTAAATTTCGTTTTAAGTCGATGTTATTCAAAATTTTATTTAAGGTATGTGTGGCATAGTTGGGTCCATCGCCATTTCTCCGAGAGCTAAAAATTTAAGCGATTCCGAACTCAAAAAAATGTCCGACCTCCTTTCCCACAGAGGCCCTGATGATGAACGTTTTTTTCAGTTTCAAGGGGTTTCTTTGGGGCACCGGCGGCTCAGCATTATTGATTTACAGGGCGGAGCGCAGCCTATTTTCAATGAAGACCGCAGCATTTGCGTGATTTTAAATGGAGAAATTTACAACTACCAAGAACTAAGTGCTCAACTGGAACGGCAAGGGCATGTGTTTTCAACCCAATCTGACACCGAAGTGCTGGTTCATTTGTACGAACAGCATGGTCTTGGGTTTTTGCCCCTGTTAAACGGCATGTTTGCCTTGGCCTTGTACGACAGCAAAATGGAGCGGCTGTTGCTGGCCAGGGACCGATTTGGGGTAAAACCCTTGTTTTATGCCAAAGACCAAGGTCGGCTTTTGTTTAGCAGTGAATTAAGAGCCCTAAAGGGCGGTTTGGGGTTTGAGCCTGAATTGAATTCCCAGGCCCTTTCAAACTACCTAATGCTTTCGTTTGTTCCTGAACCCCACAGCATCTACTCAGGAATAAACAGGTTGCCCGCAGGGCATTGCATGACCCTTGGTCTGGAGCATGAAACCACCCATTGCTTTGCGGACTTTAATTTTAAGAACAAACTCCGAATTGGGAAACAGGAGGCCGCGGAAGAGGCCTTGCGCTTGTTTCGACAAGCCGTGCAACGCCAAATGGTAGCCGACGTGCCCATCAGCACCTTGTTGTCTTCGGGCTTGGATTCCCGTTCTATTCTATCGGCCTTGGTTAAAGGAGGCCATAGCACCACGGCTTTCACCTTGAGCTATGCTGAGAAATCCTTCGACGAGGCTGCCGGGGCGGGTTCTTGGGCTGCAGCGTATGGGGTTCCCCATCAATTAATCCACTTTCAGGAGTCTGATTTTTTAGCCATGGTGGATGAACGGCTGGCTCAATTTGCTGAACCCTATGGTTTTTTATGCGATGTAGGCTTTGTTCATTTGGCCAAGGCGGTGCGGGCTCAGGGATTTAAAGTATGTCTGAGTGGGGCGGGCGGCGACGAATTGTTTGCTGGCTATCCAACCCTAAACGCCGGAATGGCCATGCGCAGCTATTCCAAGCTGCCAGGGTGGTTTAGGCGGGGATTGGTGGGCAGCCTAATACAGGCTCTACCCGCTGGCAGCGGGCGGCTCCCTCTTCGGTTTCAACTTAAAAGTTTCAACGATGCCTGCAGCCCCGATTTATTTAGGGCTTTTCTGCTCTTTAAGCAGGTTGTTTCGCCCGAGCAAGCCAGGCAGCTTTTCAAAAATGGTCCGCTGGAATCCATGGTTTTGCCCGACCCCATTGAGGTGTACGAACAATACAGAGAGCGCACCGCGGGCTTGCACCCCGTGGATGCCATGAGCTATTTGGACCTAAAGGTATTTATGGGGGGGAATGTGTTGTTTTCTGGGGACCATGAATTTATGGCGGCAGGCGTAGAGCAGCGGTTCCCGTTTTTAGACAACGATTTGGTGGATTTTGCGACTTCCCTTCCGGTGGAGGTTCGGTTTTCCCTTTTTTCTTTAAAAGGCATTCTTAAAAGAGCTATGGGCCAACTGGCGGCGGAAGACGGCATTGGTGCACCTTACTACAAAAAAATGGGCTTTGAAATCCCCGTTCAGGATTGGATGCGCCGAGGCGGCTTTGCCTCCCGCATGGATTCGGTCTTGATGAACAGCCGCTTTCTGAATGCTGCATTTTGCGAACAGATGCTTAAGCAGGAACGGGAAGGCAAGGAAAACCGGGACCGGCTTCTTCAAAACGTGTATTCGTTGGGGCGGTTTTTGGAACACCGTAAATAAGCAGGGCGAAACAGCGCCCCTTTGCAACAGCATTAAAGCATCCAAAAGGTCAGGTTGCTAAAATCGGCAGAAGCCCCTACCTTTGAACTTCAACTAAATTCCATGCGATACGCGGTAATCATGGCTGGAGGCATTGGGAGTCGGTTTTGGCCTATGTCCACCCGGCAACACCCAAAGCAATTCATTGATGTGCTGGGCACAGGCGAAAGCATGATTCAAGCGACCTGGCGGCGCTTGCTCCCCATGTTTAACCCCGACCACATTGTGGTGGTAACCCACGAGGATTACCGAGCGCTTTGCCTGGAACATTTGCCCGATTTAAAGCCAGAGAACTTGCTCTGCGAACCCAGCCGCAAAAACACAGCTCCATGCTTGGCTTACGCGGCCTACCTGTTGCATGCCCGCGATTCGGAATCGAGCATGGTGGTATTGGCCGCCGACCACCTGATTGCAAAGGAAGCGGCCTTCCTGGAAGTGTTGGAAAAAGGCCTGGCTTTTGCGGAGAAAACGGACGCCTTGGTTACCTTGGGCATTCAGCCCTCAAGGCCCGACACCGGTTACGGATACATCCAATTCAACAGGGATTCTGAATCGGGCGTGGAGGGCATCAGCAAGGTCAAAACCTTCACCGAAAAGCCCAATGTGGAATTGGCCCTAAGCTTTATAAACAGCGGGGATTTCTTGTGGAATTCCGGGAACTTTTTGTGGAGAACCTCAGAATTTATTGCGGCTTTAGAGCGGCACATGCCCGAAGAGGCGGCCTTGTTTCAGGAGGCCCTTCCGGCGCTGAGGGGGCCCAATGCCCAAGAGGAAATCCGGCGGATTTACGCCATGGTTAAAAACATCAGTGTAGATTACGCCATATTGGAGCGGGCCGAGAACGTATTTGTGGTATCGGCCAACATCGGCTGGAGCGATTTGGGTACCTGGGGTTCCCTTCGCGAACAATCCCTGCGGGCTGGAGAGGCCAACGCATTGGTGGGAAACCGGATTCTGGCGCTGGAATCCGAAGGTTGCTTGGTGCATGTGCCCAACAACAAGCCGGTGGTCTTGCAAGGGGTGAAAGACCTATTGGTGGTAGAAAGCAACGGAGTGCTTTTGATTTGTCCTGTTCAGGACGAGCAAAAAATCAAAGAGGTGGTGAATGTGGTGAGGGAGAACTGGGGGGATGGGGTTTTGTGATGCCTCTCAGCAAAGCTATGAGATTCTTGTTTTTTGTTTTTTGCCCTTTCCTCTTAAAACGTATCCATTAAACGCTAGGGCAATCTCGAAATGTTCCAGCTTGCATTTCAGCCCCAAAGCAGTAAACTCTTCCTTAGTAATTGGTATATCGAACCTTGCCCCTAGTGCATCGAAGGTGTCCAAAATAGCCCACTCCTTAAGTTGGTTGTAGCGAAGGGGAATGGTATGGACATAATTAAAACAGGGAATTCCTATGTAATGTAGTACTTTAGGATATACGGAGGGAGAAAGTTTGGTTCGTATAAGGGTGTCGATGGGAAACCAAACCTGGTGGTAAAGCCAAACAAAGCGGAATAAATTTGGGGCTGACAAAAATGAGAGTCTTCGGGCAACTTTACGGTAATTGCTGTTTGGGCGTTTTGTTTTTTTTGAACTTCCCTTGGGATAATTGTCGACAGCAATTTTTCCCTCAGGCTTCATTTTGTTCACCATCGATTGCAATGCCAATGGGGGGTCGGGAGTATGTTGAAGAACTCCAAAGCAAAAAACAAAATCAAAAAAATCGTCAGGGAAAGGGATTTCATAAACCGACCCTTGGAACAAGAGCAGGTTTTCGTGGTCAGAATTATTTGCAAAATTGGCTTCAACGGCAGCCGAATAATCGAAAGAATAAACCAGAGCCCCTGTAGAAAGTAAAATCTCGGTAAAGCGACCCGCTCCCGAACCCACCTCTAACACCCTCTTACCTTTCAATTCGTTCATTGTCCATTGGGTATCGTTAAAAAAACGATCTCGGGTTAATGGAATTCCAGAGCTGCTATCCAACTGTGTCTTAGCGAACTTCAGCCACTGAAACCCGAAATTGGAAGAATAATTCTCCTTCGATTTAACAAACCGGGGAATCTTCCCAACAATTTCAGCTCTCCCAAACATTTCACAAAAAATGGCCTCCGGGTTGGTTTCATTGGGTTTCAATTCCCAAATGGTTTCCAATCCAAATAATTTTAATTTAGAGAATTTTATCATGGTTCATTTTTTCGTTTAAATAGGGCGTCCACCTGCCTAAGTTGCCCTCGAATGCTGGATAAATTGTATAGGTTATGCAATTCAAATCCTGTATCTTCCAATAAATGAAAATAGGCAGAAAGCGTAGCCTGCTGATCGTAGGTTGGCATTAAAATTAGTTCTAGGTAAACAAAGTCAACACCACCCTTTTTAAGCAATTCTTTTGCCCCATTCAATATTTTGTATTCCAAGCCTTGCACATCCAATTTTAGTAAATCCAAATGTTGAATGCCGAATTCAAGAAATAGGTCATCTAAGGATATTGTTTTAATGGTTATCAAACCACTAGGCTTCATAACACCTTCACCCCAGACGTTTCCCCTATTTGGATGTGGCGTCAATAAAGAGTTTGCCGGAGCGTGATTAAAAACCTGCAAATCAGCGGCACCCGTTTGATCTGCAAGGGCCAATTTATAACATTCGATATTGAAGCCATTGGTTCTACGCAGCAGCACCTCATGGATTTCAGGAAAGGGTTCTAATGCTAATATTCGGGCTTGGGGGAATTGGCGGCGGTAGGCCAAGGCCATCTCGCCAATATAAGCTCCTGCATCTAAAATGCAAAGTGTTTCTTTATTGCCAAATAAAGCCTTTTTATCTTCCATGAAATCGCGGTGGAAGTAAAGCCCTTCCTCTCCCGTTTGATTTCTAGAAATTGAATAACCATGTTTGGCCAGGATTCTTTGAAGAAATTTTTTGATAAATATTTGAATTTTTGATTGAATTTTTAAAAAATGGCGGGTGTTTTATTTTGTCGAAACGATCAAATTTCTTTCCTAAATACCCTAAAAAGGCATTACATCAATCTAACCTTGGTAAAGAACTCAGTGTGGAATTGAGCCCTTCTTTCATAGATATTGAAGGCGACCAGCCTAACCCCAACAACTTTGAAGAATCCATTACCTTGCGGGGAGTCCCGTCGGGATAATCTGGATTGAATTTAAGGTTCCCTTTAAAACCGGTAGCTTCGGCAATGCTTAAAGCGAGGTGCTTGATGCTGATTTCGGTTCCAGTGCCAATGTTCACCGGGGCTTCATCACTGTAATTTTCCATCAGGAACAAACAAGCCGAGGCCAGGTCGTCGCAATGCATGAATTCCCTAAGGGGGCTTCCACTGCCCCAGACCTCCACTTCGGTTCGGCCTTGCTGTACTGCTTCTGTGAATTTGCGCAAAAGGGCTGCCATCACATGCGATTGCTGAGGATGGTAGTTGTCTCCAGGCCCATATAAATTGCAGGGCAAAACCGATATAAAATCGCAACCGTACTGCTTTCGGTAAGCCCGGATTAAGGACATCCCGGCCAACTTAGCCATGGCATAGGGTTCGTTGCTGGGCTCCAAGGGGCCCGCCATTAGATATTCCTCTTTTAGGGGCTGGGGAGCCAGTTTTGGATAAATGCAAGAAGACCCTAAAAAAAGGAGCTTCCGCACTCCAAACTCCCTTGCCGCTTCAATTACATTGGATTGAATTTGGAGATTGTCAAAAATGAAGGAGGCGGGATAGCTCATGTTGGCCCAGATGCCTCCAACTTTGGCGGCGGCCAAATACACATAATCGGGGCGTTCTGTTTCAAAAAACATCCGAACTGCCGCGGCATCCCTTAAATCCAATTGGGCAGAGGTGCGGGTGGGAAGCTGGGTGGCACCGCGGTTGATTAAGGCCCTATGCAGGGCGGCGCCCACCATACCCCTGTGGCCGGCCACATAATGCCTACCGTTTAAGTAATCCATCTTGTTTGTCATTTGGGTACAATAAATTTAAGGCCCTTGCCGTCCAGCACCTTTACCCTTTCCATCAGTTCCAGATCGGCAGCCATCATTTCGGTTACCAATTCTTCTAGGCTGGTTGTTGGTTCCCAGCCCAATTTTTCTTTGGCCTTGGCCGGATTGCCCCGAAGCTGGTCCACCTCAGCGGGCCTAAAATACCTGGGGTCGATGCGTACCACCACCTGGCCGGCTTTAAAGGGATAGCGGGCATCGGTACAGGTTTCAACTTTCGCCACCTCTTCCTTTCCTTGGCCTTCAAAAACCAGGCTAACCCCTACCTGAGAAAAGGCCATGCGCACAAATTCCCGAACGGTTGTGGTTCTGTTGGTGGCTATTACAAAATCGTCTGCCTGCTCCAACTGAAGCATGGCATGCATGGCCACCACGTAATCGCGGGCATGACCCCAGTCGCGCTCGGCGTTTAGGTTGCCCAACCACAGGCATTGGCTTTTCCCATAGGCCATGTGGGCAATCCCCCTTGTTATTTTGCGGGTAACAAAGGTTTCGCCCCGCAGTGGGCTTTCGTGGTTAAACAAAATCCCGTTGCTGATGTACATTCCATAGGCCTCACGGTAATTCACGCCAATCCAGTAGGCATATAATTTTGCGGCCCCATAGGGAGAGCGGGGATAAAAGGGGGTGCGTTCGGTTTGAGGAACTTCCTGAACCAAACCATACAGTTCAGATGTAGATGCTTGGTAAATACGGGTGTGCTGAGCTAAGCCCTGCCCGCGCACCCCTTCCAAAATGCGTAAAAATCCCAATGCGTCCACGTTGGCAGCGTATTCCGGCTCGGTAAAGCTGACCTGAACATGGCTCATTGCCCCCAAATTATAGAGCTCATCGGGTCGAATTTCCCCAATCAGCCGTTGAAGGTTGCTGCCGTCGGTTAGGTCTCCATAATGCAAAAAGAAGCGGCCCGATTGCTCATGCCGGTCCTGGAAAAGATGGTCTATGCGGTCGGTATTCAATTGGGAGGCCCTTCGCTTGATTCCATGAACTTCGTAGCCCAAACCCAAGAGGTATTGGCTCAAATAGGCTCCGTCTTGCCCGGTTACACCGGTTATTAGTGCTTTTTTCATTCGGTATCTTCGTTAAATATGTGTTGCCCAACCAACAACCTTAGTCGCTCGCTTTGAGCCCGGCGGTGGAAGGTTGTTTTATGTTTTTCGCTGTTGGGATTGGTTTCGAGGATTTCGGCCCCTAAGGCAAGGCCTACCAAATCCTCAGCCCCAAAACAAGCACGTCCAAAACCGTGGTCTTCCACCAGGCGGTTCATTAAGCCGGGGTCATTGGGTACCACAAGTATGGGCTTGCCGCAACCGATGTAATCAAACACCTTGGCGTAAATGTTGTTGTAGGCGGGATCTGAAATGGCCAAAAGGGCATCGGCCGCCAGGTTGTGCTGCAAACTTTCCTCTCTGGGCAGTCGGGGCGTGGCGCTTAAAAAGGGTTGCAATTCCGTATGCCTATGGCGTACCCGCTCCCATTGGTCCGGAAAATGATCCAAGCCCACAAAACGAAGTTCCAAATCGCCCGGTTGCAATTTTCCCTCTTTGATCGGAACCAGCAAGGCGTCCAACAAAAATTCCACATCTTGGGTGGCTTTTAGGGTTCCGTTGTGCACCCACAATTTCTGGGCATCGCCCCGAAAACCCAGCCTGGGTTCCGGTATGTCCCGAAAACCATTGAATAGGGTAAACACCTTTCGGTTAAACAGAAAAGTATAAAATTCGGCCAAAGCAGGGCTGGCCGCCGTAACTATGGCCGCCGTTTGCAAATAGCGTTGTTCTTTTCTCCATTCCACCTGCCGAATTAAGAAGGCCAGCATTCCTCTTTGCCGAATGGTTTCCTGGTTTAAATACCAACCGTCTCGGTAATCGGCCAGCCAAGGAACCCCAAACTTTTTGTGCAAGCGGTAGGCATGCCGAAAGTTTTGAAAGGGATTTCCGGTGGCCAGCAGCACATCTACCTTGTGCTGTTCTAGGTAGTGTTCAGCCCCATGGTACAAATGGGCGTGGCGGTCAAAACGGCTGTTAAACCAACTGCATAAATTCCATGTGGCGGTAAGGGCTTTGCGCAGCAAGGCGGGCTGCCTTTTCGGAAAACGGCGCATCAGCCAATCCGTAGGAACCATTCGGTTGGGCACCAAAATGCGTGTCAGTTGCCCTTGCACCGATTGTTGAATCTGAGGTTTTCCACCATACCACCAATGCCGGGGATGGGTTTCGGGCCCCGTCCATTTTTTGGTAACCAATACAACCCGTTCGCCCATGTCGAGCAAATCGGCAACCCAAGCCGAGGGGCGTTCCGCGGCAACCGCGTTCAAGGGTGGGTAGTCGTTGCACAAAACCATCCAGGTTCGCTTGGGGCTCAATATGAATTGCAGGTTCTTTAGCAGCAGTTCCGTTTGCGCCTGCCGGGAATACATTTCTACAAAACGGGTGTCGGGAGCAGCAATGCAGCCCTTTTCTACCCATTCATTCAAAAGCCCCCTAAGGTGGTCGGCAAGGGCGGTCGCATCCGAAAGAACTTGCCCCATTCGCGATTGCAAAACAATGCGCTCAATGATGTCTCCGTCTTTGGGAAAGGCCAACACCGGGCGGCCAGAGGCCAAATAATCAAACAGTTTGCTGGATGGGATTCCTTGCTGCTGATAGGTCAGCATAAGCAAGGCATCGGCCTGTCGGGTTCTTTCCAGGGCTTGTTCCACTGGAATTCTAGGGCTAAACTCCACCCAGCCCCAAAGGGCCTTGGGTAGGGATTGCTTTACCCTTTCCACCTGCGCGGGGCTGTAACTGAGGCCCAGGAATACGATTTTCCAGGGAAGATTTGGAAATTCGGTCAGCACCTGAGTCCATACCGACATAAATGCCTCCAAGGGCTGGGCAGCATACAAGGATCCGCTGTACAAAAGGGTAAATGCCTTGTTCTGCGGAGGTTCGGGCGAGTTCAGCAGGGCGTTGAACCCGTTCATAACTGTAAACCCCGGCCTGGCCGTCAGTGCAGATATGCGGTCCACGTACTCTTCTGACACCGAGCAAATGGCCTCGGCTGTACCCACCCAGCGTTTTTCGGTTTTGCTGTCCAGATTGCGCATCCACTTTGCGAACCAACCTTGAATGGGCACCAGGCGGTTGGTGGACCAATCGTCTCGGTAATCGGCCACCCAGGGAATCCCCAATTCCTTCTTGGCTTTCCAGCCGTAATAGTACAACTGAAAAGGGTTTCCACTCACCACCAGCAAGGCCACATCGGGATTGCTGCGCAGGTATTCCAAGGCATATTCGCCCACCTGGTGCGAGGGATTCCAGCGGGGCATCCAGCGGCCCAGCCAGCGTTCAAACAACGACAGCAATCGACGCAAAGGGGCGATCATAAAAAACTGAGGGCCGGTGATCAAACGGTCTCGGAGCAGCGGCCGAAAAGGCACGGTATGAATTTCTGCTGTACCTTCCCGTTTCACCTCTACGGCTTCCCCGCTGGGCAAAGCCACATCGCGTTCCCGGCCAATGGGCCGATCCCAATTCCGGGTAATTACCACCGGCGCAATAGGCCCCCCTTGCAGATGCTTCACCCATCCACTGACACGGTTGGCCGCCGTTAGGCTGCAAGGCGGATAAAAATAGGTTAGAAAAACAACCTTCACGGGAGCTGAACTCATGGGGACGAAAATACGCCTTTTACCCGCTTCCAAGGTCGGGAAATCCGATTGAGGGTATGGATTACGCTGGGATAGGCCAAATGCGGAACGGGGGGCTGAGCCATAAAAAAGTCAAACTCGGCTTCAGAAAAGCCCAGCTTTTTCAATACAAATCGTTTGTCTTTCTCGAGCAATTCGGGAGGACATATAGGTTTGGTTAGTTCCTGCTCTGCCTCTGTTCTGCTGAGTTGCCCCGCGGCGATAAGGGTGGACAAATGGCTTTTGCGTTTGTCCACGCCAAACTTAATGGGCAGAATGTATGCCTGATAAAAACGGGTAAAGACCGATTCATGGTGTTTGCCCCCATAATCTTGCCAACCCAATTCTTGGCTTAACCGCAGTTTAACCGCCTCCTTTTGGTAGTCCACATAATTTAAAATGGGAATGGATCGGGCCCGCCCCTTTCCTTGGCCCCAGCGGTACCGATAGTAGGACATCAATGGGTAGCTATGGATGGGAATTTCGCCAAACTGCCGGTGAATCCCCAAAATGTTGAGGTGGTCCAGTTTGTTGTGCACCCAGTTTGAGGGCAATTGTCCTTCGGTGGCAAAATGCTCTCCGCTTAGAATGTAGCCCACATCAAATTTGCGGGCCAGGCGAAACAGGATGGCGGCGATGGCGTGGTCGGTCAACACCTCGATGTCAATGACTCCGGCCCGGATGTAGGCCCGCTGCAAATCTCGAAACTCTTCCCAGGGAACCACATAGGTGTACAAATCAATGTTCAGGCGGCTTAGAATCCGTTCCATGTTGAGAACGGCCCGTTCGGAATTCCATCCGTTGTCCAGGTGAACGGCAAGAACGCGCAAGCCCAAATCCCGGCAAAGCAAGGCCACGTAGGAGCTGTCGGTGCCTCCGCTTAATCCAATCAAGGCATCGTAGGGTTTGCCTTTCCCCGCTTTTCGAAGTTGAGCAAGCAGGGTTTCCAGGTCGGTTGCGGATTTTTGCCTCAGGGGTGCCTGTTGGGCATAGTGGAGGCAAATGGAACACCGGCCTGCGCTATCGAAGGATAGGTTGGGTTGGTCTTGGGTGCTAAGAAGGCAGGAGGAGCATTTCTTCATTTTGTAACCTAATAATGAATCAAAACCGCCCGGTGCCGCCCATAAAAAACAAAGCAGGATGATGCGGCCAAACCCGAGGCTCCCGCTGCCGATTCATCGGTAAAATCAAGATTGCCCCGGCAACCTCCTGCCAACACCAAGGGCAGGGGCGTATGGGGCTGAACCTCTTGCAATACCTCAGCATCATAGCCCGTGTATAGGCCGTCTCCATCGATCTGATGCAAAAGCAGTTCTCCTGCCCCCAGACTGCCTGCTTTTTCAGCAGCAGAAATCAAATCCATGCCCAAAAGCTGTGTGCCGCTCCGTGTATAACATAGGCGTTTGCCTTTGGCATCGATTCGATAATCCAGGGAGATCAACACAGAACTGCTGCCCATCAGCCTGGCGGATTCTTCAATCAAACCTGGATTTTCGGCGAGGGCGGTGTTGAATACCACTTTTTCAAAGCCTTTGTCCATCAGCCATTTAACCTGGTCTAAGCTGCGGATTCCACCCCCATAGCCCAAAGGCATTTGGGCTTCTCCTGCCAATCGGCTAAGCAAATCTTTGGGCAATTCAGCTGAAGTTAGCGTTTGCCGAAAACCCATCAAAAGCACTTCATCTGCTTCCTTTTCGTTAAACACCCGCAGGGCGTTGATGGGGTCGCCCACATAACGTGGAGTTGAAAATGCCTGGGTCTTCCAAAGGCCCCCATCTAAAAGGCCTAAAACCGGAATAATCCTTGGTGCCTGTTTCATTGATTTTGCAATAGGCCTGCCATTCGATTGTAGTTGGCTGAGGCCAAAAACCGTTCCGATTGAAGGGCCAAGGCCCCTTTTCTTAGTTCGCTATACTCCTTTTCGTTCAGATTGCTCAAACTCTCGATGGCCTTTGTCAGAGTGCTTGGGTTTTGAGGGTCAATCAGGTATCCGTTGTATCCATCTACCACCACATCGGGCACTCCGCAAACAGCAGGGGCTATGCCCGGCAAACCCAAAGAAATTCCTTCCATCAATGAAACGGGAACCCCTTCGTAGTGGCTGCTGTTTAAAATTGCATGAATCTTCAAGCTCCGAACCCGATTCAAAACCGCCCCAGCGGGTACATAGCCGTGAAAGCAAATTTTTACCCTAGGATTCGCTGCCGAAACCTCCATTCCCCGTTTCAAAATTGCATCCGTGTATGCGCTTTCAGGCTGCTTGCCTAGATGGTGCCATTCCAATTCGGGTCCTGTCCAGTCTTCCAACGTATCCAAAATCCACTCTAGGTTCTTTACGGGAATAATGGCTGAGAGGGACGCCAGCCGAACGGGTAAGGCCCATTCCACGTCGGAAGGCTCCTGTTCAACTACCCCTAGACGAGCCAGCCAAAAACGGCCTTTAAGATTTGGATACCGGGTTTTTAGGTAGTGCATGCCGTGGCTCGAATTCACCGCCACTGCACTCAGTTGTGAAAAAATAAAAGCCCTATGGGGCAAGTAGGTCAAAGGGTGACGCTCTGCGTACATGTCGGAACCATGCGTTCGGCTTAAGGAGGCTTGTATCCAATTCCTTCGCATCCAAAGGGCCAATAGGTAGGCGGCATGGTCCGTCCAATAGGCATACCAAATCCCCGAACGGGCATCCAGCCCTTTTTCCTGTAGAACCCTCAACACATTGCCTTGTAAAGTTGAGGCCATGGCTTCGTAGGCCAATGCCGTTTTTAAACCCAGGCAATGTGGACCGGGCAGGTCGCTCAGCAAACGCCCCAATCGGTGGGGCAAACCCGACTTCAATACGGCCTGTACTTTGTTGGGCAAACGCATGCCCGACGACACATCTATTGTTTCAACGTTGGGCGGGATCCCAAACAGGGGCCGCTCGGAACGGGGCCCCGGATGGTAGGCCAACAAAACCACCTTTCGGAAACGGGGCGCCAAAATCTGCAGTTCGGCCGCCAAATGCGGTTCACACACCCCAAAAGGGAAATCCCGAACCAGAAGAAAGAGGGTGCGGGAGTCGATTTTTGGGGATTCCAGCGTAGATTCGGAAACCGGCACCGGTTCAGGCCTGACCGCAAAACCCGCTTCCCGAAGCCATTCCCGAAGCAAAACCCGGCCGCGGCCATGGCTCTTTTCAGGATGAAATTGAAAACCCCAAACCTGTCCTTTGCGCAGCCCAACCACCAACCGCTCGGAGCCGAAGGCCGACGTATGGCTAATGCTATCCGCTTCCAACGGTGCACAAGCATATCCATGGGTAAAATAAAACCTGCCTAGGTTTGCGCCCTGAGCCGACACCGCCTCTTTCCAACCCACATGAGGCCAGGGCTCTCCTTGCTTTTCAGCTTGGCTTTTCAAGGAAATAACTTTACCAGGAATCCAGCCCAATCCCGGCTCTTCCCCCTCTTCGCTGCTTTGCATGAGGCATTGCATGCCCAAGCAAACACCCAAAACCGGTTTGTTTTTCTGGAAATGCCCTTCTAAGGCTTTTCGGAATTCGGGCTCGTTCAGCCGGCGCATGGCCGCGTCAAAGTGCCCTACACCTGGCAAAACCAACCCCTGGCATCCCTGAATTTGGCTCGGTTCTGAAACAGGAATGGCCTTGATGCCCTCGGCTTGAAAAAAATCCAGCCAAACCCCGACATTTCCCGTGCCCACAGACAAAACCCCGACATCCGCCGTGTCGCCTTCAAACACAAGCTGTGGTTCTGCCTCTCCCTTCAATTGCGAAACCAGCTGCCTGAAGTTTGAACGGTCTTGAAAAGCCCGGCGTTGTACCTGCCAACTTCCCTGACGCAGGGCTTTGTATTCCGTTTCGTCCAGCGCCAGCAGCTTTTTAAGCGCTTGAAGTATGGATTCGGGCTGATTGGGATTCAATAAAAATCCAGAAACCCCATCGAGTACCAGTTCCGGAACTCCGCAGATTTCTGGGCCCAAAACAGGGATTCCTAGGGAGCTCACCTCCATCATGCTTACGGGAATCCCCTCAAAAAAACTGGTATTGATTAGGGCATTAGGCTGCAAAGCCCGAATGCGTTGCATCATTTCAGCCGGAGGCACAAAACCATGGACATGAACCTGAATTCGGGGATTGGCTGTAGCCAATTCCTGCATTTTATGTTGGATTTCGTTCCCGTATTGAGCCTTGGAGGCCGATCCGAAATGATGCCATTCCATTTCCGGCCCATCCCATTGGGCAAGAGCCTGCATCAATCCCTCTAGGTTTTTCACCGGAGATATTTTTGACAGGGAAAGCAGCCGAAAAGGATTTCCATTGGCTGCCGGAATGGCTTCTTGGCTTGGGACACCCAATCGGCTCAGCAAAATGCGGGAAGAAGCCCTGGGCGTTTGAACCCAAAGGTAGCGGCGGGCATGGTCTGAAATGGCTAAGATTCCGCTCAGTTGTTCATGAATAAATTTGCGGAAAGGCAAATAGGAAAAGGGATGCCTTTCCATGTACACATCTGTGTTGTGTACCCTACAAAAACTGCGGTCAATCTTGCCCTTTTTTTGCCATTGGGCCAACAGATAGGCGGCATCGTCGCACCAGTAGCTGTACCAAATCCAGTCTTTCAAGGGCCCTTTCCATGCCCGGGCCAATTCCTTTTCCATGCGCGCCGCCGACTCCATGTAGGCCAATGCCACCTTAAAGGTGTACACATTTAGGGGCGTTTTCGTTCTGCGTAGGTCCTTAAATATGGAAAACCAGCGGCCCGAAACCAAAACCCAAACCAGACTAAGCACTTTTGACCAGGTGCTTGGACGCGAGTTTAGTTCTATAAGTTCTACTCCTTCTGGCAAGGCGAAATCGGGCGGAGATTTTCGGCGGGCCACAGCATGCTTGCAAATCACCCGAATTTCGTCGAATTGAGGAATCAGCTCCTTCAACTCGGCATGAAAAAAGGGCTCTCCCGTGGAATAGGGATAGTCTTCTACAAAAACCGCCAAGCGATTTGCCATCAGTTCTTTGCTTTTACTAAGGTCCAAAACCGATGAAATCCGGGGATCAATCCAAGCAAGCCAAACAACCTTGCGGGCGTGTGCCGATTTGCGGCTTGCTGCCTCAGCGAACTCAGATAGTAGCCTGCGGAGGTCCATTTGTTTCCTTGATTGGCTTCCCACTCGGCCATTTTAAACAGCACATCGGCCAACATAAAGCGGCGCATGTTGGGGGAAACCCGTCGAGCCTCAGGAGTTTTAAAAAAAGCCTTTAGCCCTTGCCAACGCTTAAACACAGCCCGGCTGGAACTGTGGACGGAATTGCCTTCGTGGATTCGGTACTGCATCAAAGGCCGGGGCAGGTATCCCAGCCGAAAGCGGCTGAGCAGCTGAACCCACAAAACGGTGTCTTCCACAATCACAATGTCTTCTCGAAATTGGAATTGCGAAAAGGCCGAGGCTTGAACGCAGGCGCGCGAAGGGGTAACAGGGTGTCGGCAAATCCAATCGGCCAAGGGTTGGGTGGGTGGCGGAACATGAGCAGGCCGGTTTTGTTCCCCGTCCCACAAAAAGAAATCCGAAATCCACAAGGCCGGCGGATTTGGGTTTGATTGAATCTGTTCGGCAAGATGACTCAGAAAATCCGGCAAATAGCAATCGTCGCTGTCCAAAAAACAAAGCCATTCACCTTGGGCATGTTTGGCTCCGAAATTTCGTGCCGCCGAGCGCTCCTTGTTTTCTTGTTGCAAAGCCCGTATTCGGGCGTCTTTGCGGACCCAATCCTGAACAACCTGCCAGCTTCCATCGCTTGAGCCGTCGTCCACCAAAATGCATTCCCAGTGCGGGTAAATTTGATTGCAAACCGATTGTACGGTTTCGTCCATCAAATGTTCCCGGTTGTAAATGGGAATGACGATCGAAAACAAGGGCAAAAATTCGTTTTGAATGAGGGGGGGGGTCAACTTGGATTCAAACTATAAAGAAGGGTGTCTTGAATCAAAAAACCCTTAAATAATCCAACGAATGACCTCAAAAGCTTCTGCAAAGTCTGATTCGAATTGAGTGCCGCGGGTTTTAGCCAATCCTCTGATAAAATCTTCGCTTAAATACGAGCGGTGCTGTTGGGTTTTATAGTGCTTCAATGCCATAATTTTTTTTTCTACGTGCCTTTCTTGCAGTTGTACAAAGCAGCGCGTTTCAAAAACGATGTTGTTCCACGGCATTTCATAGCCCAAAATGGAAGATTTTTTAAACGCCCTTAATCCTTCATTTGCAATAACCTGATGGTCTTGGTGAATGTCGTTCAAACTGGGCAGAAAAACAACATCGGGGCGGAATTCGCCCCGTATTTCGATCAAAGTTTGTAGAATTTGTTGCCGGAATTCAGGAAAATGCCGAACCTTAAAACGGTGATAATGAATGTTGTTTGGTTGAAGCCCCAACTCCGTCATGGCTAGTTTAAATTCATGCGCCAGAGCATCTTTCTCAAAGCCGGGAGGCAGAGAGTCTTCGGCGATGGAAAAAGCAACGCACTTCACCTCATGTCCCTCTTCAACCAACCGGGCAATGCTGCCTCCACAGCCCAATTCTCCATCATCGGTATGGGGAGCCAGAACTAAAATTCGAGTTGGAGATAACGATATCATAATTGACTCACCTGTTTATACATAATCGAAAAAGCCTCAGGGTCAAAGATAAGATTCTGCTTGCTGTAGTGGTCAACCAAGGGATCTCTTTCGGGTTGGGCAAACAAAACGGCATACCGAATGTTCAAAAATGTGCACATTTTGAAAAAATGAAACTTGTATTGTTTTCGGTGCAGGTAATCTTGGTTTGTGATGTCAAACAAGGTTGATTCGGGAGGCATAAACATGGCATTTATGGTTCCTGCCCCAGTAATGGCTACCATTTCTTGTGCATCGCGTAGGGTGGCAATTTGTTCTTTAAAAGGCAGTTCTTCTAAAAATACAGCAGAAAAGCCGCGCTCCTTTAAGTTCTGAAAGGCAAGGTCTTCGTTGCTAAACTTTTTGCGCGCAGAACGTTCCCTTGAAAGGTATATTTTGGGGCTAAATTTAGAAGGGGTGTCTTTTGCCCAGTTTAAAAGCAAATCGCGGACCTCATGGGTTTGTTCGGGTATAAACATCGGTGTCCAAGGCTTCACTTCGGGCATAATTAAATTGGGAACCTTCATGTGGAAATGATTGGGAATGCGCTCCCTCCGCAAATCGGGAAAAAGCTCCAAAGAATCGACCACAAAGGGAATGGAATCCCATACTTCCGGATAAATAAGGTGAAGCTCTGAATGCCTTTCTTTCACTGCTAAAATCCGAGGTAGGCATTCCGTAATCCAAAAATAGTAGCTGAACCAAGGCGAATGAACCAGCAAATGCTGTTTGGAAGCATCTAAATTGATGCGCTTTAGGCTTCGCCCAAACTTACTTACCAGTGCTTGCTCTAAACCTGTTCGCCAATGGTCAAAATAATGGCTGGTATCGTAATTAGAAAAACCTATGTTGGGTGCCGACCCTTGGACCAGCAACCCATTTTTAATTACGTGGCCATCTTCTGAAACAAAGGCATTTCTTAGATGCTTTACACCTAAATTTACGCTCTTGTAACGCTCGTCTTTTTTGAAAAGGTGTGCCCATTCAGGTTGAAAATTAACCGGCAGACGAAATTCAAATTCCATTTAAGCTTAGAATCAGATGTGTTGGTCGCCGCAATGCAGGCAAGGCTTATTTAAGTACATTCTGGAGGGTTTGAATCCATATTTGTTCTGCTTTTTCCCAATGTCGAGCCAGCAAATCTGCTCTATTCGCTTGCCCCATAGAGCTCCAATTTTCCTTTTTTTCGATTAAATTTTGAAGTGCGGAGGCAAACTCTTCGGGGCTTGGGCCAAACAGCTGATTATCTAATTGAGCGCCCAAGACCTCACGATTGGCAGGAATATCTGAAACCAAAACGGGCAGTCCTGCTTGCATATACTCCATAATGCTGTTGGAATACCCTTCTGAATCGGTAGCCAGCAATCCTATATCTATGCCCATTTCCAAAGCCTCTTCCAACGATGAAAAATGGCAGAATGCAACCTTTGATTTTAGGTTTAAATCAAATGCCAAGGCCTTAATTTGTTCAACGAAATACCCCCCAGGAGCTTTTCCTGAAAAAACCAATTCTATACCCTTGTCGGGGTGGGTATCTTCCCAGATTTTTAGGCCTTTTAGAACCAAGTCTTGCCGTTTGCCTGGGAAAAAATTGGCCATCATTAGAACTCGGGGAGCGTTGTGGGATTTCAAAATTCCCATTTCGTGCCCAAACGATTCGGTTGAGATTAGGTTGGGTAAAACGGTTACCTTATTTCTTGAAGGCAAATGGTGGCGCTGTTGAATAAAGTCTGCCGAGATTTGGCTATTGCCTGAATACAAAGCAACCGAATGTTTAGATAAGCGTTCCAATAGAGAGTAGGGCAAATTGGCATCCACAGAGCGTTGATTCCACATGCAAACGGCAGAACCTGGACCTAAGCATGAAAATGCGCCCAACACATTTGGCCAAAACGTAAGCGGCACAACGAAGTCCGGATTTAAGGCCCTAATTTTCCTTCTGAATTGCCAAGCCCTCATCCACATTTTTCGCCTAGATAGCTGGAACCCAAAACCCATATTTAAGGATATTCCTTCTATCCCTTTCTCCTTTAATATACCCTCTAATTTACCCGGCTTGCCAATTCCAACCACAATGGGCCTGCCCAGGTTATGCCGAACCAAGCACTGAGCCAACAATAAAGCTTGCTTTTCGGCACCCCCTAAAGTTAAGGAAGGTATTAGAATTACAATGGTTGGAGCCGTCATAAAAGACATTTCATTAAGAATCCCTATTGCTGGGTTGTGGCAAAACCCTCCGCCCCCGTACCCCCCACCAAGCATGCCACATCGCCAAGTTTTGATAATACAAGGTTCGAGCCTGGTCTGATTTAGGCGGCTTGAAATTCTTCATGAAATAAAGGGCCAAAGCCCCTATTCCACCCGCACGGCGCACCACATCTGCCCGCTTGGCCTTGCCTTGCAGACGCAAGAAATACCAGCGGTTGCGTTCGTAGTAATAGCCTAAAATCAGGGCTATTTCGGCATCCACGGCCCCCGATGCATCTTTTTTTGATGCCGTGCTCTCGTGCACGCAAACCGGCTCCGCCAAATAGACCGTCTCCACCCCCTGCCTCCGCAACCTCCACAAATATTCCGTTTCCTCAAAATACAAAAAGAAGTCGGGGTCCATAAAGCCATGCGCCCGAACAATGCCAGTGGGTATAAACAAGGAATGCCCAAATAAGGTCGCGGGCTTTTCTTTCAGATCGTTTTTACAATCGGCAAGCAATTCGCCCTTTCGGCGGTCGTAGGGAAAGGCCGGGTCGGGGCTTTCTTCCGGCCCATAGCTGCCCGAATAGTGAATTCGATCGGGATTTTCGCTCATCAGGGTGGTATGCGAAAATACCGCCGGGCCTTTCCACCGCTCCACTCCCTGCAGCAGCAAAGAAAGTGTGTCGGGGCGTACATAGGCATCGTTGTTCAAAATCCAAATTGCATCGGCACTCTGCTTTAAGGCCCAATCCAGGCCCAATTTATTGCCGCCTGCATAGCCAAGGTTTTCTTTGGATGGAATGTAAACCACCTCGGCTGGCAAGCCCTTTTCCAAGGCTTGTCGTTCTGGCTCAGCACTGTGGTTGTCCACCACCACCACCCAATGCTGGGCCTTGGCAACCGAAGCCAGAAGCGAATGCACAGCCCGAAGCGTTAAGGCCGCCTTATTCCAATTTAATACAACGACGGCTACCTTCACGGCTGCATATTGCTAAGCAGAATCAAGGTTCCGCTGTATTTCTGCCTTTTTCCCCAAATAGAGCAACGCATTAAGCCCATTGGGCTTTTCTTCTGTTCCATTCTGTTCATTTTCTCAAACGCAATTTGGCCATAACTATGCCGAGCAAGGCCTTGCACAACAATCGGTAATCGGTTCGATGTGCTTGCAAGTCGTTTACCTGCCCAATGTATTGCTTCAAAAAAGCAGCATGGTGCTTTTGGTGCATATAGGCAAGCAACCGTTCATGCTGTTGCAAGGTCATACTTCGAACCATGCTGTTTGGCCGTATGCGGTAAAAAAAAGCAAGCTCATTTAATGTTGCCACTTCTTTGCCTGAGGCCAATGCCGAAAGCCAAAACTCCCAATCTTCATAGCCCTCGTTCATGGTTTCGTCGTATCCGCCGGTGGTTTCCCAAACCGATTTTCTGAACATAGAGCTGGCGGTAATTCCATTCACATACCATTGACGCGCGGGATCCCATCGGCAATGTACGCGCCCCTGTTCTGCTCCAAATTTTTCATAATCGCCTGCCACAACATCGAAATTGGAGTTAGCATCAAGCAGGGTTTGGGCAGAATTTAAGAATGGAAGGTGAGCCAAATCGTCGGCATCCAAAGGGAAAATGTAGCGTCCTTTTGCTGCGCGAATGCCTGTGTTTCTTGCAGCTGCTAGACCTCGATTTGGGGTATGCAGCACCCGCATTCTAGGGTCTATATTGTGCAAAATTGTTAAGGTTTCAAGGTCGGTCGATCCATCGTTCACCACCACCACCTCCATACCCTGTTCCAGCGCAGGCAAAACGCTGTTCAGCGTTTCTTGCAGCAGTCCACCTGCATTAAAACAAGGAACAACAACCGTTACCGATGGCAAGCTAAGCATTGGGGTTGATTTTTGGGCGCCCATCCCGCTTTCCGTTGCAAGTCCTCGGTCTTGGTCGGGGGCCGGGGAGCGCTGCGTGGGCTCCTAAAGTCGCCTCCGCCCGCTGCCCGGCCCTTCCGCCCAAGCCCTGCGGGCTTTCCACTGCAATCGGGGGCGCTAGGGCCGGGTGGTGTAAAAAAGCGATTTCCATGAAAATTGGTGGCGGTTCAGCCAGGTTCCTGCCAAGCCAATGGGAATCGAAACGAGCAGCATGGAGGCTTGTTGCCAAACAGAAATGAAAATTCCTGCCGAGGCACTATAGCCTAAGGCCGAAAAGACGGCTCCACTGCCCAATTGCAAAACACCTAAATTTCCGGGCGTTATTTTTAGCAAAAGCCCTATTCGCATCAAAACGGTAGCATAAAAAACTCCCGCCAAATCAATTCCAAGGTCAAACTCCTTGGATATTTGCCAACCCCAAAGGGAATTTAAGGCGGTCAAGAGCACCGAAATGCCGGCAAAGCGCAGGTAATCTACTGCCTTAAATTGGCTAAAGCCCTCTAAGGCTGTCTGTATGCGCTGAATTAATTTGCCTTTCCAGCTCGGTCCGGCCTCTATGTCTTTGAAATGTTGAATACCAGCCAGGGCATGCAACACAAAAACCGAACAGGCCATGCCCATTAAAAATAAAATTAGCACGTAAGGGGCCTGGAATTGAACCAATAACATCAAACCCATTATGCCATCAACGCTCAGGCCTAAAAAAAAGAGCCAGAAATACGCTCCTGTAAGGGAAAAAATAGATACGCCGTACTTGGATTTAATAAAGGTTAGAAAATAAAAAAAACCTCCTTGAACGGGAATAAAATGCCCCCAAAGGTTCATCGAGAATGGGAGGGTTACGGTATCTTTTGTATCAAGCAAAAAATTGCGTCTTTTAAGCAACAATTTAAGTTCTAGCCCTTGAATTAAGAATAAGAAAAAGGCATAGGATACCCCCAAACAGGCAGCATGAATTGAATTCTGTATGTTTAATTGTTCAAGTTCACCTGAAACAAAATATACAGCCCCCAAAAACAGGATTAAGCCTAAGAACAGTGAAAACCAATGTTTTATGATTACTAATATTTTCATTTTTTTCAAGCTCGGCTGTGGGTGATTTTAGCTATTCATCATTACAAGAATCGCTACTTAAGTAATTTGAAAAACTTACGCCACAATTTTCCATTGTGGGTATTCAAACATTTTTAAATGCAAACCAAATTTTAATTCATTAAAATTAGATTAAGGGAGACGGCTTCAATAAAATTTTATTTCTTTTTGCAGATTACAAATATAGATTGTCTCAAAGCTAGAATTCGTAGAAAATAATTGTAATTCTTTTTATTACCAAAATAATAAATTAGCTTTTCTATTTCAAATTCATTTATGTTCAGCACCCGCCTTAAAGTAAATTCGTCATGCCAAAGGACATGAGTCGGATTGGGTTTCAGGAAACCTGTCAACCATTTTGAATTCGGAGTAGTTAAAATAAATACTCCGTCCGTTTTTAAGTGTCGATGAACATTTTGGAGCAGTAGCCCTTGATTGTTTACATGTTCAATCAAATTTCCCGCAACAATTACATCAAATTGTTTCCCAAATTGATACGTCTCAAAATTACCATAAACAATTCGACTATCAGAGGGTAATTTGCTTGGTTTTACGTTAAAGTGGGAAAGAGCTGTTTGACTAGCGTCCTCCAAATCAATGCCCTTAAGGCTCTTGTATCCACTGTTTTTATATACATCATTCCAAAGAGAATAGGAGTTTGTCTGGCCCAAGCTTCCAAGGTCTAAAACCTCTTTGCCAATTATCATATCTCTAATTAGTTTTTCGCGTATCATGCTAGTAAAATTTTTGAAATCAACTGATTGAATTGATTTTAAGCTAATACAATATTTAGAATTTTTAGGTGATTAAGCTGTCAAAAATGATTTTGCAATTTTTAAAATGTGGTAATAAGTAATTATAATTTATTTAAGTCTATTTTTTGATTTCAATCAATCTACTTGAATTTGAGTATCAAGTTAAATGTTCCAACAAATCTTCATACACTATAGCATATCTTTCAGCAATAATTGTAATTTCATAGTTTTCGACTGCGAATTTTCGCAAACTATCCTTCCTTTTTTTAACTTGTTCAGGATTATCCATTAATTTAAACAATACTTCTGCTATATTTTCTGCATTCCCAGCCTTAACAAGGTTAAATAAGACATCTCGATTTTCATTATCAGCGAAAACGGACAAATCAGAAACAACGGGCACCGTTCCAGAACTAATCGCTTCCATTACCACAAGTGGAAAACCTTCTGAAAAACTTGGTAGAACAAAAATATCTGCACCAGAAAAGAAAGGCGGAAGTTCTTCATTTGGAATAGGCCCAGTCATCTCAACATGGTTTTCTAAGCCATTTTGATTAATCATTAGTTGCAATCGATGCTCTAGATTGCCCGCGCCAACAATTAAAAGTTTAAAATTGTCATTTCTTTTTTTAAGCAATGCCATTGATTCCACCAGTGTTATTACACCTTTCCCCTCAATTATGCTTCCGACAAACAGTAAAAAAAACCCTTTGATTTGATGTTTTTTTCGAACATCATTATTCAGATGATTGGGCTTAAATTTTTCGGTATCAATGCCCAAGGGAAGTAGATAAGAAATGCCCTTATAACCCAAGTGGATTATCTCCTCAAGTAAAGGTGCACTTTGTGCCGTGATTACATCGATTTTGTCGAAGGCAAACCCAAGGATTTTCTTCCTTAATCCTTTATTAAAACTCCAAACATCCGAACCAAGAACCGTGCTTATAATCCGTATTTTTCTCTTAAACAATATTTTATAAAAAACTGCAACAAGAGCCGAGGGAATTAACCAATGGGCATGAATAAGGCTAATGTCATATTCTCGCATCACTCGTCTAACCTCCAACATCTGGAAGAAAAAAAAGAAAGGAACTACAAAATAAAGGAGTCTGTTTTGCTTTAATTTATCCTCTATACCGATCCCGTAGGCAAAGTTTACATTCCAAAGAAATTGTTTGTGCCTGATGATATGAACACCATCTAAATTCTCTTCTTCTGCAATTCCATTTTCCCAAGGCGCTATGACAAAAATATTAAACTTACTGGTTAAGCTTTTACAAAAGCTATGGATGAATACCCCATTCACATCCCCTGAGAATTTTGGATAAGAAGAAGACAAAACAAGTATGTTTCGTTTGTTCATGAATTAATGTTTTTTCTTTGATTAGCTTCTCTAACATGAGCGCCCTGCGCCCCGGACCGCACGGATACCCCGCAAGCGGCGGGATGCGGCTGGGCCCCGGTGGCGGGGTGGAGCTTTGCGGAACCACCGCTGCCGGGCTGCCCAGCGGCATGCCGCAGCGCGGAGTAGCAGTAAGGGCCGGAATTGGCGCCCAAATATTCAGGATTGCAAATAAACGCCTTTCTCATTTTGCTATGGGCATTAGGCTGGGCATGCTGGCTATGCGGCTGAGTACGCCTTGCACGTCGAGGCCAATGGTGGAACAATACCACTGCAATCCGCCCCAGCGGGGTTGGTTCTCGGCCCGGGCCTTGCTGAGGGCCTCGGCCCGCGTTATTTGCCCTTCGCGCAGCTGATTGCTGCGGAAGGTGTCGTTTTCGGTAAAGCCGGCCACCGACCAGTAGATGTAGTTGTAAAAGGCGGCCGTGCCGTCGCCAATGCGCCAGGTGGTGGGCGTTTCTGGATCGGTTTCCCAGTCGTATTGCCCCAACAAGAGCTGCTCTAAGGGCTGCTCTTGCCAAGGCAGGTAGTCGAACAAATTCAGATTGCGGTGCGGCAGCGCATAGTAGGAGCCAAAAGCGCCCAGGGTGTCGATGAGCGAAGCATTAATATAGGCAGGGTTCAGCAGGTATTCCTTGCCATAGTACATCAGCATTTTGCCTTTATCGGCCACCGTTAGTTGGTAGGTTTTTGTCTGATTAAACCGAGGAGGTATGCCGCAAAAAGCGGTTTTAAATCGGGTGGTTTCCAACAGGTTTTCACCCATTACCGACAAATCCAAGCCATACGCCTTCATGAGCTTTGCGGCATGGAAAAAGTACTGTTTGTCGCCGGCCATGAACAAGGGAATGGTGCCCAACCTGGGTCGGCGAAGCCAGGCACTGACGTTCCGGCGTACGTTGGCCCGCTTGGCGCGGATGTCGGCCGAAATTAGTATATGCTCTACTCCCAAGGCTCCGCACATGCGCGCTTGGTTGCGTCGGGCCAAATCGGTGAGCAATCCCCAGTCGTAGCTGAAGGCCAAGGGCTTTAAGCCCAACTCATGCACCAAATAATGCAGGGCAAAACTGCTGTCGCGCCCGCCGCTAAAGGGAACCAAACATTGGGGTCTCTGGCCTGCAGGCCGGGCCAAACGCTGGACCTCTGCCTGCAATGCGGCAGTCCCCTTGGGCTGCAACGGTTGGTGGTTGCGGCACTGGTTGCAGACTCCTTGGGCATCGAACTCTATGTAAGGAAAGGTTTCAGGCAAAATGCAGCGGCTGCACCGCCGCAGGCTGTCCACCCTTTCTTGGGTTTCCTTTGCAAGGGCCTGAAAGCGCTCCAAACCCGATGCACCATGCATGGTTGGGGCTTGAATGGGCGCCGAAAGTCCCGAGGTTACTTCCTGCACGGGCACTGCCCCTCCTTGCTCCCACCGTTCTTCGCCCTGGCTCAGTTGGGGAGCATGCAGGCGGGAACTCGAGGGGAAAAGGTCGGAAAATTCGGTTTGGATTTGCTGCAGCATGGGTTGTTCCGAAGCCAGCACCTGCAGGGTTCCGGCAGGATTTTGCAAGGAATACAGGCTGCCGTTGTTGCTTCCGTACCACCAGCCCGGGGATTCGGAATTCAAGGCTATCAGCGAAGCGGTTCCTTTTATGCTGCTGAACAGGCTGTTGCGCTGTTCGGCGGGGAGCAGGGCGAGACCCCTTGCCAACACTTCGCTGTCCACCTCGCTCTGTTTGTGTGCGGCTCCCCATTGTTGCCAGAGTTCGGCGGCATTCACCACAATGCCGTTGTGCACCAAAACCCAGGGCGCGCTGTGCACGGGCTGGTTGTTGTGGTTTTGGCTTTCGTGGCCGTTGGTTACCAAGCGGGAATGGGCAATCAGGTACATGGGGCCCGGGGCCCGCTCCTGAATTAGATTTTTGTAGGCATCCGTGCGCATCAGTTCTTCGGCGGGCCGGGGGCAGCGTACAAAGCGCAGGGTTTGGCTGTCGCGCAAGGCCAGGCCCGAGGCCTCTTTGCCCCTGGTCTGCGAAAGCTGAAGCAGCCTAGACAGAAGTTCGGGCCTGAATTGTTGGCTGTCGCTAAGGTATATGCCGGTTATTCCGCACATGTTATTTGTACAGGCGTTCGTTGTCTTGAATGTCCATCCACATGGCGAACAAAAAGCTTTGAATGGACGAGATGCCCAAAAAGGTAAAGGCGAACAGGGTTTCGAAGTTCATGGTTGTTCCCAGCCACATCGCCTTACTTACTTTGTATAAGTAGGGCAACCAGATTATTCCCAGAAAGAAAGAAAAGTGGTAGAGCAGAAATAGGGGGTGAAAGTCCCGAAACAGGTATTTGTGCCAAAGCCGGCGGAAAAAGCCTTTGAACAGGAGCCAGGCAATGCGGGGAATGACCTTTAGGATTTTCATTTTGCTTTGTTCGCCCACGTCGTACACGGGCTTGATTTCAACCTCGCGCAGGCTGCAAAAGGCAATGTTGAGCTTAACCAGCATGTCGTTGGGCATGCCGTAGCGGGGGTAAATCTGATGCAAACGTATGGCATTCAGCCCTTTGTTCGAAAGGGCTGTGTAGCCTGTTTGGGTGTCGGAAACATGCCAATAGCCGCTGGCCATTTTGGTTAAAATGGAGAGTACGGAATTCCCAAGGTACCTGATTTTGGGTATAACCAGCAGGGCGCTGCGGTGAATCAGGCGGTTTCCCTTTACATAATCTATGCCCTCTTGAACCACGGGCAAGCAAATGCTTTCCAGTTCATCGGGATCCATTTGCCCATCGCCGGCCATAACGGCGGTGCAGTCAATGCCGTGGTCTTTTGCCCATTTGTACCCCCGGGCAATGGCGGCACCAACTCCGCCGCTTTGCAACAGATTAATAAAAATAATGCGCTCCTGCTCGGGTTGTTGGTTTTCAACCTTAGAAGGCAAGAATAAGCCCAGTTCCTCTTGCTGCAATTTTTGAACCACTTGGCTGGCGCGGTTGTAGCGGTTGGGCACAACGGTGTTTAGAATGTTGCTGATGGCAAATGGGGCCGGGGCTTGGTTGGCGATGTAGTCCAAGATGACTTGGGCGGTACGGTCGGTGCTGCAATCGTTCACCAGGACAATTCGGTCCACGAATTGGGGCATGGAATCGAGTACCTCGGTGATTTGGGTTTCTTCGTTGTAGCAGGGTACGACGACGGCTACGGTTTTGTTATGGAGCATGGGGGTGTGTTTTTTTGAACATCAGGCGAATGCCCAAAGGAACTATCAAATAAGGAATGAAATCTTGAAGAAAGCCATAGCGGGGCAGGTGTATTGACAAACTAAAATCCAAAGCCAGGGTCAGAATTAAATACAGCAATGCCAACAACCACAAAAATAAGGCATCTTGGGTCGCAGGCCCACCCATTTTGAAGGCCGCAGCAAACAAAAGCGCTGCCGCCAATCCCAGCCAAAGGGCATGGTTCAAAACAAGGCTATGCAGCACGTAGCCTGCATGGTATATCTTCAAAGGAAGGGCGCTGGATTTCTCGGCACTAAATCTGCCTTGCTTGGCTTGATTTTGGATTTGATGGCTCTTGTCTATCTCTTGCATTTCGTTTAATAAGGAAAGGCGCCATCGTTCGGGAACCAAGGTGGCATCATCGTACATCCGGTAGGCAGACCAGTTCAGTTTTTGATTCACCAAGTGCTTTTCAATGCGTGCGGGCAAAAGGGTATAGTAAAAAGAAGGCCGATCAAAGGCCAGGTTATAGAGGTACATTGGCCCATTCAAGCTCACTGTTGGCCTTTGGTCGGATTGGTCTTGAACCATTGATTTGGTTTTAGCTCCCTGAACCAAGGCCAAAAGCCGCCCTGTGTTTCCGTAGTTCGGATAGCCAACCAAAAGCCAACTTAAGCCCATTAAGAATAGGCCCGAGGCAAGCAAGGTTGCCAGCAACGGTTTAAATGCCTTGGATTTAACAAAAAACAAATAGCTTAAAATGCCCAAAGCCCAAGGCCAGAGCAGTATGCCGTTGGACCGGAATAGAGGCAAAAGCATCAGCAAAATTCCAAAAGCCATGGAATGTTTGAGTTTGGGAGTCGAACTCAAAATCGAAGGCAGCAAGCTGAGCATCGGCAACAACAACAAGAAAAATGGGGGTTCGGTCAAGGGCGCGGTGAACAAAGCCAGGGAATAGCCATCTGAAAGGTAAGCAGCAAGCAGCAAGGCCGAGAAGCCTCCGTACCAGCCCCATTTCCGAGTCCAAACAACAGATAGCCATAGGTAAAGCAAGACCATGGCTATACTTTGTATGCCTATGTAAGCGGGCGTAGAAATTCCAAAAAAGGATTTTAGGAAAAGAAGCATGGGCAAGCCTAGGGGAAGGTCGATCAAAACGCCTTGGTAATTCCCAAATTGGCCCTTTAGCCAGCTGTCGGCCACGCTGAAGTAATCAAAATAATCGGGTGTAATGTCAAACAGTGGAGCATAGACCCAAAACAACAGATGCGAAAACAACAACCATACACCACCCAGCATAGGCAGGCAGAGGGGCTTGTTTAGCTTGCGCAGCATTCCAAGGCTTTGGTTAATTTATCAAGGTCAAAACACCGGGGGGCATTTACTTTTTGAAGGCGAACGAAGGTTTTCGCGTTTTGGGGCTGAACCCACTTGAATTGATTTTGGCGCTGATCCATGCCCGTTAGAGCATACTTTACCTGTACTGCATGGGCCAAGGCTCGGAAGGGAAAGGGGTGTGCATAGGCCGCAAATTCTTCGGGCAGGCATTCCAAAACAGTGCTGTTTGCCGGCAAAAACATCAAATTGGTTAGTCCCGCCCCGTGCAATCCAGCCAAGACCTTGGTTTGTTGCATCAATTCAATTTGCTGCTTTAAGGTTAGGGCCTCAAAAACGATGGGTTCAAATCCAGCCTTTTGCACCGTAGCCAACACCTCATCTTCGTTCAACAGAGCCCTGCGGCTTTTTTCGGAACGGTGTATCCAAATTTTACGGGTATGGGACTGGGGCTGAATTTCAAAGGCCGACAAAAAATGCTGTACCACCCGCTGTATTTCGGCCGGGTGATGATAGGAGCTGGCCTTTCGGGCATGGGGAAGAATCAACCTTGAAACAAAGGCATGCTCGTCCAAATCCAAGCATTCCCATTCAAGGGGACAGGTGGACAGGCTGGAGGCTACGTACTCGAAGTTTTTCCATCGGTTGGAAACCAAAAGCTTGGGTGCTGGGCTTAGATTCGCATCCATAGCCCTTAGCAGCCGGGGCATGTAGCAGGTCATCCAAAAAGAATACCCAAACCATTTGTGGTGAATAAGCAGGTAGGAATGGGCTGGGCCCAGGTTTTTCACTTTAAGGCTGCTGCCGAATCGGCAAACGGCTTCTTGAAAGGCCACTTCTTTTTGAAGGGCCCAAAATTGAGCAATGTCGTTGGGCGGGAACAGGTTGGGCATGCAGTGCCTGTTTAACCAGCCGTATTTTGAAACCAAACCGTAATGGGAAACGAACGCGTTTGACTCGGTTGAAATCCTTGGTTGGGGTAGCTGGTAAGAGGGATATTTGTTGACAAACCCCAACACATCGGGATCAACAAAATGGGGTTCAGGTAAAACAACCTTGAGGGGGGGCATGGGTTTTGGATAAGATTGGCTGGAAATTAAATCACCTCCATTCTAGCTAAATTTAGATTAAGTCGGTGATTAAATTCCAGTGGAATTTAGGCCGTACATGGCCTGGCTGGGCGATGTCGTTTTTACCAAAAGGTCGCCCCCCTGGAATCAAATCAAAATACAGGAGATTTTCGGTTCTTAATAGAGGGGTTGTTTCGTTTTTCATAAGCAATAGCAGAATACTGTAGGTTCCTGAATTTAGAAATTCTGAAGGTATTGTGCATCTCAGTTCTTGCCGGCCTTGAATAAACACCATAGAATCAAAGTAGGTTGGAGAAAAAGAAAACACGGCATTCGAGTTGACATCCAAGAGATGAAACATCAGGGTAAACTGTTCTGGGCGGCTGTCAAGCAGTTCGAACCTCAAAGCAATTTGTATGGGTGCATTGTCGAGCAAGACACCTACAGAGCCTTGTTTTTGGGGGAGGTTGTAAATAGAAACATCCAAAACCCGAAAAAGTCCTTCAACATAACATTCAGCCAGGGCATTTTGAGGTATCGAGATGCTGGATTTTTCATATATTGAAACGGCTTCAGGAGCTGAGCCAACAAAGCGAATCGTGCCTTGTTCAAGTACAACTGCCTTTTTGCAAATGCTGGTAAGGGCGCGCATGTTGTGGGTTACCAGCAAAATAGTTCTTCCCTGGGCCGAAGCAACCGAATCCATTTTTTGGAGGCATTTTTTTTGAAATTCGATATCCCCAACCGCCAACACCTCATCAACCACCAAAATTTCGGGTTCTAAGTGGGCTGCCACGGCGAAAGCCAAACGAACATACATTCCACTGCTGTAGCGTTTTACGGGAGTGTCAATGTACCTTTCCACCCCGGAAAACTCAACAATCTCGTCCAACTTTCGGTTGATTTCAGACCTGCGCATGCCTAAAATTGCCCCATTTAAATAAATGTTTTCCCGACCCGTTAATTCAGGGTGAAAACCGGTACCTACTTCCAGCAAGGATGCCATCCGCCCATTGACTTCAATTTTACCTGTACTGGGCGCGGTAATTCGGCTTAAAATTTTCAAAAGGGTACTTTTTCCTGCACCGTTTTTTCCTATCAGGCCCAAAATTTCGCCTGGATTAACGGTTAAGTTGATGTCTTTTAAAGCCCAAACATATGCATCCTCGCTTCTAATGCTTCGGTCGTTGCGATCGCCCTTATTTAAAAAGGGATTTGGTGCACCTTGGATTCGGGCCCAAAACTGCATCACATCATCCTTTAAGCTTGATGCCCCAACCGACCCCAATCTGTATTGTTTTGATAGATCAGAAATTTTTAATGCCGGTTTCATTTATTTAAATGCCTTATTTTTGGAAGGCTTAAAGGTGATGGGGTGATTTTAATTGTTTTTTAGATTGGGCTGTTAATTTTATCTATTCATTTAAAAATGAACCAAGGCCGCAGCTGGACTCTGGTTAAGCGTGAGCGGCCTTTGCGAGTTTCACTGTTTTTTGCAGTACCGGCCCTATACCCGGAAAAATATACAGGGCCATAGCCAAAAGTGGTTTGTTTGTTTTTCCGTTGTACCCCTTTGGACAAAGCATAAAAGACAAAAACGCTCGTTTATAAAAATCAACAGGCTTTTTTTGCTTCCAGCTTTCTATTGCTAAATGGTAGTAGCAAGCACTTTTGCGAAGTCGGCAAGCGTCCAAGGGCAATTTAGATTGAAATTCCCTACGGGCGAAGATGGAATGTAGTGCGTCCAGCTCTCTTTGCCACTTTTGGGGGTGGCCCCAAGTAAAGCTATCTGGATAGGCTACGTACACCGTTGTTCTTTCTTTCATTTCAAATATGGGTGTGCCTCGGTTCAAAATACGCAAGGCGGTATCCATATCTTCGCAAACAGGAATTTCCGAGTCAAATTGAACCTCTTTAAAAATGCGGGCATGCACACACCACCTTTGAGGATTAACGGTATATAAAATAAAATACATATATGGATCAATTCCATTAAAATCTGGACAGAATCTCTCTTCTGTTTTCCCCTGTGCATTTTCATTCCATGCTTTTGTAAATAAAAATGCCTCGGGATAACCCAGATTATGCAAGCGATCATACAAAAAGCTCAAGTGTTCAGGTAGGTGGTAGTCGTCGCTGTCCAAAAAACAAATATATTGACCTTTGGCTTCTTTTATTCCTCTATTTCTGCTGCGGCAACGCTCTTGGTTGACCGCATTCGTGTACACCCTAATGCGTTGGTCGGCTTGGGCCGCCAATGCAGCAATGGAAAGCGAACCATCGGTAGAAGCGTCGTCAACCAATATCAGTTCCCAGTTTGAAAATGTTTGCGCTTTTACCGACTCAATAGCTCTGCTTAATGTCGCAGCTCGGTTGTAAAATGGGATAACAATTGAAAAAAAAGGTTCAAGCATTTTGCAATCTTGAAGCTAAAACCGATGCCAATTTAGGGCCGTCCAGCCATACGGGGCCATCCATACTCTCTTCGGTGGTATTGGCATTCAAAAACAAAGTATAATCTAAGCCGCAGGCCTGCGCCAAATGTTGGTAGCAAAATCGATTCCAAGGTGAGGCCTGCAAAAATGGAAAGCTAATTTCAAAAACAAGGCCTCCTTCTGGCAAAAACATCAGGTTGGTTAAATTCGCTCCATGAAAACCAATCAAGCCCCTTGCCCCCCTCATCAATAAAAGTTGCTCACGAAAAGGCAGACTGTCAAAATCAACATAGTGTACTGGGATTGCGGAAAGGGCAACCCTAACCTCGGCAATATTCAAAATAGACCTAGAAAGCCCTTCCTTCCGAAGGGCAAAAATAAGTTTAAAATTGGGCTTGGTGTTGAATTCAATGTTTGAATAAAGACCTACAATGGTTTTTCTTAATAAACTTTTGCTTGGAATGTCGGCCCAAGGTTCAGAAATAAAAAAAAGACGTTTTACCAAAAGGAGTTCTAATTCCCCCGAAAAAGTAAAAACTGGCAGGTGGGGAGCCATTGCCTTTATGCTTTCAATGCAAAAGTCTGGGAACGAACTTGGAATCAGCAAAGGATGATTTGCCGCCTCTGGCTTAAGAGACCATACTCTTATCCTAGGCAGGGTTTCGGTCATCCAATGGTAATAATTGTTCCTTGACCAACGGTTGTACAGCAAAACTCCGCTATGAATACGACGTATTTTTCTTTTAAGCCTTGCTTCCAATACGTAAAACCCATGAAGGGTATTGGCCTCGGAAGGGTGCTTTAGTCCAATTCGTCCCAAACCTTTTCGGCTTATCCAAAAGCCCTCTGAATAAACCAAAGCGGCGTGGTATTTATGAACGTGAACGTTTCTGGTTTTAGAAGGCAAGGCCTTTTCGGATATTCCAAAAGGCTTATACCCTAAGATTTCGGCCTCGGCCAAAATTGGTCCTTCAGGAGGGCTATTGTCATAGGTTAGCCCCTCGATTTCTTTTCCTGCCAACCACCAAGCCAAGCATTTGGGCTTTAAAATCAACAACAAAAAAAACAACCTGGGGTGCATTTTTACTAACCTTTTGTAGGACGACCAAACACACTGTCGATGAATCCTTTTTTCAATAAAAATCGGTAATCGGACTTTTGGGCTTTGTTCCAAGACCTTTTGCTCCTAAAAAGCCAGCGCAGCAAATCCTTGCTGTTACCCTTGTCTTCTAAATACAAGCTGTGTTGAAAAACAAAGCCGGATGCAATTTCTTGGGCAAGTGGAACAGAAACGGGAACCCTTAAGGAATATGGGAACGGTTTTGTTAGACCTGCGGCTAAGAACAAATCTGACTTTGAATCCCGATTGCCGATTTCTGACAGGGCCTGCATAATAAGAAGCCGTTCGGCAAACATGTTGGACTTTCCTGCCGGCATTTGGGCTTGAATGCTCGATTTTGCCTGAGGGTGGCGCCTGAAATTCGAAACCGTATTTTCAATTTGAAGTAGTGGGGCTTCAGGGGCGTAGAGCAGTAGGCTAAACCACAATTCTAAATCCATGGCATACTGAAATGCGGGATGAACCCCACCTAGAGCTCTAACGCGTGGGCCATTAAACAGGGTTCCCTCTTGATTGATGTTTGCTTTTGACAGGGTTTGGGCTCTTGTTTCGCCAAGGTAAGAGGGTTCCCGAAGGTGAGAAAAACGGTCCTCGTCCCAAACCTTTACTTTTCCGCAAACCGCCAAAGCTTGGGGGGCACTTTTAAATGCTTCGGCCCAGGCAAACAGTGCTCCCGGCTCCAAGAAATCGTCGGAATTTAACCAGCCCACCAGATCTCCGCTGCTGCGCATCAACCCCTTATTTATGGCTTGACTTTGACCCCCATCCGGCCCAGATTCCCAGGCATGCAAATGCCCAGCATGCCTTTTTATGATGTCTAGGCTTCCGTCGGTACTGCCTCCGTCCATCACCATGTATTCAAGGGCCGGGTACCCTTGATTTAGTACGGAATCTATGGTCTGTTCCAGGTATTTTCCTTGATTGAAGGAGGGGGTTACCAAAGATATTTTGGGATAGCCTTGCATGAGTTCTTTGCTTTCCTGCGCGAATCTTAATGCTTAAAAAAACGATAAAGCAAGGAATACAGAGGCTGCACAGGCATGGCATAGGCCAAAACCTTTTCTTGAATGTTAAACATATTAGGATGGGCTTGCAGTAAACCTAGCAGGGGGTCACGAAGCCGTCTATGGCTGAAATACCTATACAGGTAATCGGCATAATGTTTGGCAAGCGCAGGGTTGAATTTTTCGTAAAAAGGCAAACTTTTTATACGCAAGGGCAACAAATCTTCTTCTTTGACGGAAGCGTTCATCCCCGTTTCGGTTCTATACCAATGGTACATTTCTCGATTTATCCAACGCCCCTGGGCTCCGTTCAACAAAACCCTTCTCCAAAAATCAAGGTCTTGAACGGTATTGGTAAAAGCCAAATCATAGCCCCCCACGGCTTCCCATACCTTTTTACGGCAGGGGCTGGTTCCCAACAAGGACCAATTCTCGGTAAGTTTGAAAGGATTTAAGGGCCCTCCATGCAGTTCACCCTCGGCAATTGAACTGCAATCTGTGCTCTGCTGGTCGGTTTCGCTGCGTACTATCCTGTAATTTCCAAAGAAAAAATCGGATTCTGGGAACCGATGAATGGCTGCCCGTAGGTCTGCCACTGCTGTTGGAGGTAAAGCGTCGTCGGCATCAAGGGGCATAACCCAGTCTGCCGCATTGGAAAACCCGGTGTTTCTGGCGGCCGACAGGCCTTGGTTCTGTTTGTGTTCAATCAGCTGAAATCCATGCTTTCGGGCATGTTCTCGGGCCAGATTTTGAGTGGCTTCGTCGCCGGCATCAAATACTATAAGCGTAGTAAAGAGAGGGTCGGTTTGAGCCAAAATTGAATTGACCGCTCGGTTGAGCAATTCCGCCTCTTGGAAGCAAGTTAAAACCAGGCAAATTTCAGGCTCAACTGTGCTATGCATCAGGAATATGTAGGTTGAGTTAATGCATCAAAAACCGCTTTGTATTCATTCAGGCAGGTTTGCATGCTAAACTTTTCGGCGAAAGCGAGGCGGGCGCGCATGCTGTGTTCCCTGCATTGCTCTGGGTTGTCTATGTAGCGTTGAATGGCCTTTACTAAACCGTGGATATTCGCCGTGCCGTTTGATTCGGCCTCCAAAAGTTGCCCCGCCAAGCCCAAATCCGTTTTCAACATCATGGGAATTTCGGCCACCGGCAAGGTAATAACGGGTGTTCCATAGGCCAAACTTTCAGTAACGGCATAGGGGAGGCTTTCTTGAAAATAGGAAGGCAGCAGCGTGGCATGAGACTCCGCCAAAATAGAAGCAGGATTTGGAACATAACCCTGCCAATGGATACCCTGCACATGCGCATACTGCCCTTGGAGGGAGTCCATGTATTCGCTGGGGGAATAAATGGCTTGAAACTCAACCTGAATTGCATCGGCATTCAAAATTTCAACGGCTTTTAGGGCTTGTTCCCATCCTTTTTCGGGAATTCCCCTTGCCATCATGGACAGTTTTAACGGTTTGGTTTGCAGGGGTTTTTCTGGAACAGCTGGCTCAGGCTCATACCCCAAATAAATCTTTTTGATTCGGGTGTGCGGAGAAAGTGCAACATGCTGATAAATTTCTAGATTTTCCTCGGCCGTATATAGAATGGCCTCGGGCAATCTTAAAACTGCCGAAACTTGTTCAATAAATTCGAGTTCGGTAGAATATTTATTCCAACGTATTTTATTGTATGAGCTATGTTGGGTCAATACCCAAGGTAAATTTATATTGGGTTTTATTTTCTTTGCAACAAAAGCATCTGTCGCAGCACTGTTGCTGTTGACCAAAACTATGTTATGCGTTTTAATTCGTTGCCGCCATACCTTTTGTTCTTCCCCTTTCTTTAATTCCTCATACACCATCTTCTTTCCAAACAAGCCCATCGCTGCGTTTGCTTTCCAATACAACCAATTCCTAAGAGAGTCTTCGTTAAAATGATACAAGGGGAACTCTTTCCAACAGCCACCTTCAAAGAAAAATTGGCTAAACTCATCTTGAGAATTCTGTTTGTCTAGAATACCGATAAAGGGTTGGAAATGCTTGCTTAAACCCTCTCCCAGCCGCTTTAAAAACATTTCAGCACCCCCGGCCTGAAGGTCGTTGACCAGATACAAAATACCCGGCTTCAGTCTCTTTCCAGAATTCCCTTCCATAGCTTTTTTATTCCCTCCTCCAACGTTGTTTTCGCCTTCCAACCTACCCCATTCGCTTTTCGTGAATTTAAACTCATGCGCCTGACATCTGAGGGATGGGAAGGATAGTCCTGGATTTTCAATGGTATCCCGGTGGTTTTTTCAACCCATTCAAGAACGGTCTTCAAGGAAACCGCTTCCCCCGAGCATACATTGTAGGTTCCCTGCAGTTTTTTTTCTAGGGCAAGTTCAACAAAATCGACCAGGTCCTCCAAAAATAAAAAATCCTTAATCTGTTCTCCGCCGCCTTGCAAACCAAAGGATTGCCTTTTTTTTGCTGAATGCAACATAGCCAGAACAACACCTTGGATGCTGCGCTCTCCTTGCCCAAAACCATATACGGTAGAAGGCCGGATAATCAAGGCAGATAACCCTTGCAAGCAATACCAATCGACCCAAGTTTCCGCATTTTTCTTCCCAACCCCATAGGGGCTTATTGGTTTTAGGGTATGGTCTTCGGCGGCCTGCCCCTTTTCTATTTCCCCATAAATGGCCCCTCCACTGGAAAAATAGACCAATTTAATTCGGTTTTCCAGCAACAAGGGCAGCAATTCCAATAGGGGCCTTTCGTTCTCTTGCAATTCCAACATGGGATTGTCGAATGAGGATTTAGGTAGCGTTGAGCATTGCAAATAGATGCATACATCGACGAGTTTTAGAACATCCGACCAAGCCTGCCTGCCTGATGGAACCGAGACCCAAGCACAACCCGTTTTGAATGCAGGCTCCCAAGGATCAATCAACAGACATTCTGCCCCTTGGCTTTTAAGCCTTTGGGCTAAGGCAAGCCCAATAAAGCCACTGCCCCCTACCAATGCAATGCGCTGACCTGCTAATGGCCTGTGGATTGCCTCCATAGCAAATATCTGTCGTAGATTTTAGGTAAAAAAAGGGTATAAAACCAGGCTTTTTTTTCTTTCCAGGTGGCTGGGTTTTGGGCAAACCAATGCAGCATGGCCAGCCGGTACCGGCGTTGGCTTAAAAAAGGAAGTTCGGGAAACTTCCAAAGCAAGGTTGCTTGACGCAAAATATACGATTGAATAAAGGGCCTGTACTTGCCTTGGGTATGTACATCGAATTTCCTCAGCATTTCCAGTCGGTTCAACGCAGCCAACCAAAATCTGTTTTTCTGTTTGGATACCCCCCCCGGATGCTGTCGGTACACCGCCAACTTTCCCTCTGTTTTAAGTGCATAGCCCTGAATTAGAATGTGCAGTTGAACCAATACATCAATGCTGAAGGCCTTAAAAAAGAAGCTAGGCCAATTCCATGGCGACAGGTTTTTGAAAACCATGCTGCAGGTCGGGATGGAATGATCCAATATGGCCTCCTTAATGCCCGACCTTTCCATGTTCAGGGGTGCATAGGGGTATCTGCGGAGGACCCCTTGCTCCAACACGTCAACCTCATGCCAGCAAAGGCTGGCATCTGGATTGGATTCCAAGGCTTGAATTTGACGTTGCAACTTGTTTGGGTCGGTCCAGAAATCATCGCCTTCGCACAGTGCAATGTACTTGCCTTTGGCTTTAGATATGGTATCTAGCCAATTGAATGCTACACCCCCATTTTTTTCCCTAAATAACAGGCGGGCTTGTGGAAAATACTCCTGAGCCCAATTCTGAATGAGTTGAGGCGTATTGTCGGTTGATGCATCATCGCTAATGATCAATTCCAATTGGAAATCGCCCTTCTGCTGGGCAATGCCCCTGAGGCAATCCAAAATAAACTCGGATTGATTAAAACAAAGAACCACAACAGACACAGCAATCATTTTTGGGGAAGGCTTAGGAATAAAACGAAGGTGCCGAACTTGAACTCCATTGGTTTATCCATACAGATAGCACAAGCAAACCCCATTGACCTGAAACATCAAAACGGCCTGATTTTTTCTGCGTTTCATGCCAAATTTTAACCTGGTTCAGGTCCAACCAATCTTTCAACCCGCTGCCTGAATCATGCAAGGACGACAAGAACAGAGAGGTCAGTGGTCCTTCATTGATCCATTCGTGCATAGGAATTCCAAAACCCATTTTGGGGCGATGAATAAAATCCTCAGGAAACATGTCCGCTAAAAGGTCTTTAATTATGCGTTTTCCTGTAAATCCAAAGGGTGCAGATTCAACAGAAAACATGTATTCATGTGGCAATTGTTTGGCCCAATCCCAAATTTTGGAGTCCACCAATGGGGGGCGTGTTTCTAAGCTGTTGCGCATGGAAGCGATGTCCACTTTGGTTAAAATATCTTCTCTCAAATAATACCTCAATTCAGCCCAACGTGCAATTTCCATTGGGTTTCGATGTTGCTGTTTATCAAAAAAACGTTCCATGTTTTTGAACACCTCGAATGAGCTAGGGTTCAAGATCCCAGGCATCCATTCATTCAGGTCCTGTTGCCCAAGCAATTGAATGCTTTTAATCCAGAGGTTTGGCCTCGGTTCGCCCGACATGGGGCCATACCGGGTGGGAAGTAGCCTACGCATCGATTTCACGTAGGTTTTTTTTAGGGCAGAATGTTCTGAGAAACGCTGTACTTTTTGCCACCAGGCCCCATACCGTTGGTAACCGAAGAACAATTCGTCGCCCCCATCGCCCGTCAAGGCTACCTTTACATGCTGGGCCGCAAGCTTTGAAACCAAATAGGTCGGAATGGCAGAACTGTCTCCAAAAGGCTCTCCATAGGCTCGAACCATATCCTCAACATCCAATTCCGAAATCCCATCTACCGTCCATTGGTGGTGCCGCGTTCCTAACTTCAATGCCGCCGCTTGAGCATAGGCAGATTCATCGTAGGCCTTGGCAGAAAAACCAATGGAAAAACTGTTTATTTGCCCCGGCGAAACCTCAGAAGCATAGCGGGTAATTAAGGTTGAATCTATGCCCCCCGATAAAAAAGTACCCACTTCCACATCCGCCAACATGTGGGCTTGAACAGATTCACGAATTACATGAGCTGTTTGTTTCAATGCCTCCTCATAACTCAAATCGCTTGGCCGTAGGGGGCTGTTAGGTTCAGAAAGAGAGAAGAAAAAACCGGAATTTTCGATTTGCCCTTGGGCAGAAACCTCCAAAAACTGCCCCGCCTCCAGTTTTTTGATTTCTTTAAAAATACTGAACGGACTGGGAACAAACTGCAGGTTTAAAAAAGCGTAAACGGCCTGTGGATCAATGGAAATTAGGGAACCGAAACAGGTGGACAAGGTTCGAATTTCGCTGGAAAAGGCAAAACCGGTTGAGGGTGCGAAATAATGCAGGGGCTTTATTCCGAACGGATCCCTTGCCAAGGTCAGCCGCCCTGTTTTTTTATTGGTGATGGCCAAGGCAAACATGCCTCGAAGCTTGCCGAACAGTTTAAGCCCCCAATGCTCAAATCCTAGAAGAACCACCTCGGTGTCTGAACTTGTTTGGAACCTTAACCCTTTTGACTCCAATTCCTTTTTAAGCTCAAGGTAATTGTAAATCTCCCCATTAAACACCACCGCGAACCGGGCAGATTCCATCGGTTGCTGTCCCCCCTTTAAATCCAATATAGAAAGTCTGCTGTGAACCAAGGCGATATCCCCAACAACCAAATACCCTTCTCCGTCGGGCCCCCGATGCCGTTGCATCGCTAACGCCGTTTCCACAAATGGAATGGGGGATTTCCCGGGCCATACTATCCCTGCTATTCCACACATAAGGCTATTGGGTTAAGGTTTTAACAATTTCAATCCAACGCTTTTTTATACGTTCGTAGGCATGGTTTTCCTGAACATAGTTCCAACTGGCATCCATCATAGATTCTACCTGCTGGCTTCGCAGCATAGCCAAAGAAACCTGCTCGGCAAAGAGGTCTTCGTCTCCATTGGCGCAAAAGCCAAACAGGCCTTCTTTCATTCGTTCATCTGGATCCACGTGCAAAGAAACCGTAGGCGTTTTTGCCGCGGCCGCCTCCAAAATGGTATTGGGAAAACCTTCTTGGAATGAGGTGCTCAAATGCACTTGAGCCTTGGCCATCAATGCCTGGGTTTCTTCATAGGGAACTGAGCGAATTACCTGAATGTTGGGCGGCATATTTTGAAGCACCTCTTGTTCCAATTCAAGTTCAGCCGGATTTGCAACCATGCTGATGGTTAGCTGGGGCAACTTTTTAGCAAAACGAAGCAATGCCTTGGGGTTTTTGTTCGAATCCATTTTCCCAATCCAAATAGCCCCCGATCTAACAGGATGTTCGCTGAACACTTTCGGAACTACAATGGGATTGGGCAATGCATATATGGGTTTCTGGGGAAAATAATGCCGAAGGGTTTTCTCTTGAAACCGATTTTGAACCAAAACCGCAGATGCCAATTCCATGGCTTTTCTCTTTTTTTCCCGACTGGCTCCGTACATGTCTCGCCCATTGGGCTCAAAAATGAAATCCAAATCTACATTTCCTGCTAAACCCAACAAAAATGTACTGCCGGCTTCTTGGCAAAATTCCGCCAATTCCAGCATGGAATCGTTCAAAGACAAGCCCACCCACAGGCTTGCTCCAGCCTTATAGAAAGGGGCAAAAGCGGCTTTCTTAGCCTTTTCAGGGGTATTAATTATAGGTAGGCCGACGCTGCTTCGTATCTTGTCTTGCAGTCTGGCCGAAAGGCTGGACCGAAAAACCGGCTTTTGTATTTGAATGCCATGGCTCCGCAGCCTGTATTTTGGGTGGTACAAGGGCACTATGCCTGATTTGGTTTGGCGCAGCCGCCCAAAACGCCCAGGATCGGCCATGAGAATTCCTGTCGGAACACCCTCTTCGGCCAACATGGTTGCAAACAACAGACTTCGCTTTTCTGCCCCTCCCAGTCGGTGATGGCTGCTTCTCATTGCATTTTGAGCGAACAGGGAATAGATGCCGATTTGGACTCTTTGGCTCATACCTTAAACATCTGTTCCAATTGAATTCGAATCTGCTCTGGATTGTGGTGGGTTTCAATGTACTTGCGGCCCCTTTGTCCTATTTCTTGTGAAGCCGCTGGGCTTTTGGCCCATTCCATCAATACCGCAGCCAAGGCTTCTACATTTCCTGAAGCCATAAACCCTAGCCCATTTTGGCTAAGCAGGTTTTCAGGGTCCACATGCAAGGAAGCAACAGGAATGCCGGCCTCCCAGGCTTCCAGAAAGGTGTTGGGAAACCCCTCGGCATACGCCGTTGAAAGCAAGCAAAAAGAATCCAAATAGTACGGTCGTATGCGGTTTGGATGTACCCCCGATACAACCTGAATGTTCTTTTGATCCTGAAATTCAGCAGCCTGCCTTGCATCAAAATCGTCCCCAAAAATCAAACAAAATTCCAATTGGGGAAGGTGTTTTGAAAGCTCCAACACCGCCTTCGGATTTTTATTGGCATCTGATTTACCAATCCACAACACCCTTTTTCCTTGGAGTTGCGCGGGCAATGCCAATGCCGCGATGGGGTTAAAAACAATCCTGATTTTTGAACTAGGAAGGCCGATCTGCTTTAGTGTTTGGGCTTGCGCAGGTGTTTGAGCCACAACAAAGGTTGCCAAAGCCAAGGTTTCTGCTTTCAGTTCCCGTTTGCTGTCGTAAGCGTCTTTTCCTTCGGGCTGCTTTAAAAAATCGAAATCCACCTCAGAGGCAATACTGACAATAAATCGCTTGCCCTGAGCAGAACAAAATCGAGCCAATTCGTTGGCGGCATTGGTTAAGCCAAAGGCCACATAGGCATCCGCGTCAATCTGACGGTACACCGCCGTGCCCAACAGGGCATTTTGTTCTGTCGCATTGGGAAGCGGCCTGTTTAACAGCGACAAGAACTTGTCTCTAAGACGCGGCATCAGGCCGGTTCTGCCCTCTTTTGCTCGAACAACATGCCCGTCGGCCCTGTATTTTGGATGTTCGTACAAGGGCCAAGGGGTACTTAAGCGGGATTTAAAATCCTTGGCAACGGCTTCTTGATGAGCCAAAACCGCCGAAACCGAAAAGCCGGATTCCTGCAACAGACGTAGCCAATAATAGGCCCTACGTTCTGCTCCGCCCATGGCTTTTGTTTTGTCCGAATACAGGGCATGCGAAAACAAAGACAAAACCGCAACAGATACAGATTTGGGGTGGTTCACGAAAGGTATTGGATTTTTTTCGGGATTTTATTGCCTTTCTAGTGGCCTTAATTCCCCTATTCCCCCTCCACAAAGGTCTCAACCCGAACAAACACCTTTCGGCCATCTCCATCAATAAAATAGGCATTCCAATAGGGTGGATGGCTCAAGGCCCGCAAGCGGTCTATGCATTCCCCGAAGGTGGCTGGTTCATTCAAATCCAGGGGCATCAAAGCCTGAAAACGGGCTAGTGTGTTGAAATTGCCTTTAATGTGGGGCGCACGTGCAACATAGCTTGAATTCAAAATAGAGCCTAAATGGGTGTCCAGCAATTCGCATTCCGCAGCGATGACCTTGGCATAGGCGGTTTCAGAGGTGTCCCAAGACTCCACTTTAACTTCTATCTGATCAATTATTGGACCGGCATCGACCTTTTCCACCATTTCGTGCAACGTGGCTCCCAGTGGCAGCTTGTTTAAAATGGAAAAAACCTGAGGCGACCAGCCTCGGTTGTAAGGGTTAAGGCCGGGATGCAAGTTATAGCAGGGCAAGGTGTTGACCAGCTTGGCCGGGAAAACCTGCTTGCTGTGGATGGAAAGGACCTTGGTATAATCGCGCAGAATTTGCTCAAAGTCCTTATGCACGCTCAATGGGAAGCATCCCCTGCGAATGAACTCTTCGGCTTGCTCGTTTTCGGGACTAAAGGCATAATGAAAGCGGGTGTGTCGGTGATGTACCGCACGGGTTCTGAACTCGCCCAGCATTTGGAGGTTGTCGGTAAGGACCAATAAAACAGGTGCATTCATTCCGTAAAATTGCGATGTAAATGGTCTAAAATGTATTCCTGGTCCAAGTCTCTTAAATCGGGATACAGGGGGAGGCAAAGCACCCTGCTGCTGAGGTCCTCTGAAACCGGGCAAGCTTGGGTTTCGCTTAAATAAGGGAGGGTATTTAGAGAGGGGTTAAAATACCGGCGGGTGCCAATTCCTGCCTGTTCCAATGCAGCTTTGGTTTGCAACAAAGCCTCCTGATTTGGAAAAAAAACAGGATAGTAAGCGTAGTTGTATTCCGTTTCCTCGGGCAGAATGGGGCGGCTGAGTCCCTTAGGAATTTGAGCCTCGTAGCGTTCCGACAAGGCTTTGCGCCGGGCAATGATTTCAGGCATGTGGGGAAGAATGCAAAGTCCCATGGCCGCATGGAATTCCGAATTCTTGGCGTTGATGCCCGGACGGTCAAAGGTCTCTGGGCTGGTATGTCCAAAGTTCATCAGCTGCCGAACGGCCCTCATTAATCCCAGATCTTTGGAATACACTCCACCGCCCTCAACGGTATGGAAAATTTTGGTGGCGTGGTAGCTGGCAGAGGCGGCGGTGCCATAGGAATACAAGGACCTGCCTTTATACTGTACATCAAAGGCATGGGCGGCATCAAAAACCAACCATATTCCATACTTTTCGGCGATTTTTTCAAGGGCCGCTACATCGCAAGGGATTCCATACACATGGGTAAAGAGCAACCCTTTGGTGTTGGTTCCTATAGCCCGTTCCACCGCTTCAGGATTTGCGTTGCAGGTCTTAGGGTCAACATCTGCGAAAACGGGTGTGCCGCCTTCCCAAAGAATGGCATTGGTGGTGGCCACGTACGAAAAAGGGGTGGTAACAATCTCGCCAGAACAGCCCAAGGATTTTAAGAGCAATTGCAGGGAGATGGTGCCGTTGGAAACGTACGCATGATGCAGGGAGACCCTGGATTCCAAAAGCTGGTTCAATTCCATGTTGAGCGGACCGTGGTTGGTCAGGTGGTTGCGCCGGAAAACCCCCCTTATTAAACCCTCCACTTCTGATTCAGGTGGCAAAAACGGACGGGTAACCGAAATATTAAGCAGGTTTGGACCGGGCATGGATGCGGTGAATAATACTAAACATCTCCGGGGTTCACCGTAAAGTTGATGTCTTTCAATGCCCAGACATAGGCATCCTCGCTTTTTTTAGTTCGGTCATTGGCCTCGTCACGGCTTAAAAAAGGACTGGGCGAAAGTTGAATCCCTGCCCAAATCCGCTGCACATCGTCCCTTAAGCTGGAAGCCCCTACCCTGCCTAAGCGGTATTGCTTGGATACCCCTTCTATTTTTAATGCCGGCCTCATACGGTATCCATAAAGGTTTTCTCGGTTCGGTTAAACATAAAAGCCCCAACCGTTAGCAAGAGCAGAGCGATGAGGGTGCTGAATCCCAGCCCGGACCAGGACAATTGCCCGGCCCCTGTCAGGCAATACCGGAACCCTTCCAGCACAGGGGCCAGTGGATTCCAGTTCGCCAAACCCTGATATTGAGGCGGCACCTGATTCATGGAATAAATGACCGGGCTGGCATACATAAGCAGGGTAACCCCAAAACCCAAAAAATAGCTTAAATCGCGGTACTTGGTGGTCAGGGACGACACCAACAATCCGACACCCAAGGCCAGCAGAGCCATCAAGACCAAAAACAAGGGCAAATAGAGCATTTTAAGCGAAGGGGCAACAAGGCCTTGCTGCCAATAATAGGTCCAAAAAACCATCAGCATTCCAAATTGTATAAAGAACTTAAACAGGTTGGAAACAACCAATGCCAAGGGGGCTGCAAGCCTAGGAAAATAAACCTTGCCAAAGAGTTGGGCATTGGAAACAAAGGTGCCAGAAGCCCCTAAAAAACTTTGTTGAAAATAATTCCAAAGGGTGGTCCCCGTCAGGTAGAACAGGGGGGCTGGCAAACCATCGGTGCTAAGCCCGGCAATTCGGTTAAACACCAAGGTAAAGGTTAAAACCGTGAACAGGGGGGCCAAGAAAAACCAAAGGGGGCCTAAGATGGTCTGCTTGTACATGGAAACAATGTCCCGGCGTACAAAAATCAAAATCAAATCTCGGTAGGTCCAAAGCTCCTTCAAGTTGAGCTTATACCAAGGGGGGTGCGGTTCTATTTTATACATGCATGTTGCACAGCTACGCCCTTTGAGTCCCAATTCTTGGAACAAAAGGGCAGGTTAAAAAAGGCCGGCGAAACTTAGGCCGACCAGGCCAACATGGGCCGTTCAAAGGTTCGTTTGTCCAGCAAGGCTTGCCATTCCTGAGGACTAACGGTTAAGCAGCGAATCCGACGGGAAATCAGGGCTTCGGCTTTTTGAACCAGTTGGTTTAGGGCCGCCTCGTCCACCTTGCCCACCAGCACCACATCAATGATGCCGCTGTCTTTCCCTTGGGCATAATCGCCCACCAAATAGGCCGCTTGGAGTTCGCCCAGCCGCTGAAAAACCTGCTGAGCTAGGGCGTCCAAGCCGGTGTACTTGCCAACGATGGCTTTCAGCTCCGGAAAAAGGGGATGCCCATGGTTGGCTTTGTATCGGATGGTTTTGCCTTCGGGTGCGGATTCCAAAAGCCCAGCTTCGCTTAACCGGTTTAGCTCCAAGCGTATTCCGTTGGTGCTTTCCCCAAATTCGGTAGCGATTTCCCGCAGGTAGGCAGTAACGGCTGGGTTCAAGAAGAACTTGACCAGCAAACGGATTCGGGTTTTGGAACTGATGAGGCCTTCAATCATATTGAGCAACAAATTTACTCGTTTTTTAAACAATTCATAGTTTTTACAACTTTCAAGTTGTTTTCATGTGGCTAAGCACAAATTTATTTTCCCTTGAATTGTATTTTTGACTTTCAAAACCCGTCAATCACCCATCCAACCCTTCTCTATTTGATGCTGGTTCTTTTGTACTTTTACGCTAGATTTTACCTAATGCGGACATTCTTGGCCTTTTTCTTTGTTTTTACCTTTTTATTTGGCTCTGTGCGCAGTCAAAGACCTTTGTTAGAGGATCCGTTGAATGCTTCCGTGCATGGCATAGGCCAAATTGCTGTGCGTTGGCAATATTCTGCCTGCAGCACTTTTGATTTGGAATGGGATACCGACAGCCTTTTTCAAACTTCTCAAACTGTTCAAACCAGCCGCCGCGACACCCTTTTGCCCATTTTAACACCAAACACTTATTTTATTCGGGTCCGTTGTGCCGGGAATGTGTTGTTTTCTACTGCTGCTAAATTTCAAGTTGTTGATTTTGGCGCTTTGGGCAATCTTAAATTGTGGTTAAATGGGGGCCGAGGGCAAAACCATGCTTTCCGGCGAAGGCATTTACAGCGCTGGGAGGCAGGCCTTAACCATTCCGTCAAAAACGCTGGCTGCAGACCTGTACACCTTGATTTTAAATCAGGGAGATCAGGTTGGCCTCAGCAAATTTATGGTGCAGGAATAATCCCTCAAGGGTAAATCTATTCCATACCATGTCGGTTACCTGTGCCATTCATCAACCCAATTTTCTTCCCTGGTTGGGTTATTTTTACAAAATCCAGCACTCGGATGTGTTTGTCTTCCAAGATTCTGTCCCGCTTTCAACGGGGGGGGCTTCCGCCATAACCCACCGAACCCGCGTTTTATTGGGCAATCAACCAGGATATTTAAGCCTGCCCATTAAAAAAACAGGGGCGAAGCAAATAAAAGACGAAGAAATTTTGGCTGGGAACCATTTGGACAAGCACCTTAAATCGTTGGCTCAAAATTATGCCCGAGCTCCTTTTAAAAACCAAATCTGGCCCTTGGTCGAGTCCATCCTGCATTTTCCTTCTTTGAACTTGGCCGATTTCAACATAAACGGAATTGAATCGGTGTGTTCGGCTCTGGGCTGGGCCCCTCAGCTGGTCCGCTCTTCAAACCTAATTGAAAACGGACCGAATCGGCCTCAAAAATCAGAACTTTTAATTGAATTGTGCAAAAGCCTGGGGGCAAACCGTTACTTGGCGGGCAGCGGCGGTTCAAGGCATTACTTAGATTTAGACGCCTTCCGCCGTGCGGACATCGAGGTGGTATTTTCACCCTTTGTCCATCCCGTTTATCCTCAGTTTGGGAACCCTTTTGTTCCAGGGCTTAGCGTTTTAGACGCTTTGATGCATGTGGGATCTTTCCCGGAGTAATCAACCTCCAAAAAACGGCATGCTGCATTTGGGCACATTATTCAAGATTGGATTTCGGAACAGGTCTCAGGTTGTATAGCCTGCCCTTCAAGGAGTTGGTCGCCCTTTTCAACATTGATTTTCCTGCGCTTTGATAGGCAAAATAGTCTCGTTGCATAGATTTTGGCAAATGCCCAGGGTTCCATCCCTGCAAGCGTTCTTGTACCGTTTGGATTTCATTTTCAAAAAAGGCCCGTTGTGCTTGACCAAACAAAAGGTGGCTTAGCCAGGTTCTAACCACCGATGAATCAAGCTTAGAATGGGGTGGTTTTTCTAAACGGCTTGTGGCAAAATCGGGATAGGCTTTTTTCATAGCGGGCAAGAATTCAGGGGCAAAGGCATTGGCAAAGCGAATGCGCATGGCCTTGGTTTCTAGGTCGCTTGCCGATCCGGGGCCCCAGCCCTCGACCTCGCTTTTGGAGTTCGCATGAAAGCGAAAGTTGGCCGTTACCGCATCGGAACTGCGTACCCCTTTTTGCCCAAAGCTGAGCAAAAAGCGAATCCATAAATCCAAATCCATGGAATAGTGGTACAAGGGGTCCACCCCGTTTAAGCTGCGGATGCAATCCATACGGTAAAACAACCCTTGCTGATTCAAGCCCCTTACCGAGGCGGTATCCCAAAGCGAAGGAAAAAGGGCGCAGGCGGAATTGATGTAATCCAAATTGTTGGATTTGATAATGTTGGCCCGGGTGGTGAATGCCAAAACACTGGGGTCGAGAAACTGGCTTCCAATAAGGTGAAGGGCGCCGGTTTCGAGCCAGTCGTCGGAATTCAACCAATTAAAAACCTGGCCTGTGCATTTGGCAATGCCTTTGTTTAATGCGTCGCTTTGACCTTGGTCGGGCTCTGAAATCCAAAAGGAAAGTTGGCTAGAATAATGTTCTATGACCTTCAGGGTTTCATCGGTGCTGCCCCCATCAATTAGAACAACTTGAAGGTTTGGGTAGGCTTGAAGAAAAAGGCTGCGCAGGGTTGTTTCTAAAAATCGGCCCTGTTGAAAGCTGGGAACCACGATGCTGATTTGGGGCCAAGCCAAGCGGGAATCGTACTCGACGTGAAAGGCTTCTTCGTTTAAAAGTTGTTCAAAGCCAAGGGGTGGAGGCAAGGTCGGCGAAAAGCTCATTTGGCATTCAATTGTTCACGAACTTGGTTTGGATCCTTAATGGCCAACAAATTGCAGTAGTCGTAGGTTTTTCCTGGAAGCTCGGGCAGTAAGGTTTTGGTTTTAGGCTGATAGCGGAACAAGGTATAGCCAAGTTGGAAAAGGGATTCTGACAGTTCCACACAGGAATGCCCCGCCTGTTGGGCATTGGCTTCTGTAAATTCAACCAACAAAATAGGAGCATTGGGTTGAGCCAACCAATTGGATGCACCTTTCAGCACCTTGACTTCCCAGCCCTCTACGTCCAACTTAACTAAGCGAATGGAGGCCGCCAATTCGGGGTTCTCTTGGGTCCAGTTATCAAGGGTTTGGGTTTGTACCATTTCCTGTCCAATTTTCCCGCCCATAAAAGGCTGGGCAAAAGAATGGAATGCATCGAAACCGTCTTCGGCCAAAAGCAAGGGCAATTCTCCTTGGGTGTCGGAAAAAGCCAAGGGTAAAATTTGAACCTGGCTAAGGTGATTTAGGGCAAGGTTTTCTTCGAGTTTATGACGGGTTTTAGAGGCGGGTTCTACCGCAATGCACGGGGCTGAGCCTTTTAGGATTTTGGCGGCATGCAAAGAGAACAGGCCCACATTGGCTCCGATGTCTAAAAAGCCCATTCCGGGCCGCAAAAAATCTTGAACAAAAGCAAGCTCATCTTCTTCGAAACCCTGATAAATAGCAAACGAAAGCTGGTTGTTTTTTTCCAGGATTATTTGAATGCCGCCCGGAAGGGGAAACGGAATTCGATCTTTATTTCCGAACTGCAATTCAAACACATAGCGTTTTTTCCATTGTTTGAAGTGCTGGGGTTTCATGCTGCGCCAATTCCGATACATCCGAAGGCGGTGCAGCAGAAAATCGACCAGATGCAAGTCCAAATGGCTCATTTATTGGGGGTTTCAAGTAGAATTGTAGCCTCGTCGTTAAAAACACCCTGGTTTAAGGAAGGGGCGGCAAAGCCTTCTTTTAAAGGGGGTGCAACCACCAAGAGCTGTTGAACATCCACCACGTCTTCGACCAAGTTTCCAGAAGCGGTTAGGTAAGAGGCCAACATATAATTGGCAGGCATCAGCTTCATGGCAGGCAAGGTTATTCGTATGGTATTCATGCCAGGGCTAAACGAAAACCGTTGCTGTTGAAATTCGGACCAAATAGATAAAATCCGCTGCCCGCCCATGTCGTTAAATCCAAGGGCAACACCCACTTGTTCCAAAGCCTGCTTAGCATGGTATTCCAGCACAAAGGAACAGGGTTGGCCTTGTTGAATCAAGGCTGAGGGTTGATCTTTTTCGTTGTACATCTGCAGACTTTGCAATTCGGCAAGCAAGTTTCCTGAGCGTGTCAAAGAATCCTGAGAAGATTGAATGCCTTGAATGTAATGCTGAATAACATCGGCGGTAGGTCCATCGGCCTTTAAACGCCCTTGCTCAAGCAAAATAGCTCGGGGGCACAAGGCTTGAACAAAAGCCAGGTTATGGGAAACAAACAAAATGGTTTTGCCTTGTCCGGCCGAAGCGCTTTTCATTTTATCTACGCACTTTTTTTGAAATTCGGCATCGCCCACTGCCAAAACCTCGTCGATGATTAGGATTTCGGGGTCAAGGTGGGCGGCCACGGCAAAGGCAAGCCGCACATACATACCGGAAGAATAGCGTTTTACAGGCGTATCTAAAAAGGCTGAGACGCCTGCAAATTCAACAATTTCATCCAAACGTTTCCGCACTTCGGCTTTTCGCATGCCGAGTATGGCACCGTTCAGAAACACGTTTTCGCGGCCGGTTAAATCTGGGTGAAACCCGGTGCCTACCTCAAGCAAACTGGCCATTCTGCCTTTTTGCTTGATTTGGCCTGAACTGGGAGCTGTAATGCGGGAAAGGAGTTTTAGTAAGGTGCTTTTTCCTGCTCCGTTTCTGCCCATAATGCCCAAAACCTCGCCCTGTTCTACACCAAAAGACACCCCGTCTAAAGCCTTGAGCAGGACATCTGAATTCTGCTTGCCCGAGGGCAAGGCCTGGCCCAACCAACGCCTGGCGTTTTGTTGGCCCAAGCGGTATTCTTTGCTCAAATTATCGACAAACAGCGCGGCGCCCATACTCTAAATGTAATCAACAAAACGGCCTTCAACCCTTTGAAAGGCCATCAATCCTAAAATCAAGGTAAACAGAGCAAAGGCCGAGCTGTAGGCCAAGCCAGTCCAATGGGAAAAGGGCAAACCAAACAGCCCCGATTTGAATGCTTCTAAGATGGGGGCGATGGGGTTTAGGGCAAAAAAAGGCTGAAGCGATGGCGGCACAAAAGAGGCGGGGTAAATAACCGGACTGGCATACATCAGCAAAAGCACACCAAATCCTACCAAGTGATTTAAATCGCGGTAGCGGGTGGAAAATGAAGCAAACACAAGTCCTAAACCCAAGGCAATTAAAGCCAAAAGGAGCAATAAAAATGGAAGCAAGCACAGCGACAGTCCTGGCTTCCAAGAAAAATCCGTATTCAGCACAAAATAGCCCAACAAAAGCAAAAGCATCAAGGCTTGAATGCCTAATTTTACAAGGCTTGACATTAAAATGGACAAAGGAACAACCAAACGTGGAAAGTACACCTTACCAAACAGCGAAGCATTTTGAACCAAACTGCCCGTAATTGCAGTTAAATTGGAGGAGAAGAAAGACCAAAGCAGAATGCCCGACATATAGAACAAGGGGGGCGGAAGCCCGTCGGAGGGCAGTTTGGCCACCCGGCCAAACACCAAGGTGTACACCGCTACCGTAAACAAAGGTCCCACAAAAAACCAAATGGGCCCTAGCACGGTTTGCTTATACACGGAAATCAAATCGCGGCGGAACAGCAGTAGAATTAGGTCGCGGTATTCCCAAATTTCGCGTACCGGAAGTTTCCACCAGGGGCTTCGAGGCCGTAGAATCCGGTCCCAGTAATCGTCTGAAATGCGCTGAAATGAGTTCATTCTGTTTTTCCAGTGTCGGGCACAAAGGTAGTTGAATTTATTGGTGGCCTTTGACGCCCCTCATATCTATTCCAAACCCTTAACATCCATTTTGGGTTTAATTTTCAATCTGGCTCTCCCAAACTCCGGGTTTAATTTCAACAAATTTACCTGCCCAGGTTGCCCCATAAAGGCTATCCGGCAGTCTGCTCCCGACCCAATACCGAATGCGGCCATTGGCCATGGCATCTATCCAGTTTTGGTATGAATAGGTTTTCTCCCTAAACGTGGTATAATGAATGTCCACCGGAACCATGGCAGCATGCGTCGGCAACCCTAAACTAATTTCCCTGTCCTCCGCCACAAAATAGTCGCCCTCCTTCAAGGCTGATGTTAAAAACCGAATTTGCTCTTCATGCAATGGGTTTGAGTCGGCCTTCCCCTCTTCAATATAGTATTGAGTCATATACGAGGTTGCTTTTTGTCCACCTAAAGATACCCCAAGCACCAAGAGCAAAAGGGCAAAACCGGAATCTGAAACCAAGGGCTTTCGTAAGCTACTCAACAGAAGTAAGGACCAAAAAAGAGGCTCAAAAAAGTAGTTTTCAGCACTGCCCACTTTGATGCCCGCCGCTAAGGCCAATACCACAGACAATCCAAGTCCCAAGTTCAAAACCAGGCTTGATGCGTGTTGTTTTGTAGGCCTTAATCGATTCAAATAGAGCCAGACAAGGACCAGCAGTATGGGAAGAACCACCGCTAAAAAATAGGAATAGGTTTTTTGAAGGGCCAAAAACCAATTGCTCCCATTTTTAACTCCCTGCACAATGTTGGCCTGCAAAAAATCAAACCGATGCCCCTGCAACCAAAACAACATGGCCAATGCCCCTATGGTTAAAACCCCGGCTAAAGCAGCTAGGGCTAAATCTTTAAATCTGCGTTCCGTCAGGTAGGCAATGCCCAATGGCAAAAGAAAAAAGAGGGCATTCATTTTGGTGGCCAGTCCCAGAGCCATAAAAAGTCCACTGAACAGGGCGTTTTTTGTTCCCCTGCCCAGAGTGTGAAACACGGCACCCGAAAGGCAGAGCAGCAAAAGAGCATCTGGACGAATCAAATGATACCAGGGAAGGGTAGCCATTAAAAACAACAAGGCGGCATCCAGCCCAATCCAAACAGATTGCCCCAATCGGATTGTCAAGGTTAGGACCAAATACGCCACGGCAAGCAACAAAAAAACCAAGGAAATGCCCCGACCAAGAAAACGGATTTCCAAATGCTGCTCTGGAGCTATACCCAAAACCTGCAAGGCAAGTTCAACCGCCAAATAGTAGGCCGGCGAATACTGGCTAATGTGAAACGGCAGGCTTTCGGGGTCTGAATACAGCTTTTCTGGATGAATCAAACTGCGTTGAAGCGAATGAACCACATTGCTCTCAACACCTCGAATGTCCTGCTTTTGCTTAAGGGTGAAAAAACTAAACAACAGAAAATACAGAACCAAACCAAGGCGCAAAAAACCAAAAAACAAACCCTCTTTATCCCCGAACTTCCACATCTTCAATAAACTTTTTATAGTAATCTAAGGGCCGTGAAGGCGGTTGCAGGCGGTTGTTCAAATGCTGGAGTACAATCATAAAAATAAACAGAGACACCGTCAACAGAATGTTCAATATGATGGCCATCAAAAAAGAGGTCCAACCGGGTATGGCCACTTTTGATATGTACTTCATGTACAAAACCAAGCCCATTCCTCCAATAGACACCATAATTAATGCCGTTGCGGCCATCAACATCCGAACAATAATGGTGTCTAAATAGAGCGAAAAAGAACTGAGCCCATGAACAATTAAGTTGGTGAAATTCATTTTAGACTCTCCGGCATACCGATTTCCCCTTTCGGTTCGTACTGCCGTGTAGGGTAGCCTAGATTTAATGACTGCCCCAGGATAATGGTTCCAGAAATCCGCGTTTTGAACCATGGTTTTTACCGCATACCGGGGAACCAAACTAAAATTCCCGAAGGAAATCACCTTGCCGGTCAACACCTTAAAGGCCGTTCGATAGGCCACATAAAAAGATTTAAACGCCCAACCCTCCGATCGCTTTCTGCGCTCCGCAAATACAAGGTTTTTTCCGTCGTACTTTTCCATCAATGCGGCAATGTCTTGGGGCCGATCCTCCCCGTCTGAGTCCATGATTAACACCCGTTCCCAGTTGGGCTGGCTTTCAAGCAGGTAGCACAAGCCAATGTTGATGGCACGCTGATGCCCCAAGTTCATTGAAAGGTGTAGGATGTTCAAAGAAATTCCATCTGGAACAGCTATGGTTTCGGGGAACTGGCTAGAGCCGTCGTTGACCGCATACACCGCCCAATGCGCTCCCTTGGGCTTTACCCCCGCCAATTCCCCCATCAGGCAAGCCAAGCTCTCCCAATCGTTGTACACCGGCGCCAATACCACCAAATCCATGCTCACCCTTTTATTTCTTTAAAACCTTAAACACCCGCTCCCCAACCCTTAATCCATACCAACCCGGCGCCAAGCCCTGCAAATCCAAATCTGCCTCGGCCCCCAATACCCCGCTCAGGCATTCCCGCCCTTGGGCATCCATCAAAACAAAAGGCTGGCCCCCAAATCCGCCCTTCATCCAAACTTTTCCTTGGCTGGGGTTTGGATACAGCCCGTTGCTTTCGGCCTGATCCGTTTCAATGGTGTTAAACCCAGGCAGCAACAGGGTGTCGCTGCTGCGGGAACAGCCCCCCGCATCCGTTGCCGTAAACACGTAATTTCCGGGACAAAGGCCGGAATTTCCCGTTCCAGTTTGGCCGCTTGGCACTTGCAGCCAAGCCATTTGATAGGGCGCTTGCCCCCCCGAAACCGAAAGGGCTGTGCCGGCATCGCAGGCACCCGAAGCCGACTCCGCCCAAAGGCTGTCCAGGCTCAGGCTAAGTCTTTGGGTAGAAACAGAAAACCAATCCCCCGGACCAAACTGATAAAAATGCCCGGAACCCGTAGGACGTTTGAACAAGAGCCGGCTAAACAGCCGACCGGTATCGGAAGGCAATGCCATGGTCCATTGCCCGTTGGAAAAAGGCTGCCGACCCATCAGCTGCAAAGGCGAAAGGCTGTCGCTTGCCCAGGCAAATTCCACCCATTCTGGCCAAGCAATGCTCACATTGGGCCAGCTTAAACGCAGACTGTCGCAGTCCAATTGAGCCAGAACATCGGCCGATTCTTTCCTCGGAAACAAGACCAAACTGGGGTCGCCCATCAACGCGGTGTGCACTCCCCGTTGTCCCGCCGCATTTCCAAACGAATAGGAGGGCACATTGACGCTTTTTCGGAACATTTCGCCCCAGGTGCTGCCAGCAGCCAAGGGATGTAAATAATAGTAGGGCCTACCTGCCCACATATTAATTAGGCCCATGCCGCGAGAAGCCAGGGGCGCCCGCAAAAAAGCATTGGCATTGTCCCAGTCGCCGAAGTAGGAGCCAAACAAGAGGTTGAAGGGGATTTTCAGGCTGTCGGTGGCAAACTGTGAGGAACTGCCCACTCCCGAGCAGCTTTGATAGGAACCCCCTCCGCATCCATATCCAATCAATGCCCCACTTCCATTGCCCGTTCCAAAAAAATCGGTTTCCTGAAGGCCTTGCAATCCAAATATGGGGTGAAACCCGCGCCAAGCTGGGGCGGCAAAGCCTTCTTGAAACGAGGGGAAGTTGTCGTCCACAATCCCGATTTCAGGTAGGTTCCAATCCCCGGAACGGAAGGCGTGGTTTTTATCCAAGTACCTTTCCAGCAGTTCTTTGTGCCCTCCAAAAGTTCCCATGTCTGAAAAATCCATGCGGCCCACAGCCAAATCCAAATCAGAGGGCAGCATAGAAGGGTCAAATTTCCCGTCGCCGGGCACGTTGTGGTTTCGGGTTTGGCTGCCGGTAAGGCTGTTTACCGATTGGTCCGACCAAAACCCATCTAAGTCGCCGTAATATCCGTCTGCCGGCCAAGCTCCCCGGTGGTCGGTATGCCCATCGGGATAAATGTCTCCGCTGTAGGGAACGGGAACACGCCCCATTAAGGCGGCCTGGGTTATTTGGGGATGAGCCAAGCGCAAAGCCTGCAAGCCTTGACGCACCGATACCGGACTTGCCTGGGCATGGGTGGGCAAAACAAAAACAGACCAGCCTTCTTTTTGAAGATCCACAATCCAACGTTGAATTCGGGCATCTTGAGGAGCCATCAATCCGGTGTCGAGCACCAAGGCAATGCCTCCCGGCAAAGCAGGAAAATAGTCGAGAACGGCACTGATGGTGGCGCTGGGATTCAGGCTGTTGCCCAAGGCTTGCAGCACATAGTCGGTGCAGGAGCCTTGAGCCGCCGAGGCGTCCACCCAGGTGGTATCGGTGGCCTGAAGTGTGGCCAACACATTGGAATAGGCGGCCTGAGCACAGTCTTTTTTACGGACAGAAAAGCCGGTATGGTTCCCCGGAGGGATTTTCCAGGTTAGGCGCAGCCCGCCTCCCGGTTCAGGGGCCGAGCTAAGGGCAATGGAGCGTTGTTGGCCTACGGATTGGGAAAAAAGAAAAACCGGAATTGCGGCAAAAAATAGCAGAATTCTACATTTCATTCGTAGTGGTGGCTGGTTGGATTAAAGGTATAAAAATAGTCTCTACCCCATCCCCCTCAACGCCGCCAAAAATTCCTCAACCTCTCCCATCTCCGTATCAAAACTGCACATCCACCTCGCCATGTTCCGCCCCGGGTCGAAAATATAAAAAGGCTTATGCGCCTGCAGCGGAGCAATCCAGTTCTTTGGTATGCAAGCAAAAACCCCATTTACCTGGGTAGGATACGCCAATTCCACGCCCTTCAATCCTGCGGATCCGGCCGACAATGCCGCTGCCATGGCGTTGGCATGCCCGGCGCTTTTCAACCATAAATCCCCTTCAAAAAAAGCCAAAAACTGAGCCGAAATAAAGCGCATTTTCGAATGCAACTGCCCCATTTGTTTCCTGAAATACAGCATTTCCTTCGCGAGTTCTGGCCTAAAGGTTAAAACCAATTCTCCAAACACCAATCCGTTTTTGGTTCCCCCAAAGCTCATTACGTCCACCCCCGCATCTACGGTTATTTCGCGCAGCGGACGGCCCAGGGCGGCCACCGCGTTCGAAATCCGAGCTCCATCCATGTGCAACCACAATCCATGCTTTCGGCAGCATGCCGAAAGGGCTTGTATTTCGGCCACCGAGTACAAGGTGCCCCATTCCGTGGGTTGGGTTATGGAAACGGCGGCCACCTGTACCCGGTGTTCATCGCCCCGCCCATGCAAACAGGCTTCAATATCGGCCGGCCGCAGTTTCCCGTCTTCCGTGGGCACGTCCCACAGCTTAATGCCCAACCACCGCTCGGGTGCTCCGCATTCATCTTCGTTCAAATGCGCGCTGCTGGGACACAGAACAGCTTGGTAGGGCCGAATCAGGGTTTGCAAACCCAACACATTGGCCGCAGTTCCATTAAAAACCGGAAAAACACCCGTTTCGGCACCTAGTTCATCCCTTAACCTTTGGGTTAATGCCTGGGTAAAGGGGTCGTAGCCGTACGAAGAAGCATGCCCTCGGCCGGCACGAGCCAAGGCCTCCAACACCTCTGGGTGGGCTCCTGAATAGTTGTCGCTGGCAAATCCCCGTGGAAAGTTCTGCTCATAAAGTGGGGCTCCAAGCATGGTTTTTAGTAGTACATTCCAGCTACGGCAGCGGTCATCAAGCAAGCAAGCGAACCCGCCAACATGGCTCTGAAACCCAGTTCAGAAAGCTGTCCCTTGCGAGTGGGAGCAAGCGAACCAATGCCCCCAATCTGAATTCCAATGCTGGCAAAATTGCTAAACCCGCACAAAATATAGGTTACCATAATCACCGATTTTTCATGCACAAAAGCCCCGGCGCCCTTCATTTGGGCCAGCTCCACATAGGCATAAAATTCATTTAGTACAGTCTTTTGGCCCACCAACTGCCCCACAGCCACCATGTCTTCTACGGGCACGCCGACCATCCAGGCAATGGGAGCCCCAATATACCCCAACAAAAACTGAAGATTTAGACCTTTGTAGCTGCCGCCGGTCAGGGCAATAATTTCGGCATTCAATCCTGTCCATTCTCCCAACAGATTTTGAAGCATAAAATTCACCATGGTAACCATGGCGGTAAAAACAAGCAGCATAGCACCCACATTCACCGCCAACTTTAAACCATCGCCGGTACCGTTGCTGATGGCTTCTAAAAAATTGGTCCCGATTTTCTCTTTGGGAATGCTTAATTCGGTTTGAACCTTCTCACGGTCGGGTACAATGATTTTCGAAACAACAATAGCGGCTGGTGCCGACAGCACACTGGCTGTAATCAAATGCTTGGCGTAATAAAGTTCCAGAACAGGGTCGCCTCCCCCCAAAAAACGAACGTAGGCGGCCAACACGCCGCCCGCTACGGTAGCCATGCCGCCCGACATCAAACACATTAGCTCCGACTTAGTCATTCCGGCAATGTAGGGTTTCACCAACAATGGGGCCTCTGTCTGCCCTAAAAAGATATTTCCGGCTGCCGCCAAACTTTCAGGCCCCGACAGGCCCATGCTGCGCTTCATTACCCAAGCCATGGCAAATACCACTTTCTGCAAAATTCCTAAAAAGAAGAGCAGGCTGGTCAGGGCCGAAAAGAAAATGACCGTAGGTAAAATAACAAAGGCAAAGCTTTTCAGGGCAGGCATCATTGTCCCGGTATCCATATTGTTGAACAAAAAGTCAACTCCCGACTGGGTAAAGCCGAGCACCCGAGTAAAGCCCAAACTAATCAACTCTAAGCCAGCCTGAAAAAAAGAAACCTTTAAAACCAAAATGCCAATAAAAACCTGCAGCAGCACGCCCACGGTTACCAGCCTCCAGTTTATAGCACGTCGGTTTGTACTAAAAACAACCGAAAGGGCTATTAGAAACAGCAAACCCATGGCTCCGCGAAGCACCGAGGCCAAACTCATTCCCTCGCTTGCAATCTTGAAGTCTTTTTTGGCCAAGGGCTGAATAAGTTCTGTGGCTTGCTGTACCGTGTCGGCCACAACGGCCGTTGCGGCGGAGTCTCCCTGAGCAACAAGTCCATTGGCCATGGCCAAGAAAGCGAAAATGAAAACCAGCGGCTTAAACATTATTTAACGATTTAGAAATCAAACCTACTCTAAATTTTACAATTTAAATAGCGGCCTGCCCTATAATCTGCAACGCAGGGCGTTGTTTGTCTTGTTTTGGGGCGGGTTATCCGGCTGTCAGAGGTTGTCCGCGGTGCAGCTTGGTTCCGGCAGCGGGCGGCAAGTGGCTCCCAAGGTCGCCCTTGCCGCCGCGCGCCAGAATCCAAGCTGCCCCTTGCGGGCAACCTTCTTCCATCCGGCCCGCAGGCCGCTCAAAAAAAACCGGCATTCTTTTTCTACTTGACTTTAGGATTTCTTTAACTTAGGCCCTTTTTGCACTTTTACCGCTTTCCTTTTCTTACCTTAACCGATGAATAACCTTATACATTCCCTGCACATGCAAACCTTGAAATGTGTTTTAATCGGCATGGGGCTCTTGTTGCTTCAAAACCTGTTTTCCCAATCCGTGGGCATTCAAACCGCCAATCCAGACCCTTCGGCGGCCCTTGAAGTCGCAAGTCCCTCTCAAGGTTTCCTTCCTCCCCGACTCAGCACGGTCCAGCGCAATGGAATTGTACTTCCAGCCGAAGGCTTGGTCTTGTACAACACCGACACCCATTGCCTTGAAATCAACGAGGGCACGCCTCAATTGCCTACCTGGATTTGCTTGTCAGACACCGGAACCGGGGGCAATCCCGGCGGCGGTGGCGGCGGCGGCGGCGGAGTTCATTTTGTAGGGGAATTGTGGGGCGGGGGCATTGTATTTTACGTCAATACCGCCGGCGATCATGGCCTGGTGGCTGCACTTCAAGACCAATCCGCCGGCATCAATTACGGCCTAGCCGACGACGCCTATTCCAACCCCAACAACCACGACAATGCCGGCAAAGTTTATACCGATTGGCGCATGCCCAGCCGATACGAACTCAATTTGATGTACCAGAATCTGCATTTGGCCGGTTTGGGGAACTTTGCTGCAGCCGCCTATTGGAGCAGCAGCTGCAACGACAACAGCCTTCCTATTCCCGGCTGGACGGTCAATTTCTCAAACGCAACCCAAACCACCATTTCACGCAGCAACAACAGCGTTCGGGTGCGGGTTGTACGCGATTTCTAATTTTCAATCTTGTGTACCGCTTCCGTTGAAAAGTATTCTTGATACTGTCGGTTTTTCCAATGATTGGGGTCTTCAGACAAAGGATACACAAACAGAGTTTTAGGGCGGACAGAAAGCTCGGGAATCCAACATTCTTTTGAATTGCACTGTTCCAGCAGCGAAAATCGGTGCAGCATTTCAATGTGAAATTGATGAAGCTGACCATCGCATAGTTCTTTCCATAGAAAATAATTGTTCTTCCATACCATGCCAAATACCAGAAACAAAAAACACGCAGATTTAAATCTTATTCCAAAAGGAACACAACCCCTTAAACGAAACCTGTTGTGGTAAACTGCCATTGAAAACAAAATCAAAAACAAAAAATAAGCCTGGTTGATTGTTCTGTATTGTCCCAAAATGCCAGTGGCCCAAACTGGGGTAAAAACGGAGAGGTAAAGGGCGCCAAGGCTTAAAAAAACAGCCTTAAGGGGTTTGGCAAAAAGGGGCTGTGTACTTGCCTTGTTGTTTCCAGAATAAAAAACCAAAAAAAGAGCCCAAATCCAAAGGGTTGGATTCAGAACCCATTCAATCATAAACCGACCCGTGTACAAAGAGCTTAAAACAAAAGAGTTGAAAACTTGGTGGTTCCCTTCAAATTGAGCTTGCCGTATTTGATTCCCTGGGGCTGAAAATACCCAGAGCAAATTAAGGCCATGAAATACCAGAAATAAAACTTGCTCCCACCTTGCTTTTTTAAATTGAAATAGAAAAACCGAAAAAAACAATGCCCAAATCGGCATCAATTCATTAAATCCCCCCGCCAGAAAAAACAGAATGGCCGACAAAATCAGTTTTCGCTTTCTTGGCCCATTTTCATCTGAATCTGCGCTTAACTTGAGCGTAAAGGCTAAAGTAAAAATGAAAACGCCTGGCAAATAAATCCAAGCTCCCGTAAACCAAAAAATGCCTTCTGTAACATCTGGCATTCCTCCTAAAAATACCAGTAAAAACCCTCCAACAAAAACAGGCCACTGTTCCACCCTTGCAAGGCGATATATAGCATACACGCTGAACAAAAGAAAAAGCAACAATAAAAGAGGCATCCAGGTGTAAAGGTCAATTCCGCCAACATACAAAGGACTCGCCAAAACCAAAAAATTGCTGATGTACCTGCCGCTCCAACGATTCCACTCATTCAGGCCGAGTTCCCACCAACCGCCCTCCTTCCTCATCAATGCAAATGAAAGGTCGTCTGCCACCGGAAATGCAAAAAACCCTGCCATTCCATAGCCCAAAATCAGAAGTAGGGCAAAAGCCAATAAAACCCTACCATTAAATCCTATGGCTGCACCTTCCGCATTTTTCTCTTTCATTAATATTCTATTCTAAGTTTCAAATGTACGGGCAAGTGCTTGGTTTTTGTGGTTTCCATACATTAAAAATATTGCCCCTCCATGTCCATTTCCTATTTTTGCAGATATTTCTTCCCAATGAAACTATCGGTCGCCTGGATCAATGAACTGCTAAACAAAGAACTTTCTGCCGACGAGGTAGCCGACCGACTTACCTCGACCGGCCTAGAAGTGGAAGAACGCGAAAAGGTTGAGGCCATACCCGGTGGCTTGGCGGGCGTCTGTGTGGGCTTGGTTTTAGAACGGAAGCCCCACCCCAATGCCGACCGCCTTTCGGTTTGCTTGGTAGATACCGGAGAAGAATCGCCCCGGCAAATTGTGTGCGGGGCATCCAATGTGGCCGCCGGTCAAAAAGTGCTGGTCGCTTTGCCCGGAGCCACACTCTACCCCAAAGACGGAAGCCCCCTTACCATTAAGGCTTCAAAAATTCGAGGAGAAGATTCTGCCGGCATGATTTGCGCCGAAGACGAACTCGGCTTGGGTTCCAGCCACGAGGGCATTCTGGTGCTTGACGAACATGCCCCCATCGGTCAATCGGCCGCCGAATTCTTGCACTTAAAAAGCGATGAAATCCTAACCATCAACATTACCCCCAACCGGGTTGATGGAGCTAGCCATTTGGGGGCCTGCCGCGATTTGGTGGCCAAGGCCGTTTCTGAGGGCGAATCCTGGGCCATGCCCGAATTTCCACGCGCCTTTTTGCCCCTCAGCGGACCCGGACGGGGAATTGTACCCAGCATCGAAGACGAAACAGGCTGTGGAAGGTACTCCGGCATCACCCTTCGGGGCGTTCAAGTGCGCGAATCGCCAACCCAATTGGCCGACCGCTTAAAATCGCTGGGCATCAAACCCCAAAACAACGTGGTAGATGTGAGCAATTATGTGATGTACATGCTCGGCTTGCCCCTTCACACCTTTGATGCCGACAAGCTAAAAGGAAACAGCATTCAGATTCGTTCGGCCCTTCCCAAAGAAACCCTAACCACCCTGGACGAGGTAGAACGCGAGCTGAACACCCAAGACTTGGTTATTGCCGATGCCGAAAAGGCCGTGTGCCTGGCGGGAGTATTTGGAGGAAAACACAGTGGAATAAATGCCAAAAGCAGCCGAATTTTTATTGAAGCCGCCTGGTTTGACCCAGGACGCGTTCGGCAAAGCGCCAAGCGCCACGGCCTGCATACCGATGCCTCCTTCCGCTTTGAACGGGGCTGCGATGCCGGCATTACCCTGACCGCCCTAAGGGTGGCGGCCAGGCTTATTTTGGAACTGGGCGGGGGCGAAATCGAAGGCGACGAAGTTGACATCCTCAGCAAAGGCCTTCCAGCCCCCCGATTTGTGGATGTGGACCAACACTACTTAAATCGAGTTGCCGGGGTTGAAATCCCGCTCAACGAAGCCGCCGACATCTTAACCGCACTTGGATTCGAAGGCGCCATGGAACGGCACCGCTCTTGGAGGCTTAAAGTCCCCGGATACCGTCCCGATGTGTTCCGCCCAGCAGACGTGGCCGAAGAGGTGCTGCGGATTTATGGCCTAGACCGAATCCCCGTTACCGGCAAAATGGCCTTGAACATCAACACCCAGCATTCGGGCAACGAAGACCGCCTGCGCAGCCAATTATCAGAACGCCTGCGGCAAAATGGCTGGCATGAATCCATTTCCCTGTCCATGCATTCCCAAGAGCTGGCCTTGAAGACCTATCCCTCCTTGGCCGAACAAACCGCAAGCCTTGAAAATCCGCTAAGCAAAGAGCTGGACACCCTAAGGCCAGGCCTGTTGGGTTCCATGCTTCAAAATGCCAGCCGGAACGTGCAGCAACGCAACCTAGATTGGCGGGTTTTTGAATTTGGGCGGGCCTACTTGTCTGAAGGCCAAGGCTTCGTTGAAGAAGAACGCCTAGGGCTTATGATGTCGGGAAAGGCATTGGCCGATCATTGGAACAGCACCCAAAAAGAACAGGGCATTTACGAATTGAAAGCCTGGGGCGAAGACCTGATGCGGCAGCTTGGATTGTCGCCTCGGTGGAGCTCAGAACATCCCCTTCCTTGGCCAGGCTATGGCTGGATTGCGTACATGAAAGATCCTCAAGCCCCCTTGCTTTCAATGGGCTTGGTCGATCCTGCTTTGCTAAAAACCATGGACATAAAAACCCCCGTTTGGTTTTTAGAACTCAACCGCACGGCCTGTGCGGCCTTCAAGTCGGCAAGCAAAAAACCCTTTGCCGCTTTGCCCCGGTTCCCCTCCATTCAACGGGATTTGGCTATGCTGGCCCCCGAAGGCCTTGCCTATGCCAACATGGAAGCCTTGATTCGAAAGCAAGGAGGGGCCTTGCTTCGAGAGTGCCAACTGTTTGATGTGTACCAAGGCAAGGGTATTCCCGAAGGATTCAGGTCTTTGGCGGTGGCGCTCACCTTTGCCGATCCCGAAAAGACACTGCGCGATACCGATGCCGATGCGGCCATTGGCCGTATTTTAGACGGCCTGTCCGCCCTGAACTGCCGCCTGCGCGATGCCCAATAAACCAAATTTGGACAGAAACCGGCATGCTCCCAGTATAGGAACCGACCTGGGCTTGGCTGCTCGGTACTTGCAGCAAGGCCTTCCGGTGGGCATGCCTACCGAAACCGTGTATGGAATGGCCGCCAATGCTTTGGACGCAGAAGCGGTGGCCCGGGTTTTCAAAGCCAAAAAACGGCCCGATTTTGACCCCTTGATTGTTCATATTGGTCCAAATTCCCCCTTTCGTGAATGGGTACGTGAAATACCAACAGAAGCAGAAGCCCTGATGGCCGCTTTTTGGCCTGGGCCACTAACCCTGTTGCTGCCTAAAACCGAACGCATTCCCGACCTGGTTACCTCGGGCTTAGACCGAGTAGGCCTGCGCATGCCCAGCCATCTCATGGCCTTGGCGCTGTTGGACATGCTTGACTTTCCGTTGGCGGCCCCTTCGGCCAACCTGTTTGGCTACATTAGTCCCACAAAAGCCAGGCATGTACGGGAGGCATTTGGGCCGGAGCTGCCCTACGTGTTGGACGGGGGAGATTGCGAGGTTGGTCTGGAATCGACCATTGTTGGATTTGAAGATGGAAAAGCTCGGGTGTACCGCCGAGGGGGCATTGAAAGCTCCGCATTGGCTCGAGTTTTGGGCTACCTTCCCGAAGAACGCATCCGTTCCGAGGAACACCCGGCTGCTCCAGGCATGCTGTCAAGGCATTACGCTCCCCGAACGCCCTTGTCTATTCTAAAATCGGACCAGCCGTGGCCAGAACTGGGTTCTAATGTGGCCTTAATTCTGCCCCTTGCCGAAGCCCATCCCAACCATGCAAACGTTTGGGTCTTGTCGCAAAACAATGACCCCTACGAAGCCGCCCGAAAATGGTATGCCTGTTTGCGGGAAGCCGACCAAGCGGGATTCTCCCAAATTTTTGTCCGCATGCTGCCCGAACACCTGCCTTTTGCCGATGCCCTCAACGACAAATTTGTCCGTGCGGCGGCGGCTCCTTGATTTGGAACTAAATTTTTCCCTTGGTTTTAAGGGCGGATTCAGTGTTAAAATTCTTCCCCATAGGTCAAGCCTTTTTCTGCATCCAGAATATCGTCCCAGCTGTATCCCTTACGGGCAAAGTGGCTTCGACTCTTTTGCCGAAGTTCTTCCGTAATATCTTGGGCATAAGATTGCTGCTTTCTCTGCATTAAGCGCTTTAGCTTTTGAAGGTATTCCTCATGAGGAAGGTTGTTCAAAACCTGCTGCCTCAGCCTCGAATCCACCCCTGCTGCCCGCAAACCGTGGCTTATTTTTTCTTTTCCCCAATGGTGCAAATTCCAATGGTCAAAAGCATACGCCTTGGCAAAGCGTTCCTGATTCCACCAGCCTTCTTGCTGAAGTTCCTCCAGCCATTGGGTTGGAGCTTGCAGTTCTCGAATTTTATCCAGTACCTCCCGTTGCGAACGTTCTCTTCGGGCACAAAATCGAATTATTTGAGCTCTAACCTCAGGACTTGGCATACTTATCGCTTGGTTTTGCCGCCTTGAACGACCGGCCCCAGTTTATTCTTTTCGGGCGCTATTTTCCTGAAAGAAAGCACCATAATCATGGAAGTAAAAAAGGGGAGCATCGGTATTTTATACCGGACCAAGGCACCAAAATTGCCAGCAGTTAGACCAATAGAAAAAGCCAAAAACAACGAAAACGAAAGGCAAAATACAAACAAGGGATACTGAAAAATCCGAACGAAAAAGCCCCCCACCTTACTTCGATAAAGCAAAACAACAGTCCAAAACAACAAATAACTGTTTTCCAATCCTGAAAAAAACATAGTCGGAGAGCCGCTCTCCCAAATGTACGGGCGATACAATCCGGCATTGATGGCAATAGGAATTTTAGGGATAATGCCTTGAATGGTAGGATCAAAGCCCCCAATATCGAATTTGTTTTCACCGTATTGATCCCGCACCAAATCCTGTTGGGTCAGGGAGGCCTTTTCCAACACCGTATCGGCCGAATACTCTCCAAAGCGGTCTCCTCCCTGAAGGTAAAAAGCTGTGGCCCCCAACAAAGAACCGAAAACAACCGTGGGTAAAACTACCACTCGAATCAAAACGCTTTTGATTTGCTTTATTGAATCAAAGTTCAGCCAAACCAAAAGCCCTGGAGTCATGGCAATCAATATGTAGGATTTGGCATTAAAGATGAGCCAGCCTGAAATAAAGGCTTGAATAAAAAAGGTAATGGGATCGATTTTGTGGGTAATGAACCGGCGAAAAAGAGCGTCCAGAAAAAAACCAATACCTATCATGGTTAGCGTGTCTTTCATAATCCCAGAACCCCAAAATGCCACGGAAGGCATAAGCAGAATGGATATGTTCAATTCCTTGTGCCGCTCCGGAAAATAATGCAAAAAAATCTGGTAGATCTTCCAAATGGATAAAAAAGAAAAAAAGGCAAAAATGGCCGTGGTGCCGGCAATAGAGCCCTGTGTTAAAATCATGGGAAAGGTGGCGGCCCGAACAATGAACAGGTTTTCAGGCCGCTTCCAAATGGAAGGGTGAATGTTGCCATGAACCACCCCTTCTCCATGCAGGTATTCCCAGAATTTATAGTTGTTGCTCTCGCTGACCTGCATGGTCATCAACTCCCAAAACTGATCAAAGTTGGCCGTAAATAAATTGTTGTAGGCATTCGCCGCCTCCCAATAATTGATGGTGTCTCCGCCACCGTAGTAAAAAATATAGATGCCTAAAAACACCAAGCTCATCAACATTCGGAACACCAAGGCCCGGGTAAAGTATCGGTAATGGGGTTTTTCTTTTATGTTGAGGTTGCTGACCTTATTGGCATACCAATAAAACACCAAAAACAGGAAAAAAAACCAAACCAGGTCGGTAGCCGAGATGATCTTACCCCACATCAGATGTTGTTTAAGGTCTTGATGCTTTGGTTTCTTGACAGGTTTTCAAGGGCACGGGCCAGCAAGGGGGCGCAGGAAAGCACCCGGAATTTGGGCCCTTGGGGGCGGTTGGGCAAGCTGTTGGTAAAGACCAGTTCTTGCAGGTCCGAGGCTTGTATGCGTTCCACCGCTTCGCCCGATAAAACACCGTGGCTGCAATAGGCCCGCACGGAAAGGGCGCCCTGCTTCAAAAGCAATCGGGCGGCAGCCACCAGCGTGCCCCCTGTGTCGGTCATGTCGTCAATCAACACCACATGCTTTCCGCTGGGGTCTCCAATGATTTCCATTCTGTCCACTTCGTTGGGCCTTAGGCGTTCTTTGTGAATAACCGCCATGTCGCAGTTCAGGGCTTGTTTGTAGGCGCGTATTCGCTTTATTCCCCCGAAATCGGGGCTGCACACCATCAGTGGCTTGTCCCCATATTGCTCCCGTATGTCCTTCACAAACTCGGCACTCATTTGCAGGTGGTCAATGGGAATTTTGAAAAACCCCTCGATGCTCATGGAATGCAGGTCAAGGGTAAGAACCCGGTTCACTCCCGAAAGTTCAATGGTTTCTGCCATCAACCGCGAGGTAACGGCGGTTCGTTCCCCGTCGCGGCGCTCCTGCCGGCTGTGGGGCAAATAGGGCAAAACCGCCACCACTTCTCGAGCGGAAGACCGGCGTGCGGCATCGGCCGCCACCAGCAATTCAAACAGGTTGTGGTAAGGCAGGTTGATTTGAGCCAGCAATACCACCGTTTCGCCTCGAACGGTTTCGTCAAACCGGGCATACACTTCTCCGTCGCTAAAGCGTGTGGTAAAAAGGGCCCCCAAAGAAATTCCCATTCGGCCGGCAACTTCATTCCCCAATTCTTGGCTGCCCGATAGGGCAAAAAGTTTGAATGACATGGCGGACATGCGTTAAAGGTACGATTCTGCTTGCAAACTTAAGGAATGCGCTCCCCGCCCCCGTCCATAATTCATTGTTTTGGGTAGAGACGCAATATTTTGCGTCTATTTTTCGCGCGTAGAGACGCAAAATGTTGCGTCTGTATGGCGTACCATGAGACGCAAAATGTTGCGTCTGTACGGCGTACCATGAGACGCAAAATGTTGCGTCTGTACGGCGTACCATGAGACGCAAAATGTTGCGTCTCTACGCCATCAACCCCTCGACCACGCCCAAAGCGTCTGTCATGGTTTTTACCCCATTAAAATGGAGTACGAGCCGTGTTTTTTGCTGCCGCATTTCTACATCGCGGCGGTTCCCGATTTTGGCTAGAATTTTGGAAAACAATCCTGAACTGTAATAGGCTGCCCGTTCTTGGCCAGGGAATCCGGCCTGAAGGTGCCCATGTTTTAGGCTAATTCGTTCGATTCCTAGGTTTTGGGCTTTCAGCCTTAGTTTTAATGCCAGCAGAAGGTCGGTAGCTGGCCCCGGCAAAGGGCCAAATCGGTCCCGAAGTCGGGATTCAAAAGCGGGAATTTCATGGTCTTGTTGCAGGCTGTCCAATTCTTTGTACAAAGCGAGGCGCTCGGCCATGCTGTCCACATAGGTTTCTGGCAACAGTAAGGGCAAATCGGTATCGATTTGGCAATCCACAGCCCAGCGGTGTTCCTGCGAGTTCATTTCTTCTTTAAATTCCTCGGCGAACGCTTCTTCTTTCAGCTCTTGAATGGCCTCGGCCAAAACCCGCTGATAGGTTTCATAGCCCATTTCATTTACAAAGCCACTTTGGTCGGCGCCCAGCAAATCGCCGGCTCCGCGGATGTCTAAATCTTTCATGGCGATGTGGAATCCACTGCCCAAATCGGAAAATTCAATGAGGGCTTGCAGCCTGCGTTTGCTTTCGGCGGCCAGGGCATGGAAAGGAGGGGTTATTAGATAGCAGAAGGCTTTTCGGTTTCCTCGGCCTACCCGCCCCCGCATTTGATGCAGGTCGCTTAGGCCATAATTTTGAGCTTCGTGAATCAAGATGGTGTTGGCGTTGGGCACATCCAAGCCGTTTTCGATGATGGAGGTAGAAACCAGCACATCAAAATCGCCCCGAATAAATTCCAGCATGATTTCTTCTAAGGCCTTGCCGTCCATTTGTCCATGGGCATAGCGAATGCGGGCATCGGGGACCAAGCGCTGCAAAACCCCCGCCATTTCGGGCAGGTTTTGAATGCGGTTGTGCAAAAAGAACACCTGCCCTCCGCGTTCCAATTCCAATTGAATGGTGTCTCGAATGAATTCTTCGTTGAACCCTTTGAGTTCGGTTAAAATGGGATAGCGGTTGCCGGGCGGGGTTCGAATAACGCTTAAATCGCGGGCGCCCAGCAACGAAAACTGCAAGGTTCGGGGTATGGGCGTGGCGGTTAAGGTCAGGGTATCCACGTTCACCCTAAGGGTTTTGAGTTTGTCTTTGGCGTTGACTCCGAATTTTTGTTCCTCGTCAATAATCAAAAGGCCTAGGTCTTTGAATTGCACTTCTTTGCCCAACAGCTTGTGGGTGCCAATCAGCACATCGACCTTTCCCAAGGCTAAGTCGGCCAGAATTTGCTTTTGTTCAGCGGCGGTACGAAAGCGGTTGATGTATTCAACCCGGCATGGCAGGTCCGTATAGCGCTTTTCGAAGGTTTTATGGTGCTGCAAAGCTAAGATGGTGGTGGGCACCAACACGGCAACTTGCTTGTTGTCGCAAACAGATTTAAAGGCGGCTCGAACGGCCACTTCGGTTTTGCCAAAGCCTACGTCTCCGCAGACCAATCTATCCATGGGGCGGGTTCGTTCCATATCGGCCTTTACGTCCCGAATGGCCTTGGCTTGGTCTTCGGTTTCCTCAAAGGGAAAGCTGCCCTCCAGTTCGTGCATCAGGTAGTTGTCGGCAGCAAAGGCATGCCCCTTTTCTTTTTGACGCTGGGCATACAGCTTAAGTAGGTCGTACGCCAGGGCTTTAACTCTAGCCTTGGCTTTGGATTTTAGGTTGGACCAGGTGTTGCTGCCCAATTTGCTCAGGGCTGGGGCTTTCCCGTCGCGGCCAGAATGCCGGCTGATTCGGTGCAATTGCTGCAGGGAAACGAAAACGGCATCGCCGTCCTTAAACATCAGTTTGATGACTTCTTGCCGGCGGCCTCCGTTTTCTTGAAGTTCCAACCCAGCAAACCGGCAAACCCCATGGTCAATGTGGGTTACATAATCGCCGGGCTGCAGTTCCGATAGTTCTCGGACAGAAACCGCCTGTTGTTTGCTGTACCTGGATTTGATGCGAAAACGCCGGTAACGCTCGAACAATTCATGGTCGGAATAGCAAGCCCAGCCTTGTTGGGGCAATCGAAACCCTTTGCTTAACCCTTTTTTTACCCAGGTAAAAGGCAGGCGGTCGGGGCCAATTTGAAACTGATCTTGAAAAATGGCGATCAGGCGGTCGCGCTGAGGTTCTTGTTCGTAAAACAGCAGGGTTTGGGTTTTTGCTTGGGCCATTTCATCGACATGGGCTCGAAACAAATCGTATTTTTTATTGAACAGGGGTTGGGCTTTGGCCTGAAGGTCAATTTTTCGGTCTTGGGCATCGCCTGGGGCTTCGAATTGCATGAACGTTTGGCTTAGGAGTTTGGCCAAAAAGCCGTTTCCCGACCAAACCAAATCTTCGGGCTGGGTACGGCGAACGGGGCTGTTTAATGCTTGAAATGCCCGTTCGGCCTCGGCGAATTTTTTATCCATGCGTTGGGCGGCATCTCGGGAATCATAGACCCAGAAATCAACTCCTGCACCCATGAAGTCGAGCAAGGTTAACCGTTCCTCTGTGCCCACTTTCTGTTCAATGGAGGGCAGCAGCACCACTTGGTTGACAGAACCCTGGCTTAATTGGGTTTCGGGCTCAAAGAAGCGAATGTCGGAAATGAAATCGCCCTCGAATTCGAGGCGAAAGGGTTGGTTGTGGGCAAAAGAAAACACGTCCATGAGCCCTCCCCGCAGAGCGAACTGCCCGGGCTCGTACACCATGTCGTCGCGTTCAAAGTCGTAAGAAACCAACAGGTCGAACAGAAAATCCATGTCTAGGCGATCGCCCAGGGCAATGCGGTGGCTGCGCGATTCAAGCTGTTTGCGGCTTACCACCTTTTCGCTCAGGGCTTCGGGGTAGGTAACCAGGCACAGGGGCGATTTTTCTTGAAGCCGGTTTAGGGCTTCGGCCCGAAGCAGGACGTTGGCATTGTCCACATCGGGTTGGTCGTAGGCTCTTCGGTAAGATTCTGGAAAAAAAAGGCTGGATTTTGCAGAAAGCAGGGTTTCAAGGTCGTTGTTTAAGTAGGCAGCGCTTTCTTTGTCTCGGGCTAGAACCAGTTGATTTCGCCCGGAATCGCGAAAGTGGGCCGCCACCAGAAAGGCCAAGGCGCTTCCTCCTGCACCCTCCATTCGAATTCGGCCGGGTGGGCTTAGGTTCCAATCTGTTTGTTGTTTAAGCCAGGTGCTCAGGCTATTCAGTACCTCATCGCAGGGATTGGTCTCTTTCATTCGGCAAAGGTATGTAGCCTTGGCATTAGTTAGGTTAAAATTGCCCGCTCTTTTGAATAAAGGAATTTAGGGGGTATTTGTTCCAGGATTTGGGAAGCGTGGTGAATGCAATGGTTCGCAAAATGGGTTGAAAGGGAATTGGACAGGAGCGGCCGGCGGCGGGATTGAACCGGGTTGCCCGCAAGGCTGTGGGTGCCGGGGCCGCGTGGCGCGGAGGCGACTTTAGGAGCCACCGCAAGCCCGCTGGCCCCGCCACCTACAGCCGCGGACAACCGGTGAAAGCCCGATTACCGCCCCAAAAAAAAACCTTATTTGTTCAATACCCTTAAATACACTTGGTTGTAGCGTTCGATGCCGATGCGCAAAGCGAAGGCGAGCATGGCGCCCTGACGCAGATGCGCGCTGCTGCTGCCGCGGGTGCTTTGCCATTGCCGAATGGCGCTGCGGTAGGCCTCGGGGCTGAACTCGGGAATTAAAATGCCGCTCTTGTACCGTTCAATTAAAACGTCGGTGTCGCCAACCCCGGTGTTGCAAAACACCGGCACATTCATGGCCATTAATTCGCCTTGTTTTGTGGGACTGCTGGCCTGTTTGGAATAGCTGGGGCGGATAAAAAATACCGAGGCATTGACCGAGGCCATGGCCGCTGGCAAGTCTTTGCGAGCAAAGGATTCCACATGTATGCGCTCCTGGGGAATGCCCCTTTGCCGCGCGCTGCTAAAAACCGAATCGGCCGAGTCGCGGGTGGCCAGCACAAATCGAGCTTGGGGCTCTAGGCTTAGGAATTCCCGGAAAAAATCCAGCATTTCGTTCAGCATGTACCAGGTTCCCAGCGAACCTACATACAGCATCAAAGGAGCCGTTTCGGGCAGGTTTCGGGCCTGCCGCCAGCCGGTCCGGGTGTTCTCCGGAAGAGCGTTGGGATCAAACAAGTCCAAATCGGCGCAACAGGGAATGACTGTGCAGGGCTTTAAGCTTAGGCCCTGGGAAGGGAGCATGGCTTGCATAATGCTTAGGCCCTTTTCGGTTAGGCTAATGATGTGGTCGGCCCGAGACAAAAAGGCGAGTTCTTGCCGTTTGAAATAGCGGTACACGGCCCCGAAAATCGGATGGTTTTTTTTCCAAAGTCCGGCATCGGCACGTTCGTCGGGGAAAAAGCCCCGCATGTCGAACAAAAATAAAACGCCCTTGGATTGCCAATGCAGGCCTTCGCGGGCGGTGATGTAGCCCCGGCAATGCAGCAAATGAAAAGGGCGGCGGCGGTACAAGGCGCGCAGGTGCCGGCGCAGCATCCATTGGTCGTACAAGGTAGAAAGCACCGGAGGCTTTTTGGTGTAGGGCAAGGGCTGCCAATCGATTCCGGCGGACAAACATTCCTGTTCTAGCCGGGAGCGGTGTTGTTGAAAGAGTTCAGGCTTTTCGAAGCTGATTAGGGTGTATTTCCAGCCTAAGGCGGCCAGCCCTTTGATGTAGGGCAAAACTTGGGCCTCGCCCAAAGGGTCGCTTAGGCCGTCGTAGGACAAAAAAACCAGGTGCTTATCGGGCATGGTGGTTCATCCATTGGTTGAAAATAAGGAGCAGCCAAACGCGGTTGTAGGCAATGCGGTCGCCTCGGCGAAACTGCTTTAAGTGGCGTTTGGCCTCGGCCATGTTCAACAGTCCGTGCCGGTAGGCTTGGGGGTCTTCCACCCATTGGTCAACCAGCTTCCGGCCTTCGCCTTGCAGCCAAGCGGCCAAAGGCACCGAGAATCCCCATTTGGGCCGTTGAAAAAGTTCGGCCGGCAAATGCCGGTACAGCAGTTGTTTAAGCAGGTATTTCTCTTGGCCGTTCTTCCATTTCAGTTCGTCGGGCAATCCCAGGGCGAATTCCACCACCCTGTAATCGAGCAAGGGAACTCGGGCTTCAAGGCTGTTGGCCATGGTTGCCCTATCCACTTTCACCAACAGGTCGTCGGGCAGGTAGCCGGTCAAATCAAAAAAGGCTTGGCGGGCAGGGGCCGAGCGCAGGTCAAGGACCGGGGGGCTGCGCCAGGCCGAGAGCCGATCGCTGGGCCGGTGTCCGGTTAGGCGGCCCACCTCTTCGGCCCGGAACAGGTATTGCTCTTGGCTAAAAATCTGAGCCTGCCAAGAAATGCCGGCAGGGGGTGGAGCAAGCAGGCGGGCCACCCTTCGCTCGCGAGCAGTGCCAAAGGCCAGCAACCCTGCCATACCTCGTTGAAAAAGGGGATTGGACCAAGGTGAGCGGCTGAGTCGGTCGGCCCAGCGGTAAGCACCATAACCCCAGAACAACTCATCGCCGCCGTCGCCGGTTAAAACCATGCTGACTTGTTCGCGGGCCAGGGCCGAAACGGCCAGGGTTGGCAAGGCAGAAGAATCGGCAAAGGGTTCGGCAAACCACTCCGGCAGGCGGGGCACCCATTTCAGGGCATAGTCGGCCTCCAGTTTAAAGGTGGTATGTTGGGTTTTAAGTTGTTTGGCCACCGCCTCGGCATAGACCGATTCGTTGTGGCTTTGAGTGGGCATGGCGATGGAAAACGTTTTTAAGCCGGGGCCGTACTTTTTGGCTGCCAGGGCAGTAATCAAACTGGAATCAATGCCACCGCTTAAGAAGGTTCCGAAGGGCACATCGGCCACCAGGCGGGTTTCAACAGCCGATTCCAGCAATTCTTGGAGTTGGTTCAGGGCTTGGGGTTCCGAAATGGGGGCGCTGCGGTGCATGGGCAGAGACCACCAGGCTCGGGATTCGCCCGGGCGGCCCTGTTGAACCTTCAACACATGTCCGGGCGGCAAGGAAAAAACCCCTTTGCGGATGCTGTTGGGGCCGGGCACAAAACCCAGGTGAAAAAAGGCAGCCACCGATTCTGGGCAAAGTTCTGGGGGGGCGTCTGAAAACACCGAAAGGTCCGAGCCAAATCGAAAATTCTGCCGGGCATCTCGACCGTAGTACAGGGGTTTGATTCCGAGTCGGTCGCGCATCAACCAAAGGCAGTTTTCAAGGCGGTCGTAAATGCCAACCGCAAACATTCCATTCAATTGGGGCAGCATATCGGTGCCGTACAGGGCAAACATTTCGAGCAGGACCTCGGTGTCGGAGCGGCTTTTAAAGGGAGTGTGGCCGCGTTCTTCCAGGCGGCGTTTTAATTCGGCATGGTTGTAAATTTCGCCGTTGTACACCATGGTATATCGGCCACAATGGCTGTGAACGGGCTGGTTTCCGGCCGAGCTTAGGTCAAGAATGCTAAGCCTACGGTGGCCCAGGGCCAGGTTTTGTTCGGGCAGGCGAAAAAGGCCTTGGTGGTCGGGGCCGCGGTGGCTAAGCCCTGCCGTCATGGCTTCGATGCGTTCCCCGGCCTCGGGGCCCCATATTCCGGCAATTCCACACATGCTGATTGATTCTGGCTTACAAGGTACGGAGTTTAGGCGGGTTGCAGCTGAGTGTAGTGGTTTAGCAAAGCATCGACGTAGGCGGGCATGCCAAAACCGGCGGAAAATTCCAGGGCGTTTTTTCGGGCATGGCGCTGAGCAGAGGCTTGGCTCATCCAGGTTTGGATGGATAAGGCCACTTCGCTGGGGCTGGCTTGCTGGGGCAGCAGTCGGCCGTTTATACCGTCCTGGATTAGCTCTCGGTTGCCTCCGGCGTTCAGAGCCACAACCGAAAGGCCGGAGGCCATGGCCTCGACCAAGACCAATCCAAAAGGTTCTTCCCAAGCTGTATGCAGGTATAGGTCGGCATGGCGGTAATGGGCCTCGATGTTTTGAACATTTCCCAAAAAGGAGCAGCGGTTTTGCAAGCCTTTGGCTTCGGCTTGCTGCTGAACTTGGCTTTTCAAGGGGCCATCGCCGGCAAAGGTGAGCCGTGTGTCTATGCCCACCTTGACCAATTCCTGCAGAACGTCCAAGGCCATGGCTTGGTTCTTTTTGGCAACAAAGCTGCCCACGTTGATCAGGTGGAGGGTTTGCCCGGGTTGCCAGTCGGGGCGTTCGGGAAAGGCAAAGCGATTTAGGGGGACTGCATTTTTGAGCAGGGCAATGCGGGGGTGCATATCGGCGGGAAGAACCTGGTGCAGGTAGTTACGGGTGTCTTCAGAGATGGCAAGGAAGTGGTTGCGGGTTTGGCGGAAGGCCCGCAATAAAGTTGTTCGGCTGGCCCGTTGAATCCAATATGGCTTTTTGAGAAAGGAAGAAGGCGGCGACAATTGACGCATGTTGTCGTGAACGGTTGAAATGTGGACCCAGGGTCCGGGTTTAAAGCAGGCCCGAACAAGTTCAGATTCATACAAATGGCAATGAACTACCTGTGGCGAATAGGCTCGAATGGCCGCTTCCAGCTCCTCAACTTGGCCTTGCAGCCCAGAAAAAAGGCGAAGTTGAACTTGGGCGGGTAAAAATTGGGTTCCCAAAAGTTCAGGTGGACCGTAATCGGCCACCGGTTGAAAATAAAAGAGTTTGGATTGTACGTTGGGGTTTTGGTTTAAGGCATGATGAATGTTCAGGGTTAATTGCTCTGCCCCCCCTTGGCTCAATTGCGGAATAATATGGGCTACCTTAAGCGTCATTCGGATTGGTTTAGGGAAGCTTGGTAATGCGCCAGTATAGACGATAAGGTCTTTGAAAAATCAAAGGATGAAGCAAGGATTTCAGCCCGTTCAGAAGCCTCCTTGAATTGGGCGGGATGGGCATACCATTCAAGAATGGCATTAGCAATATCATCGGTTGAGCTGTTGTTGGGCAGCATTCGGGTGCACACCGCATCCGACAAAACCTCGCGATTTCCTCCCGCGTCCAGGGCAATTGCGGGCAATCCTGCGGCTAAGGCCTCGATTAATACCAAACCAAACGACTCAGAAGAAGAAGCATGAACGTACAAATGATGTTGGGCATACTCGGGCTGAAGTTCGTGCAATATGCCCTTGAATTTAACCTGTTGTGAAATGCCCAGGCTTTCGGCCAGCGACATGCAGGCCTGCATTTCTTGACCTTGACCCAAAAAGGTTAATTCTAGGAAGCAACCTTGAGACAAAAGGCTATGTAAGGCAACAATCAGCTTTTCCTGTCCTTTAAAGGAGCGGAAGCTGCCTACATTGATGATTTTGAGGGGATTTTCAGCGGTAAAATGGGTTGGAAAATCCCTTTGATAAACCTTGAATTTTGATGTTGGAACACCGTTGTAAACCAAGTCCACCCTTTTAGCTAGGTCGGCAGGCAAAACACGCTTTAAATACGCTTGTGTGTCCTTTGAAACGGCTAAAAAGCGGTTTTGGCTTTTTCGGTAGTAGGTGTGGGCTAGGTGTTTTTCCCAAAAGGCCGCTGGGATTTTTTGCATTCCCTTCTGCCAAAGGGAATCCAATTGATGCATTTTGTCGTGCACCGACGAAAAATACCGAATGCCGGGGCGGGAATTTGCTCGAGCAACCAATTCGGCTTGAAACAAGTGGGAATGAATGATGTCGGGCTTAAATTCAAGAACCAGGTCGTCCCATTCTTTAAGTTTGAATTTGTTGATGCGTCCAAGGCCCAGATCCAACTCAAGGTTGATTTTTCGGGTGTGCGATTTCATAGCATCCTCAAACTGAAAAATGGGCTCCCAATATGCCAGCACGCTCTCTACCTCTGGCTCCCGGTTCAACGCATGAACCAAGTTGAGCGCAAATTGCTCAGCCCCTCCAATCACCAACTTCGGAATCACATGCAATACCCGCATCTAGTATAAATAAGCGTACCTTTGTGCGGTAATGAGTACCGCCAGGATACAAAGGTCTTATTTTTCTGCCACATGTGCTCTTTTTCTGTTGGGCTTTCTGCTTGCTCCCGCCCTAATTGCCCAATATCGACGCAGCTACCAAGCGGCGTTTTTTTCTGATTTAATCCGCTCCGACCTAAGCCTTATTAAGGTCAAAAAAACAAGCGTCGATTCCAAATTGGGGCAAGGCATCCGTGTATTAGAACACATTGCAGGCCCCAGCATACGCGCCAAAAAACTCGGAATCTCATCTTATTTTCTAACGCCTCCCTGCAATGCAAGCCGCGGAGATTTAGCCCCATTTCGGTTGGTGAACGATACGGCTTACCTGCTTGTGAAAGACCTGGGGCGCGGCAGATTGGCCTTGCCCGGGCCCGACAACGGAGTCATGTACGCCTCGGCCGGCTGGGTGGCCTGGGGTTTCCTTCACCCGGCCCTGCCGATTTATGTTTCGGAACGAATTTTCCGAGCCACCTTTTTGCCCGGTTGGATCTGCCTGATGAAACACAAGCCCGGCAGCGAAGGTTGGACCTCCGCCCAAGAAGCCCTTTCAAAAAAGGTAATGCCCTATCTGTTGGAGCCCCCAGCCCCCATGGGTGGAGAATTAGACACCTTGCATTACCAACAAAGCTATGCTTTGGAATGGGTGGCCCTGCTGGGAATCCCCCTGCAAAAAGAAATCCTGTATCCCTTTTGGGAAAGCCAGCACGTCAAACACCGCTTGTCGGCAATACGGGCCGCTGCGGGCCTTCCCGAACAACAATCGACCGAATTTTGGCTGAACGGGCTTAAAGACCCAAACTGGAAGGACTACGAACGACTGCTGGCTCTGCAATCCCTGATTCAGCATAAGGCCGAATTGCCTACGCCCGAATCCCTTCAGCGGCTGCGCAATACCCTGTCGTCTCAAAACACCCGACTTCCCTTGACTCTTGACGACCCCCGCTTTTGTTCCTCTTACCCCTCCCTGCAATCGCTGGTAGAAAAATGGGTGCAATTGCACCAACATTAAGGAAATTCGCTCAGTTTTATGCACATTTGCCCCAAGAAACAAAACTTCATTCATCATATACCCCTGCTGTCATGAATAAAATACGCGTTGCCAATCCCGTAGTAGAACTGGACGGAGATGAAATGACCCGCATCATTTGGAAATTCATCAAAGAAAAACTGATTCTTCCCCACCTAGATTTGGACATAAAGTACTACGACTTAGGGATTGAATACCGCGATGAAACCAACGACCAAGTAACCATTGATGCTGCCCATGCCATTCGCACCTACGGGGTTGGAATCAAATGCGCGACCATTACGCCCGATGAACAAAGGGTGGAAGAGTTTGGACTGAAAAAAATGTGGAAATCGCCCAACGGAACCATTCGGAACATTCTGGACGGAACCGTGTTTCGGGAGCCCATTGTTACGGCGAATGTCCCCCGGCTGGTGCCCAATTGGACAGCCCCTATTTGCATTGGTCGCCACGCCTTTGGCGATCAGTACCGGGCAACGGATTTTGTGGTTTCAGGCCCCGGCAAACTGACCATGACCTTTAGCCCCGAAGACGGCAGCGCCCCTCAAGAATTTGAAGTGTACCAATTCAAAGGCCCCGGCGTGGCCCTGGGCATGTACAACACCGAAGAATCCATTGTTGGCTTTGCCCATGCCTGCTTTAATCAGGCCTTGATGAAAAAATGGCCCCTGTTCCTGTCCACCAAAAACACCATTTTAAAGCAATACGACGGCCGATTCAAGGACATCTTTGAAGACATCTACCAGCGCGATTACAAAGCCCGCTTTGAGGCCGCCGGCATCTACTACGAACACCGCCTGATTGACGACATGGTGGCCAGCGCCCTAAAAATGAACGGCAACTTTGTGTGGGCCTGCAAAAACTACGACGGCGATGTGCAGTCGGACACCGTAGCTCAGGGCTTTGGCTCCTTGGGATTAATGACATCGACCTTGGTAACCCCAGACGGCAAGGTGATGGAGGCCGAGGCTGCCCACGGCACCGTAACCCGGCACTACAGGCAGCACCAACAAGGCAAACCCACCTCGACCAATCCGGTGGCTTCGATTTTTGCTTGGACACGAGGCTTGGAGTTTCGGGGCAGATTAGATGGGAACAACGAGCTTATTCACTTTTGCCATACCCTAGAGCAGGTTTGCGTGGACGTCATTGAATCGGGAAAAATGACCAAAGATTTGGCCATTTGCATCCATGGCAACAAGGTAAACCACGGAGAGCATTACCTGTACACGGAAGAGTTCTTGAACGCGATTGACGCGGAATTGTCGGCCCGCTTGTCGGCGTAAGCTGTTAACGGTCGGCTAAAATTCGGCCCGCGGCCGCGGGGAGCTTAGGAGAATGGCACCAAAGAACTACCCACTACCCACTACCCTTCGTGCATTCGTGGCTAATAACCTAGACGCAAAAAGCCCGACTCCATTTATTCCTCCTTAGGTGGCTAAAGCCACAGCCACAACCATTCGTGCATTCGTGGCTAAAAACCTAGACGCAAAAAGCCCGACTCCATTTATTCCTTCTTGGGTGGCTAAAGCCACTGCCATAGCCATTCGTGCATTCGTGGCTAAAAACGTAGGCGCTGTTAGCTCCTGACTTCCCCGTTTTTTCATAAGCAATTCTGCAACCCTTTATTTTACTGAAAATGAATTTTGACTTGGGTGTTAAAACACGGAAGTAATGACAAACGGCCATAAAACCGCCCTTTCGCTTTCAATTTCAAACAAACCTAGCTACCTTCGCCCCATGAAATGGGGCATCGTAACCTTCCCGGGGTCCAATTGCGACCAAGACATGGCTGATGCCGTCCGGCTGCTTCCCAATGCCCAGCCCATACGGCTTTGGCATAAAGACACAGACACGCAAAATGTAGAGGTTTTGGTGCTGCCCGGCGGTTTTTCCTATGGAGATTACCTTCGCTCGGGCGCCATTGCCCGATTTTCACCGATTATGCAGGCGGTGGAACGGCATGCCGCGTCGGGCCGACCCCTGATTGGAATTTGCAACGGTTTTCAGGTGTTGGTTGAGGCCGGCTTGCTGCCCGGCGCTCTGCTTCACAACACTCAACGGCAGTTCATTTGCAGCGATGTGCATGTGCGGGTTGAGCAAACCCAATCGGTGCTCACGCACAATGCCGCGGTTGGGCAGGTCTTGCGCCTGCCTATTGCCCATGGCGAAGGGCGGTATTTTGCTCCCGACGACACCCTGAAGCGCTTGGAAAATCAGGGCCAAATACTCCTTCGGTATTGCTCGGCCCAAGGCCTGGTTAACGAGGCCCACAACCCCAACGGCAGCACCAACAACATTGCGGGCATTTGCAACGAAGCGGGCAACATTTGCGGATTAATGCCTCATCCTGAGCGCGTTATGCACCCCAACATGGGGCACACCGACGGCCGTACTTTGTTGGAGTCGGTGGCGAGCCGGTTGAATCTGCTCGAGGTATAATTTTTTATTTTTTGGGGCCCTTATCCGGCTTTTGGCTGTAGCCGCTGGCTCCGGGGCTTGGCTGCCTGCGGCGTGCGTGGGCTCCCCCTGGTCGCCTCCGCAGCCGGGCCGCCATAGCCCCGGCGCTGCGCGTCTGCCGCCGCAATCCGGGGGCCGGCGGCATTGTACCTAAATCCCCTTCAAATTTATTTATTCAGTCCTCCACAACAAACCCGCATCTCCATAACTCAAAAAGCGATACCCAGACTCCAGGGCATGTTGATATACCTTCCTCCAATCTTCCCCAATCAATGCGGCTACCAACATGATTAAAGAACTGCCGGGTTGGTGAAAATTCGTCAACAATCCATCGGCCACGTGCAAAGGACCGCCCGGATAAATAAAAATCTCGGTCTCGCCCTCCAAACCGTTGGGAAATTGCTCGGCCAAGGCAGCAAAGGCCGATTTCCGGTCGGCAAACCTCAAGGGAAAAACCCTGTCGGGATACTGAGGAACCTGGACCTGTCCCGATTGAGCCACCCAAAACAAAGACTCTAAGGTTCTGAATGCGGTTGTGCCCAAAGGAACAATCGGCCCCTCGTGTTTAGCCAAACAACGCAAAGTGTCTCCCGCAACCGAAAAGGCCTCTCCGTGCATTTTATGCTCCAACATGCGCTCGGCCGTTACCGGTTTAAAGGTCCCTGCCCCCACGTGCAAGGTTACATTGCAGCGGCCTATGCCACGCTGTTCTAAGGAATCGAGCACCCTGTCGGTAAAATGAAGGGAAGCGGTTGGTGCGGCCACGCTGCCCCGGTTTTTGGCGAAAATGGTTTGGTAGTTTTCTTTGTCTTCGGGCTGTGCGTCCCGATTTAGGTAGGGAGGCAGGGGAACCCTGCCGGCCCGATCTAAAACCTCGGCCATGCTTAGATTCAACTCTTGTGTCCAGCGCACTCGAACCAAGTCCCGGCTCCGGTCTTCCCATTCCAATGCCACCTGGGGCAGTTCGGTTAGCCGAATCGTTTCCCCGGTCTTCCATCGTTTTTTATTCCCAATCAGGGCTTCCCATGCCACCGTTGGGCTGGCTGTCAGGGCTTGTTCCATGGTTGAGCCCCAGGGTTTAAGCAAAAAAACCTCAATCTGGGCGCCCGTTTCGCGCTGGGCAAACAGGCGGGCGGCCACTACTTTCGACTCGTTGCTAACCAGCAGAGCGTTTGAGGGCAGCTGTTCCGCCAATTCCAAAAATTCCACATCTTGAATCAACCCCTGTTTGTACACCAACAGCCTTGAGCTGTCGCGGGGCTGAGCGGGATGCTTCGCGATTTGCGACTCGGACAGGGGATAAAAAAAGTCTGCGGTGTACATAATGACCGCAAAATTACGGAAGCTTTCCTACTTTGCAGGCATGAAAGCTATGTCTGAACTGTATGCCGCCTTCTTGTCGGGAAATGGAATCAGCACCGACACCCGGAAAATTGTGCCAGGCAGCCTGTTTTTTGCCCTAAAAGGAGGAAATTTTGATGGGAACGATTTTGCCGAGGCAGCCTTGGCTCAAGGGGCCACCCTTGCCGTTGTTGACCGACCTTCCCTGCAACACATTCCCGGAACCTGGATGGTGAACGATGTGTTGAAAACCCTGCAGGAATTGGCCCAACTTCACCGAAACACCTTGAAAACCACCCTGATTTGCATTGGAGGATCAAACGGAAAAACAACCACCAAGGAGTTAATCTACGCTTGTTTGTCGGCGGCAGCCCCCACCCTGGCTACACCGGGGAATTTGAACAACCACATTGGCTTGCCCTTGACCTTGTTGATGCTGAAGCCGGAACACCGTTGGGGCATCATTGAAATTGGGGCGAACCATGCCGGCGAAACCGCCTCGTTGGCTTGGCTAGCAAGCCCTCAGGCCGCTCTAATTACCAACAACGGAAAAGACCACCTTGAAGGATTTGGAAGTGTAGAAGGCGTTCGGGCGGCCAACGCCGAACTGTACAAACACCTAAAGCTTTTTGGCGGCCAGGCCTTGGTTCCTGATTTTCAGCCCGATTTAATGGAAGACAGCCAAGGCCTAAACCGCATTGTATATGGCTGGGAAAAGAGCTCTGCCTGGCAGGGAGTCCCAATTAAATCAGGGCATTTGGCGGGATTGCACATGTCGGATTGGGAGGCTCCCGTGGTTTCGCAATTGGCGGGACATTTCAACAGCGAAAACATGATGCATGCCGTGGCCGTAGCACGCTGGTGCGGAGTTTCAGAGGAACACATACGTCAGGGGCTTTCGGAATACCGGCCCCAGCTTATGCGCAGCCAATACATAAAGGGCGGAGGGTTGAACATTCTATTGGATGCCTACAACGCCAACCCAAGCAGCATGGAAGCGGCCCTGCGCAGTTTCGTTGCCGAAGCCCACCGGCCCTTTGGATTTATTCTGGGCGACATGCTTGAGATGGGAAAGGCCGCCGAAAAAGAACACCGGGGCATTTTGGCTTTAGCCAAAGCCTTTAACCCCGACTTTATGTGGTGCATTGGCTCGGAATTCCAGAAACAAAATGAGTTTGGTCCAGATTGCACGCTCTATTTTAAGGACACGGAAACGGCAAAGGCGCATGCCTTAGCAAACCCAGCCTTAAGAGGAGAAGTTTTGATTAAAGGCAGCAGGGGTTATAAGTTGGAGGGATTGTTGGGGGTGTTTAGCCGTTAAGGGCCTGTTAAATTCATTGCGGTGGTAAGAGGCCGTTCCGGCGGCCTCACAAATTTCCTTGTACCTTAGTCCTCAAATCCATCCCCATGAACCTGCGCCCTACCTTGCTCTTTTTGTTCCTTTCCTGTTCCCTGCTTGCCCAACAAGTTGGTATCAATACCCAACAGCCCGATGCCTCGGCGTTGTTTGACATTGCAGGAACCGCCGGAGGCTTGTTGATTCCGCGCATGAGCACCACCCAGCGAAATGCCATCCAAAATCCGGCCGAGGGCCTTTTGATTCTCAACACCAGCTCCTCTTGCCTTGAAATTCACTATGCCGCCAACGGCTGGCAAGCCATTGCCTGCAATTGCACTACAGCGCCTCCCAGCCCGGCATCCATTTCGGGCCATGCCGATGTGTGCCCTTCGCAAGCCAACATCAGTTATGTAGCGGCACCCAGCAGCGGAGCCACAACCTACACCTGGCAGGTGCCCAGCGGCTGGAGCATCGTGAGCGGACAAGGAAACGACACCCTGGTGGTAACCGCCGGAGCCACCGGCGGCAGCATTTCGGTGCTGGCCTCCAACCCCTGTGGGAGTTCTGCTCCCACGTCTGTGTCGGTTGTTGTTCGTTCGCCGAATGCCGGTTACACGAATTCTCCAGCCACCGTTTCGGTCAGTTCCAACATTCAATTCACCTCAAATACCGCCAACGCTTCGGCCTATGCTTGGAGTTTTCAGAACGGAACTCCCGGAACATCTACTGCCTACAACCCAACTGTAACCTGGAGCCAAACCGGAAATGCCACGGTTTTTCATCGGGTAACCCTGAATCCCCAATGCGAAGACTCCAGCAGCACCACAGTGAATGTGATCAACTGCCCCAGCGGCTCTCAAACCTTTAATTATACGGGCGCCGTACAAACCTTTACCGTTCCCGCTTGTGTAAATTCGGTCAACATAACCTGCAATGGAGCCGCCGGCGGAGATGGACACACGCTCGGCAGCCAACCTAAAGGTCAAGGGGGTATCGCCTCCGGAACCCTTTCCGTAAGCCCAGGACAAACCTTGTATGTGTATGTGGGTGGCCAAGGGCAACGATCAAGCAGCTCGCCTATGCAAGGCGGTTGGAATGGTGGAGGAAACGGATACAATTATGGAAATACCGGCTGGACTTGTGCTGGCGGAGGCGGAGCCAGCGATGTTCGCTCGGGGGGTACCGCTTTGGCCAATCGCGTTATCGTAGCTGGAGGTGGAGGCGGGGGCGGGGGCTCTGGCAGCTGGGGAAATGGTGGGGGCGGAAATGGTGGGGGCAGTACCGGCGCCAATGGATATGATGTAGGAGGGGGTGGGTATGGTGGAGACAGGCACGGAAAGGGCGGAACACAAAACTCGGGCGGTGCCGGGGGTAGCGACCTTTCTGGCGGTGCCGCAGGAAGTGCAGGGTCCCTCGGATTTGGAGGAAACGCCTCCACCGGAAACAACACCCTCGCCTCTGGCGGTGGAGGTGGATATTATGGGGGCGGGGGCGGTTCTTATCACGGCGGGGGCGGGGGCGGGGGCTCTGCTTATATTGGTGGAGTTTCCAATGGTTCAACAAGTTCTGGAGGCATTACCGGCAACGGTAGCGTTGTTGTCAGTTGGTGATTTTTCGGCCGGTTGCATTTTGCGATATTTTATTCACCCTGGCTTGAGACTATAGTTTGAACTCCTTACCTTAGTCCTCAAATCCATCCCCATGAACCTGCGCCCAACGCTGCTCTTTTTGTTCCTTTCCTGTTCCCTGCTTGCCCAACAAGTTGGCATCAACACCCAACAGCCCGATGCCTCGGCGTTGTTTGACATTGCAGGAACCGCCGGAGGCCTCTTGATTCCGCGCATGAGCACCACCCAGCGAAACGCCATCCAAAATCCGGCCGAGGGCCTTTTGATTCTCAACACCAGCTCCTCTTGCCTTGAAATTCACTATGCCGCCAACGGCTGGCAAGCCATTGCCTGCAATTGCACTACAGCACCTCCCAGCCCGGCATCCATTTCGGGCCATGCCGATGTGTGCCCTTCCCAGGCCAACATTAGCTATGTAGCGGCACCCAGCAGCGGAGCCACAACCTACACCTGGCAGGTGCCCAGCGGCTGGAGCATCGTGAGCGGACAAGGAAACGATACCCTTGTGGTAACCGCCGGTGCCACTGGAGGCAGCATTTCGGTGCTGGCCTCCAACCCCTGTGGGAGTTCTTTGACCACTTCGCTGCCTGTTGTAGTACGCTCACCAAATGCCGGCTACTCCAACAGCCCAGCCACTCCTTCGGTGGGTACGAACATTCAATTTACCTCAAATACCGCCAACGCTTCGGCCTATGCATGGAGTTTTCAGAACGGAACTCCCGGAACATCCACTGCCTACAACCCAACTGTAACCTGGAGCCAAACCGGAAATGCCACGGTTTTTCATCGGGTAACCCTGAATCCCCAATGCAAAGACTCCAGCAGCACCACGGTGAATGTGATCAACTGTCCGAGCGGCTCTCAAACCTTTAATTATACGGGCGCCATTCAAAGCTTTACGGTTCCCGCTTGTGTTTCGTCGGTTAGCATTGATTGCCGCGGGGCACAAGGGGGCGACAACATTGATTTAATCCCACAGCAATTGGGAGGGAAAGGCGCGCGCATGGTAGGCACCTTCAACGTTTCGGGAGGCACGGTTCTTCAAATCATTGTTGGGCAAAAGGGCATTAATGCAACAAGCGGCAACTCGGCCAATGGAGGTGGTGGCGGAGGAGGTGGCAGCTTTGTTTGGGTTCAAGGTCAAACCAACCAGCCCCTTATTGCTGCTGGAGGGGGAGGTGGTTCTTCCCTCACAAACGACGGGGTTCCGCATTACTATGGCAAAGATGGTGTTACCACCAACGCCGGTAGCGGTAGCCGAAGCCACGATGCCTTTGGCAATGCTCCTGGAGGAACGGGCGGACAAGATGGATACGGGGGCTCGGGCGGCGGTAAAGGTTGGATTTCCATTGTTCAAAGCCCCGCAGGCAAACTTGCAACGGCCTATGGCGGAAATGGGGGCTATGGCGGTGGCGGTGGCAGTGGTGCAAGCTGCTGCAGCAATCCCATGCACGCCGCTGGTGCCGGAGGAGGCTATTCAGGCGGCGGCGCCGGCGGATCAACCTATTATTATGGAGGCGGCGGCGGCGGATCCTACAACTCCGGCAGCAACACCTCAAGCTCCGGCGGTTTCCAAAGTGGAAACGGGCAGGTTGTCATTACCTATTAAGTTAGAATGGTTTTCTACCTATCAGCCCCTTCCCATTAACTTCAGAATGCCACTTTAACCTAAATCTGTGGGCAAATACACCCGTTCATTTCCCCAAGTAAAATAAAGGTTTTGATGCCCCGGAACCTGAAAGGCTTGAATGCGGCGTTTCATTTCATCTTGGTCTTTGAGCACTTGGCTTACATCGCATTTTTCTAGGAAGTCTTTTCGACTTGTTTTGTGGACCGACCAGGTTTCGTTTAACGGAACAAGGGTTTGATTGCCGTGTATCTTTTGAAGCAAAGAAACGATGCAAACCAAGGCCATCTTATTCGCTTTCATTAACAAGGAAATGGGTGAGTCGGCAGGTTCAATAGGGAAACGCAGAACCTCTACTATGGCTCCCGCATCCACCCGCTCTTCCATGAGGTGAGCCGTAACGCCGTATTCTGCCGCAGCAAAGTACACCGCCCAATGGTGGGGATCTCGGCCTGGAAATTCAGGTGGTCCGGCATGTACGTTAACCGACAGCGAAGCTTTTTGCAGTATAGATTTGGGAACAATTTGGTTGGTGTTGTGGGCCATTAAAATATCTCCTTCTTGAAATACCTGCAGCAATTCTTCAATGGAATGCAAAAACCGAACATGAATGCCTGTAAACGGAAGCAGCAGGGGCGCTATTTCCGAAGACCGGGTGCTCAGAAACATCAAACGTTTTTCTTGGCTTTTCAAGGGCAGTAGGGAAAGAGGTGGCTCCCAAAGATAAACCCAATTTTCGGCCCGCAAAGCAACTCCTCGCGGCAGCCCCTTCCCCGCCCATGTAAAGACAGCACATGTGCTGCCTCTGCAATCCCACTCGATAAACGGACAGGAGTCGCGGCAGGGATTGACGAGGCTACCCCGCAAGGGTGCCGAAGCCTGGCCCGCTAGGTGCGGAGGCGACGTTAGGAGCCCCCGCAAACCAGCTGGGCCAGCCTTTCGGCAACCGCGGAGTAGCCCGGAAAGCCCGCCTGCCGCCCATGTAAAGACAGCACATGGGCTGCCTCTGCAATCCCACATGATAAACCGCCCGAAAGCCTCCCCCATAATCAATAATCATTACCTTTGTGCCCCAACACAATGGCTGATGTACGGAAAACTTAAACAATACCTGACTCAGGAATTGGCTGGCATACAAGAAGCTGGCCTTTTTAAGCAGGAACGCATTATTCAAAGCCCACAGGCTGCCGAAATTCAATTGAACAGCGGACAAAAAGTGCTGAACTTTTGCGCCAACAATTACCTAGGTCTGTCCTCGCACCCCAGGGTGCTTGACGCCGCCCACAAAGCCCTCGAATCGCACGGCTTTGGTGTGTCTTCCGTCCGCTTTATTTGCGGAACCCAAGACATCCACAAAACCCTAGAAAAGAAAATTGCCGACTTTTTGGGAACCGAAGACACCATTCTGTACGCCGCAGCTTTCGATGCCAACGGCGGAGTCTTTGAACCCCTGTTTTCAGAAGAAGATGCCATTATTTCCGATGCCCTGAACCACGCTTCCATCATTGACGGAGTGCGCCTGTGCAAAGCCAAACGCTACCGCTATGCCCACTCCAACATGGAAGAACTAGAGGCCTGCCTTAAAGAGGCCCAAGCCCAACGCTTCCGCATCATTGTTACCGATGGCGTGTTTAGCATGGACGGCGACATTGCCCGCCTCAATGAAATTTGCGATTTGGCCGACCGCTACGACGCCCTAGTTATGGTGGACGAATGCCACGCCACCGGATTTATCGGAAAAACAGGCCGAGGAACCCACGAGCACCACGGTGTGATGGGACGTGTGGACATCATTACCGGCACCCTCGGCAAATCGCTGGGCGGGGCCATGGGAGGTTTTACCTCTGGCCCCAAAGAAATCATCGATATGCTTCGGCAGCGCAGCCGACCCTATTTGTTCTCCAACAGCCTTGCCCCTTCGATTGTGGGTGGCTCCATCGCCGTTTTCGACATGCTGTCGGAAACCACCGAACTGCGCGACCGGCTTATGGACAATGCCGCTTACCTGCGAAAAGGTCTGCAGCAGGCAGGGTTTGATATTAAGCCGGGGGAATCGGCCATTGTGCCGGTGATGCTGTACGACGCGGCCCTGAGTCAAAAATTTGCTCAGGAATTGCTGCTTGAAGGCATTTACGCCATCGGGTTTTATTACCCGGTAGTGCCCAAAGGCGAAGCCCGAATCCGAGTTCAGCTGAGCGCCGCGCACAGCCAAGAACACCTTGATGCCGCACTACAGGCCTTTGTTCGCGTCGGCAAAAAACTAAACGTTATTTCCTAAGGTATGGTCTATTCCATGACCGGTTTTGGCAGCGCCTCTGGGCCGGTGGGAAACCGAAAGCTTCAAGTTGAAATTCGAAGCCTAAACAGCAAAGGCCTGGATGCTCAATTGAAAATGCCCCAAGAATTCAGGGAGCACGAGGGCGAAATCCGGCAGCTGGCCGCCCGCATTTTAGAGCGGGGAAAAGTCGATTTGTGGATGCAATGGGACGACCATTCCCAAACACAGCCCGCCTTTAACGAGGAAAGGCTCATGATGTACATCAGCCGCTTTCAACGCCTGTCGGCCCGCATTGGCTTGCCCGATTCCGATTGGCTGGGGCTGGCCCTGCGCATGCCCGATGTGCTGGGCAATGCACCCGCTTCGCTCAGCGAAGAAGATTGGGCCCAAGCACAGGCCATTCTTGAAAAAGCCATGCAGCACACCCAACAGCACCGCCGTGCCGAGGGCGAGGCTATGGCCCAAAGCCTAAAGCAAAACGTGGACCTGATTCAGGAACGGCTGGAACAGCTGCAACCCTTGGACACGGGCCGCAAACAACGCATCCGAGAACGCTTGCTTAAAGCCCTGGACGAAGCAAAGCTAAACAACGAATCGGGCGAAAACCGCTTAGAACAAGAACTCATTTTTTACCTTGAAAAATGGGACATCAGCGAAGAAAAAGTGCGCTTAAACACCCATTGTGCCTATTTTTTTGAAACCATGCGCAGCCCCGAGGCTGCAGGCAGAAAACTCAACTTTATTGCCCAAGAAATGGGCCGAGAAATCAACACCATCGGCTCCAAAAGCAACGAAGCGGCCATGCAGCGCTGCGTGGTTGAAATGAAAGACGAGCTGGAAAAAATCAAAGAGCTGGTATTGAACATCTTGTGAGCGGAAAGGTCATCATATTTGCAGCGCCTTCCGGGGCAGGAAAAACCACCATATCTAGGTATGTCCTGCAGCAGTGTTCTCAGCTGGAGTTCAGCGTTTCGGCGGCCACTCGGCCGCCCCGGCAGCACGAGGCAAACGGCAAGGACTACTTTTTTATGAGTCCCGAAGAATTCAAGCAACGCATTGACAATCAGGATTTTGTTGAATGGCAAGAGGTGTATCCCGGGCATTTTTATGGAACTTTGCACAGCGAGGTCGAGCGCATTTGGCAGCAAGGCCACCACGTGGTGTTCGATGTGGACGTGTTGGGCGCCCTGAATTTAAAGCGCATTTACGGAGACCGGGCCTTGGCGATATTCATCATGCCGCCCAGCATCGACGTGCTTGAAAAGCGGCTTCGCAGCCGCAAAACCGACGACGAAAAAGCCATACATGTGCGTTTAGCCAAGGCCGAAAAAGAAATCTCGACCTACCGCGGCTTCGACCGCCTGCTGGTCAACAGCCGCTTGCCCAAGGCCAAAACCGATGGGCTGAGCATGGTGCTGCGTTTTTTATCCGAATAGTTTTGTTTTTTGAGGGCGGCTGCGGGCTTTCGCCGGTAGGCCGCGGTTGCCGGGGGTTGCCCCAGCGGGCTTGCGGGGGCTCCCAAGGTCGCCTCCGCGCCGCGCGGGGCAATCCCCGCCACCCTTGCGGGCTACCTGGCTCAATCCCTGCCGCGGGCCTGGCACTAGCCCTAATCAAACACCTTCAAAACCCGTGGGTCCGCAAAATATTGGGTTTATACGGTCACCCATCATCCCAATTTCAAATCCCACACGATAATCTGCCCCACCGCCATAAATTTGTTACTTTTGTGCTAAACGCTGAATTTCGCTTAAGGCTATCGTCGCATGGACTCATTTTCCTACCTAAGCAACGCCTCTCCCGAATCGGTTGAAGCCTTGTACCAAGCCTACCTCCAACATCCTGAAAGCGTGGATGAAAGTTGGAGGGATTTTTTCAAAGGCTTTGAATTTGCTCAACAGCATTTTCCACAAATGCCTTCGGCTGCCCAAAACTTTAGCTCAAAGGAGTTCAATGTTATGGCGCTGATTGAGGGCTACAGAACCCGGGGCCACCTGTTTACCAAAACCAATCCCGTACGCGAACGCCGCAGTTACAGCCCCAATTTGGCGCTGGAACAGTTTGGATTGGGGTCGGCCGACCTTGAAACCGTTTTCCAGGCCGGAGTTCAAATTGGAATGGGTCCCGCCAAATTAAAAGACATCGTTGCCTATTTGGACGCCGTTTATTGCCACCACATTGGCATTGAGTTTATGTACATCCGCGATCCGGAAAAACTGCAATGGCTCAAAGAACAATTCCACGAAATCAGCCACGAACAATCGTTTAACAACCAAGAAAAACTAGAAATTCTTGAGTCGCTAAACCAGGCCGTAGGATTCGAAAAATACGTTCACCGAAAATTTGTAGGCCAAAAGCGCTTTTCGCTGGAAGGCGGCGAAAGTTTGATTCCTGCGCTTGCCACGGCCATTCAGCGTGGGGCCGAAAGCGGAGTAGAAGTGGTGGTTATGGGCATGGCCCACCGAGGCCGATTGAATGTGCTGAGAAACGTTTTTCAAAAACCCGCCGCCGAAATCTTTGCAGAATTCATGGGCAATGCCTACACCGAAAGCAATTTTGACGGAGATGTAAAGTACCACCTGGGCTACGACGGCTCGGTTAAAACACCGGCCGGAAAGTCCGTTCAATTGAATTTGTTGCCCAACCCTTCGCACCTAGAGGCCGTTGGTCCTGTTGCCGAAGGATTAACCCGGGCCTTTGCCGACCAAGATTTGGGGGGCGACCTGAAAAAGGCCATGCCCATCGTCATTCACGGAGACGCGGCCATTGCCGGACAAGGCGTTGTGTACGAACTGGTGCAAATGTCAAAGTTAGAGGGGTACCGCACCGGAGGAACCCTGCATTTGGTCGTGAACAACCAGGTTGGATTTACCACCAATTACTTAGAAGGGCGATCTTCTACCTATTGCACCGATGTGGCAAAGGTGGTGCAAGCGCCGGTATTTCACGTCAATGCCGACAATGCCGAAGCCGTGGTACGGGTAATGCGCCTGGCCGTTGCCTACAGGCAGCGCTACAACGAAGATGTGTTTGTAGATCTGCTTGGCTACCGAAAACACGGCCACAACGAAGGCGACGAACCCCGCTTTACCCAGCCCCTACTCTACAAAAACATCGACAAACACCCCGACATTTATCAGCTGTACAAAAAACAACTGCTGGATTCGGGCGTTTTGGATGCCGCCCAGGCCGAATTGAAAGAAAAGCAATATGCGGCGCATTTGGATGAGGAATTGGAGAAAAGCAAGCAGGTTCAAGCCGCTTTTGTACGGCCTTTCCTAGGTTCACGCTATGCCTCGTTTAAAAAGGCCGGCATTGCCGATGTAGAAAAAAGTCCGGCCACCGGACTTCCGAAAAAGACCTTGCAAACCTGGCTCCTTTCCCTGAATTCCTTGCCCGCCGACAAAGCATTTTTACGGAAAATCTCAAAAATATTTGCCGACCGGCAAGAAATGGTGAAAACCGACCAACTAGATTGGGCCCTAGGCGAAGCCTTGGCTTATGCCAGCGTGCTGTCCGAAGGCGGACACGTTCGATTGAGCGGTCAAGATTGCGTTCGGGGAACCTTCTCGCACCGGCATGCCATTGTACGGGTTGAAGATTCCGAAGAAGAATACACTCCATTAAACCACATCCCCGGAAAAAAAGGGCGTTTCAATGTGTTCAATTCCCTGCTTTCGGAATACGCCGTGCTGGGATTTGAATACGGATATGCCCTTGGTATTCCCTCGGGCCTTACGGTGTGGGAAGCTCAATTTGGCGACTTTAACAACGGAGCCCAAATTGTTATAGACCAATACATTTCGAGCGGAGAAGACAAGTGGCATACCCAAAACGGCTTAGTTATGTTGCTGCCGCATGGGTACGAAGGCCAAGGCGCCGAGCATTCCTCGGCCCGGCTTGAACGCTTCCTGAATTTGTGTGCCGAATTGAACATGCAGGTGATCAATTGCAGCAGTCCGGCAAACTTTTTTCATGCCCTGCGCCGTCAATTGCACCGCCCCTTCCGCAAACCCTTGGTGGTCATGAGCCCCAAAAGCCTGTTGCGCCACCCCGAATGCGTCAGTTCTATTGACGATTTCGCCGGAAAAACAGCTTTTCAAGAGGTGATTGACGACGTTGACGCAAAGGCCACTGAGGCAAACACCTTGGTCTTTTGCAGCGGCAAAATCTACTTTGAACTGATTGCACGCAAAAAAGCGGAAAAGGCCAAGCACATTGCTCTAATCCGTATTGAACAGCTGTTCCCCTTCCCTGCCGGGCAGGTCAATGCGATCATTGACGGCTATCCTTTGGCCGAACGCTTTATTTGGGTACAGGAAGAGCCCGAAAACATGGGCGGCTGGAGCTTTATCCTTCGGGCCAACCACAAAAGCCAAAAAAGGGTGCTGCCGCTTGAAGTAATTGCCCAACAAGCTTCGGCCAGTCCCGCTACGGGATCTTCCAAAGAAGCCGCCCGCCGGCAAGCCGACATCATCAATCGGGTCTTTGAACGCCCGGCCGAATCCAAGAACACCTCGCGTACCGCAACCTCCAAATCTGCCTGATTATGATTTTATCCATGAAGGTGCCCAGCCCGGGCGAATCCATATCGGAAGTTCAAATCGCCTCTTGGCTTAAAGCCGATGGGCAATACGTTCACAAAGACGAAGACCTGGTTGAGGTTGATTCCGACAAAGCGACCTTGGCCATTCCTGCCGAAGCTTCTGGCATTTTACGCATTACCGTAGCCGAAGGAGAAGTAGTGAAGGTGGGCGATGAAATTTGCACCCTCGACACTTCGGCAAAAGCGCCCGAGGGCGAAGCTGCCGCTCCGGCACCGATTGCCGAGGCAAAATCGGCTCCGGCTGCAGCTCCGACCCCAAGCCCCGTTAGCGCCCCTACGGCCCCGGCGGCTCCGGCGGCTCCGGCCAAGGCCGATGCCATTCCTTCGCCGGCGGCGGCAAAAATCATGCGCGAAAACAACCTTAGTCCGGCTCAAATTCCTGGAAACGGAAAAGAGGGCCGCATCACCAAGCAAGATGTATTGGCCGCATTGGCCTCGGGCTTCGCCCCAGTTCCAGCTGCCGGCATACGCAGCACCGAGCGCAAAAAAATGAGCATGTTGCGCAAGAAAGTGGCCGAGCGGCTGGTATCGGTGAAAAACGAAACCGCCATGCTTACCACCTTCAACGAGGTAGATATGACGGCCATTATGGCCATGCGGACTCGGCACAAAGAGCAATTCGGCAAGGTGCACAACATCGGCCTAGGCTTCATGTCCTTTTTCACCAAAGCCGTAACCCAAGCCTTAGATGCCTTCCCTGCGGTGAACGCCATGATTGACGGAGAAGAAGTTGTGTACCACAATTACTGCGACGTAGGCATCGCCGTTAGCACGCCCAAAGGGCTTATGGTTCCTGTTATCCGCAATGCCGAAGACCTGTCTTTGGCGGGCATTGAGCAGGCCATCAAAGACATGGCCATTAAGGCCCGCGACGGCAAGCTCAGCATTGAAGACATGAGCGGAGGCACCTTTACCATCACCAATGGGGGCGTTTTCGGCTCCTTGATGTCCACGCCCATCCTCAATCCACCACAGGTTGCCATTCTGGGCATGCACAAAATTCAAGACCGCCCGGTGGCCATCAACGGCAAGGTCGAAATCCGCCCTATGATGTACTTGGCATTAAGCTACGACCACCGTATTATTGATGGAAAAGAATCGGTGAGTTTCTTGGTGCATGTCAAAGAATCGCTGGAGAATCCAGAACGCATGCTGTTCGGCGGCAAATTGCCCGAAGCGGTGTTGCTGGGGTTGTAATACCCCTTTGGACATTCGCGTTTAAACCGATGCGGCGGGTTTGGCTTTTGGCATAACCTTGCTGGGCATGTTGCTATCGCTTACCTTTGTACATTAACGAAAAACAACATGATACAACGCGTTCAAACACTGTGGATGCTGGCAGCACTCATCAGCCAGGTGGTGCTGGCCTTTTTACCCTTTGCTTCCGGCCCCGGCTACAGCTATTCTGCCTGGGCCTTGCTGGGCCAAGGGCAGGTTCTTCCTGGGGCAAGCACATTGCTAACGGCCTTTGGCATGGGTTTGCTCATGCCCTTGATGGCTCTCTTTTTGTATAAAAAGAGGAAGGTACAATCCCGCGTCTTGGTGTACGCCATGGTTTCGCAGGGGCTTTTTGCGATTTTCGCCTGGACCCGTGCCTTGGGCATGGAAGGCCTTAATTTATCGGGCTCGGGCGGCCTTTTCTGGCCGGTCATCAGCATTGTGTGCCTGTCGCTCGCCATTCGCGGAGTCATGAAAGACGAGGCTTTGGTGCGCAGCACGGATCGCGTCCGGTAAACGCGGGTGGAGACCGTTTTTCGGGCTCAGGTTTTTTGGGAGGCGGCAGCCGGGCTTTCCGGGATAGTCCTCGGTGCAGGATTGGGGCACTGCCTTGCGGCCCGTAGCTCCCAAGGTCGCTCGGCCCGCTTCGCAGTGCCATCCAACCTGCCCGCTGCGGGCTATCCACGTCAATCCCTGCCGCAGTGCCGAAATCCCTTCGTTTGCGAAATCCCCGCAGCCGCCTTTGCCCTGCCCGCCGTCCGGCTTCGTTGGCCTACTTAAACGCGCCGGTTGCTTTGCCGATTGAGGACAGCTCGGGTTAATCCCTGCCGCAGTACCGAAATCCCTTCGTTTGCAAAATCAGGCTTAATGGACATTTTTAATGCTGTTTTTGACTGCTTCCTAAAACGCAAAAGGGTTGGATCGCCGTTCTCTTTTTATGCCGCCTGCGGCAGGGATTGACGAGGCTAGGCCCGCAAAGGACAAAGCGGCAGGCGCTGCCGCTAAAAAAGAGCGACCTTGGGAGCTCCTTTTTTAGCAGCAGCGGCCCGCTTTGTACTGCGGACTAGCCCGGAAAGCCCGGCTGCCGCCAAAAAATCATGTTTTAGGGCCGGGTGTAAAAGCCTTCAAGTAATGGGGCTCCAAGTAGGTGGAATCGGCAAACCTCTGTTCATCAAGGTATTGAATGGCTATGCGGGCAAATGCTTGGGCGAAGGGCAGGTCGGGAAGCACCTTTTTGTACCCGAATTCTTGAACCAGCTTGGGGCTGCCGTCGCCGGCGATCCAGGCTCCCTCTAAATCGGCCGGGCTTTGAACCACCAAAGCTTGGTCGGGGCTAAGCCGCTCGGCGCGGTGGTTGTAGCGTGCGGTGTACACTTCCATGCGTCGGGCATCGATTACCGGCATAAGCACATCGTGTTCGGCGGCATTTTCGTTCAATGCCAAGTGCATGGCTAGGGCCAAAACATCTAAGGTTGGAATGGCCAAAATGGGCACATTTGCACCAAAGGCATAGCCTTTGGCCACCGATGCGGCGATGCGCAAGCCGGTGTAAGACCCGGGGCCTAGTGTAATGGCGACGGCGTCGGCCTTGTGTCCTTGCAGCGATTGCTCGGCCAGCACCGTTAACATTGAGGCGTGCTGCATGGCTTGGTTGATTTCATGCCAATGTAAGAGCTCGTTTGCTTGCACCAAACCACACCGGCAAACGGAGGTGGAGGCATCCATCAACAAAATGCGCATCAGGGTTCTACGAGCGTTTCGTACAACAAAGATTTGTTTACCACCTGAATAAGATCGCCCTCTTTCAGGGTTTTAGAGATTAGGGAATAGGGGCCAGAAATGATTTGGGAGTGGGGGCCAAGGCCGGATTTAATTTCGATGAATTGAAGGTCTTGGATTCCGGTTTCGACTTCCAGCATTTTGGCTTTTCCGGAATCGGCCACGAACACATATTCTTTGAAGGAGGCGATGCTGGAGGCGGGTTGAGTTGTATCGGCTCGGGCAACGACAGAGCCGATGGGTATTGATTTTACTTGTTTTGCGCGTCGGGTTCGGATGTCGACGGAGGCCGACATGCCGGGTCTAAAAGGGGACATTTTCGAATTGAGTCCAACCAGCAAATCTTGGTAAGAGGAGCGTAGGATTCGGATACGGACCTCAAAGTTGGTCACTTGGTCGGTCGAAATAATGGCATTTTGGCCTGCTGGGGAATTGGCAATGGAGGTAACCTCGCCTAGAAAAGTTCGGTTTGAATAGGCATCAACTTCAATGCTAGCGGTGTCGCCCAGTTTCACCTTTACGATGTCGTTTTCGTTTACTTCTACCCTCACCTCCATGTTGCTTAGGTTGGCGATGCGCAGCATTTCGGTACCGGTCATTTGGGCGGTTCCGACGACGCGTTCGCCTTTTTCGACACCTAGCCTAGAAACGACGCCATCCATAGGAGAAAGCAGGCGTGTTCTGTTTAGGTTTTCGCGGGCGGCTTTGAGGCTAGCTTCTACGCTGCGGATGTTGTAAGCGGCGGCATCGACGGCCTGTTTTGCTGCTTTTGTTTCGTTTTGCGCCACCAAATAGGTGGACTTGCTTTGTTCGTATTCGGCGGAAGAAATGGCTTCTTTGTTGTACAGATTCGTGCTTCGTTGGAATGCGGCAGCGGCTTGTTCGAATTGGGCTTCGGCTTGAGATTGCCTTGCTTTAGCGGAGGCGAGGCCCGATTGGGCTTGCAGAACCATGGCTTGCATTCGGTCGTTTTCAGAGGCATAAATTTCGGGGTTGATTTCCATCAGAAGCTGCCCTTCTTTCACTGAATCGCCTTCGGCCACTAAGAGAACTACAATTTCTCCAGACACGTCTGAGCTAATTTTCACTTCTACCTCGGGTTGGATTTTGCCTGATGCCGAGATGGTTTCGACGAGGTCGCGGACTTCTACGCTGTCGGTGTAAACCATTTCACCGTCGGAACCGCCGCATCGAATCAGAAAAAGGCTAAGAAATGCGCTCAGGAGGATAAGGTGGTTTTTCATGTTTACTTGGCGAATCGTTGGCCCTGGTAAAATTTCAGGACCAGGTGTTTAAAAAGGGCGTCAAACTGTGCTATAACAAATTCGGCTTCGGCATTAAAGAGTTTGGTGGTGGCGTCGTTCATTTCAAAGGCATTGGAGGCTTGCACCTCGAATCGGCTTTGAACATAGCTAAAAGATAGGCGAAGGGCTTCCACATTTTTGCGGTTGGCTTCCCGGCTCTTTTCGGCGGCTTGGGCATCGGCCCAGGCTCTGTAAACGGTATTGCGCAGGGTTTGGCGTTCTTGTGTTACTGCAAGTTCTGCCCCAATCAAACTGAGCCGAGCCCGCTGCACGGCGGTACGGGCGCCCAAGCCATTAAACACCGGAATGATTAAGTTCAGGTTTAGGGTTTGAGAATTGTTCAGGCGTACCTGATCCAAAAATGGGATAGGGGGCGAGGTGGGGTCAAATGGGTTTTGTTTTCGCAGTCCGGAATAGACTGTATTGATGCGGGCTCCGGCCGAAAGGCTAGGCAAATACGAGCCTCGGCTTGCCCACAAGGATTGGCGTCCTGCTGTAACCCGGGCTTCGGCCGCTTGCAATCCGGGTCTTTGTTCTTGTGCCGATTGAAACAACTGGTCAGGACTTATGTTTGCCGCAGATTCAGAGGAAACAGACCTGAGTATTCTCAAGGTTTCGGCCGTGTCCAATTCGATTTCTGGTGTTGGGAGGTTCAGGGCTTGGCTCAAGGCCAGTTTGGTAAGGGTTAGAGCGTTGTTTGCTCGAACCACCTGGATTTCTTGTGTAGATCGTTGGGCCTCTATCAAAAGCCATTCTCCTTTGTTCAAGGCGCCGCTTTCATAGAGCAGTTTGGTTCGGTCGCACTGAATCCTCAACAACTGTTCTTGTTTTTCTGCAATTTGGGCCCGTTCTTGAGCGAACAGGGTTTGCAAGAACAAATCGGCCACATTCAGGTACATGTCGTCTAAGGCCTGTTGAAAGTCCAACCGTGCTGCCTCTTTCGTGTTTATGGCACTGCGCAGGTTGTGGTATCGTTGTAGACCTCCAAACACAAGCATATTGGCTGAAGCACCCGTAAAAAAGGTGCTGTAATTGTCGTTTTGAAGTGTTAGGGAGTTGGGGTCAAAGCTCAAGCCGTAGTTCTCGGAGAAGTCGGAACTGATGTTTGCGGTGGGCAGCATTTGGGCCCAGGCCTGATGGAATCCGGCTCGGGCTTCTTCGACTCTAAGTTGAACTTGTTTAAGGCTAATGTTGTTTTCGCGTGCATGCTCCAAGCACCGTTGCAGGGTCCATGCATCTTGGGAATGAGCAGAAAGGGCGAAACCAATAAAAACCAATGGGCTTAAAAGCCTCCCGACGTAAATCATAATGGTAAAGGTCTATAATCCTTTTCAAACTATGGGGCTGCAATGCGTTAAAAAGTACAAAGCCAAGGTGTTATTTCCAGCGTGTTTGAAGATCAAACCCCGATTTAAGTTCAAACACTTGGTTTGTTCGGTGGGTGTGCTCCGAGAAAATCCGGCCTTTCCATTTTCCGGGAGTCCAGCGGCCGTCGTTATTTAGGTCTAGGGTTTTTAGCAAGCGGTAGCGTCCTACTGCCAAGGTTGCATGGGCTTTTCGTCCTTCATCTAAGGCATCAAAGGGTATTCGTAGGCCTGGTTTTGCTTCGGGCTCTGCCCAAACCAAAACAGAGTGTCGGCTTTCTGATTCCGGGAATTCGATGGTCCATTTCACAAAATCGCCCGATTCTAGCAGGATTTGGCCTGCCGGCAGGGGCAAAGAAAAAACATCAAAAATAGCGGCACTGTCCCAGCACAGGCGGGTGGATTTTGCTGCTTGGAATTCCATATAGAACCACAAAACCCCGTCCTGAAGTTGGGCATCAAGGGCTAGGGTATCGGTTCCCGAGAGCAGGTGCACTCTTTTGGGGTTGAACATTGATATTGGCCTGTCGGCACTGAGGGGCCAGGGATTGCGGGGTGGTCCTTGAATAAAGGGTTTACTCATTCGAGGGGGGCTTGGGCGTCCGGAGGGGAAAATGCGGCGGCGTATCGGTTGTCCGTCGACCAAGAACGTCAAATCAAGGCTATCGGTTCGGGCGAAATCGGGGATCCACAGCAGCAGGGAATCGGCCGTATTGGGGGGCGTTTGCAGCCGCAGACGGGGTTGGGCTTCTTCTGGATTTGCCAGCGTTATTTGGTCGGCTGGCCGGCTTAATTTCAAGGCCCATTTGCCGGCATGGACTTCCTTTACCTGGGTAAAATACATGGAATCGGGCTCTTCTTTAAACAACCAAAGGGTATCAACAGAATAGGATGTAGAGGCTTCCGGTTCAAAGCCCAGCCATTCTGCCCCGGGTCGGTTGTACCGAAAATCGGGCGAGGGTTCTTTCAGGCCCATCAAAAAAAGCGGAATGGAAGGAAGATAGCGAAGGCGGGCCCGTCCTGAAGAATCGGCATAGGCTAAGAAATCTGGAGCGGAGGAATGCGCATCCGTCTGCAATTCTTGTTTGTAAGCCAGCAAAACGGCTCCGGGCAGGGGGCGTCCCGTTTGGGCATCGAGCAGCAAGCGTTCGATCCATACCGAATCCAATACGGGGCCGGTTGTAAAAACAAGTCCCAACTCAGTGGCAACATTGCCTTCGGTTATGTCGCGAATGGCGGAGCCGAAATTAATTTGATAGGTTGTATTGGGAATAAGGCTGTCGGTCAGGGATAAAAACACGGATTTTCCGCGCACTGAGATTTGGGGAGGTTTTGCTTGTGGTGGGCTGACCTGTACCTCACGTTCGGCGTTTTTCAGGTCAATCCATTCATCAAAGGTTAAGGTCAGGGTTTGGGAATTAACGTTAACCGCAAAGGTGTCGGGGGTGGATTTAAGAAGTGTTGGGGGGCGTTTGTCGCTTGGACCACCGGTGGGCATAACGGGGTTTGCGCAGCCCATCAAAAGGGCAAAGCCTAGGCTTGCAAAAAGAATTACACGACGCTGCCTGCCCATTTTTTGGCCAATAGTTCCAACAGATGGCGCAAATATTTTTCGTCCATGTCTCCGTAGTAATTAAAATCGGTCGAGTCCATATCTAAAACGGCCACCAGTTGTTGATTCACGGCAAAAGGTACTACAATTTCGGACTTGCTGGCGGGGCTGCAGGCAATGTGTCCGGGGAAATCGTGCACATTGGGTACAACAATGGTTTTTTGTTGGCTCCAAGCGGTTCCGCAGACTCCTTTTCCGAAAGGAATTCGGGTACAGGCGACGGGGCCTTGAAAAGGTCCAAGAACAAGTTCGTCGCCCTTAACAAAGTAAAAGCCGGTCCACCAATTTCCTAGGCCTTCGTGCAGGATGGCCAACAGGTTTGCCGCTGCAGGCATAAAATAGGGTTCATCAACAAATAGGCTTTCGGCCTGTCGAAGCAGAAGCTTATAGGTGGCTTGTCTGTCCACGCGGTTGAATTAACCTCCGAAATCGTCGAAGGCCACGTGCTCGGGGGGGATTCCCCAATCGTCGCACATTTTGATTACGGCTTGGTTCATCATGGGGGGGCCACAGAAGTAAAATTCGATTTCTTCGGGCTCTGAGTGTTTGCTCAAATAGTTGTCGATAAACGACTGGTGCACAAAGCCAAGAAAGCCATCGCCTGGGGCATCCAGCGATTCTTTAACCTGCCAATTGTCTTCGGGCATGGGTTCAGAAAGAACCACATAGAATTTAAAATTGGGGAATTCCTGTTCAATTTTACGAAAATGGTCGATGTAGAACAGTTCGCGTTTTGACCGACCACCGTACCAATACGAAACTTTTCGGTTGCTTTTTAGGGTGTGAAACAGGTGAAAGATATGAGCACGAAGGGGGGCCATTCCTGCGCCTCCGCCTACATACACCATTTCTTTTTCGGATTTCTTGATAAAAAACTCGCCGAAGGGGCCCGAGATGGTTACTTTATCGCCGGGTTTTCTGCTAAACACAAAGCTAGAACAGATGCCGGGGGGCACGTTCATCCAGCGGTTGTTGGCCCGATCCCAAGGTGGGGTTGCAATGCGAATGTTCAACATAATGATGTTGCCTTCGGCGGGGTGGTTGGCCATAGAATAGGCCCGGAAGATGGGTTCTTTGCTGTCTAGGGTTAAATCCCACAGGTTAAACTTATCCCAGTCTTCTTTATACTTATCTGGGCCCGACGGGTCTTCAGGATTTGGGGTAATGTCAAAGTCCTTGAAATCGGTTTTGAAGGCAGGTACATCTATCTGGATGTACCCACCCGCTTGAAAATCGAGGGATTCCCCTTCGGGCAAGCGAACGATAAACTCCTTGATAAAGGTGGCCACGTTGTAGTTTGAAATCACTTCACACTCCCATTTTTTAATTCCGAATATTTCTTCTGGAATTTGGATGTTCATGTCTTGTTTCACTTTTACTTGGCAACCCAAACGCCAGTTTTCCTTGATTTCTTTGCGTGAAAAATACGGTGCTTCGGTGGGGAGAATGTCTCCGCCGCCTTCCATTACTTGACACCGGCACATGGCGCAGGTTCCGCCGCCGCCGCAAGCGGAGGGCAAGAAAATTTTGGCATTGCCTAGGGTAGAGAGCAGGGTGCTTCCGGCTGAGACCTCAATCGGTTCTTGGCCGTTGATGGTAATGCGTACGGGGCCTGATTGGGTCAGTTTAGACTTGGCAAACAAAAGCAGGGCCACCAGCAGAATGATGATGGTTAAGAAAACGGCGACTGCCGCAATCAAAAGGGTCGTTGTACTTGGGCTCATAAGATTATATTGCTTTCAAGATTAAATTTTGATGCCGCTAAAGCTCAGGAATGCGATGCCCATTAATCCGGTTAAAATAAAGGCAATTCCAAGACCACGAAGTGGTGCTGGGACATTCGAATAGCGAAGCTTTTCGCGGATTGCAGCAATGGCTACAATGGCAAGAGCCCAACCAACCCCGCTGCCTACTGCATAAACGGTGGCTTGGCCTAGGTTTGGAAAATCCTTTTCTTGCATAAACAATGCGCCTCCTAAAATGGAGCAATTCACCGCGATTAGGGGCAAGAAGATTCCCAATGAGGAATACAAGGCCGGAGAAAATTTCTCAACTGCCATTTCGACCAGCTGTACCACTGCCGCAATTACCGCAATAAACATAATAAAGGAAAGGAAGCCCAAATTGACCTTGGCCAAATCGGCACTCATCCAAGCTAAGGCACCCGCCTTTAGCAGATAATTCTCAAGCAAATAATTGATAGGAATGGTTACTGCAAGCACGAAGATAACGGCAGCACCCAGCCCAAGGGCGGTATTTACTTTCTTAGATACGGCCAAATACGAACACATGCCTAAGAAGTAGGCGAAAATCATGTTCTCGATAAAAATAGACCGGACGAATATGTTAACTAGTTCCATTTCTGTTTACACTAAAGGTTAATTGGCCTCGATTAGCTTTTGGTTTTTGCTGCGTTGAATCCAAATAATGATTCCAACCATAATAAGAGCCATTGGAGGGAGAACGAAAAAACCGTTGTGTTTATAGCCTAAGTCTAAGGCCCATTGCCCTAGGATCGGGAAACCCAAAATGCTTCCGCTACCGAGCAGTTCACGAACCACTGCAACGGCAACCAAAATAAGGGAATACCCAAGGCCATTCCCAATACCGTCTAAAACGGATGGGCCGGGTTTGTTGGCCAAGGCAAAGGCTTCTAAGCGGCCCATTACAATGCAGTTGGTAATGATAAGCCCAACAAAAACCGACAGTTCCTTGCTCACATCGTAGGCATAGGCTTTTAGGGCTTGGTCAACCACGGTAACCAGGGCGGCAACCACCACAAGTTGAACAATAATGCGCACTCGGCTGGGAATGAAATTCCGGATAAGTGAAATAACAAAATTCCCCATGGCGACCACGAAAATTACGCCGAAGCACATAAAGAGCGCGGGCTTAACCTGAACGGTTACTGCAAGGGCTGAACAGATGCCCAATACCTGCACCGTAATGGGGTTGTCGTCGTTCAGCGGATCGGTTATTAGCTTCCGATCTTTACTGGTAAACAGGGGTTTTCGTTCCTTTTCAATAGCAATCGATTCCGTACTCATGGTTGCTGGTTTGATGCGTTAGTAGACAGATTTGCCTGTTGAGTTGCGGGAGCAATGCCCGCTTTTTTAATGTAAGCGTCGAAGGCTTTTAGGTATTTTTGAAGCATGTTGCTGACTCCATCGGAAGTGATGGTTCCCCCCGAAATTCCGTTTACAACATGTTGGTAATCCTCAGATGTTTCGGACGTTTTTCCTTTCTTTTCAACTAGAACTCCATGAAAATCAGAATCTTGATATATCTTTTTTCCCTTATCCAACGCAAATTGGTCTTCGAAAACTTCTTGCTTAATCTCGGCGCCTAGGCCGGGCGTTTCTCCTTTGTGGTCAAAGTTCGCATAGAACACAGAATTCAAATCGGACTCAATGGCAATGAAGCCCCAAACGGGTCCCCAAAGTCCTGTTCCGCGCATTCCCAAAATGTAGCGAACGGTAGATCCGTCTTGGAAGATGAACATGGGGAACAGCTGCTCAGATTCGGGTTTTTTCAGTTCTTTCGACAAATCCAAAGTAAAGGCATCTTGTCCTTTAACTTCTTCTCCTGCCGCGTTGTACACCTTCGATTCTTTGATGTATTGAACAAACATCTGGTCGGCTTCTTCACGGGTTAGGGTTTTACCCAATGCCGCCGACAAAATGTTTTGGCGCTTTTCCATTTCGACGCTCTTTTCGTAGGGCTTGTTGGTGATTTCAAACACTACCGTGAGCAAAACGCCCACCAATACGACCAGTACCGCCGAAAATATCAGCGTGTAGCTGTTGCTTTCTTTATTAACCATGGGTTGCTAGTTTAACGCGTTTCAATCGACGGTTGATGTTTCCTTGAACCACGAAGTGGTCGATCAACGGAGCCATAACGTTCATAAATAAGATGGCCAGCATCATCCCTTCTGGGTATGCGGGGTTCAGCACCCGAATAATAACGGCCAGCACCCCGATTAAAAATCCGTAGATGTATTTGCCGGAAGGCGTTTGCGATGCGGTAACCGGGTCGGTAGCCATAAATACGGCCCCGAATGCAAATCCACCAAAAATCAAATGGTAATAGGGGGGAATGGCCAAGTACCCGTTGTCGGGGAAAGAACCGCTAAACCCATTCAGCAAATAGCCCATGGCAAGACCGCCCAAGGCTACTGAGGCCATGATTCTCCAGCTTCCGATTCCAGTAAAAATCAAAATCGCCGCCCCAATCAAAATGGCCAAGGTGCTTGTTTCGCCTACAGAACCGGGAATCAAACCGATAAATCCGGCCCATAAAAAATCGGCTTGCGATGCGAAAGACTGGCCGCCCATGCCGGCTACTTCTCCACCCGTTTTGGCGAACTGAGCCAAGGCGGTTTCGCCGGTGTATCCATTTACCACTTTGTCGCCAACGCCTGAAATCCATACCTTATCTCCAGAAAGGTCGGCAGGGTAGGCAAAGAATAGAAAGGCCCGAGCGGTTAAGGCCACATTTAAAATGTTCATCCCGGTTCCTCCAAATACTTCTTTGCCGATGACTACCGCAAAAATCACGGCCACGGTCAGCATCCATAAGGGCAAATCGGGAGGGCAAACCAAAGGAATCAACATGCCAGAAACCAAGAAACCTTCGTTGATTTGGTGGCCTTTAATGATGCAGAATACGAACTCTACTCCAAGGCCAACTCCATAAGAAACAATAACCAAAGGAAGCACCTTCCACATTCCGTACAAGAAGATGTCTAGGAATGCGGCCTGCTCGCCAATGGCCAAAAAATGTTGGTAACCTACGTTGTACATTCCCAAGAGCAGCGCCGGAACCATGGCCAAAATGACCATAGACATGGTGCGTTTCAGGTCGATGCCGTCGCGGATGTGCGCTCCTTTGTGGGTGGGGTGGCCAGGAGTGAATAAAAAGGTGGCAAAGCCGTCAAACAGGGGCCAATACTTCCTCCATTTTCCGCCTTCGGCAAAATGGGGTTCGACGTTTTCAACTAGACGTTTCAGTGGTTTCATAGTACCAATTCCGTATTTCTATCGCGATTAGTGATGAACAGGTTCTTTGCGGCTGTCAACCCATTCGCCGTACAGCAAGTCGTGGGCAGCACGCACCATAGATTGAGATTCGATTTTTGAGGTGCAGACAAATTCGCAGAGGGCGAAATCTTCGGGCGAAACCTCATAAATGCCTAGGTTTTCTTGCTGTTCGATGTCGCCATTGTGAATGGCCTTAAGCAATTGAACGGGGAAAATATCCAAAGGAAACACCTTTTCGTATTCGCCGGTAACCACAAAGGCCCGGTGTTCTCCGTGCATATTGGTGGTAAGGGCGTACTTTTTTGAGGGGGTAATCCACGAAAAGAAGGTGCGCGACAGGCTAAATTTATCAAATCCAGGAGCGGCCCATCCAAAAAATTCCCGGTGTTTTCCTTCTGGAATAACCGTTACCTGATGGTGATAAAACCCGAGGTATCCGTCGTGGCCTACTTTATCGCCGGTGAGTACGTTGCCTGAGATCACCCGGTTTCCGAATTCGGTATCGGCCATTTTCTGATCTTTCAAAAGGGCGGCCATGCTGCTGCCTATAACGGCATCGAGGTACATGGGGTTGTTGATGCTAGAACCCGTCAGGGCGATGCGGCGGCTTCCATCAAAACGGGCTTCTGAAACCAGAGTCCCAATGCGGGCCACGTCTTCGGCCTGAACGTACCAAGCGAAATCGCCCTTGTTCAATGGAGCAATGTGGTGCAATTGAACGCTTACGCTGCCTGCAGGGTGTGGTCCGCTAAAAACCACGTTTTCTGTTCCCGAGAAGGCGTTCGCCCAGCCGGGATTGTTCGCTTTGGCGTGGGTTGTTAGATGCACTTTGCGGCCTGAAACTTTTGACAGCACTTCCAATCCCTTCTTAAAGGCCTCTTCTTTGCCTTGCAACAAAAACTCGACCGAAGGCGCTAAGGGTGCGGAGTCGAACCCGCAAACCACAACTGCAGAGGGTTTAATGTCGGGAAAGGCAACTGCATCAAAGGGTTTGGTGCGGATAAATGCCCAAACACCGTGGGAGCAAAGGAATTTAATAAGGGTTTCAGCATCGGCATTTTGAACATCGATGCGGGGCAGTTGTAGGGAGCGCACTGTTTTGTCGGCCAAAATTTTAATGCCCAGCAAGACCCGCTTGGGGCCGCGAACAATTTCAACCACCTCTCCGCTCACCGGCGAAACGACGACAACTTCTGGGTTGTTTTTGTCGAAGAAAAGCGGGCTTCCTGCCAACACTTCATCTCCGGCTTGAACCAGGGTTTTGGGTTTAATTCCCACAAAATCTGTGGGTTTAATCAATACCGTATCGGATACCGAAGCCGGTTCTGTTTTTAGAGCCGCCTCGCCCACTAGCCGAATGTCTAGCCCTTTATTCAGGTGAATGGTTTTTGCCATGCCTTTGAATTGTAACTTAAGTTGCGGGCAAAATTAGAAATATCTTTACATAATCCTTCGTCCTAGACTCCGTTTTGTTAAATTTCTTTTGATTCGGTTCTTAATTGAATACTTAGCAGGAAACACCTTGCCGGAGCAAAGGGTTTAAGCGCATGATTCATTTGTTTCAGGGTTGGGGGGGTGTTGTTGGGGCCGGAACGACACAGAAGGCCCAAGGGGCGGCGGGGCGATGCCCCAAGACCCCGGCCAAGCTGGATTCCCATTCCAACCGACAAAACAATTCTGCGGCGTCAAATTAGCGAGGGGGCTGCGCCCCTGACCGACACGGAAAGCCCACAGGGCGGCGGGGCGGCGGGGCCGGTGCGAGGAGGCGACCTTGGGAGCCCCCGAAGCCCGCTGCCCCGCCCCAACGCCGGCCGCGGACTTGCAGTGAGGGCAGGAATAGGCGCCCTAAAAAAAATTGAAAAAACTTTGCCTAAACCCTTGTGGGTCATGCAATCTCTTCCGTACTTTGCAAAAAAACAAAACATGAAACTTGCCTTAACTACTTTGCTTGTAGGCCTTAGCCTGATTTTCAGTTCCTGCGAGAAATCGACCACGGACTTTTTGGTGGAAAAGCCTTGGGAGGTGCAGTCGCTGACCGCGATGGGCACCGATATTTTACCTTTTGTGTCGCAAGGGCAGCCGGTTTCCTTGATTATGGATCGGGAAGGAAATTTTGATCTTGACCTGGTGGCCGTGCAAATTGCTGGCACTTGGAGCTTGTCGGCCGATGAAAAACAGTTGATCGTGGAAGGCGAAGGTCAAACCACAACCTGGACCATTCAGACGTTGAAAGAGGGCGAGCTGCGCATGAGCACAAACTTAGATTTAGGGGGGCTGCCGCAAAACGCACAGCTGTACGCCACCCAGCAATAAAGAAAGCGGACCTTTTGTTGTTTTCGCCGCGGTTCAACCCGCGGAGGGCTAAGCTGTTGCCCAAAAATTAAAATTATACCTTTGAGCAAAACCAACCTCATGAACATTGAAAAAGACGCGGTGGTGGGCATTACCTACACCCTAAAAGAAGCAAACAGCGGCGAGCTGGTTGAAACCGTAACCGAGGCTCAGCCTTTTTACTTTTTGTTTGGCTCAGGCAATTTACTCGACGATTTCGAGGAGCAGTTGCAAGGAAATTTGGCTGGAGAAGCTTTTGATTTTCAGCTGAGCCCAGAGCGTGCCTATGGTCTTATGGACGCAGAGGCAGTGGTGGATTTGCCGGTTTCGGCTTTTATGATTCAAGGACGCTTTGCAGAGGAATTTGTAAAAGAGGGCGAAACCATTCAAATGCAGGACCCCGAAGGCAATGCACTGGCGGGTAAGGTTGTAAAGCGTGGCCTAGAAACGGTAACCATCGACTTCAATCATCCCATGGCGGGCAAACATCTGCATTTCACCGGTACGGTGGTAGAGGTGCGTGCGGCCACCGAAGAGGAGTTGGACCACGGGCATGTGCATGGGCCCGGCGGACATCATCATTGATTAAGGGTTTTGTCGTGGCCGTTGGTGTAGGAGCTTCCCATGTGGCTGCTCTAACGGGGCTGTTTGTTCGGCGGTTTGGAAAAGGATTGATTGTGGTTGGTGTTGAGGCAGGCTCTAAGGTTGTTTTGAACTTCCATGCAAATTCCAATTGTCTATCCGCGGCGCGGATAATTTGGCCGGGGATTTTCGAGAATTTGGGGCTGATTAAGTTGGTGCGGAAAATTTGGCCGGGGTTCTTCGTGCATTTGGGGCTGACTAAGTTGGCGCAGAAAATTTAGCCACGAATGCACGAATGTTTTGTAGTCGTGGCTAACACTGGCGTAAATAATTTAGCTGGGGGTCTTCTGAATTTGTGGCTGACTAAGTTGGTGCGGAAAATTTGGGCGGGGGGCTTCTGAATTTGTGGCGGCCTAAGTTGGCGCGGAAAATTTGGCCGGGGATTTTCGAGAATTTGCGGCTGACTAAGTTGGCG
>CAILUT010000030.1 GCA_903837495.1 uncultured Flavobacteriales bacterium | reverse complement strand
TACACGTTCCACCAAACGGTCATACCGGCGCTGCAATCCCTTGTTTTTGAAGGTCCTCAATTCAAGCACATTGAACTCAGGCAAAACAACCACCCTTGAAATCGTGTCGGTGAGTGAATCTGAAGGCAATTGAGCAGAAACACAGTAGGCTGAAACCCAAAAAATAAAAACGACGCTCTTTTTATAAAGGCTGCTCATATACCCTAAAAGGGGAAAAACTAAAATTATCGATTCCCAATATGTTTTTGAAGGCCGTTAGGAATAAAAGCAAAGCCCTTGAAATAACAGAACAATTCGGCCTGGTCAGGGCCTACTTTTACCATTACCATGCTGTCAAGTGTCCCATTCCCCGCACCTGAAACATCCCAAAACAAAACCCTTGCTGCATCTCGATTAATCAACATGGCCGGCTGTATGTTTACATTTTGCTGCGAATACCCCAAATCTGAACTGAAAAACACTTTAAAATCGCCTCCACTTTCAGAAGGTGTTATGCTGGCCGTATAATACACACTGTCTGCACGCATAAAAGTCCATGTGCCCGTAAACTTTGACTCCATTTCAGCTTCCCGGCATGATCCATTGTCCATTTCTGCGGTAGAAACATAATAATCGGACCGGGGGTCTGTGCAACCTTGCTCTTCGCCACACCCAACCCATAAAAACATGCATGCAAAAAGAATCAGGGACAGGAACCGCGATCCCATTGCTTATTCTTCCTTAATGCGCATACCTAGAAGCTCACAATCCCGCTTCACCATGTTGGCTGGATTGGCTTCGGCCGAGTCAATCATTTTGTATTGAAGCTCCAATCGGTTGGCCGAAATAAATCCTTGACCTACATACCAAATGCTGCTTAAAGTATCCATTTGCTGTGCGGGAATGGTAAAGGTGTACTGAGAAACCTCGGCAACCAATTTGCCTTCGCCCAAGGTCAATACACCCAGGTTTCCTGCTGGGTCAACATAGTGGTTGATTTTAAACTCGTACTTGAACTTATCTCCCTCTACAAATTGAACATAACTTTGAGTTGCAGGACCACTTGAACACGATTCTGTAACAATGTACGTGGACATAAATTTACGCACCGTTTCGATGGGTTGGCAACTTCCATTGTCTTGATCTACCGTCGAGTCATAATTGTCGCTGCGTTCATCGGTACACCCTTCCGTTGTGCACGAAGAAATAGAAGCAGACAATAAAATGCCAAGGAAAAGAATGGAAATGGATAAAGAGGAACCTTTCATGTGGAATTATATCTAATAGCAACAAATTAACGAAAAATTACAGCGATTTCAAATTCTTTTCTCCATTTTAAACGAGCTAAGGACGTATTTTTATAAAACGAAATGCGATTTGAGTGCATAAACCCACCTTTAAATAGGAGAATCCAAGTGCACTGATTATGTTTGCACCAAAGTTGTCAGCATGAAATTTGAGCGGCAGGGCATCAGCGATGCCGAACTTCGGGCCTTGTATCGTGAATTGGTTTACCCCAGGCTTATCGAAGAAAAAATGTTGGTTTTACTCCGACAAGGAAAAATCAGCAAGTGGTTTTCGGGCATTGGGCAAGAAGCCATTTCTGTGGGCGCCGCTATGGCTCTGCACCAAGACGAATACCTTCTGCCCATGCACCGGAATTTAGGCATGTTTACTGCCCGTGGTGTTCCCTTTCGACGCCTTTTTTCCCAATGGCAAGGCAAAGAAAATGGATTCACAAAAGGCCGAGACCGCTCGTTTCATTTTGGCACGAACCCGTACCACATGGTAGGCATGATTTCCCATTTAGGGCCTCAATTGGGCGTGGCCGATGGAATCGCACTGGGCAGCGTGCTGAAAAACGAGAAAAAAGTAACTTTTGTCGTTACCGGCGACGGGGGAACCTCCGAAGGCGATTTTCATGAAGCTTTAAATGTGGCCGCCGTTTGGGATTTGCCCGTGATTTTTTGCATAGAATCCAATGGGTATGGCCTCTCTACCCCCTCTTCCGAACAATACAAATGTTCGCAACTTTCTGACCGCGCTTTGGGCTATGGAATGAAATCTGTCCGTATAGACGGAAACAATATCTTAGAGGTGTATGCCACCCTGCGTTCACTGGCAGAAGAAATGCGCCAAGACCCCAAACCCGTATTGGTTGAATGCTTGACCTTTCGAATGCGTGGACACGAAGAAGCCAGCGGAGTCAAATACGTTCCTCAAGATTTGTTCGATGCTTGGAAGCAAAAAGACCCCATCGATCAGTATGGAAATTGGCTGCACAACGAGGCGATAATGCCAAAAGAAGAACAAGAGCAAATTCGCCTGAAACTTAAAGAAACCATTGACTCGGATGTGTTAGCCGTTTTTGATGAACCCGAACTCCCCGGCAACCGCGAAGAAAGCCTCTACGACGTCTATGCTCCCTATTCTGCTGTTCCAATGCAGCCCCAAAACCCAGAAACCAAACCCATGCGCATCATTGATGCGGTTCGCAGCGCATTGGAATTGGCCTTAGAAAAACACCCACAACTTATTTTAATGGGTCAAGACATTGGAACGTATGGGGGCGTTTTTAAGGCAACAGACGGTTTATTGGATACCGCCGGAGCAGAAAGGGTGCGAAATACCCCCCTTTGCGAATCGGCGATCCTGAGTGCCGCCCTCGGTTTATCCATCAAGGGCATGAAAGCCATGGTTGAAATGCAATTTGCCGATTTCGTTAGCTCTGGATTTACCGCTGTAGTCAACAACCTGGCCAAAACCCATTGGCGCTGGGGGCAAACCGCCGATGTGGTTGTACGCATGCCCACCGGGGCAGGAGTCGCGGCCGGCCCCTTTCACAGCCAATCCAATGAAGCTTGGTTTTTTCATACCCCCGGCTTAAAAATTTACTACCCCTCAAATGCCTATGATGCAAAAGGTCTTTTGCTGTCCGCATTTGAAGACCCAAACCCTGTTATGTTTTTTGAACATAAAGCCCTTTACCGAGCTCAAGAAGAACAAGTTCCTACTTCGTATTACACCCTTCCCGAAGGCAAAGCCAACCTCTGTTCTAAAGGCGAAAAACTCAGTTTAATTAGCTACGGCATGGGGGTGGTTAAGGCCTTGGAATGCCTATCTGATTTCCCAGAAAATACCATCGAAATTATCGACTTAAGAACCTTGGTTCCGTTGGACTACGATACCGTATTCCAAAGTGTAAAAAAAACAGGTAGAGCTCTGGTCTTGCACGAAGCCACCGACCTGGGTGGAATCGGAGCCGATTTGGCTTCCAAAATCCAAGAGGCCTGCTTTCAATGGCTGGATGCTCCCGTAAAACGGTTGTCGGCCGACAATACTCCCGTTCCTTTTGCCCCCGCCCTTGAACAAGCGTTTTTACCTTGGAACCGCCTAAGCAATACCATCGAAGAACTTTTGAGCTGGTAATTTAAGTTGTACCTTTACCCCTATGAACGCATTACGTTTTTTATTGCTTCCCAGCTTCGTTGGATTTCTAGCTCTTGCCTGCAACGACAACGAGGTAGATCTAACCTCCAACTTCAAAGACATTCCCGTTGTTTATGGACTCCTCGATGCCAGCGAAGATTCAAATTGGGTGCGCATTAATAAAGCCTTTTTGGGAGATGGAAATGCCCTTGTTTTTGCTCAAATCGCCGACTCCCTAAACTACCCCAATCTTCAAGTTGCTTTATTGAAATTAAACATGTCAAACAATCAAGTGGTGGATTCCTTGCCCATGCAAAAAACCATCAACGCGATTCCAAAAGACAGTGGCGTTTTTGCCAGCAACTCCAATGTGTTGTATTTGACTACCAGCCCCATTGATAAAAACTTCCGATACACCTTGGTCATTTTTAACCCCGACAACCAAAAACGAACCGAAGCCACAACCAACATAGCAAATTCATCCGTTTTCAATTACCCAAACTCTCCCTCGGTAGCTTTAAATTGGGAACCCAATACAAACAATAAATTAGTCAGATTTGAATGGTCCTGCAATACCTCCGCCACCACTCAAGCCCATCAGTTTGAACTTACCTTTATTTACGATGAATTCCCTCAGTCAAATCCAAGCAATCGAGTACGCAAGTCCTTTACCAATCGATATTCCATGATTCCCAATTCCGATTGCCAATCGAATTTAATCAAACTTCCCATTACTAAAGAGGAATTTTACAGCAGCGTGGTAAACAATTTAGCCGAAGATCAAACCTTGGGTAGGGAATTTATCCAAATTGACATTGCTGTGTACGGAGCCGCAAAAGCGTTTTACGATTATTTGGTCATCAATAAGCCAAGTGCCAGCGTGGTACCCCGGGCAACCGATTACACCAACATTCCAGAAGGAAAAGGAGTTTTCTCCTCAAGAAGCCAACTGCACATGAGGGGCTTAAAATTAAATTCCATTACTATTGATTCCCTGCGCGGCGGTCAATACACTTCTGAATTGAATTTTTCCAATTAATGGTTTTAAGCAGATTATCCTTTCTTTTTTTCCTCCTCTTCTTTTTACCGCAGGGCTTGATTAGCCAATCTGTGGGTATCGGTACAAACCAACCACATACATCTTCCCTGCTTGATGTTCATGACACCCTAAAGGGGGTTTTATTCCCCCGCATGAGCAGCGTCCAACGGCAATCCATTCTTCAACCTGCAACGGGCCTTCTTGTGTTTGATACCGATTCGGCCCGCTACTGCTTTTACACCGGTCAAGATTGGCACTGTCTAGGCTTACCCCCAGGCCAAGCCAGCGGCGAATTGTTGTTTTGGGATGGAATTAAATGGGCCATTGTTCCGCCTGGCAATCAAAACGACCGCTTGTTTTTTTGCCAAGGAAAGCCCGTTTGGGCCAGCCAAGGCTGCCCAACCCAATGTCCTGCGCTCCTCACCGACACCTCTGGAATTACCTACAACACAATAATGCTTGGCAGCCATTGCTGGACCATTCAAAATGTAGGAACCCATCGTTTTGCCAACGGTGATTTTATTTCTGAGGTGCAGGGAAACAACACCTGGAGTCAAACCAATACACCCGCTTGGTGCTACTACAACAACGACCCCAATCAATCGGGTTATGGAAGGTATTACAATTACGCCGCTGCCATTGATGCCAGAGGTTTATGTCCTTCTGGCTGGCATGTGGCCACCGATGCGGATTGGAAAAACATGGAAATGAGTTTGGGTTTAACCCAAGCCCAAGCCGATTCCATAGGATACCGAGGCAATCAAGAGGCCCAAGCCTTAAAATCCATCAGCGGTTGGCTAAACAATGGAAACGGCAACAACAATTCAGGTTTCACGGCTCTGCCCGCTGGCGGACGCAGCGGACCAACTGGCATATTTAATTCGGCCCAAGAAATTGCGGCCTTTTGGGCCATTGGTTTGGACGGCAACGGACAAGGGTACACCCGCTATCTATACCACAACGACAGCCGAATTCGCAGGATCGGGAATACCCTTAATACCGGTTTAAGTTGCCGTTGCGTTAAAAATTAAACCCTCTTTTCGGCAGTTCAACTCCATCGACCCCAGCTTTCCTATTCAATTATTCAGGGGCAGAACCGAAAAAATTGCGCCCGATTTATTCTGCGAACCAATCCACCTTAGTCATCCAGAACTGCCTCTTTCCCTCAGGCCATTCCCCTTCCGGATAACCTGGATACAACACGCCCAAAATGCGGTCAGGCTTTGATATTCCTATCTCTTCTGCAAATTGCTCCTCATAAACAGCCGAACCGCTCGACCAAAACAAAGACATTCCATAGGTGGTTGCCAAAAGACTCATGTTTTGTACGGCACACCCTACCGCCAATATTTCTTCAACCTCTGGAATTTTGCCCGAAACTTGCCGTTTCATGTACACCAAAATTGCCGCTGAAGCACAATGGTGCCGGTCCCGAATTCGATCGTATTTTGATTGCAAATAAGCCAGTTCAGTACTATTCCTTCGATAGGCCTCGGCCAATTTAAGCTGCAAAGATTCTAAAGCAGGGCCTGTAAAAACTTTAAATCGCCAAGGCTCGGTTTGCCCATGGGTAGGGGCCCAATTTGCTGCTTCGATCAGCGCTTCAATTTGGTCTCGATGTACTTTTCTAGACTTAAACTGTTCAGGCCGAACACTGCGGCGCGCACGAATCAAAGCCTGAACATCCGTTAAATTAAACTTCATGGTTTATTTGCATTTTTAAACACCTCGTTCAACCAATTTTGCAGTTCGGTTCGATGGCTAACCAGGGCCCGCTTTCGGGCGGCATCGTACGACAAATCCGCTCCCTTCAGCCGATCCAATTGGCTGCTGAAAACCGTTTTATTGTCTGAAGTTCGTACCGCTGTAAGTTGCAAATCGGCATAACTAATAAATATACCGCCTTGTGCTTGCCCTTTAAAAGATGAACTTTCTATATTCAATTGCAAATCTGCTTTTGCCGAATTCGATTCTGCCAAAGGGTAACCCTGATCCTGAAGCCAAGTTCTTACCGTGGATTCTAAGGCAGGATAAGAAGTTGTAAATTCTGGGTTGGTTTCACGTACCCTTAACCGGATGGTAGGTTTAAAAAAGGAAACTGGAACGCCCACCGAACGAGAAAAAGACAGAAACATGGACTTTAAATACCCAGGCATCAATGAATCTGCAAACCATAAAACAGGCTCCATAAGAACGGTGAGCTGAGCCGATTCAGCCCCACTTAAATTAGGCAATACAACCTGAACCTGCCCTTGGGCAGTGGTAACAAACGAACCCGGAAGGGTTTCTGTTCTAAGGCCTGCTGCCGACCATTGCATACGCAGGGGAACCTGGGCAACGGGGAAAGCTCCTCCGTCCTTTAGCGTTATAAAAACACTGCGCTGTGCTTCGTTCGCCAAGGGATTCAAGGTCAATTTGACGGGATTGGGCTGAAGGGCTAGGCCCGAGAGCTGCCCCAACAAAAAAGAGGCAAATTCAGCCGCTAAATCAACATTGCCTTCAGCTACGGACAAAACCGTGGATTGGTCGGCATAAGGCTCCAAAACACGAAGCCCCAGTAAGGCTTGACTTACCGCCGATTTAAACTGACCTTTCTCCGACTGCTGTCGGGCCAATTCCAAAAAACGATGGGCCTGTGTTAGAGCAGCCTGTTTCTTTTGCTGCACAGAGGCCCAATATGCAGCCCGGTCCAGTCGATACAAAACATACAGCCGTGAACCGGACTCCTTTGTTTTCACCAATTCATACCCTTCAATCTGAACAGAAGTTCGAGTTCGGATTTCAGACAAATACACATCTCGAACCTGGTCTGAATTCCCAAAACGCGAAAGAATGCTGTTTGATTCAATCTTGGTCTCAATTTCTGTGGCAATATCCCGCAATGCCTTTTTTCGTGCATTGTCAAAAGCCAATTCAGGATTTCCTGCATTCAGCTCAGAACCTAAACCATAGTAATAAGATTCAGAGGTTGGCTTTTGCAAAAACCATTCTGGAATCGCATGGCTAGAAGTTTCCGAACCCAACTCTATCGGATTATTTCGAACCGAACAGGAGGCAAGAACCAAAAATGCAGCGAAGAAAATTACGGTGCGGAACATACTCAATTGAGGCCTTTAGATTGAATGCGTTCGGCAACTTCTTTGGCCACATCTTTCTCAACCACAGTTGTCAATTCGGCAAACGGTTTTAAAGCAGACGACTGGCTAAATCGCTCCCGCCATTTTGCCAATTCAGCCGCCGAAAGGGTGCCCTGAACGGGCGACAATTGGTCAATCGGCAAGGATGTTTCGGCATAAAACACCTGGTGGGTTGCCGACCTAGTAATCACATCTGAATCTAAAATGGTACCCGACTCAACATCCATCAATCGGTATTTAAAAGTTAGGGTAATGGTGCGCTGTGCCTTGACTTCCGTATAACTCACAGGGCTAAAACGTACGTCCGCCCGACTCATTCCCGTACGCTGGTCGTGGTAGGTGAACCGCTCGCGTACAAAAGCAGATTTGGTTTCACGCTGCAAGGCCGGCTCTTCCTCGGCCACATTAACCACCGAGCCAATCAGCACTGCATTGCCCCCCAGCAACATTCCAGCACGGGAAGCCGATTTTTCATCGATCAAACCAGAAAGACCAAGGCGTTGTTCCCTCAAAATTTGTTCTACATTTTCCCGGTCAATAAGTTGAATCAATGAATTATTCAAGTTTAACAAGGCGTTTACTACCTGTTCCCCAAATTCGGTAGCAATGCGACGGCCTCTTTTTTGCTCCTGAAATGGCATTACCGCAATTACCCGTTTGTTTTTTGAACTTAACTCCGCCATCAAAGCCCGCAAATCTCGGTATTCAGGGGCTTTTTCGTTCACCTTACTAAACCACTCCATGGCTTTTCCCGCTTGCCCTGCTTGAATGGCTGTCAAACCATTTCTATACCACGGATCAACCTCTACGGCCAATTTAAGTTCTCGAATCCCTTCGTAATCCGGTTTTTTCGATTCAATGTTGCGAAGCAGATTGCGGGCCTTTGTGTAATCTCCGGCATCAATTGCTTTAGCACCTTCAGCAAACCAAGCATCAACTTCTTTTCCTAAGGCGTCTGAAAAATATCCTTTGTAATGGTCGGGCCACAACAGCCGAATTTGCATGCTCGCAATTTGACGCTCAAAATCTTGAGCCTCTTGGTACAATGCAACAGCAGCTGAAAAGTCCTCTAAATTGTACTTCACCCAAAAATTGCCGAGCAAATCGTCCAGTACACGCTGTCCTGTGCGTTGAAGACCAATCCGTGCATCTTTGTGCCCAGGCTTCCGAAACAAAAATTGATGGTAAGCCGTTGCCGAAGCCCGAAAATCACCCTCGGCCTCAAGGCCTTTGGCCTGCTTTATTGATTGACTTGATACAGAGCACGAAGTGCTCAGAAAAACAAGCAGGATTAATAAGAGTAAACGCATATTAAAAGAGTATATAATCAAATTAAGCAAATACCATGCAAAACATTAACCGCCGATTTTTTTAACCTTATAACCCTGATTTTGCAAAAATTTCATCACCTTATTCACCTGGTCGCCTTGCAATAAAATATGGTCCTCAGCTGCCGAACCGCCCGTACCACAATGCACCCGAACTTGCTTGGCCAACTCGCTGCGGCGCTCGGCAGGCAAAACATCTACTCCAAAAATCAAGGTGGCGGTTTTGCCAGATCGGCCCTTTTTCTCAAAACGCACACCCAACGAAACCGAGTCGGGCCCAATTTCATGTTCATTTTCTTCCTCTGAGTGCAGCGAATTAAGGTCAGAAAAGGTCGAATAAACAATAGAAGACGACCTATTTTTTAATACCTTCGACATATTAACTTAAAGTAAATGCGGTTATTCAACACAAAGGTACAAGGGAATTTGAGTTTAGTTGCGTTTTTCCTAATAATTGGATTCGGATTAAAGGCTCAACTAACCACTCAATACGACACTCCTGCCAACCTAATTAACAACGTTTTGGTTGGAAATGGTTTAAATGTAAGCAACATCTCTAGCCAAGGGCTTCCACTTCAATTTGGCCGTTTCAACGGGGCAAACTCCAATTTGGGCATTTCCAGCGGAGTGGTTATTGCCACCTGCGACATCAATCCCCCCAACGGTTTGTCTGCCGGCAATTTTTTGACCGGGGCAAATACGCCCGGCGACCCCCTGCTTAGTCAACTTGCCAACGGATCGGTTACCAACAACGCCGGAATCATTCAGTTTGATTTTATTCCCGGCGGCGATACCCTCGAATTTGATTACGTATTCGCCTCGGCCGAATACAATTTCTACGTAAACTCAACCTTCAACGATGTGTTTGGCTTTTTCTTAACAGGCCCCAAACCCGGAGGCGGGCAATACATCAATGAAAACATTGCCCTTATTCCAGGAACAAACCTGCCCGTAACCATCAACAACGTTAACAACGGGCAATCCGGGGGTTGCGCGTTCGGCCCCTGCAACAACTGCCAATATTTTGTTGACAATTGCAACCCAACTACGGTGGCATTCGGAGGCTTTACCACCCCTCTTAAAGCCAAAGCCGCTGTAATTCCCTGCACCACCTACACCCTGCGCATGGGCGTGGCCGATGTTATTGATGGAGCTTTGAACTCGGCCGTTTTCCTAAAAGCCAACTCCTTCAACGCCGGATTGGTCTCCATCTCAAGCCAAATTGACTTTAACAACACCGGTGGGTTTAGCAACGATACCGTTCTTTACGAAGGCTGCAGCGATGCAACCCTGAAGTTTATCCGAGCAGGCGAAAGTACCCAAAACGACACCGTTTTCTTTAATTCCTCTGGCACGGCTACTCAAGGTGCCGATTTTCCAGCCTTCCCCAACTACGTTATTTTTCCCCCAGGCATCGATACCGTTTTCTTAAGCATCACTCCCTTTTTAGATGGCATCCCCGAACCCGATGAAACCCTGACCATCACCATTATGGATACCATTTGCAATGTACCCGTAATGAGTACCGTAACCCTTGTTATTAAAGACGTTTCCCCGCTTAGCTTAACGGCTTCCGACACCAGCATTTGCCGAGGACAAGTAGTGCCCCTAGCCTACTCCAATACCGGCGGTTCTGGATTTTTTAACACAACCTGGACTTTAAACGGCACCGCATTAGCCACCCCTTACGTGGTTCAGCCTCCTGTAAGCCGCGATTACATCATCAGCATTTACGATGAATGCCTAGATACTACCGTAGTCGATACCATGAGCATTAAAGTCTATCCGAAACCAAACGTAAAAATCGACGATTTAAGCATTTGTTCTGATATTCCGGTTACCCTAAACCCCTCTCAAGTTTTAGCCGGATTTGGATATACCTGGACGCCCGATTCCAACCTGAACAACGGAAGCATTCCAACTCCTGAATTCCTGTACGGACACAATGGCCCTGGAAATCAGGTCTTGGTTATTCGCATGGCCGTAGATTCGGCCGGCGTGGTTTGCACCCGCGATTCCTTGCGCATTACCGTTTTTCCCCGTCCCGATGTGTTGCTGGACGGAGATACCATGGCCATTTGTGAAAACTCCGATGTTACACTCGACGCCGGAGCCGGATTTTTGAACTATGCCTGGCAAAATGGCCCCAACACCCAAACCTATACCGTAGATCAACCTGGCTGGTATTACGTTGAAGTAACCGATCCAAACAACTGCAAAGGATTGGATTCAACCTTTGCCGATGCCCAGTTCCTCCCCGTATTTGATGTGGCAGACCAAGAAGTATGCACAGGCGATACGGCCATTTTAACGGTTACCGACACCCTTGGAAATGTGCTTTGGTGGAACGGAGTTACTGACACCATAAATTTTGTTTGGTGGGACACTACCATTACTCTAAGCATCACCAATCTGTGCGGAAGCACCGAAGATCAAGTGAAAATAAGCTTAATCGAAGGCATACCTCCTTTTGAATTGCCCAATATTTTGTACCGCGGGGCAACAGCCAATGCCGATAATGCCTTTTATTATATCGCTGCCATGGAAACCGCCGAACAATTCCTGTTGACCATTTACAACCGATGGGGAGTTTCGGTATTTCAAACCAACGATTTGTCTTCCCGCTGGGATGGAAATACCCCCGGTGGAACGCCTGTAGCGCCCGGAACCTATTTCGCTGTTTTAAGCTATGTGGATTGCCAAGGCAATGAAGGAAAAGTCAGCGGTACGGTTACAGTTATGGATTGATGCACTTTCCGGCTAATTACAGCTTTCTTGGTGCAGCACTGCTGAATTGCCTGATTTCTTTTGGACAATCGGAACCCATTCAAGGCGAATTGGGCCATACCGGAAACGGACGCCTCTCTATCCTTCAAATTCATCCCGATTCCATTCCCCGAATTTCTATTTTGTTTCGGGCCGAAAAAGCCGACGGCCAACCCTACTTTGGATTATCTAAGTCGGCCATGACCGTAGAAGAAAACAGCAAGGCCTGCAAGGTTCTCTCCCTAAAACCTTTGTCGGAAGGAATGCCCATTTCAGTGAATATGGTTCTAGACCACTCGGGGTCTATGTTGACAGATGTGAACGAATTCATCCGGCTAGGCATAAACCCTTACCTTTTGCCTTTTGATGAACGTGGACAACCCGTTTTCCCTAACGCGTACACCCCTCCAATTAAGCATGCCAAGCAATCCGTACGGCGATTTATTGAAAATCTTGATGGCGCTAAAGATAAAATTGGCTTGGTTGGATTTACCAGTACGGTCGATGTGCGCATAGAGCCCACCAACAACAAAACGCTGCTGAATAAAACGCTGGATAATATAAATGCCGATTCGGCAACCGCGTTTTACGATGCCTTAATGGTGGCTTTGCAGAATTTTCAGCCCGATTATTCGCTAAAAGTAATTGTTGCCCTCACCGACGGAATGGATAATTCTTCGGTCTTTACCTATTCCGATGTGGTTGACCTTGCCAAGGAAAAAGACATTCCTATCTACGTTGTTGGACTTGGCGATGTATATACAGATAGCCTAAATCTGTTGGCTCAAGCCACCGATGGACAGTTCTTCTATGCCAAATCGGCGAATTTGCTCGACAGCACCTATCAATTGATTCAAAATCGAATAAAGGCCTTTTACGAATTAACCTACGAATCTCCTAGTTTGCTGGATTCGGATTCCCTACGCCAAATTTTTATTGGATTTTTGGCCGCAGATTCCAGCATGCTCTACGACAAACAATTGCTTAGACTAAACCCTACCTTGCGGAAGCGAATTGCTGAAATTGCACTAGAACAGGAACGCTTGCGGCAGCAAAACAACCTGCTTACTCTGGCCGGATTTTTATCCGTTGGTATGCTGGGGGCCGGCCTTGTCTTTTTTGCCTTTAAGGCCCGTAAAAAGAAGTCCAAATCTGAAATACAGGTTTATCCAAATCCTGCAGATACGCAAACAACCGTGCAGATTAACCCCCAGGACCTGCCTGGCCAACTCAGCATCATTTCCATGCAGGGAAATCAGATTTTTGAACAAATTGTTGCACACCCTGCAATCAAAATAGATACTGGGTCATGGCCTAGCGGAACCTATTCGCTAAACTTTACAGCCGCCAATGGAGCGGCATTTCAAACAAGCTTGCTGATTCAACATTGATTTCCGTTCAAGACGCGCTGCGGCCCGGATGGCAGCGGCAGGCGCCGCAGGCTTTGCGGTTTTGTGCAACGGACGGCCGGGGCGAGCAGCGTGAGCCACGGGCGGACATTGCACAACCGCAAAGCCAAGGCGACTACAGCGAACAGCCGGAATAGCCGCCCAACAAAAAAAATGAATCTGCAATACCTGATTTTTTTTAGGCCGGCTTTTCCGGCTTTCGCGGGTAGTCCTCTGGGCCTTGCTCGTTTCCAATACCGCTTTGGGTAGCTCACAAGCTCGCTCCCAAACCGGTTTGGAAAACGGCAAGCCCTCATGCGGGCTACCCTGCTCAATCCGGGCCGGAAGCCCCGATTTTCCTTAACGTAGTAAATTCACATTCCCCCGAAATTCATGGTATTCACCATAAAAATCGCGAACAATGATGCGGTACACGTAGATGTCTTGCTTCGCCGGACCCTGGATGTACTGACCGTC
>CAILUT010000029.1 GCA_903837495.1 uncultured Flavobacteriales bacterium | reverse complement strand
TGGAACTGTCCAGTTTTGCTGACCGCCGGTATAGTTAAAGGCAACCGAGGCCGAGGGGTTCAAGTTGTTGGTCGCCTCAACATAATAGGTTGTTGTTTGCAGGGTGCTGGGCGGAGTAAAACTTGCCCCCGTGCCCAACACAGAACCGCCTGTGGGAGCAGCAAACCAACGAAACAAACCGGTAGAGCCCGAAGCAGTTAGGGTTGCCGCGCCGCCGCACGTTACAGTAGCTCCAGTGCCCGTTGGCATGGCCAAGGGATTCACCGTAACCACCAAAGCGGCCCGAGGGCTAATGCAGTTGGGGTTGTTGTAGCTGTTTACCGCTTCAACATAATAGGTTCCTTGTGCGAACATGGCTGGAGTGGTGTACGAACCGCCCGTTCCAAGCACGGAACCACCGCTAGGCTGGTTGTACCAACGGTACAATCCGGTGGAACCAGAGGCTGTAAGCGTGGCCGCCTGACCACAGGTCGCGGCTGAACTTAAAGCGGAAGGCGTTGGACATTGTGCCCATACGCCCAGGGTCAAGAGCCAGCCCAAAACCAAGGTCAACGGGCGCAGTACTCTCTGCAATGTAGGGTTGTTGTGTTGCATAACGCAGAAATTAATGGATTAATTGTTCGTTTTCAAATATGCATTTTAAGTGATTATAAATGTAAACAATTTTTAAATAAAACAAATCTTTTGCTTTTTTTTCTTTGTTTAAAGGCATTATCATTTTCATTTTAATATACTTTAAACCAACCCCACGTATTTTTTAGGTTTATTATTATGTTTCAAACGGTTTTTTCAAAGTTGGGCGTTTGATTTAACCCCAGCCAACAAACAAATCTCAAGTTCAATGTCCGCATTTCTCTTCCAATGTACCAAGCAGACAAACCAGGCTTCTAAAGGGAAGTCCCGCTTAAATCCCTTTCGTTGCCTTAGCACCAAACCCAAAAACGAACAAAAACGCCAAATAACATTACCTTTAATTCTCAAAACAAACCCCGCATGAAAACGTTCTTCTCCTTGCTATTTGCCGCCCTATGCTTTTCGGCTTTTTCTCAGTCGGTAGGCATCAACACCAATGCCCCCGACCCCAGTTCGTTGCTTGAACTGAAAGACAGCACCAAAGGCGTCTTGCTGCCCCGCTTAAGCTCGGCCCAACGCCAAGCCATTCAAAACCCCGCACAAGGACTCCTTATATATAATACCGACATTCGATGCTTTGAAGTGTTTGGAGGCACTTTTTGGAATTCCTTTGGCTGCGAATGCGGAGCCCAACCTGGAATACTCAGTTTTTCGAAAGACACCGCTTGCGGGGGCAGTGCCTTGAACATGAGCACCACCGGTCAAAATGGTTTGCTGCAGTGGCAAGTCTCGACCGACAACTACAGCTGGACCGACATTCCAAATGCCAGCGCTGCTACGCATACCCAAACCCTGCCCGGCCAAGGGCCCGATCAATTCTACCGACTGCGCGCCATTGATACCAGCTGCGGAACCGCGTACAGCCCGTCGCAGTTGGTTGTAGTGGTTCCCTTGCTCAACGCACCCGGTCCCATTACCGGCCCCAGCCTAGTAAATCAAAACCAACAGGGCGTAGCCTATTCCATCGCCGCCGTTCCTGGTGCCAGCAGCTATACTTGGACGGTTCCAAACTCGGCAACCATTGCCTCAGGACAAGGCAGCACCTCCATTACTGTTAATTTTAGCACCGGCAGCGGTGCCATCACGGTGACGGCCAACGATACCTGTGGATCCAGCGCTCCCCAATCCATTACCGCATCGGCCGGAAACCCCATCAGCTGCCTTGCAATCAAACAAGCCAATCCCAATGCCACATCGGGCAGCTATACCATTGACCCCGATGGCCCAGGCGGCAACGCCCCTATAAGTGTGCACTGCGACATGAGTACCTTAAACGGAGGCTGGACCGAAGCCGCTACCTTCGTAAACACCGGCAACATCGATTTGGCCTGCTCGGCCAACAACGGCTGGTTTGATCAGGCCGTAGATTGGACCATGGCCAACTGGTCGGGCTCCGAAATTATGGTTCAACTTATCGACAACAACGGCAACATCATTTACAGCGGGGCCGGCACCCGCACCAACAACTGGACCTACAACAACCTTACCTCGTCGGGAAGTTCAAGCAGCCAATACGACCACGGTTCCCAGCACGGCAATGCCATTGCCTTAAATACAGGACATCGGTTTAGTATTTCCGGAAAAAACACCGACAACGGGGGCTGGGGGGGCAGCTGGGGAAATGGATACGTATTGAACGTACAAACTTCGCCTGCCTATGCCATGAACATGGTGGTAGCCGCCTTCCAATACAACCAACCCAATGTGAATTGTGGAACGCGTTCCTTCAACAGCTACGACCCAGGCCACGAACTGATGTACAGCAACACCGGCGGAATTTCGACCAACAACAATGCGGCCTTAACTTCTGGCCAAAAATTCTTCGGGCGCTTGCGGTTTTACGTTCGATAAACGCATTTTAGTAGGCGCATAGGGAATTGGCTGGCACAGGGCTTTGCCCTTTGTTGTTCGATTTGCCCTGAAAAATTCGGGGCCTTGGCATTCCTTATATATGATTCTTAAAAAAACAGGGGCCTGCAATTATTGAGTTGGCCCCGCGGCAGGGATTGAGCAAGGTTGCCCGCAAGGGGGCCCATGCGCTGCCCGCGTGGCGCGGAGGCGACTTCAGGAGCCACCGCAAGCCCGCTGGGCAGGCCATGGGCCACCGCGGACAACCTGCGAAAGCCCGCAGCCGCCCCCCAAAAAAGTCCGAAAAAATTAAGCGCTAACCAGCGTGCCCAAGGTCTCGCCCTGCACCAACCGGAACAAATTGCCTTCTTGATTCGCATTGAAAACGATGATGGGCAAGTTGTTCTCTTTGCACAAAGTAAACGCAGTTAAATCCATGACATTCAGCCCTTTCTGTATAACTTCATCGAAACTGATGCGGTCGTACTTGGTCGCAGTCGGATCTTTCTCGGGGTCGCTGGAGTAAATGCCGTCCACCCGAGTGCCTTTCAGAATTACGTCGGCCTCGATTTCAATGGCCCGAAGCGAAGCGGCTGTGTCGGTGGTAAAGTAAGGATTGCCGGTGCCAGCCCCAAAAATGACCACCCGGCGTTTTTCCAAATGCCGAACCGCACGGCGGCGAATAAAGGGTTCGCCAATTTCTTTCATTTCAATGGCCGTTTGCAGCCGGGTGTGAACCTGTAAATTTTCAAGTGCCGATTGCAAGGCCATTCCATTCATAACCGTTGCCAGCATGCCCATGTAATCGCCCTGCACACGGTCAAAACCGCCTTGAACTGCATTGATGCCCCGGAATATATTTCCACCTCCAATTACAACCGCCACCTCAACCCCGGCATCGTGAATCCCTTTGATTTGCCGAGCGTACAGCGACAGCATTTCGGGTTCAATACCAAAGGATTTGGGTCCCATTAGGGATTCCCCGCTCAGTTTTAACAGGATGCGTTTGTACTTCATGGACGTAAAGGATAAAAAAAAAGAGAAACCGAAGTTTCTCTGTTCCTACATTATTGAAGAGAATATCGATGGAAAGCCGTGGCCGTTAGGCCCTTGTCGATCGATTGCAAATACTGACGAACGTTTTGTTTGTTGTCTTTAATGAACTCCTGGTTCAACAGGGTTGATTCTTTAAAGAACTTTTCGAGTTTGCCTTTGGCAATCATTTCGATTTTGTCTTCGGGCTTGCCTTCGTTGCGTAGAATATCGATGGCAATATCCAATTCTTTTTGAATCACATCGGCAGAGACATGGTCTTTATCTAAGGCTACCGGAGCCATGGCTGCGGCTTGCATGGCCACATCTTTCGCGGCTTGGGCAACAGCATCGGAGCCAGTTTGGTTCAAACCTACAAGGGTTGCCACTCGGTTTCCGGGGTGGTTGTATCCAAACAATTCGGGTGCTGTTAGAAAGCGGCAAACACCGATTTCAATTTTCTCCCCAATTTTTCCGATTTTTTCGGTGATGTGGTCAAGGATGGTACGTCCATCGGCCATGCCAATGGCATAGATGCTTTCGATGGAATCGCACTGATTGGAAAGAGCCAGAGCGGCTATTTCTTTAGCAAAACCAACAAACTCTTCGTTTTTCGCTACGAAATCGGTTTCGCAATTGAGGGCAATAAGCACTCCGTTGTTGCCTGAAGTATGGGCATAAACATACCCTTCGGTCGCAGTGCGATCAGAACGGTTGGCGGCTACTTTTTGTCCTTTTTTGCGAAGGATTTCAATGGCTTTTTCAAAATCACCTTCGGCTTCCACCAAGGCTTTTTTGCAATCCATCATACCGGCACCGGTTTGCTGTCTGAGTTTATTTACGTCGGCTGCTGTAATTGACACGGGAATACAGATTTAATCGTTGGATTCGGTTTCGGGCGTAGTGTTCTCTTCTTGGATATCGGACGTTTCTGTCTCGGCAACGGCCAACACAGGAACCTCTTCAACCTCGGCCACAGGGGCTGAAGCGATTGAGCTTTCGGGAGCGGCGGCCACCAAGGCGGCAGCAACATCCGAAGAATCATCGTCTTCATCGGCGTCTTTGCTGGCTTTGCGGTCGGCCAAACCTTCGCGAATGGCTTGAGTAACATAATCCAGAATAAGGGCTACGCTATCGGCGGCATCGTCGTTGGCGGGAATAGCAAAATCAACATCGTTTGGATTAGAGTTGGTATCTACCATTCCGAAGGTAGGAATGTTCAGGCGTTTGGCCTCGGCCACGGCGATGTGTTCGCGCTTGATATCGACAATAAAGATGGCCGCAGGAAGGCGGTTCAAATCGGCGATGGAGCCAAAGTCTTTTTCGAGTTTGGTTTTGGTACGGTCTAATACCAACCGTTCTTTTTTAGAAAGGGTTTCAGCGGTACCGTCTTTCACCATTGAATCCAAACGCGACATTTTTTTCACGGTCTTGCGGATGGTCTGAAAATTGGTCAACATCCCTCCAGGCCAACGTTCCGTAACATAAGGCATATCGCATCCTTTTGCTTTTTCGGCAATAATGTCTTTGGCTTGTTTTTTAGTGCCTACAAACAAAATCTTTTTTCCGGAGCGCGCCATTTGCTTCAGGGCATTGGAGGCATCTTCGAGTTGAAGAACGGTTTTGTTGAGGTCAATAATATGGATGCCGTTTTTTTCCATAAAGATATATGGAGCCATTTGCGGGTTCCATTTGCGGCGCAGGTGGCCAAAATGAACCCCGGCATTCAGAAGTTGTTGTACAGTAATTTTAGACATACGTGTATAAATCCCATTAACGTTTAGAGAACTGGAAGCGGCGACGTGCCTTCTTGCGGCCGAACTTTTTACGTTCAACCATGCGGGAGTCTCGGGTAAGCAGACCATGCGTGCGCAAATCGCTTCGAATCTCTTCATTTTCGCCCACCAAGGCTTTGGCTAAGGCCAAGCGAATGGCTTCGGCCTGTCCATTGATGCCACCGCCGGCTACATTCACTTTCAAATCGAAAGCTTCCGGATTTTCGTTGGCAACCTCAAAGGCTTGAGTGATTTTATATTGCAAAGTAGAGGTCGGAAAATACTCTTTGTAATCGCGGTGGTTCACCGTGAAGACTCCTTTTCCGTTTTTTTTCAGGTAAATGCGTGCAATGGAGGTTTTGCGGCGGCCTGAAGTGTTAAGAATACTCATAAAACTTACTTAATGTCGTTTAAGTTAATGGTTTGAGGGTTTTGGGCCTCGTGTGGGTGATTGCCGCCGGCATATACTTTCAAATTGCCAAGCAGGGCTCTGCCCAATTTGGTTTTAGGCAGCATGCCTTTCACCGCATTTTCAACTGGAAATTCGGGTTTCCCCTTCATAATTTCGCTGATCACCGGCTCCCGCTGCCCACCTGGATAACCCGTGTGCCGGCGGTATGTTTTGGTTTCCATTTTTTGTCCGGTCAACCGCACTTTTTCGGCATTGATAACGATTACCTGATCGCCGCAATCGGCATGCGGGGTAAACGAAGGCTTGTGCTTGCCCCGCAGCATCATTGCTACACGGCTGGCTAGACGGCCTAAAATTTCATTTTCGGCATCAACCAAAACCCACGTTTTAGTGGAGTTTTGCTTGTTTACCGAAACGGTTTTATAACTGAGTGTATTCACGGCTCAAGTACTTTAAATCTTTAATCGGGGTGCGAAAATAGGAACAATTTTTCGTTCCGCAAAGTAAATTCAACATTGCTTTGTGCAAAACCTTGCGATTTTATAGAAATCGGACAGCTTTAGGGCTAAGGTCGGGGCGGGTTACGGGCTTTCGCGGGTAGTCCGCAGCCAGCGGTTTGGGGCCCAGCGGCTTTGCGCGGGCTCCCGAGGTCGCCTGCGCAGCACGCGGGCCCCTTAAACCGCCGGCTTTGCGTGCTACCGCTGCTCAATCCCGCCCGCAATCCTCATGCCTTGCGGCCTTTCCTTTCAAAGGATCCCCCAAACTGCCTAAGCCCATTAAAATTCGGCTTTTGCAAAATAATAAGATTGGCTACATTTGACCTACCCAATTTAAAAACCAACATGCCTTTTGATTCTGTTGCCCAAAACAAAGGGGCAGTCCATCCCTTGCGTTCGGTGCAAAGGCAGCGTTTGCTGGCCGATGTGGCACAGCTGTTCCTGGGAACCAAACCCTTCTCTGAACAAATCAACTTGGCGCTTCAATGGATGGGCGCCGATGCCGAGGTAAGCCGTATTTATATTTTTGAAGACAGCATCGACGGGCTTAGTACCTCAAACACCTTTGAATGGTGCAATTCGGGCATTGAACCTCAAATTCAAGAGCTGCAAGGAGTTGATTATGCAATGATTCCGAGTTGGAACCGCTTGTTAGACCGCGATGGGCGCATCTTTTCGACCAACATCCAGCTGGAACTGCCTGAAGACCTTTTAGCCGTGCTGGGCCCTCAAGGCATTAAATCCATCCTTATTATACCCCTTCATCGGGCCGGCCGCCGATTTGGGTTTATCGGATTTGACGAATGCACCCGCAACCGAGAATGGGCACAAGAAGACCTTGAATTGCTGCGCTCCCTTTCGGGCGTGTTGTCTTCTACGTACGAGCGAGAACACATCCGTGCCCAACTAAATTTGGGCGAAATACGTTTAAGCATGGCCTTGGAAAACGCCGGAACTGGACTTTGGGATTGGAACATGGAAAGCGGCAGCCTTTCCTTAAATAAAGAAGGAGGCTGGATGCTTGGACTGGAAGCGCCGGAACATCTATATTTAATGCAGGATTGGAAAGACCGCATGCACCCCTCTGATGTGAATGCCTTTGTCCTAAATATGGATGAAATGGGCAGCGGCAAAAGGGTTGACATAGACAACAGCCATCAGGTAAAAACCGCCGAAGGGACATGGAAATGGGTTCGCATTCAGGGAAAAGTGGTAGAATGGACCCCGGCAAACAAAGCCCAGCGGGCCGTTGGAACCCTTATCGATATTGACAAACAAAAAAGAATTGAGGAGGAACTTCGCCACCTAAACACCTCGAAAGACCTTTTCTTTTCGGTGTTGGCACACGATTTAAAAGCCCCCTTGCTGTCTATAATGCAAATGGCCGCTTCAACCAAAGGCAATGGAAATTTAAAACAATCAGATTGGCATGCTTTGCTGTTTGCCCAAGAATCGATGGCTAAAAACAGCCTGAATTTGCTTGAGAATTTGTTTCATTGGGCGGGATTCCAAAAAGGGCCCCTGGCTTTTTTTCCTGAAAACTTCGATGCCTTCGAGATTGCCAAAATGGAGATTGAACACCTTCAGCAAGCCCTGGATTTTAAATCCATTCAGATCGATTTAACGGAATTTAGTCCCCAACACGTCTTTGCCGACAAGGTATTGCTTGGCATTGTATTTCGGAATTTGCTGCACAATGCCATTAAATTTAGCCATCAAAAAGGCCGTATTCTTCTCCGGTCTAAACCGAATGGCCCTTTTGTGCATTTTGAAATCCAAGACTTTGGCCTTGGGATTCTCCGCGAACATTCAAGCAGCCTTTTGCAGGAAGACTTTTTTAAATCCTCCGTTGGAACCAACGGAGAAACAGGGTCGGGCATCGGTTTGAAAATCTGTAAAAAGTTTATTCAACAGCAAGGGGGCGACCTGTCGTTTCATTCTGAGCCCAAGGGCGGCTGCACCTTTTGCTTCTTTTTGCCTGTTTTTAAAGAGCAGCAATAAGCCCCATGCGGAAAAAAGGGGGCCCTAGGGCACGGTTTCAAGGAAAACCAACAATCTTTGTTTTTTTATAACTTTACCACATTCAAACAACAGCGTATGTCGGGTTTCGTGAATAAAGTAATTTTGGTTGGCAATCTGGGCCGCGACCCCGAGGTCCGTGAATTCCCAGATGGGGCAAAACAGGCCAAGGTTTCATTGGCCACCTCTGAATCGTACAAAAACAAGAACGGAGATCAGGTTGAACACACAGAATGGCACAACTTGGTTTTTCGCCGCCGCCTTGCCGAAATCGCTCAATTGTACTTAAAGAAAGGACATAAAGTGTATGTAGAAGGGCGTATAAAAACACGGGCCTGGGAGCAAGAGGGTCAAAAAAGACAGACCACCGAAATCGAAGTTGACCAACTTACGATGCTTGAAAGCAAAAAAACGGAAAGTTCCAGTCCGGGAGCTGACCACACAGGCGGAACATCAGAGCCTGATTTTCCGTTTTTCTAATTAAATTCAGCCCCCTTGGAAGACCCTTTAAGTTACAGCAGCCTGCCTTTAGAAACCGCTCTGCTTCTGCTGCCTCTGCTCCTTATTTCTGGATTGATTTCTGCCTCGGAAGTTGCGTTTTTCGGAGTGTCTCCCAAAACCATGGAAGCGCTCGAAACAACCCACCCCAAAACCTTTGCAAAAGTCAACAACCTGTTGGCCCACCCCAACCGGTTGCTGGCCACCATATTAATCTCCAACAACTTCACCAACATTCTGATTGTGCTGCTGTCGTCTATGGCCAGCTCGGGCTTGCCATTTTTGGCGGCATGGCCGTCTTGGCTTCAGTTTGCGTTCCAAGCCCTAGGAGTTACCTCGATTATTTTAATTTTTGGAGAAATTTTACCAAAAATCTTGGCTACGCATCGGGGCAAAGGAGTCCTGGTTTTAATGGCCACCCCTCTTTCTGTGGTCGGCTTAATTACCCGCCCTCTGGGCAGTTTGCTTCTGCTCAGCGGCCGACTAATAACCGGAAACGCCACAAAAGGGGGGCAGACCTTAAGCAACGAAGAACTTTCGGCCGTTATTGACATGGCCGAAGGAGTTGAAATCTCGGACGAAGAACGAAAAATTTGGAAAGGCATCGTAGAATTTGGGAAGATTACCGCCAGCGAAACCATGAAGCCCCGCACCGACATTGTTGGGATTGAAACCAAAAAATCCTATCAACAGGTTTTAGCGTTGATCCTTCAAAGCGGATACTCCAGAATTCCTGTTTATTCCGAATCCTTAGACCAAGTTAGTGGCATCTTGTATGTCAAAGATTTAATCCCCTATTTATCTGAACAGGCTGGATTCAATTGGAATCAATTGGCACGAAAGCCCTTTTTTGTGCCGGAAAACAAACCCATCGATGATCTTTTAAAGGAGTTTCAGTTAAAGAAGATGCACATGGCCATTGTGGTTGATGAATATGGAGGCTGCTCAGGACTGATTACCCTAGAAGACATCATCGAGGAGATTGTTGGCGAGATCAACGATGAATTCGACGACGAAGAAATCGTTTACTCAAAATTGGACGAACACACCTTTGTGTTCGAGGCCAAAACCACCCTAATTCAAATGTGCCGGATTGTGGATTTGCCCTTCGAGGCCCTAGGCCCTGCTGGAGAAGAGGCCGACACCATTGCAGGCCTTCTGCTCCACTTGCATCAAAAACTTCCGGCCAAAGGGGTTAAAATCAACACGCCCAAGATTGAATATTGCGTAGAATCGGCCGACCAGCGAAGAATTAAGCGGGTCAAAGTGTACATAAAACATGCTGAAAAGGCGAAAACAGGCGACCTTGCTCTTTTTTGGGCCTTCCTTTTGGGTTTCTCGTTGATGAGCTGCGATGCAGTTGTGCCCCAACCCAAACCAAAGGGCTATCCGCGCATTGAACTGCCCAGCAATGCCAGTAAAGCATTAAACTACCCTGGGCCCTTTGAATTTGAAATTGCTCAGGTGGCCGTTGTTCGACCGGCCCCCGGGCGCCCCGAATTTCCGGGCGGACTCTGGTTAAATATCGATTATCCCGATTTTCGGAGCACCATTTACCTGACCTATCTGCCTGTAACCAACAATCTGCCCGAATTGTTGGATGCCGCCAACCAACAGGTATATCAAGGCCACGTAACCATGTCCGAAGGCATCGAGGAACGGGCCCTTGTTGACTCCGAACGAAAGGTCTTTGGCCGTGTTTTTCAATTGTTGGGTCCCGTTGCCACGCCCGTTCAATTTTATTTGACCGACTCGGCTCGGCATTTTCTTCGGGGTAGCTTGTATTTCAATTACGCCGCAAACTACGACAGCATTGCTCCTATTCTAACCTACCTGAACCAAGATATAGACCGGATGATGTCCAGCTTGGTTTGGAAACCCTAAAGCAGAAAATTGAATTTCTCCCTACTTTTACCCCTAATAATTCTGTTTATGCGCCTGATTACAGCTTTCCTTTTTGCGTTAATTGCCCCTAGCATTGCCCTAGCTCAAACGAGTTTTGAAGGGTTAATTCGATACGACATCAGCTATGTCGCAAACATTCCTGGAATGGAGAGCATGTTGCCCAAAGCCAGCGAAACCATTGTCAGCAAAAAAAGAAGCCTTACCCGAATGGAAGGGGGCGTGCAAGCCGACATGCTGGGCGATATGCTGTCAGACCATGCCACAGGCAAAACCTATTTTATTAACCACAGCAACAAGATTATTTTCTCCACCACCGAAGACCAAATGCCCAAAGCAGATGACATTAAGCCGGTGGTAAAAAAAGGAAAAGGCAAAATGATGATAATGGGGTATGAATGCAAGCCCTACACCGTTGAAGTCAAGGTCAACGACATGCTCATCAACTCCACCTATTGGACCACCACCCAATTTGCTCCGGCAAAGGAAATTAAAAGCATAGGCATGAACACCCCCAACGTGAAAGTAGAGGGATTTCCAATGAAAATTGAGACTTCTTTGCCAATTCCTGGAATGGGGAACTTAAAAATGGAAATGGTGGTTACCCAGCTAAAAGACCTGAAAGAACTGCCGAACAATGTCTTAACTCTTCCTGCCGGCTACACCACCAAAGAAGGCCTGCCGCCCGTCTTTCAAATGGGGAAATAATCCCAGGGCATGAGCTCACCCTTGCTAAAAAAACTGGCCGGCCAAACCGCCGTTTACGGGTTGGGAACCATATTAGGTCGGGTATTAAACTACCTGCTTACCCCATTGTACACGGGCATTTTTGCTGCCGAGGCCTTTGGAACGTATTCAGAGGCCTATGCCTACATCGCAATCCTTCTGATCGTTTTAACCTATGGAATGGAAACGGCCTTGTTTCATTTTGTGCAAAAAAATCCGAATCCCAAACGGGTTTTTTCCACTGCAGCAGCCTCCTTGCTGCTAACCACATCGGTTTTCTGGGTGCTTCTTTTCCCCAACAGCTCATTTGTAGCCAACCTGATGAACTATCCAGGCCACCCAGACTACGTCGTTTGGTTGGGATTGATTATTGGGTTTGACGCCCTGAGCAGCTTGCCCATGGCCTGGTTAAGGCTAAAAGGCCGGCCCGGACTCTTCAGCACAATCACCCTAATCAATATAGGAGTGAACATTGGGCTAAACCTATTTTGGTTAAAATGGGGCCGAGACGTGCATTTATCGGGGCAGATTTCTCCCTTTGAGGGTTGGGGGCTGCTGGAATACAACCCCGAGATCGGCGTAGGCTATATTTTCTTGGCCAACCTAATCGCCTCGGCAGTAAAACTCATGCTCTGCATTCCCTTTTTTCGAACCGGTGGCCTTCATCTTGACTTTAGCTTGCTCAAACAAATGCTGCGCTATGCCGCTCCCCTATTGGTGGCCGGCTTGGGCTTTATTTTAAACGAACGCTTAGATGTTTTGATGCTTAAATACATTTTACCCTTAAGTCCGAAGGAGGCCATGCATCAAGTGGGGGTGTACGGAGCCTGCTACAAATTGGCCATTTTAATGACCATTTTCATTCAAGCCTTTCGATACGCCGCCGAACCCTTCTTTTTTAGCCAACAGAAACGGACCGACGCCAAAGAAATGTATGCCTCGGTTATGAATTATTTTGTAGCCTTTTGCTCGGTCTTATTCTTAATGGTGGTGCTTCATCTGGATCTTTTCAAGCATTTTCTTCGAGATTCCAGTTATTGGGAGGGCTTAAGCATTGTTCCGGTCATCATGCTGGCCAATATATTTCTGGGCATTTACATGAACCTGTCGATGTGGTACAAACTGAGCGGTCAAACCCGGTATGGTGCGATTTTCTCGGTGATTGGGGCCGCCCTGACCATTGGACTTAATGCCGCTTTGATCCCTCATTTTGGATTTGTTGGCTCGGCCTACACCACCTTGGTCGCATACGGAACCATGATGGTAATATCGTATTTGTGGGGCTTGAAAAAATATCCCATTCCTTACAATCTAAAGCGAATTGGATTGTACCTAAGCCTGTCGGTGGGCCTTTACTTGTTTCACCGGGTTTTCGATTCGGCCAATGTGCCGATTCGGCTGGGCAGTGGATTTGCCTTGTGGTTGGGATTCATCGCTTTTGCTGTATTAACCGAATTCCCAACCCTTAAACACCTGTTTTCTTCGAAATGAAAACCATACCTGTACGCATAAAATCCATTGACCCCCAAATACCGCTTCCTTACTATGCCAGTGAAGGAGCGGCCGGCATGGATGTACATGCCCATCTGGAAAAAACCATCACCTTGAATCCAGGGGAACGCACATTAATTTCTACGGGCTTGCAGTTGGAATTGCCCAACGGATTTGAAGCACAGATTCGCCCCCGAAGCGGATTGGCCCTAAAAAAGGGGCTAACCGTTCTGAATTCGCCCGGCACCATCGACAGCGATTACCGAGGTGTGATTGGAGTTGTTTTAATCAATCTAGGCCAAGAACCAGTTCAGATAGAACCCCTTGAACGCATTGCCCAAATGGTTGTAGCCCCTTATACACGGGTACAGTGGGACATGAGCCATGAAATGTCAGAAACCCAACGTGGAGCAGGTGGGTTTGGCAGCACCACAGTATAGGCCTACAGATAAATTCATACCTTTGACGCAAACCAGTTAGCCATGTTGGAGCTACTCAAAGCCTTCGAAATCAAGCAGCCTGAATTGGTTTTTGAATGGAAAGATTCAGAAACAGGAGCCGAAGGGTGGGTAGTCATTAATTCCCTTCGAGGCGGAGCCGCAGGGGGAGGAACCCGCATGCGAAAAGGATTGGATCGAGGCGAGGTCGTTTCACTGGCTAAAACCATGGAAATTAAATTTACCGTATCGGGCCCCAACATTGGAGGGGCTAAATCGGGCATTAATTTCGATCCTGAAGACCCCCGAAAAATCGATGTTTTACGCCGCTGGTACAAAGCGGTATTGCCCTTGCTAAAAAACTACTACGGTACCGGTGGCGATTTGAATGTAGATGAAATCCATGAGGTCATTCCCATTACTGAAGACCTTGGGTTGTGGCACCCCCAAGAAGGGGTTGTATCTGGTCATTTTACACCCAGAGAAAACGAAAAAATTCAAAAGATTGGCAACCTTCGTGTAGGCGTTTCTAAGATTGTCGAAGATGTTCGATACACCCCAAATCCATTGCGAAAATATGTGGTGGCTGACCTAATCACCGGATATGGAGTAGCCGAGGGCGTCTTGCATTTTTATCGGATTTGGAACAAAGACATGGCCGGAAAACGCGCCATTATTCAGGGATGGGGAAATGTAGCCTCGGCAGCCGCCTATTACTTAGCTCAAAACGGGGTTCGAATCGTGGGCATTTTAGACCAAAACATGGGCTTAATCCAAACCGATGGATTCTCGTTCTCTGAAATTCGACAGCTGTTCCTAGATAAAAAAGGAAATTCACTGGCTTCGCCAGAACTGAAGCCCGCAGAACAAATAAAACTGAATTTCTGGGATCTTGGGGCCGAGATTTTCATTCCCGCCGCTGCATCAAAATTGGTAACCCAAGAACAATGCAATCGAATGGTGGCAGCAGGTTTAGAAGTTGTTTCTTGCGGCGCCAATGTTCCATTTGCCGATGCTGAAATCTTTATGGGCCCCATCACCAGTGCGGTAGATCAACAGGTCGCCTTAATCCCTGATTTTATTGCCAATTGCGGCATGGCTAGGGTTTTTGCTTATTTAATGGGAGACAAACCCAGCATTCAAGATGAAGCCATTTTTAAAGATGTGAGCGACACCATTGCCAAAGCCCTACAAGAAATTCATACCCTAAAACCACATTCCACAACCCGATTGACCGAAACGGCCATCGAAATTGCCTTAAAAAAACTACTTTAACATACCCATTTACTAAAACCCTCGTTTATACATTATGAACTTTTTTCTTCAAATTGAAACCGCCGGTACGGCCCAAACCGCCTCGATGGCTGCTGAAGCAGCCGCCAATCCGAAAACCATCTCGGTCTTAGATCTAGCTGTCAAAGGTGGCTGGATTATGATTCCATTGTTGCTCATGAGCATGCTGGCCATCTATATTTTCGTTGAACGAATGATGACCATTCGCAAGGCCGGAAAAGAGGACTCCAATTTCATGAACAACATTCGAGACTGCATTTTGAATGGGAGAATAGATGCTGCCATTGGTCTGTGCAAAAGCACCGACAGCCCCATCGCCAGAATGATTGAAAAAGGAATTAGCCGCATCGGAAGGCCCCTGCAAGACATTTCTGCCTCGATCGAAAATACAGGAAAACTAGAGGTGTATCGCTTAGAACGAAGTGTGGCCTTGTTGGCAACCGTCGCCGGTGCCGGCCCCATGCTGGGCTTTTTAGGAACCGTACTCGGTATGATTAAAGCCTTTTTCAATATGGCTAACTCCGACCAAGGAGTTGTTATTTCAGCCCTTGCCGGTGGTATTTATGAGGCAATGGTTACCACCGTAGCAGGTCTGGTTGTAGGTATCTTGGCCTATGTCTTTTATAACTTACTCGTTGCCAGCATCGAAAAAGTAGTGTACAAAATGGAAGCCCGTAGCATTGAATTTCTGGACTTATTAAACGAACCCTCATGAGCTTGAAAAGCCGGAATAAAGTCTCCGTCGAATTCAATATGTCGTCGATGACCGACCTTGTATTTTTGCTGTTGATTTTCTTCGTAATCCTCTCAACCTTGGTTACGAACAACAACATTATGGACGTATCTCTGCCCAAAAGCTCAAGCGATACTCGACCGCAAGATAAAATGCCCGTCATTTCCCTCAGTGAACAACTTGAATATGCCTTAGACGGAAATCCCATTGCTAAGGAATCCATTCTGCCTTCTTTGATTGAAACTCTAGGCCCCGCCAATGCCGACACAAAAGTGCAGCTGGCCATCGATGAAAATGTGCCCCACAAGTATTTTGTGGAATTGGCCGACCTAGTCTGGGTTCAAGGGAAATACAAAATCACTCTGATGACCAGTCCCAACAACAAAAGATGAACCTTTTCCTGAATTCTTCGTACAAGGAATCATGAGCACTCAAACAGAAAAAGAGAAAAAAAACAGGGCCGGCGGACTTATCGGTGTTGCCGTATATTCCGTAGGGCTAATTTGCTTGCTTTTGTTTTTATCTCTTAAGGCCGAACGGATGGACCCCGACCAAGGATCTATGGAAATGGCCTTAGGCATGGACGAAGCCGGATTTGGCGATGCCATTCCCGTAGAAGTAACGCCCAGTACCCCGCCCCCCTCCGAAGCCCCGGTGCAAAACGACCTTGCTTCAGATGCCGAATCAGATGTGGTTGTAAATACCCAACCCAAAAAAACACCCAATCCCCCCAGCCCAACCACAAAACCCAACCCCAACCCCAAACCCAGTCCGGAGCCGCCCAATGAGTTTGATGAAATACTGAAAGGCAGCAAAGGTGGGGCTTCGGGCCAAACCCAAGGCGGGGGAAATGAAGGCCGCCCCAATGGCCGGCCCGGCGGTGGCGGCGGGGGAACCGGCGGCAAAGGCTATCCGGGAAATGGCTCGCTTGAAAATGGAGATGCATCCCATTTGCCAAAAGCCATTTCGTCCTCTGGAGCCGAAGGAATTGTGAAAATTAAAGTGTGTATTTCTAGAACAGGGACGGTTAGCAGCATCACCGACCCTAACTTTAAAGGAAGTACAGGCACTTCCGTGGAGCTAAAAGAGGCTGCACTTCGTGCGGCCCGCGGAGCCAAATTTCCTGCCGACCCCAATGCTCCAGAATGCCGCGTTGCCATTCTTAGCTATGATTTTAGACGGGGGGCTGGAAATTAAAATGGGAAATTACAGGCATGACTGTGGTCGTTTATAAATTGAACCTGGACTTGCAGCCATTCCTCGCGTTCGGGCTCATGATGCAATTCATGAAATCCCTGCTCCGGCCAAAACCCCTGGCGATTTAGGCCGCTGGGCAATCCCTGAAAAAACCGTTGAGAGGCCTCTGCCGAGGTTATTCTATCGGCCAAGCCATGGCCAATCAAAACCGGAACATGCCAAGCTGCCGCCTGACTTAAGGCCCATTTGCCGGAAGGATGGATGGCTTGAAAAAAAGCCGCCGACATTTTGCCGTGAATCTCGGGGTCGTTCTTATACCGTTCTACTTCGGCAGGAATCCGGCTAATGTGGTTTATATTAAGCCCGGTAGGTTGGGTTAATCCAGGCCATATTCCTGAAAACAAATTCGCCATACCGATTTTCCAGGTAGGCGGTTCAAAAGCCAATTCAAAATAGGGCGAACTCAAAATAACCCCAGAAATGCCCGGGGGCTTGCGCTTCAAAATGTAGTTTGCAACAACGGTTCCGCCCATGCTATGGCCAAAAATGAAAATGGGACATGAATGCAGCGATTCGGCCAAAACAGAAGCAAGGTCGTCCATCAACGAATCAAGCCCTTGGCAATGCCCCTTGGATTGCAGCCTGCCGGCATGGCCTTGTTGGGAATACCTGATGGTTCCAATTCCATGCATGGCTAAAGATTCTGCATACCTTGAATAACGCCCTGGATGCTCGCCCATGCCATGCACAAGAACCACAATGGCCTTAAGCCGACCGAGCTCTGGAAAAAACCGCTGCACCATAAACCCAGCCCTGGATTGAACAAATGACTCAGAAAACTTAGTATTCATACTTGATAAAATTTGCGACATACAGCGTTTTGCCAACGTTTTTTGTCTTGTGTTAAAGTACACAAAGAAATCGATATACACAGAAAAAACAGCCGCCTTAGGCTGTCAAGCAATTCAAAATGAATAGATTTTGAAACAACAACGAAAAAAAGTTTAACTTTACCTTTACATAATATCCCATGCCCAACCGGATAACCCTGCAATTCTTGCTGTTTTTGTCAGCCCTTTTGATTGGAATTTCCTTTCAAACCGCTTCAGGTCAGGTTACCACCTCTACCGGGCAAACCCCTACAAATTACGTTCAAAACACCTTGATTGGGCAGGGCTTGCAGGTGAGCAACGTAACTTTTCAGGGCAATCCCATAACACAGATAGGGGCCTTTAGTGGCAACAATTCCAACCTTGGCCTAACCAATGGCATTGTTTTATCCACAGGTCAAATCAATCCTCCCAATGGGTTTTTCCCAAATGCGAACATCGTTAGCGCAGGAACCCCGGGTTGGGCTCCTTTGTCCTCTTACTACCAATCCATTTACGGCAATTTTGCCAATACAAACAATGCGGCAGTACTTACCTTTAATTTTGTTCCTCAGGGCGACACCCTTCGATTTCGCTATGTCTTTGCCTCTAAGGAATACAACAACTACGTTACCACCCAATTCAACGATATTTTCGCTTTTTTCTTGACTGGGCCAAATCCCCAGGGCGGAAATTACTCCAACACCAATGTGGCGATGGTACCCAACACCACTCAACCGGTAACCATCAATTCAGTAAACAATGGTCAATCCTGGGCTTGTGGGTCAGGACCTTGCACCAACTGCCAATATTATGTGGACAACTGCAATCAAAACAACGGACACGGTTTTGGCGGGGCCACCGTTCCCTTGTGGGCAGAAGCGCGGGTGGTGCCTTGCTCAACCTACACCATTACCTTGGCGGTAGCCGACATCATTGATGGAGCCTTAAATTCTGCTGTATTTTTAGAAGCCGGAAGCTTTAGCTCAAACAACTTGGTTTTATCGGTAGCCAACAATACAACCAGTGCCAGCGACACCATCTTGACCGAAGGCTGCGGCTCGGCCCAACTCATTATTACCCGCACGGCCGGAATAAGCCAAGCCTTAAGTGTGAATTTAACCATCGGCGGCTCGGCCACCAATGGAACAGATTACCAACTGCTGCCCACCACCATTACCTTTGCGGCAGGGCAAGCCACCGACACCTTAGACATCATTCCTATTCTTGACCTTTTGCTAGAAGGACAAGAAACCATTACCATCAATGTGCAAGGGGGCTGCAATTCGGGCTCGACAGGCATTACCTTTTACATTGACGACTATCAACCTCTGCAGGTAAATGCAGGGAACGATACCGTTATTGATTGCAACGGACATCTTTTGCAAGGCCAATATTCAGGTGGAGCCCCAGGATACCAATTTAATTGGGACAATGGAGCCTCAACAACCACCTCGTACTTTTATGTACCCACCTCAGATAGATACGTCAGATTTACGGTAACCGATACCTGTGGAAACACCAAATCAGATTCGTTGTACGTTGATTTTATTGAACCTGTTACCGCTGGTTTCGGATTTGTTGGCTTTAGCCCCAGCAGCGTTATTGAAGGATGCGGAACAGCCACCTTGCAAATTTCGAGGAGCATTTCTGTTCCCCTAGCCAAAACCTATCCCATTCAAATAACAGGCACGGCAAGCAATGGGCAAGATTTCCAGGCCATTGCCCCACTTATAAACTTCGCTCCCAACCAAACCACAGTAACCATAAGCATAAGTCCCTTTTTAGATGGAATAGCAGAAGGCAATGAGACTTTGATTATTGGAATTGTAGATACCTTATGCGATGGAACGCTAGACCCTTTCACGGCCACCTTAACCATCCGGAATTTAGATTCCTTAAAGGTAGATGCAGGACCAGACCTATTTATAAACTGCCCTCGACTTGCGGTTGGCATAAATCCAGTTGCAAGCGGTGGTTGGCCTGTGTTAAATTATCAGTGGGCCGATGGGGTTTCAACTCTGAACCGATCCAACTTGCTCCCTGCCGATACAACAACCTATACCATCTCCGTCACCGACAGCTGCGGACAGGTTGCGGTGGACAATGTCATTATCCACATTCACCATGACCCCGCAGCAAATTTTCTGGTTAACGACCCGTTTTGCGATCCGGCCTTGGTGCCCTTTATTAATATAAGTCAGCCCGGAAGTGGCAGCATGCTAACCTATCAATGGGATTTAGATCGGGGAATTACAACCGGCGATGCCAATCCGTCGGCCGTGTACTACAATGGAACCTTTACGGCAACCCTAATTGTTACCAATGCATTTAATTGCTCCGACACCCTCACAAAATCGTTTGTGGTTCTACCAACACCCCAGGTTATACCCACATTTAGTCCTCAAAATCCAAACATGCTCGACCCATTGGTTACGTTCATTGATGCCTCACAATCCAATATCGTGAGCAGACAGTGGACCATTGTCGGCGAAACATCAAGTACCGACTCTGTTTTCTCGTATTACTTCAACAAAGCCGGCAACTACACGGGTATTTTGGTGGTAACCAACTCCAGCGGTTGCATCGACAGCATCCAATTCCCCATTCGCATTAAAGACGAAACCTCCATTTACATTCCCAATGCGTTTACTCCAAGCAGCGATGGGCTAAACGAGCTCTTTACGGCCTATGGGGTGAACTGGAGAACCTTCCAAATGTGGATTTTTGACCGTTGGGGTCAGGAGTTGTATTTCAGCAACGACCCCGAAAAAGGGTGGAACGGTCTTGACCGAAACACGGGCGAAACCTTAGCTCAAGGGGTCTATGTGTATCGAATCCGAATTGTTGACAACAACAATAAGCCGAAGGTATTCTTAGGGCATGTGAATTTACTGCCCCAAAAGCGGTATTAAAAAAGGGATAAGCGCTATGGAAAGGGCGTGTTTTTTAGCTCCATTTTTTGACCTTATTTTTACTAAATTCAATTATCAACAGGCATGATAAACAGCAAATTTTATTTTCCGCTCCTCGTAATTTTAGGCTTGGCTCAGCTGGGCATGGCTCAACCTTTTGCCTTGGGAAACCGAAGTGAAACCTGGCAAGATGCCTCACGAAACCGCAACGTTACTTTCGACATTTGGTACCCCAGCACTTCTGGAGGTCAGGGCAGCGCTGTAGCCCAAGGTCAATTCCCTGTTTTTATACTGAGCCATGGATTCTTGACAGGCACAGGTCCTTATAAAAACATGGTTGACAGCCTTGTTCCACTTGGTTACATAATGGTATTGCCATCAACCGAAACCGGATTTCTGCCTTCGCACGAGGCCTTGGGGCGCGACATGGTATTTTTAGGACAGCGCATTCAACAAGAAAATCAAAACAGCAATTCCTATTTATTTGGTAAAGTGTCTGCAGCAATGGCAGCCGGCGGGCATTCCATGGGAGGCGGAGCCACCTTTCTGGCGGCCTCGTATGCCCCTACCCTTTTTGCAACTACGGTTACCTTTGCTGCTGCCGAAACCAATCCTTCGGCGGCCGGAGCCGCAAGCCAAGTTGCTGCTCCCTGCCTCCTCATGATTGGCAGTGCCGACGGAGTTACCCCACTGGCCACCCACCAACAACCCATTTACAACAACCTGAGCAACTGCAAAGTGATGGTTTCTATTCAAGGAGGCGGGCATTGCTATTTTATGAATGCCGATGCCGCCTGCGATGCGGGCGAACTATTAACCCCACCCAGCATTGCAAATAGGGCCGAACAACATCGAAGGACCTTTCGAGTGGTGCGTCCCTGGCTCGACCATTTCCTCAAAGGACAACCCGCTGCTGCGGTGTTGCAAGCCATCAACAATGCTTCGCCCGATGCCCTTACCCAGAACTGCAATTACCTGGGCTCAGAAACCATACATTTAACCCAATGGGTTCAACAAAACGGAAGACGGTGGACCTGGAATCAGGGTGGCCTTATTCATTTGGAGCTGTTTGACCTTCAAGGCCGCCTTGTTTTCCAAAAAAATGGAGCCGTAGGCGAAGACGAGGTATGGGAGCTTCCTTCGGAAGCAACGGGTTTGATGGTTGCCCGCTTTTCTGTGGATGGCATAGTAGGCAGCGAAAAGGTGTGGTTGCCTTAAAAGTGTACCCTTAGAATTTTTGTTCATTCGTGGTTACACTGCCCCACATAATTTAGGCGGAAATCTTCGTGCATTCGTGGCTACACTTCCGCAGACAATTTAGACAGGAATATTCGTGCCTACACTTCCGCACATAATTTAGGCGTAAATATTCGTGCATTCGTGGCTGCACTTCCGCAGATAATTTAGACAGGAATATTCGTGCCTACACTTCCGCACATAATTTAGGCAAAAATATTCGTGCATTCGTGGCTGCACTTTTTGAACTATTAAAGAAGCCGTAAATTAATTCGATTTTCTAAACGAAAAAGCCCCTATTAAAGGGGCTTTTAGGGTGGTGTGGCCCCAACAGGACTCGAACCTGTATCTAAAGTTTAGGAAACTTTCGTTCTATCCCTTGAACTATGGGGCCTTGGGCACAAAGATATGCGATTTGGTAGATAAAGTTAAAATAATGTATCTTTGTGCCCCGTTCAGCCCGGGTGGCGGAACTGGTAGACGCGCCGGACTCAAAATCCGGTGGTAGCAATACCGTGGGGGTTCGATTCCCTTCCCGGGCACTTCAAAAAACGGCTCCGACCTTTCGGAGTCGTTTTTTTTTATGCCGCAGATAATGCAACCAAGAATATTCGTGCTTTGATGCCTGCATACATACCCGCAAACAATTTATTCAAGAATATGCCTGTTTTCCTGCCTGCCTACTTCGCTTTAAATGCATGTAAAATCGAAGTCCAATCCCCAAAAAACTGAAGGCAAAGCCCTATCTTCGTACCTTTAAGATTCGTGCTCATGAACGCAGATTTACAGGTTTACAATTCACTAACCCGGCAAAAAGAGCTTTTCAAGCCCTTGAATCCGCCCCGAGTCGGCATGTACGTTTGTGGCCCCACCGTGTACAACGATGTACACCTAGGAAACCTGCGCACCTTTACTTCTTTTGATTTAATTTACCGATGGCTGCGCGAATTGGGCTATTCCGTTCGGTACGTGCGCAACATCACCGATGTAGGACATTTGGAAAACGATGCGGACGAAGGGGAAGATAAAATTGGGAAAAAAGCCCGGCTGGAACAATTGGAACCCATGGAAATCGTTCAACGATATACCAACGGGTTTCATGAAGCAATGCGAATTTTTGGGAATTTCCCCCCATCTATTGAACCAACGGCTACCGGACACATTGTAGAGCAAATTGAAATGGTGAAGCAGATTATGGCCAAGGGCTTGGCCTACGAAACCAATGGTTCGGTGTATTTTGATGTGCGGGAATTTTCAAAAACCCAAGCCTATGGCGAACTGAGCGGCAGGCAAATTGACGAATTAATGAGCGGAAGCCGCGACCTAGACGGCCAATCTGAAAAACGCGATTCCCTGGACTTTGCCCTATGGAAAAAAGCCTCATCCGAACACATTATGCGCTGGCCTTCGCCCTGGGGAGAGGGATTTCCGGGCTGGCATTTGGAGTGTTCGGTGATGAGCAGCAAATACCTGGGCATGCCCTTCGACATTCACGGTGGAGGCATGGATTTGAAATTCCCGCACCACGAATGTGAAATTGCACAGAATGTTGCCGCTACCGGCTGTTCCCGTCCGGTTCAATACTGGATGCACGGAAATATGCTAACCCTTAACGGTAAAAAAATGAGCAAATCGGACGGCAATTTTGTGTTGCCCGGCGATCTGATTACCGGCAAGCACGCTTTGCTGAGCCGCGGCTATTCTCCCCAAGCCATTCGCTTTTTCTTTATGCAAGCCCACTATGGTTCAACCCTTGACATGAGCGAAGAGGCACTGCAGGCAGCAGAAAAAGGCTATCATCGCTTATCGCAAGCCTATTCAGCCCTAAAAGAACTGAAAGCGGAAGGCAATGAAAATCCGGGGGTTGAGGTTTGGGCCGAACGTTGCCACAAGGCCATGAACGACGATTTTAACAGCCCCATCCTGGTGGCTCAGCTGTTTGAAGCAGCAAAATGGATACAATCTGCAGCAGCAGGGAATATAAAACTGAGCCCAAAGGTGCTTCAAACCTTAAATCAAGAATTTGAACGGTATTTTGTGCGCGTTTTAGGTCTAAATGAAATTCAAGAAAGCAGCGGCAAAGAGGTTCTAGAACAGGTTATGGAATTGATTTTGGAAATTCGGCGCGAGGCCAGAATCAAAAAAGACTGGGGCACCAGCGATTTAATTCGCGACCGGCTTAGCAAAGCCGGCATTGTAGTAAAAGACGGAAAAGACACAAGCTCATGGCAATTCGAATTCTAACCCTTTTTGCACTTATTTTGATTCTGACCCGCTGTGGGGGGAAAGGCGTTGAACCCAGGGTGGAAGAACCGAAGGGAGAACCCAGCAGCCCAACAGAACTGCCTCAAAAACCCGTTCCGGAATTTAATTCCGACAGCGCCATGGTATTTTTAAAGGCCCAAATTGGCTTTGGGCCACGGGTTCCAAACACCCCAGCCCACAAAGCCTGTGGCGATTATTTAATCAATGAACTTAGAAAATACACCGAGGCGGTGGTCATTCAAGACGCAAACGTGGTGGCTTACACCGGAAAAGGCTTGAAAATTAGAAACATCATGGCGCAAATACATCCGAACCGAACGGACAGGATTATGCTGTTTGCCCATTGGGACAGCCGCCCATTTGCCGACAGAGGAAAGCCCGGAACTGGAGAACCGGTTCTTGGTGCCGACGATGGGGCCAGCGGAGTGGCGGTAATACTTGAAATTGCACGCGCCATTCACCGAGACACCTCGGGCGGACCTGCTCCGGGCATTGACATCGTATTTTTTGATGCCGAAGATTACGGAGACTCCGGCGGCGACCCCGAAACCTATTGCCTAGGTTCTCAACACTGGGCTAAAAACAGACCTTTACCTATTGCTGCTCGGTATGGCATTTTGCTGGACATGGTCGGTGGAAAAGATGCCGTATTTTATCAAGAAGGCGCCTCGGTTTCGTTCGCCCCACATGTGGTTCATAAAGTGTGGACCACCGCCCATAAATTAGGCTACACCCCGTATTTTAAAATGGCTCAGCTCAATGGCCCCATTACCGACGACCACTATTTTATCAATACCCTAGCGAAGATTCCCAGCATCGACATCATCAATTACGACCCAACGCGGCCCATGGGATTTCCGGGGCACTGGCATACGGCCAACGACAACCTGGACAACATAGACCCCGCCACCCTGAAAGCCGTTGGACAAACAATTTTGCAAGTACTTTACGAAGAACCCGTACTGGGTCGAGAATTAACCCCTTAACCCTTTTTTAAACCATGCCGCGTTTCTTTACTGTCTTGATTTTGCTTTTTTCTTCGCTAGGGTTGTTTGCACAAACCGCCGATTTAGTTAAAGGCTATGTGGTTCTTGACAATGGCGACACCTTGCGGGGCGAAATGCGATACCGTTCTCGCGATGGATTGAAAGACAAAATTTACTTGAAAATCAGCGAAACCGAAAAAAAATACCTGCCATTGATGGGTTTAAAAGCCTTTCAAGCCGATTCCCTACACTACGTAAAAATTGAATTGGGTAAAAAACAGGCATTTGCGAAAGAACTGGCGGTGGGGAGAATAGACTTGGTTGAAGAAGAATACCTGCGCGATTATCAAGGCCAATCTTTGCCGGCCTACCGATTGTATTTCCGACTTCGGGGAACAGAAAATTGGGAAGAGGTTAAAACCGGGGGAAACCGCTGGAGAGAACAAATGGCGGAACTGATGACATCGAGCCCCGAATGCACCGAAAGGCTTCAGAACAAAAACATGACCCCCGACGACTTAGGTGAAATCGTTCGGCAGTACAATGCCAAGCAAAAATAAGCATGGCTGAACTTTGGCTGGACCTTGACGACAGCTCCTGGCTGGATTTCACGCTGATTGGCATAGTGGCCCAGGAACCGGATTACCGAATGGCCTGGCTTTTAAATTCGCACTTGAAATTAAACCTAAAACGCATGGCCGATTTTCGGCCACCTGCCAACCTGAAAGCCCAGGCCTTAGAGAATCCAGGATACTCCGTTTTTTACAGCCCCCTAGAATTTAGCGAAGCTCAATTCCGCCTGATCGGAAATAAAAGCCACCCTCAACCTTGCATTAAGGAATCGGAAGGATTTGATTTTATTCTCCAAATATCCAATGCTCCTTCTACCTTTGCAGAAGAGTGGATACAGCGGATCAGAAAATTGTCCACCGTACAATGGTGTGGAATCCTAAAAAACGTATCTGAAAAAAGCTTGAGTTTACTCATATTTGAAGACCATGAAGACACAGCATAAAACAAAATTAGTGGCCACCATTGGCCCTGCAACCAACACCTACGAAAGTTTGCTGGAAATGGTGCAAGCAGGAGTGGATGTATGCCGCCTAAATTTTTCGCACGGGGACCGATCTACCTTGCAAAACCAGGTCAATCTGATTCGAAAAATAAATGCGGATTTTGATTACAATCTGGCCATATTGGGCGATTTGCAAGGGCCAAAAATCCGAGTACGTGAAGTACAAGAAGGGGGAATAGAACTGGAAGACGGGGCCGAGCTCTTAATTTCGACCGACAAAGGAATAGGAACCCGGCAAAAAGTGTTTATTCAATACAAAAGCTTTGCCGAAGACGTAAGGCCTGGAGAAACAGTATTGGTGGACGACGGTAAAATTGTGCTTGAAGTTTTGCAAACCAACCTGAAAGACGAGGTGGTGTTGAAAATCATCAACGGAGGCCTTTTAACCTCAAAAAAGGGAGTGAACCTGCCGAACACAAAAATTTCGATGCCCTGCCTGACCGAAAAAGATTTGGAGGATTTGGAGTTTGCTTTGGAACACGAATTTGAGTGGCTTGGATTGTCATTTGTTCGTTCGGCCAGCGATGTCATTGAATTGAAACACCTAATTTCAAAATCGGGGAAAAACACCAAGGTCATTGCCAAAATCGAAAAGCCCGAGGCCATGGAAGAAATCAACCACATAATTCGCGAAGCCGATGGCATCATGGTGGCCCGGGGCGACTTGGGTGTGGAGGTACCCATGCAGGAAGTTCCATTGATGCAAAAAGACATTGTAAGGCGGTGTAAAAAAAGCTCTAAGCCCGTCATTATTGCCACGCAAATGATGGAAAGCATGATTACCAACTACAACCCTACACGGGCCGAGGTGAACGACGTGGCCAATGCCATTTTAGATGGAGCCGATGCCGTAATGCTGAGCGCCGAAACCTCGGTGGGCAAATTCCCCGTGCGCGTGGTAGAGGCGGTTCAAAAAATCATTGAACGCATGGAGGCCAGCCCTCAAATTTACCATTTGGACAACGTCCACATTAGCCGCGAACGCTTTATTACCGATGCCGTTTGCCGAGCAGCGGTGGAACTGGCCGACAAAGCCCGGGCAAACGGAATAATTACCATGACCTTTACCGGCTATACGGCCTATGAAATTAGCAGCTACCGGCCAAAGGCACCCATCTTTGTGTTTACCGGAAACCAAAGCCTGCTAAACCAACTTAGCTTGGTTTGGGGAGTGAAAGGATTCTTTTTTGACAAATTTGTGAGTACCGACCACTCCATTGCCGAGAGCACCCACCTACTGAAAAAAGACGGACATGTGAAAGAAGGGGATTTGCTGGTGCATACCGCCAGCATACCCATTCAGGAAAAAGGCCAAACAAACACCCTGAAGTTGCACCACGTTAAGTAAGGCTGCGTTTGCCTTATGAAGCCCGGTTTTTTTTGATGCCGCCCAGCGGCAGGGATTGAACAAGGTTGCCCGCAAAGGGGCGGCTTACAGGGGCGCGCGGTGCGGAGGCGACCTTGGGAGCCCCCGCAAACCCGCTGCCCCTGCAAGCTGCCACTGCGGACTACCTGTGAAAGCCCGCAGCCGCCCCCCAAAATTTACCGAATTCCAAACCCCTTGTTTCTCAAATGTTAATATTTTAAAACTGCGGAAACTTTTTTGGTTCTTTCGGTTTCCTTGTGGGTACAAGAATTACCTTTGCCACTCAGATGGACGAACGCCGAGATTTTATAGTTGAGCAAGCGCACCAATTGTTTATGCAGTATGGGCTGCGGGGCGTAACCATGGAGGATTTGGCCAGGGAAATGGGCGTCTCGAAAAAGACCTTATACGTGCATTTTACCGACAAAAACAGCTTGGTTGAAGCGGCAGTAGCCTCCTTTTTAAGCCAACATCAAGCGGCCGCTGAAGCCATTTTTCAGACCTGCCCCAACCCCATTGACCAGCTTTGGGGCATTGCCGGTGCCATACAATCTCAGCTTCAGCAAGTAAAGCCCTCGGTTTACCTTGAACTGCGAAAGTATTTTCCCAGCGCCTACAAATTATTTGAAAACTACCAGCAACAATCCATCAGAAAACAAGTGGTTGCAAATCTGATTGGCGGTGTAGAAGCCGGTTGGTACCGAGCATCGTTGAATCCAGAAATTTTATCGCGGCTCTTTATTCAACTGATGCCCATGAAAATGGACCCGCTGATATTCCAGCCCGACCGATTTGATTTTAACACCTTGCACCGAGAAATGTTGATGTACCACATGCATGGCATTTGCAGTTCTAAAGGTCTTGAATACTTAACTCAGCATTACGCATCTGAATTCCCCAACCTATGAGAAGTATAGCAATAATCTGGATTGCCGCGTTCCTGCCGGTTGCCGCCCAAAAGACCTTAAGTTTAGAGCAGGCCGTAGCCTATGCCTTAGAAAACCAAGCCAAGGTAAAAACCACCGAGCTTGATTTGAAAATTGGTCAGGCGAAAATACGTGAAAACATAGCGACCGGACTGCCTCAGATTGATGGCAGCGGCGGATATACCTACAACATTCAATCGCCCGAATTTGTCTTTCCCGACTTTATCAACGGAAATCCGAACCAATTTATTACCATTCCGGCAGCCCCGCTGAATCAAGCCTCGTTGGGGCTCAGTGCCTCAATGCTGCTGTTCAATGGCCAGTATTTTGTAGGCATTGCCACTGCAAAGCAGTTTTTAGAACTTACCCGGGCTCAGCATGAAATGACCGAACGCGACGTTCGACTTCAAGTAACAAAATCGGTGTATTTGGTGCTGATGGCCCAAGAATCGGTGGCCACCTTGGATTCCAGTTTGGTGCTGATGGAAAAAACCCTGAATGAACTGCGGGCCACCCAAATTCAAGGGTTTGCGGAGCTGCTGGATGTTCAACAATTGGAATTGATGTTCAACAACACGCAAAATCTGCGCGTACAGGCTGCCAACGGTCAAACCTTGGCTTTGGCGGGCCTAAAATACCAAATGGGCTGGCCTTTGATGCAAGAATTGACCTTGGCCGAGACCTTGGGCGATTTTGTGAAACCCCTTGAATGGGAAAGCTTGGTGGCCTCGTTGCCCGATAGCATTTCGGTGCAAGAACGTAGAGAATACGACTTGATTTCTCGGCAAGTGGTCATCAACGATTTTCAAATCAAATTGCAGAAAGCCGAGGCACTGCCTACCCTATCTTCCAGTTTAAATTACCAACACAATTTTTTTAACAGCGAACGCTTTTTGTTGGGCAGCGGAACCCAGGGGGCAAACGGGGGATTGGCTTTTGGCATGCGCTTGTCGGTGCCCATTTTTTCAAGCTGGAACCGCATGTACAAATTAAAACAGTACCAACTGGAAAAGAAAAAAACCGAAATTCAACGCGGAGATTTAGGTCAGGCGCTGCAGCTGGAATACCAGAGCAGTTCCAATGCCTACAAAGAAGCGGTACTGCGCTATACAACCCAGCAAAAAAACCTGAATTTGGCGCGTGAGGTTCGCCGCGTCAACACCATAAAATTTAAAGAAGGCCTAATCAACAGCCTGACGCTTACCCAAATCGAACGGCAGTTTTACGAAGCCCAACAAGGCTATTTTCAGGCCTTGTTTGATGTGCTGAGTCGGAAAGCCGACGTTTTAAAATCCATGGAAAAATTCTAATCCACCATACCCTATACCTTAAATCGCATGAAAACTCCTTTGTTTATTGTTTTAGGCATCGCATTGCTTTGGGCTTGCGGTACTTCTTCAGATTTAGACCGGAAAAAAGCCAGGCTGGATGAAGTACGTGCCCAAATAGCGGCACTGCAAAAAGAAGCCTTGAGTCTAGAATCGGAAATTGCGAAATTAGATACTGGGCTCTCTAGAACCCTTCGAACCCGTGCCGTTGAAATCGCCCAACCAAGCTTAGGAACATTTCGGCGCTTTGTAGAGGTGCAAGGAAACGTAGAAGCCGACAACAACATACTTGCAGGCCCCGAAATGCCTGGGGTTGTTCGCCGCATTCTGGTAAAAGAAGGCGACCGAGTAAAAAGGGGGCAATTGCTGGCCGAACTAGAAAACACCGCCATGGTTCAAGGCTTAGAAGAAGCCAAAACCGGATTTCGGCTGGCCGAAGAAACCTACCGCCGCACCCAACGCCTGTGGGACCAAAAGATAGGTTCAGAAATTCAATACCTGCAAAGCAAAACCAACTACGAGGCCATGGCATTGCGGGTAAAAGGACTGGAAGCCCAGGTAGCCATGTCGCAAATAAAATCGCCCATTGACGGAGAAGTGGACGATGTGGTTCTGAAATTGGGCGAAATGGCCAGCCCCGGCATGTCGGGCATTCGGGTGGTGAACCTAAGCCGCATTAAATTAACAGCTCCCCTGGCCGATGCCTTGGCCTCCAACATTTCGGTAGGAACCCCAGTAAGCGTTCTTTTGACGGATTTGGGATTGCAATTGGAGCGCAAGGTTACTTTTATTAGCCGAGTGGTGAACCCCGGAAACCGATCGGTGGTGGTTGAAGTCGATTTAACCGGAGCCCACCCCAACCTGCGGCCCAACATGACCGCAGGTCTAAAAATCAACGACCTGTCGATCGACAGCGCCTTGATGGTTCCCACAAACCTGATTCAATCCTTGCCCGAAGGCAACTTCATCATGCTGGCCCAAGGCAAAAAAGCCCTTCGCCAAGCCATTGAAACCGGCCCTTCCTACAACGGAGTAACGGTAGTTACCAAAGGCCTGCAGCCCAACAGCATTCTTATTGCCTCTGGGAATTCAGAAGTTGTTGATGGTCAACCCATAGATTTTAAGCCATGAGCCAGATGAACGACTCCTTTAAATCGCTCGGTTTTACCAATTGGTGCATCCGCAACCGGACGGCCATTTACGTATTCACCGTCATTCTATCTATTGCCGGGGTTGTGTCGTTTATGCGCATCCCAAAAGAACAATTTCCCGACATTGTTATTCCCACCATTTCGGTAAGCACCATTTACCCCGGCGCCACGCCTGTTGACGTTGAAAACCTAATTACCAAACCCATAGAGCGGCAGCTAAAATCCATCAATGGAGTTCGGAAAATAAGCTCGAAATCCATTTCCGATTTCAGCTCCATCGTGGTCGAATTCAACACCAATGTCGAGGTGGCCGTAGCCAAACAAAAGGTAAGCGATGCCGTTGACAAAGCCAGCAAAGACCTGCCCACCGACATGGATGAAGACCCCCGGGTTGATGAGCTGGATTTTTCAGAGTTCCCCATCATGAACATCAACCTGGCGGGAGAATTGCCTTTAGACAAACTAAAATCGTACGGGGAATACCTAGAAGAGCGCATCGAAACCCTGCCCCAAATTACCCGGGTTGATATTGTTGGAGGCCTAAACCGCGAAATTCAAATTTATGTGGATTTGTATAAGATGCAAGCCGCTGGAATTTCCTTCAACGACATTGAGATGGCCGTAGGTGCCGACAACGTGAACATTTCAGGTGGCGAAATCCGCATTGACCGGCTGCGCCGCAACGTTCGGGTTACCGGTCAATTCAAAGACGCCGAACAAATCAAAAACATTGTGGTCCGTTCTAGCCGTGGCAACACGGTCTTTTTGCGCGACTTTGCCAGCATTGTCGATGGATACGCCGAAAAACAAGACTTCGCCCGATTGGACGGCAAACCCGTTGTTACCCTGAACATCATTAAACGCTCCGGCGAAAACCTGCTCGAAGCCTCCGAGGGCATTCAACGCATCATTGAAGAAGCCAAAGCAGCGAAATTCCCCGAAGGCTTAAATGTGATCATTACTGGCGACCAGTCGGAATCCACCAAAAACGACCTGAATGAACTGCTGAACACCGTCATCATTGGATTTATTTTGGTGCTGGTTGGGCTGATGTTCTTTATGGGACTTAAAAGCGCCTTTTTTGTAGCTCTGGCCGGCCCCTTATCGACCTTGGTGGCATTCCTAATTATGCCGGGGCTTGATTACACCCTAAACGTCATTGTATTGTTCAGCTTTCTGCTGGCTTTGGGCATTATTGTGGACGACGCTATTGTGGTGATTGAAAACACCCACCGCCTTTTGCACAAACACCGCGAAATCAACATCATCAAAGCCGCCCAAGCCGGAGCCGGCGAAGTGTTTGTGCCGGTTTTGGCAGGAACCCTAACCACCTTAGGCCCCTTTTTCCCTCTGCTATTTTGGCCTGGCATTGTAGGCAACTTTATGCAATACCTGCCTGTAACCCTCATTATTACTTTGGGTGCTTCGTTGTTGGTGGCTTTCGTGATGAACCCTGTTTTTGCGGTTGATTTTATGGTGCGCGACGAACACCTTCAAGTACCCAAACGCTCAAGTTTCGTAAAATGGGCGATTGCCTACGTAGTGATTGCCTTGCTTTCGTATTTGGGCGGATTTACTGCTTTGGGCTCCTTCGCCTTGATTATGCTGCTTTCGCATGCCGCTTACCAGTTTTTCTTGTACAAAACCATCCGTAATTTTCAAGAAAGCTATTGGCCCGTGGTCGTTCGTGCCTACGAACGCATGCTGACCAAACTCACCGCCGGGCGGGCTCCCTATGCTGTGGTTGGGGTGGCCGTAGTTGCCTTGATTTTAAGCACCATTGGATTCGGTCTTAGCAACCCAAAGGTGAGCTTTTTCCCCGATCCAGAACCCAATTTTGCTTATGTGTACTGCGAATTGCCCATAGGCACCGATGCCAATGTAACCGATTCCATTACTCAAATATTAGAAAAACGGGTTTTTGCCCTGATTGGCCCCAACAATCCGGCGGTTGAATCGGTGATTGCCAACGTGGGCCTAAATGCGGGCGACCCCCAAAATCCAGACCGGGTAGCCACCCCCAACAAATCAAAAGTTACGGTGGCTTTTGTAAAATACTCGGAACGGAATGGGTTTGAAACCCGAAAAATGCTGGACGAAATCCGCAAGGACTTTGAAAAAAATCCGATTCCAGGCGCCACCCTGACGGTGGAAAAAGAACGGGCAGGCCCCCCCACCGGAAAACCCGTAAACATTGAAATTTCGGGCGAGGATTTTACCGCTCTGCAAGACCTAGAACAACGGGTAAGGCAAGACATTGCCGCCGCAGGCATCACCGGCATTGAGGAGCTAAAATCAGACTTAAAGCTAAACAAACCCGAAATCATTCTGGAAATCGACCAAGAAAAGGCCCAACGCGAAGGCATTTCCTTGGCCAGCATTGGAATGAGCCTGCGTACTGCACTGTACGGAAAAGAAATATCTAAGCTGCGCGATGCCGACGACGACCACCCCATTCAACTGCGCTTGAAAGAATCATTCCGCAGCTCGCCCGAACAACTGTTGGCCTTGAACATTGCGTTCATGGACATGGCCACCGGACGCTTTCGGCAAGTCCCCTTGGCCGCTCTTGCCAGCATTTCCTACAAACCAGCCTATTCTGGAATCAACCGCAAAAACCAAAAACGGGTGGTTACCCTGTCGTCGAACGTGGTAGAAGGCGGCAACGCCAACCAAATAAACCAAGAACTGCAAGCCAAGGTGCTAAATGCCCTCACTTTGCCCGAAGGCTACGAAGTGCGGCTCACCGGCGAGCAAGAAGACCAAAAAGAAACCTCCGATTTTCTGGGAGTTGCCTTTCTAGGCGCACTGGCCCTCATGTTTGCGGTTATGGTTACTCAGTTTAACTCGGTGGTCAAGCCCCTGCTCATTTTCTCGACCGTCCTCTTCAGCCTCATCGGTATTTTCATTGGTTTTGGCCTCAGCGGCATGACCATGTCGGTGGTTATGACTGGGGTTGGAATGTTTGCATTGGCCGGCATCGTCATTCGAAACGGCATTTTGCTTATTGAATTTATTGACGAACAGCGCGCCGCCGGGGTTGACCCCGTTACAGCGAGCATTCAGGCAGGTGCCACACGCATCACTCCGGTAATCCTTACGGCGGTGTCCACCATTTCTGGGCTTATTCCCCTGGCCATTGGCTTCAACATCAACTTCGGCACCCTGCTCAGCGAATTCAAACCCAACATCCATTTGGGGGGCGACAACGTGGCATTTTGGGGGCCGCTGGCCTGGACCATCATTTTCGGATTGACCATTGCTACCTTCCTGACTCTCATCGTGATACCTTCCATGTACGTGGCAGCTTGGAAGACAAAACACAAAATTAAAGGCCTTTTTTCAAAGGTTTAAGGTTTTTCATTCAGGTGATTTTGGGCGGGATACCGGGCTTTCACCGGTAGGCCGCAGTCCTGGGGCCTGCGTGCAGCGGCCAGGCAGTGGCTCCCAAGGTCG
>CAILUT010000028.1 GCA_903837495.1 uncultured Flavobacteriales bacterium | reverse complement strand
AGGCCGAAAACGGGCCGGCCCAAGCCCGGCAGTAGCTCCTCGCGTCGCTCTGCCGCGCAAGGGCCGGCTGCCGTTTCGGCCTTTGCGGGGTAGCCGCGTCAATCCCTGCCGCCACTCGTGGCCGTTATTTAGAGACGCAAAATATTGCGGCTATGCGGTATCGTTATGAAATCGCAGAGACGCAAAATGTTGCGTCTGTACTACGGTATCGTTATGAAATCGCAGAGACGCAAAATGTTGCGTCTCTACTTGCGATTTATTATTCAAATTCAAAATCGGAGGATTTATCGACCTGATTGGCATTGGGTTGTTTACCGGGGCCTTCCTGGGGTTTTTCGCCGGGTTTTTGGGAGCCGAAATCTTCTTTGAGCAGTTCTTTTAGGGTTTGGCCTTCCTTTTTCATGTCAATCCCCATTTTCTGGAAGGTGTTTTTCATGTCGTAGCTGATTTTGGCCTGGTCCATGGAGCCGGTCATTTTCAGGTAAATGCGTGCGGTGCTTTCGGTTTCTTGAATGTCGCCGTAATCGTCTTGCCGGCGCGATTTAAAGATTTTGAATTTATTGGCCAGCAAATCGCGCATCAACAGGTTAAATCGGTAATCAATGGTTTGGTCGAATCCATGGGTTCCCGATAGGTTTAGGTCCAATGCGTTGGAGCGGATGCTCATTTCGGGAATGTAAATGGTTTCGTTGCGAATTTCAATTTGATTGCTCAGCGTAGCAAACCGAATGTCGTTGAGCTCGTTCATGTCGATAAAGGCGGCCAAGGGTTTTAGGGGCTCAAAGTTCTTTAATCGGCCTTTTTCCAGGTTTAGGCTGGTTTGCACCAACAGGCTTGGCAGGTCAAGGGTTAGGTCGTTTTTTAGGTTGCTTTTTACTGAAACATCGGCAAACAAGCTGCCTTCCACGTTTTGATAAATCAGGCTGGATTGTCCAAAGTTGTTGAACTGCCTGAAAAGTTCTTGCACATTCACGTTGCCCAAGGAAAAGGAGGCAGAAATCTGCTGGGTTCCGTTGGTGTTGAGCCAATGTCCTTGGCCCAGGCATTCACCGTTCAGGGCGTTGAATTGAATGCCGCGCAGGTACAGATTTGAGGCTTGTAAGCTTAGGTTGGCTTTTAGGTTGTTGGCTCGGAAGGTTTTGTAGTGTAGAGTATCGATGCGCAGGTTCAGGTTGTGGTTCCAGTTTTGCGGCCAGGTAAAGGGTTCAGCGGAGGAATTGCCGCTGCTGTTTCCAAGCCAGGTTTCGGGGTTTAGGAATCCGATGTGCAGGTCTCCGGTAAATTGCAGGCTGCTGTCAAGCCCCAACGCGTATTGCAGGCCGCCAACCCAGGTTAGGTTTCCTGTTACCCGACTTTCGCCCCACTGGGCCTGCAGTTCAGGGCTACGGATGCCAGACTGGTCAATTTCAATGTTGGCCGAAAGGTTTGATATGGGGTGAATCCATCCGCTGTGGGTAATTTCGACTTCGCGTAGGCCAATGCGGCCGGAACTTTGTTCTACGCTGGCGGCGCTTTTCCATTCGCCCGATTTTCCTTTGTAGTTGATTTGTAGGTTGGCTTTGCCTTTGAGTTGGAGTTCGGGGTCCGGATTGATAAAGGGTTTCCAGGTTTGCAGGTCTAGTTCCCCTTGCAGCTGAAGTTCTAGGGCTCCTTGTTCCGGCTCACTGTAGCGCATGCCGCCTTGAATGGCTTGTCCTTGAATGTTGGCCGAGAATTCAGGCACATGAATGGTCCATTGGTTTTTGGAATTCAGTTGAGCGGAACCTTTCAGGTTGATGTTTTGCAGAACGGTTGAAGAGGGGGCGTATTCCCATTGACCGTTTTTTAGTTCTAGATTCAGGTTTAGTTCGGGTTGTTTCTTTTTAAGCCATTTGCCGGCATAGCGGCCGTTTAGGCTGACCTGTCCTTGCCCGGCGTATTCGTTCCATACCGGGTTTGAGGTGGCTTTCACTAAAATTCGGTTTAATTCAGACAGGTCAAGGTTGCTTCCTTGAAATTCCACATCGATTTCGGGTACCTCTCCAGTGTTCAGTTGACCTTTACCGGCCAGGGACATTTCGCCGAAGCGAAGCGTTAAGCGATCAATGAGGTGTTCTTGTTTTTGTTGGTTGATGTTGACCCGTGTTTTCAATTCCAGTTCCAAATCGCTGAAATAGGGAAGGTTGCCGGTGAGTTCTGTTTCGAGTTCGTAGTTGTTTTGTGAAAATGCACCTTTGAATAGGGCCGCAATCAAGTTTAACTGCAGGGGATTGGAGGTTCCGTTGCTGTAGGAAATCTGCATGTGGTTTAGGCGCAATTGTTCGATTTCGAAGGTCGATTTGGAATCGGCTTGGACGCTGTCTTCTTTTAGAATGCTAAAATTATTGCCTCGGTTGGGGTCGAATCGGAGGTTAAGTTTGCCGTGGTTTACTGAAATGCGTCGAACCACGGGATTTTCTTGAAACAGGTCTAGGGGTTTAACTTGAAGGTAAAGAGATTGGCAATGCAGGAGCAGAGAATCGGGGCGGGCTAGGGTTCCGGCCTCCAATACGCGCACCTCCTGCAATTCGACCGATACATAGGGAAAGGTGGACCAAAAGGTTAAATCGACTTTTTCGACCTGTACTTTGGTGTTTAGCCGGCGGTTCATAGATTCAAGAACAGCCGAAATCAAAGCGTCTTTGAACAGATAGGTTAAAACCACCGGCAAAACGAAAACCATAAAAAGAATCAACGCCAACCAAATAAGCCAGCGTCTTTTCTTTTTTGGTAGGGCAGGGGTTGGTTGGGGTATCATTGAGAAGATGGTTCCTAAACAAACGGGGACTTAGGTGGTTTGGTATAATCGAATGCCCGCCTGAACGAGCATAAAAACGCCAAACAGCATCAAGGCCCAACCCATGAACTGGGAGAGGCGAATAAGGCGGCGGGGGGTCATCAGGGTTCGCAGGCGGCTGCTGCCATAAATTTTCAGGATATCGGTCCCAATCATTACCGACAGGGTGGTTAAAAAATGTCCTGCAATTTTCATGGAATTTTGTTCAAATTGGGCAGTAATTAGAGTAACGCTGCCAATCCAGAACAACAACACCGAGGGGTTGATGGAGTTGTAAAAAAAACCTTTCCAAAGAAGGGTTAGGGGAGGGCTTTTTTGGCCATCCATCCATCGGTGTGCTTGCCTAAGTTGGCTGTGCCGAATTTTCAATTTATAGGCACCCATACCAATGAGCAAGGCTCCGCCCAAGATTAAATACAGGGGTTCTAGTTTGGGGCTAACGGACAAAAACTGACCTAAGCCAAAATAGGTAAGTCCGATTAAAAAGGCATCGCTAATTAGGACGCCCAATTCCATGAACAGGGTACGCTTTGCGCCTTCGGCGATGGAGCTTTGGATCAAGGCCAACATGGTTGGGCCGGCTGCAATGCTTAGGAGCAAACCCATCAAGAAACCAGAAAGAATGAAATCAGGCATGCACAAAGAAAAGCAAAATGGATTATCCTAGCCGTTGCTTGTGTAAAATGAATTCGCCCCAGGTTTTGAGCAGTTCGCCCCTTAAAACCCGAGGGAATTTGCTTTGGGCTCCTATTTTGCCTCTAATTTCAAGCCATTCGTAAAACCAGGCTACCGGCAACAGGGTTACTTGAACTTCTTTTAGTGCATGTTGGCGTTCTACTTTATAGTCGTCGTTGAGCATGCACAGAATGGAATCCAATTGAGAGGCGAGGGATTCGGAGTCCAATGGAATGGAATCGGAGCAACCGATGTACCAGTGGTGTCCGAAGAAGTGCCCAGAGGGCATGGGTGCAACGGTGAATTCTAAGAAGGAGGCAGCCCGTTGTTCGGCGAGCAATTCAACGGCTCGGCTCATGTTGTCCACAGAAAGGTGTTCACCGCAGAGGCTTAAAAAATGTTTGGTGCGGCCGGTAATGATGATTTCGCGGTGTACAACCGAGCTGAATTTTATGGTGTCGCCAATCAGATATCGCCAAGCGCCGGCGTTGGTTGAAATTAGAATGGCGTATTCTTCGTTTTCGCGTACTTCATCGATGAGCAAGGGGATTTGTGCTTCGGGGCGGAGTTCCCCTATTTCGTTAAAATTTAAGGAGTTGAAGGGGATAAACTCCATAAAAATCCCATTGTTTAGTACCAGTTCCATGCCTTTCACCTCTTTTCTGCTTTGATAGGCCAAAAACCCTTCGCTGGCTAGGTAGGTTTCCAGGCAATGGATGGGTTTTCCGAGCAGGCGATCGAAGGCGCTTCGATAGGGTTCAAAGGCCACACCGCCGTAAATAAACACCGACAAATTGGGCCAGATGTCGTGAATGGTATTGAGGCGGTAGGTTTGAATGATGCGTTCCAATACGATTTGATTCCAAGCCGGAACGCCGGTAATCATGCCAATGTCCCAAGAAGGGGCTTTTTTTACGATTTCATCTATTTTCAGGTTCCAGTCTTTTTGGCGGGCAATGGCTTTGCCTGGTTTGTAGAAAGGAGTGGAGTAAAAAGGCATATTTGCCTGATTGATTCCGCTCAGGTCGCCCATGAAGTAATTTCCAACCTTTTCAAGGTCGCTGGAGCCTCCCAGCACCAAAACCCCTTTTCCGAAAAGGTCTTCAGGTAAATCGTAGTTGACCAGGGTAAGGAGTTGCCGAATGGAGGTTCGGCGCATGGATTTAATCATGCTGCTGGTTACGGGGATGTATTTGGAGGCGGCCCCGCTGGTTCCAGAACTAAGGGCATAGTATTTTATGCTACCCGGCCAGGATACGTCATGTTCACCCGCCAAACTTTTGCTCCACCAATCTTTGTGCATGCGGGTGTAATCAAAAATGGGAATACTTTGTTGAAAGCCAACCATAGGGGAATCCAATTTCAAGATGCCATCAAAGTCGTAGGCATGCCCAAATTGGGTGGATTTTGCTTTTTTGAGCAGCTTCACCAATGTTTCGCGTTGCCACTGAATGGCTGAGCGTCCTTTTCGTACTTTGTTTATGGTTTTTCGAAGGCGTAAACCTCTTTTTATGAGACTTCCCAGCAGTACCATAGCATTGGGTTATTGACGTCGAAGCATGATTACTTCTTCTTCGGTCAAGAGGCGTGCCTGCCCGCGTTTAAGTCCTTTTTTGGTTAAACCGGCGAACATGACTCGATCTAGCTTAATAATTTCATAGCCTAGGTGTTCGATCATGCGGCGTACAATGCGGTTGCGGCCAGAGTGAATTTGGATGCCGATTTGCATGGGTGTTCCTCCTTCGACCAAGCTAACATCGTCAACTTTAATTATACCATCTTCTAGTTCAATGCCGGTTTTAAGGGCTTTCAGGTCTTTAATTTTAAAGCGTTTATCCACTTCTACTTGGTACACCTTTGTAATTTTCCGAGAGGGATGCAGCAGCCTTTCTGAAAGGTCGCCATCGTTTGTCAGCATTAAAACTCCGGTGGTATTTCGGTCCAAGCGGCCTACAGGGAAGACCCGGCTTCGGGTTAGACTTCCAACCAGTTCCATAACGGTTTTTCGCTGTTCGGGGTCGCGGGTGGTGGTAATATAGTCCTTGGGTTTATTGAGCAAAACATAGGTTGGCCTATCGCCGTTCACGCGCTTGCCTCCGAAAAGAACCACGTCTTCGTGCTGAATTTTGTGTCCCAAGGCGGTAATGATTTCCCCGTTCACCTCAACCACTCCGGTTTCAATAAACTGGTCGGCTTCTCTGCGGCTGCAAAGTCCGGCATTGGCCAGGTACTTGTTCAGGCGTATTCCTTTGGGGCCTAACTCTTCGCCTTCGGCGGGTCGGGGTTTGCGGTTGTGGCCAAAGGTTTTTCCAGGTCTGCTTGTTTTGAAATCAGCCCTTAGGCTTCGTTCTGGGCGGCTTTCGCCGTCTTCTGCGCTTTGCCGGGTGTAGATTCGTTTTGATTTCTCTTCGCCGGTTCCTTCCTCCGTATTGTTGGACGGCCTTGGCTGGGAAGATGCATAGGTTGTGCGTGCTGGACGCCCATCGGCGTCCTTAGAAAATCGACTGTTTCGTTTTTCCCCGTCTTCGGTATTCCTCGAACCATAGGGTTTTTTTGAAAAGGAAGGCCGGTCGGGACGGTCGGAAGATGGTCTTTCTCGATTGCCGTAGGGCCTAGGTCGGTCCCCGTTGTAGGAATCAGAACCTTCTCGTTTTGGATAAGGTCTAGGTCGATCGCCGCGGTCTTCGGAATCCCGTTCCCCGAAAGGTTTTTTAAAACCGGGTTTGGGCCGGAAAGGACGGTCGGCAGAATCCCCTGAGCCAAAGGGTTTATTAAAACCGGGTTTGGGCCGGAAGGGGCGGTCGTCGGAAGCCCCTGAGCCAAAGGGTTTTTTAAAACCGGGTTTGGGTCGGAAGGGACGGTCGTCGGAATCCCGTGATCCAAAGGGTTTTTTAAAACCAGGTTTGGGTCGGAAGGGACGGTCGTCGGAATCCCCTGAGCCAAAGGGTTTTTTAAAACCGGGTTTGGGTCGGAAGGGACGGTCGTCGGAGCTGCGTGAGGGGAATGGGCGGTTGCTTCCGGCCCTGTCTTCCCCAGGTTTATTAAAGCGGGAAGGTCTATCGCTGCGGTTATCGCCATCGGTAGCGGAGTAAGGTCGGGAGGGCCTTCCTGCGGGGGAGCGTCGTTCTCCGTCGGAAAAAGAACGTCTGGGTCGGTCGTCGGAACGATTAAAACCAGGTTTTGGACCTCGGGAAAATGAATTTCCGCTGCGGTTTGGGCGTTCTCGGCTTGAATCGGAATCCCTATCGGGCCTAGGACTGTAATCTCTGCTCACCATTTTATTGGGCCGTGCAGGGCGTTCGCCTTCCGTGCCTTCGGTTTTGCGCCGAACATAGGCACGGTCTGGGTTTGGGGAAAATCCATCGTTTTTGCTGCGAGCCGGGCGGCTTGCATCAGAGGGGGAAGCAGGTTTTCTGCCCCCAGGTATCCGGTTTCTGCCCGGCTCTTTTCTCGATTCCATCGGTTAATTTTCAGCAAAGGTAGGATTAATACACGCAACATGGGTGATTAAGCTATTCTGAGCACTGGCAAGCCTGGCATTCGGCTTGGGTGGCAAAGCCATATTGCCCACAACCGCTGTACCCAATTTGCTGGCATTGGTTGGTAGAAGCATCAAAAAACCAACGCTGAAAATAGGCTTGGCACAGCTCGTCGATGGGGGGAGTATCTGTGCAGACTTCTTGATATTCGGGGCATTTGTCTGAGCAGCCCTGGGTAAAAAACAAAGCGAATAAAAATCCAGCCATAAGAAAAGCGGCAAAGAAGCGGGGAGTTGGTTGAACCATCTTGCGATTATTGAGGTTTACTAAGGGACTGCAATCAAAAATACGTAAATCAACACAAATACCTTAAAGTATACATTGCATTGGCTTACCTTTTACTAATTTTGCACCTTGAAATGTGTTAACTACTTAAGAAAGGTACATGAAATTATCGCAGTTCCGGTACAAAGAGCCCGAAGAACTTTTTGCTCAATATCCAGCTCCCAACCGAGATGAAGCCCGAATGTTGGTGGTAAACCGGCAAACCGGAAGCATAGAGCACAAAACGGTTCGTGATTTGACCGAGTATTTTACCGAGGGCGATTGCATGATATTGAACGATACGGCGGTATTTCCCTCGCGTTTGTATGGCAATAAAGAGAAAACCGGGGCTCAGATTGAGGTGTTTTTGCTGCGTGAATTAGATCCTGAGAGCAAATTATGGGATGTATTGGTAGATCCAGCCCGAAAAATTCGGATTGGCAATAAGTTGTATTTCGGTGCAGACGATTCGTTGGTTGCCGAGGTGATAGACAACACCACATCGCGCGGTCGCACCTTGCGGTTTTTATTTGATGGGACTTCTGAGGAGTTTCGACTGATGCTATTGGATTTGGGTGAAACGCCCTTGCCTAAATACATCAATCGTCCGGTAGAACCCGAAGACCGTGAGCGGTATCAAACCATATATGCCAGTAAAGTAGGGGCGGTTGCGGCACCTACCGGCGGTTTGCATTTATCGAAGCAATTGATGAAACGCCTTGAAATCAGCGGGGTGAATTTTGCTTACCTAACCCTTCACTTGGGTTTGGGAGCGTTTCGGCAGGTTGAGGTAGAAGATTTGACCAAGCATAAAATGGATTCGGAGGAGTGCGTTATTCCTCAATCGGCCGTAGAAGTCGTGAATCAATCTCGGCTGGCTAAAAAGCGGGTTTGTGCCGTAGATACCAGTGTGATGCGTGCTGTAGAAAGTTCAGTTTCGACCGATGGATTGCTAAAAAGCTATGAAGGTTGGACAAATAAGTTTATTTTTCCTCCCTACGATTTTAGTGTAGCCAATTCAATGCTCACCAATTTCCACCGGTCTGAATCTACCTTATTTATGATGGTGTGTGCCTTCGCCGGTTTGGATTTGATGCACGAGGCCTATCGAGAAGCCATAAAAGAGAAATACCGATTTTTGAGTTATGGCGATGCCATGTTGATTATTTAATTCTGAGCAATTATGTACCAAGACCGTTTTCAGTACCACGATTATTATTTGGTGGAGGAACTGCTAACCGATGAGCACCGTTTGATTCGGGAAACGGTTCGGGCATTTGTGAAAAAAGAGGTTACACCTATTATTGAAGACTTTGCACAGCGGGCTGAATTCCCCCGGCATTTGCTAAAAGGCTTGGCCGAAGTAGGGGCTTTTGGCCCTTACATTCCGGTAGAGTATGGAGGCCAAGGCTTAGACCAGATTTCGTATGGCATTATTATGCAGGAATTGGAACGGGGCGATTCCGGAATTCGGTCAACCGCCTCGGTGCAATCGTCCTTGGTTATGTATCCCATTTACACCTTTGGCAGCGAAGAACAGCGGCAGAAGTATTTGCCAAAGTTGGCCACCGGAGAATTTATGGGTGCTTTTGGATTGACCGAGCCGAGCCACGGTTCAGATCCAGGAGGCATGGTTAGCCACTTTAAAGACATGGGCGACCATTACGTGTTGAATGGTTCTAAAATGTGGATTTCAAACGCACCCTTCTGCGACATCGCAGTGGTGTGGGCCAAAGACGAAACCGGAGTGGTTCGCGGATTGATTGTAGAACGCGGTATGGAGGGATTCAGTACGCCTGAAACCCATGGAAAATGGTCTTTGAGGGCTTCGGCCACAGGAGAATTGGTGTTTGACAATGTGCGGGTTCCCAAAGAAAATCTGTTGCCCAATGTGAAAGGATTAAAAGGGCCTTTAAGCTGTTTGAACAGTGCAAGATATGGCATAGCTTGGGGCGCTTTGGGGGCAGCTTTGGATTGCTACGATACGGCATTGAGGTATGCAGGAGAACGCATTCAATTTGGAAAGCCTATTGCATCGTTTCAATTGCAGCAAAAGAAATTGGCCGAGATGATTACTGAAATCACCAAGGCACAGCTGTTGGTTTGGCGCTTGGGAACCTTGAAAAACGAAAACCGGGCGAATCCGGCGCAAATTTCTATGGCCAAACGGAACAACGTGGCCTTGGCTTTAGAAGTGGCTCGCGAATCCCGTCAAATTTTGGGGGGCATGGGAATTACCGGCGAATACCCCATTATGCGGCACATGATGAACTTAGAGTCGGTGGTAACCTACGAAGGAACCCACGACATTCATTTGCTGATTACCGGCCTGGATATTACCGGCATCAATGCCTTTGTATGAGTCGGTTAGCAAGCGTTTTACTGGGAATTTCGGCTGGCTTGATGTTGATGTTTCAACTCAGCTCTTGCGGAGATTCTTTTAGTGGAGTTAACGCAGTAGTTGACGGTCAATTTTGGCGCAGCGATGCCTATGCCTTTGCTGCGATTGGTGGAGACAGTGCCTTGTACATCAACGCAGAAAGCCGGGATTTTTTACCCATTTCGATGCGGCTAACCCAGTTTGCTGACGTAGATACATTTGCCTTAGATTCAACCAACAATTCGGTGTTGCTTGGAAATACAGTGGCAGCGGGGTACCGAGCCATTCCCAACCGGCCTGGTATTTTGATTGTGCGGAATTACAAAGCACCGAGCACTTCGGACCAAGGCCGTATAGGGGGTGAATTTCAACTGCGCGTTTTTAACAACAACGGCGATTCCATTTCCATTTCAGAAGGTCGGTTTGATTTGACTATTTCGTCGATTCAATAGTTTTTAAATCTTTTCGTGAGGAGTTTATGGGCGCGCTGCACTGGGCGTGAAAATGCATTTAAACCCTAAGCGGGGACGTTTGTTCTTGAAAAAGGAGGGTCCTAGCGGCTGGAACGGTGCACCCAAAAATTCCAAATAAGCCCAGCTGAACGCAAGGTAAAACAAGCAATTAGCTGCTTTTCTTAATCATCAACTCCAATATTTGAACGGCGTTTGTAGCGGCGCCTTTGCGCAGGTTGTCGCCCACAATCCAACAATGAAAACCATGGGTTTGGGTATTGTCACGGCGAACTCGCCCCACAAAAACCTCATCGTTTCCGGCTACATCAAGGGGCATGGGGTAGGCTCCATTTTCAGGATTGTCGAACACCGTTACCCCTGGCGCTTTTTGGAAAGTTTCAAGAAGTTGTTGAATTTCGAACGGGCGAAACAACTCGCAGGTTACCGCTTCGCTGTGTCCAATGGCAACGGGCACCCGGGTGCAGGTAGGGGCGATAAGGATGGAAAAATCGTTCAGGATTTTTTTGGTTTCCCGAATCAATTTATGTTCTTCCTTGGTGAAATCGTCTGATTCAAAGCTGTCGCATTGGGGAATAATGTTGCCGTGAATAGGGTGGGGAAAGGCTTTGGGTCTGTTTTCATTTCCTTTTAATTCGCCCATCCATTGATCGTAGCCTTTTTTTCCGGCGCCAGAAACCGATTGAAAGGTAACCACCACCATGCGGCGAATGCCAAAGGAGCGGTGAATGGGTGCCAGGGCAACCAAAAGCTGAATGGTTGAGCAGTTTGGATTGGCGATTAGGCGTTCATGGCCGGTAAGCAAGTATCCGTTCACTTCGGGAATAATCAAAGGCACATTCTGGTCCATGCGCCAGGCCGAAGAGTTGTCGATGACGCAACAACCTTGGTCGCTGAATTGCTCGGCATATTCTAAGGAAATGCCGCTGCCTGCCGAAAACAGAGCATAATCGGGTTCCATAGAAAGGGCCTGTTGCAGGGAAACGATCGAGACGGGTTTGCCATGAAAGGACAGGGATTTTCCGACCGAGCGCTCGGATGCCACGGGAATAAGTTCCGAGCATGCCACTCCGCGTTCTTCCAGAACAGTAATCATTTGCCTGCCAACCAGTCCGGTGGCCCCTACAACGGCTATTTTCATGTTAACCTTAGGTTAATTTTTGTATAAAACAAATCAAAAGTACCAAATTCCACAACATGGAAAACAAACCTATTTTGAAAGGGCAAAAGCAACGAGGGGCCTGGCGCCCGGATTGCAGCGGCAGTGAGTGCTGGCACGGGCTAATTTTGGTGGGCCAGGGCAGGCGACCTTGGGAGCCAGGCCCTGGCCCAAACCCAAAAGCCCGTGGCAAACGAGCTACAGCGGAAAGCCGGAAAGCGCCCCAAAAATCCCCCAACCTTTACCAATTTCTTACCCCTTCCATTTTTTAAGCCAGAACTAAAGCCCATTGCGTACATTTGCAAAGAAGCCCAACGCTATGAAACGGATACTTTTGGCCTGCTTACTGGCATGCGCTGCACCTGGCATGGCGCAGTTTAACGATGATTTTACCGATGGAGATTTTACGCAAAACCCTGCATGGATAGGCAATGCGTCTGTTTTTTCAGTGAATGCGGCCAAGCAGTTGCAGCTGTTAAACTCCAGTCCTTCATCGTCAAATACCTCTTATCTTTCTACGAATTCTATTGCCATCAATTCCGGGGCCTGGGAGTTTTACGTTCAAATGAACTTTAACCCTTCTACCAGCAATTACGCCCGCTTTTATGTGTGTGCCAATGGCTCCGATTTAACGGCCCCCATTAATGGATATTATGTGGAAATTGGTGCGGGAACAGATCAACTGCGTTTTGGAAGAAGCAGCAACGGCAGCAATACGGCCTTGATTTCTTCGGCTGCGTTGTACTTAGATGTAGATACGGTTCGCCTACGGGTGCGGTTGGAGCGCGACAATGTAGGATTTTGGACGTTGAAAGCCGACCCAACGGGTGGAACTGCCTTTCAAACCATTGGTACAGCGACCGATGCTCAATTTACTTCTTCCATTTTTAGCGGTTGGTGGTGCCGCTACACCTCGACCCGTGCCGACAAGTTTATTCTGGACGATGTGGTGGTGGTTGGTACGGGGCCCGTCGATGCAACGGCTCCCGTTTTGCTTTCGGCCCAAGCTCTTTCAGCCAGCCAGGTTCGGCTTAGCTTTAATGAATCCTTGCAACCGGCTTCGGTTTTACCTCTGAGTCAGTACAGCGTTTCAAATGGAATTGGAAATCCCGTTTCGGCCGTGTTGTTTGGAGCTCAAACCATAGACCTGACCCTTCCAAACCCGCTTCAATCGAATCAGGCATATCAAATTTCGGTTTCGGGGGTGTCCGATGCATCGGGGAATCCGATGGCTCAAGCCACCCTTCAATTTGCCTGGGTTCAGGTATCGGCCCGCGATGTGGTTTTCAATGAAGTGTATCCGGATCCCAGCCCCAGTTTTGGCTTGCCGGAGTTTGAGTACATCGAACTGCACAACCGCACCTCCTTGCCCCTTTCTTTGCTTGGGTTTACATTGACGGTGGGCATCAGCAGCCGCTCGCTGAACGGAGCGTCCATTATGGCCGATTCGTTTTTGGTGATTGCCGATCCGGCGGCTCAGGGTTTTTTCCCTGCGGGCACACCGGTATTTTACCCTTCAAGTTGGACGGCTCTGACCAACAGCGGAGCCAGCTTAGAATTGAAGGATTCAAACGGAGTAATGATTGACCAACTCAGCTATTCCTTGGCCTATTACAACGACCCAGCAAAAGACGACGGAGGCTATTCGCTGGAACGCATAAATCCGAACGAGTTTTGTTCTGATGCACCGAACTGGCGTGCTTCGCTGGCCGGTATTGGGGGTACGCCTGGGAGTCAAAACAGCGTATTTTCAACGGCGGGCATTTCTTTTTCAATGAGCAATGCCGTGGTTGAAACCCCTACACAGGCCTTGCTTACCTTCAGTAAAAACATCGATGCCTCAACGGTTCAACCTTCCGATTTTCAATTGTCGGGGGGAATAGGGAGTCCAATCAGCACGGTGCAGGTGGCTCCCAGCCAGCTTAGGTTGGTTTTTTCGGCCGCCATTCCCAGCAATCAATCGCTTTGGCTCAGAGCTTTATCGGGGGTTTCAGACTGCGCCGGCAATCCGCTCACCCTTCCTGATTCCATTGAATTGGTGAATTACAGTCCTGCGCCTTTCGAAATCCTGATTCATGAAATCATGGCCAAAGAAAGCGAGCCGGTGCAATTGCCCCCCACCGAATACATTGAATTAAAAAATACAAATTCCTTTGCGGTTCCCATGACGGGTTGGGTGTTGAAGGTAGGCAGCAGCAGCTACACGCTTTCTGCGGGGATTTTGCCGGCCAATGGGTATGGATTGTTGATTCGGGAATCGAACGTTGGTTATTTTACTGGGATTCCGGTGTTTGCGGTAGGCAGCATGAGTCTAACCAATGCTGGAACTACATTAAGCCTGCACGACCCCAGCGGACGTTTGATTCACACTGTTTCGTACTCGGAGTCCTGGCACGAAAACACGGTAAAGAAAGACAACGGAGGCTGGTCGCTTGAAATGCGCGACGCCGGCAACCCTTGTGCGGGTTCAAGCAACTGGACAAGCAGCGTTGATTTGAGGGGAGGAACACCCGGCGAGCCCAACTCGGTATCGGCAAGCAACCCCGATGCCTTGAAGCCCTTTATTTTGCGCAGCGGAATCCGGGGCGATACCGCCTACGTGTATTTTTCAGAACCCTTGCACCCCAATTCGGTGGATATTCTTCAGTTTAGTTTGCCTGGAAGTCCCGGTTTTCCGTTAGAAACCCAATTTGAAGGAAGCGATTTAAGCACCTTACGCTTGGTCTTGGCCAATGGCCCGAACGCGGGCGAGGTAATTTGGCTTAAGGCCAATGGGCTTGAAGATTGTGCCGGCAACCTTATGGGCTTGGATTCGGTGCGATTGGCGCAGGGGCAAGCGCCCGATTCGGCCTGGTTGCTCATCAACGAGGTGCTGTGCAATCCCAAAGATTCAGGAGTAGATTTTGTAGAAATTTACCACAACGGCATCGCAGCCGTTGACCTTTCTACGCTGTATTTAGGCTCGGCCGACACCTTGTTGAACACGCCTAGTTCTCCTAAATCCATACATTCTTTGCCCTTAACCTTGTTTCCTGATCAGCATTTGGTGCTGAGCACCGATCCAGGTCGCATCCAATCGCAGTACACCTGTCCTGATGTGCGCGCGTTTTGGAAAATGGAATCTCTGGCCAGCTACAACATTTCCGATGGAGTGGTATCCCTTTCCAACATTTCCTTGCAGCTGCTTGATGTTTTGGCGTACAACGAAGCCGACTTTCATTTTGCCTTGTTGAAGGATTTTAAAGGGGTAAGCATGGAGCGGATTTCGCCGGCCTTGCCGACCCAGCAATCCATGAATTGGACATCGGCAGCGCAAACGGTAGGCTATGCGACACCCGGTTACCGAAATTCTCAATACGGAGCGTACGGCAGTGCGGTCAGCGATTTTGAACTCATGCCCGACATTTTCTCGCCCAACAACGATGGGTTTGATGATCAAATGGGGATTAGCTACACGCTCGACAAAGAAGGCTACATGGGCAGCATCACGGTTTACGACGCGGCGGGCCGCAGCATTCGCAGCTTGCTGCCGTACACCTACCTAGCCAAACAAGGCAGCTTTATTTGGAACGGTTTGGCCGACGACGGTAGCAAGGCACGCACGGGCATTTACATCGTTGTATTCGACCTTTTTCACCCTGAGGGGCGGCAAGAACGGCTCAAAAAGGCCTGTTCGGTGGCTGCGGGGGGCTAATTTTAAAAGGTTTTTTGGGCGGTTGCGGGCTTTCACCGGTAGTCCGCCGTGGCCGGCGGGCTGTCAGCGGGCTGTGGTGGCTCCCAAGGTCGCCTCCTCGCCGCGCGCCAGCAACCGCCGCCCCCTTTGCGTGCTACCTGGTTCAATCCCTACCGCGGTCGCTCTTGACCGAATCTTATTTGTTTTAAAGTCAAAAACAAAAGCATACCTTCGAATATACTCAACAGCTCAACCCAAGTCATGAAAATTCTGGTTTCTATCCTCTTTGTTCTGATGCTAGCCTGGACCAACATCCGTTCTCAAGGCGTAATTATAGGTGACACCACCGGCGGACTTCCCTCAACTGTTTTACTTCGGCTGAGCGATACGGCCAAGGGGTTTTTGCTGAACAAATTAACCACGGCCCAGCGCAATGCCCTTCAAAATCCGGAAGAAGGCCTGCAGATTTACAACACCAGCACCAAATGCCTTCAAATTTACATTCCCAACAGCTGGCGCAACGTAGTATGCGATTGCAGTCAACCCCCGGCGCAGCCGAGCAGCATTACTGGGCCGGTTCAACTCTGCCCAAATTCCACAGGCCAGGTTTACAGCATCGCTTCGGTTTCAGGTGCCAACAGCTATGCTTGGACGGTTCCTGCTGGGGCCTCGATTCAAGGGACCAACAACGACACCTCGATCGTGGTCGATTTTACCAGCAACAGCGGAACGGTAACCGTGCAGGCACAAAACGGCTGCGGGAATTCACCCATTCGGTCTTTGTCGGTTTTGGTTCAGGCTCCCGACAGCACCTTTAGCATCAATCCCAACCCTACGGGAACCAACTACAGCACCCAATGCCTGCCCAACCTAACTGGGCAAGGCATAACGCATGCCTGGCTTTTTCAAAACGGGAATCCGGGCAGTTCATCTAGTGCCAATCCCAGCGTTCAGTGGAGCAGTGCCGGAACCTATGCCGTACAGCACAGCATAACCGATGCCCAAGGATGTTCGGCTTCCATGACCGACAGCGTGGTGGTTTTAAATTGCCAGCCATTGGGAAACAGTACGGTAACCTTTAATTATACGGGAGGGCCTCAAAGCTGGACGGTTCCGGCGGCGGTGTGTTCTTTGAAAATTGAATGTTGGGGGGCCAAAGGAGGCGACCCGAATACCGGGCGGGCAGGCTTGGGTGGGTACGCCTTAGGTTACTTGGCTGTGAGTCCTGGGCAAACCTTGAACATTTATGTTGGCGGTGCCGGGACCACCACCGTAGGCGGGTGGAATGGGGGCGGAGGCCCAACGGTGAGCACCAATGAATTTGGAGGCGGCGGTGGTGGCACCGATGTGCGGGTTGGCGGCACAACCCTGAACGATCGGATTATTGTAGCAGGGGGTGGCGGCGGAGCCGGCAGCACCTGTCCAAACAATGCAAATACTTTCGGAGGCCATGGTGGAGGAAGTACGGGTGGAAATCCGAGCGGCTCTTGCAACAGTGGAAACCAACCCACGCCGGGCACGCAAAATGCGGGTGGGCAGCCGGGTGGTTATACCTGCAGCAACAGTTGCGGTGCGGGCAGTTTTGGGGTTGGCGGGGTTGCCGGCGGGGAATGCGGTTGTGGGGCAACGGGTGGTGGTGGCGGTGGCTGGTATGGAGGCGGAGGGGCTTGCCATTGCAAGGCCGGAGCCGGCGGATCGGGCTATGTGGGTGGTGTTACCAACAGTTCCATGCAAACGGGAATTCGGAACGGAAATGGGCTGGTGGTTTTGACGTATTGAGGGGGGATAATTTATTGCAAATGCGAATCAAATTGTTTTTTTAAGAGTAGAGTAGAATTTTATAATGACTTACCAGGAAAAATTGAATTTGCCCCAATGGTAATTAAAGCGTAATGAGATTTTAAAAAGAGATGAAAATAAATGCGTCAATTGCGGTTTTCGATGGCGGCCAATTATTTTTTCAATACCATTAACGGAGTTGATTTTAGACTTTGAAATTCAAATTTATAATATCAAAGATAAGGTAGTTTATTTTAACCACGTTCCTAAAGATCAGGTAGAGTTTGCACATAAATTTTTCGATAAATTTCAAAAATATAATCCTAAATTATTTGAAGAATATTTAGCTTTTGATGGATTTTGTATTCTAGCTGAATTGGGCGGCGTTTTCCTTAAGGCCAAGGTGCACAGCGGTCATGGTCAAAGGTAGGGTTTTACGGCACAGGCTTGGAATGCCTTAGTAGAGAAAGGAATTGTTAAATAACACCTTGGCCTAAGCAATTGGCACAAGGAAGAGGTTCTTTTATTAATGGAATCGCCCACCGTGCTACCAATACAATTCTGTGCTAAAAAAAAGGCCCGCAACAAAGGTTGCGGGCTTTTTGCTTTGGCGGAGAGAGCGGGATTAAGCTTCGCCTGAACCCTGGTGTGGGGGGGGGACAAAGCAAAAAGCCCGCGCTTCGCGCGTACTTTTTTTTAGGCTCTGCTTACCGATGCAAGCATCGGACGCATGCCTAAAAAAAAACCCGCAACATCGGTTGCGGGCTTTTTGCTTTGGCGGAGAGAGAGGGATTCGAACCCCCGGAGGTTTAACCCTCAACGGTTTTCAAGACCGCCGCAATCGACCACTCTGCCATCTCTCCGGGGCAAAAATACGGCTTTTCGTGAAATTTTAGGGCTTCTGAATTATTTATTGATAACATTATGTAATTCAAATACTTAAGAGCTAATTCTTCAGGTTTTTTAATCAAATTCAGGCTAAAGGTTAGCCCAATGTTAATCGGGATTCGGGGCAATAACCGCCTGCATTCGGTGGTAAGCCTGCAAAACTTCCGTTATGCTTGGGTAGGCTTTTTGCAGTTTTTTAGCTACGCCTTCAGGTTCTACCCAACGAATTTTGCTGATGCCTTCTTCGACCTGGGGGATGAGTTCTTGTTGAGCCGAATACATGTGAAACCAAACACTTTTCTTTAACTTTCGGTTTTCAGGGCTTCCAAAGGTATGCCAAGTGGTGGTTAGTTTTCGGCCTAGAACCACCTGCTGAAGCCCGCATTCTTCTTGCACCTCGCGCACCGCCGATTCCTCGATGCTTTCTCCTTTTTCTTTTTTCCCTTTAGGTAGGTCCCATTGTTTATGCCGGTAAATAAACAGCAAGGCCCCTGCAGGATTTTCAACCAGGCCTCCGCCGGCTGTAATGACCTGATGCAGCGATTTAAAATCCGCCCAAAGTTGTGCTAAGTCAGAACTGTGCAAGCAAACGTCAACTGAATCTTGGCTTTTTTCAAGGGTTTCAATGAGTTCTTGCAGCTGTTTTTTTGAGGTGTATTGGAGCAATTCATATCCTTCTTGGGGTTCAAAATCCAGAAGTTCGCTATCCATTGCAATCAAGCGTGAAGTGTTGATGAAAACTTTATACTTTTGAGCCATGTCCGACTTTCCTACTGTTTCCGAGCAATTTGCTTGGGAATTATTGCAAATTAAGGCAATTCGTTTGCAACCGCAAAGTCCATTCACTTGGGCTTCAGGTTGGAAATCGCCCATCTATTGCGACAACCGGCTTACGCTATCGTATCCGGATATCCGTAGGTTTATTGCCATCCATTTGGAGCAAATGTCCCTTTCTTTTCGGGAGTCTTTTGCTTCGGTGGCAGGTGTTGCCACCGGCGGAATTGCCCATGGGGTATTGTTGGCCGAGCGCTTAAATCTTCCGTTTGCGTATGTAAGGTCTGCCCCCAAAAGCCACGGCACCGGCAGTCAAATTGAAGGGCATATTCCTCCCGGGCCTGTTTTGGTGGTCGAAGATTTGATTTCAACCGGCAAAAGCAGCTTAGAGGCCGTCCAAGCTTTGCGCAGCGCAGGCCATTCGGTAAACCACATGTTGGCGCTTTTTTCCTACGGCTTTGATGGGGCTGAACAGCGTTTTTCTGAGGCCCAAGTGCAGGTGAAAACCATTTCGAACTACACCGATTTAATTCGGGTAGCAAAAGCCAAAAACAGCATACAATCAACCGACATAGATGGCCTTCAGGCCTGGCGTTCAAACCCCGAAAATTGGAATCCAAATGGTTAACATAACAATTCATCCGCGCACGATGGGCACATCGTCTGAAGAGGTTGCTGCCTTTTTTTCAGATTTGCAAAACCTAGAAGCCCTTATGCCCGAGTCGGTCAGTCAGTTTGAAGCCACCCCTGAGCGTTGCTTTTTTAAACTTGGGAATTTGGGCCGAATTGGATTGGAACGGGCCTCAGCGGCGAATTCAGCCGAGTTGATTGGGTTAAGAACAGTTGACAACAAACCTTTTGCGGTGGAATTGCACATAAATTTAAGTCCGGTTGCACCTCAAGAAACCCAGGTAGGAATGCAGGTTCAAGCCGACATGAATCCGTTTATGCAAATGATGGCGGCCAAACCCTTGGAACAATTCCTAGGGCATTTGTTGAAAAAGTTGGCCGAGCGGTACGCTACAAATTAAGGCTTAGGCCTGGAATGGCTTGCAGCTTTTCAAAAACAACGTCTTCCGGATTTACCGAAAGCTTAGCCGATTCAAGAAACACGACCATTTCAGCTTCGGGGTGAGAAACCCGAAGGCGGATTTGTGTGTCTCCAGGATGCGCCTTAGCTAAGGCGGCTAAGGAAGAAATAAGCGCAGAATTTACGTTTTCCAATTTTATGGAACAGTGAAGTTCTTTAAGTCGCTTTGCTCTTAAGTCGTTCAGCAATTCCATGTGTTGTACTTTAAATTCCAACTGGTCTGAATCTCGAAAACGGGGTTGTATCAAACCGCGAACAAAAACAAACAATCCCGTTTCCAGGTAGGGTTTGAATTTCAGGTAATCGTCGCCGAACAGGGCAAGTTCAAGGTTTCCGGTAAGGTCTTCCAGGTTTATAATGCCGAAGGGTTTGCCGTTTTTTGTGGTTCTGTGAACCACTTCGCCCACAATTCCTCCCACTGTAATTGAATGACCTTGTAGGTTTTTTAGGGACTCGAGGGCCGAGAGGGTTCTGTTGCAGAATCGTTTTAATTCAAAGCTAAAATCATCAAGGGGGTGGCCGGAAAGGTAAAAACCGGTGATTTCCTTTTCTTTTTTAAGCTGGGAAAGGGGATTCCAGGTATTGCAAATGGGGGGGGTGGGGAAGGCGATTTCGGTGGTATTGGTTTCTCCAAAAAGGCTGGGGACAGCGTTTTTTACTTGATTTTGATAGGAGGTTCCCCAGCGGACCAACCGATCGATAAAAGGGCCGCTGCCGGGATTTTCTTCTTCAAAATACTGAGCCCGGTGCATAGGGGGTATGCTGTCTAAGGCTCCAGCCAAAACCAGATTCTCAATGACTCGGCGGTTTACCGCATTCAAATTTACCCGGGTTAAAAAATCGAACACATCTTTAAAAGGGCCGTTGGCTTTTCGTTCTTGAATGATGCCTTCCACGGCGGCTTCGCCAACGTTTTTGATGGCTCCAAGGCCAAACCGTATTTCTCCTTTGGCATTCACCGAAAAGTTGGTGATGGATTCGTTCACATTGGGACCTAGAATGGTCAAGCCCATTCGGCGGCATTCTTCCATGAAGAAAATCAACTTATCGCTGTTGCTCAAATTGTTAGACAACACCGAGGCCATGTATTCGGCCGGATAATGGGCTTTTAAATAGGCGGTTTGGTAGGCTACGTAGGCGTAGCAGGTTGAGTGCGATTTATTGAAGGCATAGCTGGCAAAGGCTTCCCAGTCGGTCCAAACCTTTTCGCAAACTTTAGGGGGGTGTCCGTTCTTTTCACAGCCCTCCATAAAGAGACCTTTAAGTTGGTCTAGAACGGCTTTTTGCTTTTTACCCATGGCTTTTCGCAGGGTGTCGGCTTGGCCTTTGGTAAAGCCAGCTAGTTTTTGCGACAAAAGCATAACCTGTTCCTGATAAACGGTAATTCCGTAGGTTTCTTTCAGGAATTCTTTCATATCGGGAAGGTCGTAAACAATGGATTTTCGGCCGTGTTTTCGGGAAATAAATTCGGGAATGTATTCAATAGGCCCTGGCCGGTACAGGGCGTTCATGGCGATTAAATCTTCCAGTTTATCGGGTTTTAATTCGCGCAGGTATTTCTGCATGCCCACCGATTCGAATTGGAAGGTCGCATTCGTTTCCCCTTTTTGGTACAGTTCAAAGGTTTTGTTGTCATCGAGGGGAATGCTGTCTAGGTCGATGTTTACCTGGTGGTTTTCTTGAATCAGTTCGATGGCATACTTTAGAATGCTTAGGGTTTTAAGTCCAAGGAAGTCCATTTTAATGACTCCGGCATTCTCAATAATGGATCCATCGTATTGGGTTACCAGCAAATCGGTGTCTTTTGCGGTCGCAACGGGAATCAGGTCGGTTAAATCGGTAGGCGCAATAATGATACCGGCGGCATGGATTCCGGTATTTCGGACGCTGCCTTCGAGCAATTCAGCCTCTTTAAGAATATCGGAACTTAGGCCAGGGGCAGCAAGAAGTCTGCGGAGTTCTCGGACGCCTTTCAGTTCGTCTTCGGAGAGTTTCTCCCGGTCCTTTAATCCATCTTTTCCATCTTCGGGTGCCCGCAGCATTCGTTTAAGGGAGATTCCGGGTTTTTCGGGCACCAATTTAGACAGGGCATTGGAGTCGGAAATGGGTAGATCCATAACCCTAGCCACGTCTTTGATGCTCATTTTAGCGGCCATAGAGCCGTAGGTGATAATGTGAGCCACCTGGTTTTTCCCGTATTTATCTACCACATAATCGATTACCTTTTGCCGCCCTGCATCATCAAAGTCGGTATCGATATCGGGCATGCTTTTGCGTTCGGGGTTTAAGAAACGTTCGAACAGCAAATCGTATTTTATGGGGTCGATGTTGGTAATTCCGATGGAATATGCAACGGCAGATCCAGCTGCGGAGCCACGTCCGGGGCCTATCAGCACACCCAATTTACGGCCGGCATCAATAAAATCAGAAACAATCAAAAAATAGCCAGCAAAGCCCATCTGTTGAACGGTGAACAGCTCGAAGTTCAAGCGTTCTTCTACTTCGGCACTAATTTCGCCATACCGTTCTTTTGCCCCTTGAAAGGTGAGGTGCCTCAGGTATGCGTCTTGGTTTGTAAAACCTGCGGGAATGGGAAAATTGGGAAGTAAGATTTGTTTTTCCAGGTTTAAGGTATCCACCTTATCCACGATTTCCTGGGTTTGTTCTAGGGCTTGAGGCAAATCTTTGAAAAGCTGCCCCATTTCTTGGCCTGTTTTAAAGAAGAACTGGTCGTTGTAAAAGGCAAAACGTTTGCCTTTAGACATCATATCGTCGTCTCCGAACTCTTTAAGGGTTGGGGTGCTTTTTTTTTCTCCGGTATTGATGCACAGCAAAATATCGTGGGCATTGCTGTCTTGTTGGTTTACATAGTGGGTGTCGTTTGAGGCAATGATGGGTACTTGGTATTTTTTAGCCCATTTTAGTAAAACGGCGTTTACTTTTTCCTGATCGGGAATTTGATGCCGTTGGATTTCGATGTAGTAATCTTCTCCAAACAAATCGAGCCACCATTTAAAAACGGCTTCGGCTTCTTCTTCTGTTTTTTGTAGAATGGCTTTGGGGACTTCAGCGCCGAGGCAGCAGGTTGTAGCGATGAGTCCTTTGTGGTATTTTAGGATGAGTTCTTTGTCGATTCGGGGATATTTGCCGTACATTCCTTCCATGTAGCCTAGGGAGGTGAGTTTGCAAAGGTTGCGGTACCCTTCCTCGTTTTTTGCCAGCATTAGCTGGTGATACCGGACGTCCTTTTCTTCACGGGAGAAACTTTGGCGGTGTCGGTCTTTAACCACGTAAAATTCACAGCCTACAATGGGTTTTACTAGGGGGTTTCCTTGACCATCTTTTCGTTTCCATGCTTCGGCCACAAATTTAAACACGCCGAACATGTTTCCATGGTCGGTGATGGCCATTCCTTTCATGCCATCGGCAATGGCTTTGTCGTAGAGTTTAGAAATATCAGCGGCACCATCCAACAAGGAGAATTGGGTATGAACATGGAGGTGATTAAAGGACTGGCTTGAGGACATAAGAAAAAAGGGATTACGTCAAATTTACGAATCCCTGAACAGGCTTGGGGCCTGTGTTGACAATTTGTTAAGAACTTGGCTTATTCTATGTCTTCGAAGCGGACATCGGGATAATCGGTATCCCGGGTTTCTCCATCTCGGCCAGGCGTGTACACCTGTTCTTCGACGGGGGTAGGGTTGTTTTCCCGCACAAAATCGAGGGCCTCTTGAAGCCCATCGGAAAACTTGATTAAATCTTCTTTATAGAGAAACAATTTGTGTTTTTCGTAAAAAAAGGAACCGTCAGGGCGCGGCCTGCGTTTGCTTTCTGTGATGGTGATAAAAAGGTTCTCATCTCGGGTGGCCTTAACATCAAAAAAGTAGGTTCTTTTCCCAGCACGAACCGATTTTGAAAAGCGTTCGTTTTGGTTATTTCTGTAATTGTCTTCCATAAGCGATGGCTGATTTGCATTTCAAATATAAGAAAAGGAAATCCGAAACTACAATAATGTTTCTTTTTCTTACTCGAGGGTTGAATTTATTTGGTTGAAATGAGGCGAATGTTCGTAGCTTAAGGGATTGCAGAGGTACAGAATTAGAGTTCTGACATTCGGACGGGGCTTTGGTGTTCTACAAACTGACAATACAAGCCTTTGGATTTCATGAGTTCCTCTGGGCTTCCGAATTCAACGCGTTTTCCTTCATCTAAAACCAAAATGAGCTGGGCGGGCTGCAAAGTAGAAACCCGGTGTGAAATTAAAATCAGGGCTTTATGTCCGTTGAACTGCTTCAAGTGGTTTAAAATTTCGCGTTCGGTGCTGGTGTCAACGGCCGACAAGGAATCGTCTAAAACCAAGCAACTTCCTTTTTTAAATAAGGCCCGAGCAATGCTGCTGCGTTGTTTTTGCCCTCCACTTAAGGTTACCCCTCTTTCGCCCAGTCGAGTTTGGTATCCTGCTGAAAATTCCAAGACATTTTGGTGCAATCCAGCCCGGGTAGAAGCTGCAACGAATGCGTCTTCATCTATTTCCGTATTTCCCTCCGCACCAAATCGAATGTTGTTTTCGATGGTGTCTGAAAACAGAAATACATCTTGAGGCACCAAAGAAAAAACAGCCCGTACCGAGGCAACCGAATACTCCCTTAGGTCTATCCCATTCAAGGTTATGTGTCCTTTACTGGGGTCGTAAAACCGCAACATCAATAGGGCAATGGTCGATTTGCCCGAACCGGTTTTTCCAGTGATCCCCAAAATCTGCCCTGCTTCCAAGCGAAAAGAAACCGATTTCAGGGCCTGAATACCTGTTTCAGGATAGGTAAAGCTGACGGAGTGAAATTCCAGCACAAATTGGTTTGAATTGACCTTAAGCTTGCCGTCTTTTAGCTTAGATTGAGTATTCAAAAATTCATTGATGCGCAGCTGTGAAGCTTCGGCCCGCTGCCAGATGGAAGTAATCCAGCCTAAAGACGCAACGGGCCAGGTGAGCAAATTGACGTATATGATAAACTCGGCAATAACCCCCGGACTGATGCGTTCTTGATGCACTTCCCAACCACCCACTCCCACGGCCAATACCGTGCTAATTCCGATAAGCAATAAAATAAGCGGGAAAAAAATAGCGTTTGTAATCATTAAGCGAACGGCTTCTTGCCTATACCCCTGGCTTTGGACTTCAAAACGGCCTTCAAATTCCTCTTGCCTGCCGTAGGATTTTACGATGCGGATGCCCGAAAGAAATTCCTGAACAAAAGAACTTATTGAAGATAATGCCTCTTGAACCTTGGTTGATTGAACCAGTATGCGCTTGTTAACCAAGTAAACTAAAGCGGACAACAGAGGCAAGGGCACAAAAACCATGAGCGTAAGAAAGGGGCTGGTTTTTATCATCATAACCAACACCAAAACAAACAAAACAAGGGTGTTTAGACCGTACATAATGACTGGCCCTAAGTACATGCGCACATTGCTGATGTCTTCTGACAACCTGTTCATAAGGTCGCCCGTGGAATGCCGCCTAAAAAACTCCAAATCCATTTTCTGATAATGCCCGAACACCTCGTTTTTTAAATCGTATTCAATCCACCTCGAGGTAACGATGATGGTTTGCCTGACCATGAATAAAAGGATTCCCTTAAACAAGGCAAACAAAAAAATAAGGGTGGACAAGCGAAGTAAAGCCTGAAAAAAATCCGATGTCTGAATGCGTTCCGGATTTGTTTTTAGTTCAATCAGGTATTCTGAAACCAAGTCAATGGATTCCTGAATAAGGCCTGCCGGAAAAACCGCAAAGAAATTAGAACCCAGCACAAAAAACAGCCCTAAAGCCAATCTTCCACGATACTTCCATATATATCCATTAAGACTTGACAGGGCACTCATAGGTAAATTGTAAAAGGTTGCCACTCGAATCCGATGAAAAAATCTACATTTGCAGCAAACGACAACCGCCTCAAAGGTAATTAATCATTCACCCAAATGGAACTTGCTGCCGAAACCGCTCTTCAAACACCCCATGTTCTGAATCAAATGTCCGCCATGGACCATGAACAATTGGTCTTTTGCCAAGACAATCAGACGGGTTTAAAAGCCATCATTGGAATTCACAATACCACGCTGGGGCCAGCCTTAGGTGGGACTCGAATGTGGGCCTATGAACGCCTTGAAGATGCGGTTGAAGATGTTTTGCGCTTGAGCCGGGGAATGACCTTTAAGGCCTCTATCGCCGGATTAAATCTGGGTGGGGGTAAGGCCGTTATTGTAGGAGATGCCCGCTCGCTTAAAAATGAAGCGCTGCTGCGCCGCTTCGGAAAATTCGTGCAATCCTTAAACGGCAAGTACATCACCGCCGAAGACGTCGGTATGTCAACCCGAGATATGGAATACATTCATGCCGAAACTTCGTTTGTAACCGGTCTGCCCGAATACTTGGGTGGCAGTGGAGACCCATCTCCTGTTACCGCGTATGGTGTTTACATGGGCATGAAATCTGCCGCAAAATTCGCCTACGGCTCCGATTCCCTAGCCGGTAAAACAATCTTGGTTCAAGGTGCCGGACATGTAGGAAGTTATTTGATAGACAATTTGATTAAAGAAGGAGCAAAGGTGAAGGTGTCGGACATCTTCGAAGATAAAATTCAAGCCATTGCAAAGCGGCAACCCTCGGTTGAGGTGGTTGCTGCCGATCAAGTATTCAGCACAAACATGGATATTTTCGCTCCTTGCGCTTTGGGCGGTATCTTAAACGACGATACCTTGTCGGCCCTGCGCTGCGATATTGTGGCCGGGGGGGCCAACAACCAGTTGAAATCGGAAAAAGCCCACGGACAACAAATGCTGGAGCGGAACATGGTGTATGCTCCTGATTTCTTGATTAATTCTGGAGGATTAATCAATGTGAACGGAGAATTGGAGGGGTATTCTAAAGATGCCGCTATGAAAAAGGCAGAGTTTATTTACGATGTCTGTGGGTCTATCTTAACCGAAGCCCGCGAAACCAATACCTTCAGCGGCAACGTAGCCATCAATTTCGCCCAACGCCGAATCGATGCCGTTGCAGGAATTCGTACCCGGGGGTAAGCCTCGCCCATTTTTTACTGAATTTCAATTCGTTCATTTTTTCGTTCTTAGGGTTAATTTGCACACATTATGTTGAATAGAAGGCACATCAGGGTTAAGGTTTTGCAAGCACTCTATGGCTATTTGCAGGCGGGATTGACAAACGTGCCCGCCGCCGAAAAATACATGGTCCAGTCGGCCGAAGAAATTTACCGACTCTACTTATTCCAATTGTCCCTGATGGCCGAATTTCGCCACTTAGCGATGAACGATAAACAAGAAGGCAAAAAAAAGAACATCCCCAGTCTTGAAGACTTAAAAGACAGCAACCCCTTTTTGGACAATCCATACCTGAAAACCCTGGCCGAAAATCCAGATTTCCTGCAGCTGCTCTCGCACCACAAAGTGAGTTGGTCCGCTTACCACGATGACATCCATACCCTGTGGCGTAAAGTCAAAAAAAACGAGGCTTTTCTAACGTATATGGCACTGGAAAATCCCAGTCCTGAACAACATCATCAGGTTTTAATTTCTCTGTACACCGAAGAGGTTTTTCAAGAAGAAATCTTAGAATCTATTTACGAAACCATCAACATTCACTGGGCCGACGACCTCTATGTGGTGAACCATTCTCTGATGAAAACCCTAAAATCGCTTGGCGAAAAAGGGAAGTTGAAGTTGGAAAAACTCTACAAAGACGAAAAAGACGACAAATCCTTTATGGTTGACTTGTTTCGAAAAGCAATCCTGCACAACGACGAATACCAAGAGGCCATTCAAGAAAAAGCAAAAAATTGGGAGCTGGAGCGCATTGCCATTATGGATTTGCTGCTGATGAAGCTGGCTCTGACTGAATTGATTGAATTTTCAACGATTCCTGTTAAGGTTACCCTGAACGAGTACATTGAACTCTCCAAACACTTTTCAACCCCCAAAAGCAACACCTTTATCAATGGGATTTTAGATAAACTCGTGGCCGATTTCAAAGCCTCAGGAAAAATCCAAAAAACTGGCCGAGGTTTGCTAGATGCTTAATATCTTTGCACAAACATAAATTCTAATCCTATGGTCCGTTTTCTGTTTTCATCTGTTCTTTTTTCTTCCCTATTCATTGCTGGTTGCGGCGAAAAAGGCAATTCGGATGCCGCCGAAATCCCTGCTGATTTGGTGGGCAAAACAACCACTATGGTATTTGAAAAAGATACCTTCGACTTTGGCACATTGGAAAAAGGCCAAAAGAAAGATTTCACCTTTACCTTCACGAACACGGGTTCTGAGCAGTTGATCATTGCCGATGCCAAAGGTTCTTGCGGATGTACCGTACCTGAAAAACCCGAAGGCCCAATCAAGCCGGGCGAGAAAGGCGTTATCAAGGTGGTTTTTGATAGCACCAATAAAAAAGGAGGCCCAATCACCCAAACCGTAACCCTAACCGCCAACACCGAACCCAACGTTACTGTTCTTCATGTTGTTGGACAAGTCATTGATCCAAACGGAGACAAAGAGGGCGGCGACCATGCAGGGCATGACCACTCTGCCGGAGAAAGCCACGAAGGACATAACCATTAATTTTACAAATATGAACCCATTTCTAATGCTTGGCGGCACCTCCGGTAGCGGCCAAGGTGATTACACCCAGTTTATTTTCCTAGGATTGATCCTGGTTGTTTTTTACTTTTTCATGATTCGACCTCAAATGAAAAAGTCCAAAGACCAGAAAAAATTCCGCGAATCCCTTAAAAAAGGCGATAAAGTCATAACCATCGGGGGCATTCACGGGAAAATTCTCGACTTGAGCGATACCACAGTTACCCTAGAAATGGTGGATAAAACGCACATTAAGTTCGAAAAATCAGCCATTTCCTTGGACAACTCGGCCAGCTTGTCTGAGGCCGCTAACTAAGCCTCAAGCATGGCGAAACGCCCTGCCATTGTAGGTCTCACCGGAGGCATCGGTTCGGGAAAATCAGCCCTTGCTGCTGCCTTGGAATCCCTCGGGGTTCCCGTTTTCTATGCCGATGCCCAAGCGAAACAATTTTACAGGCAAACCGAACATCAGGAGTGGCTCGCTCTAACATTTGGAAATCAGGTTTTTTTGCCCGATTTCAGTTTAAATCGAACCTATTTAGCCGGGCAAATATTTTCAAATCCCGAGCTAAAATCCCTGTTGGAATCAAAAATTCATCCCTTTGTGCAGGGCTTGTTTGCCCATTGGATTCAAGAGCAATCCGCCCTTTATGTAGTGCGCGAAGCCGCCATTTTGATTGAATCGGGTTCCTACCGCGATTGCCAGGCCGTGGTGGTGGTCGAAGCCCCACTCGAACAACGCATTCAACGCGTTATGCTGCGCGACAAACTAAGTCGGGAAACCGTTCTGCAACGCATTCAAGCTCAAATGACCGATGCACAACGCAACGATTTTGCCACTTTTTTGATTCGAAACCCCGATGGAAACGATGTAAGCAAGGCCGCTGTTGAGCTACACAAGCAATTGCTGGATTATTTAAACCGGCCATGAAAGCCATTTTTACACCCAGTCAGCAAAGGGCCCATGACCTTTGCATACAGCAAGCCGAGGGAATTTCCGCGCTGAGCTTAATGGAGCGGGCGGCCTTTCGGTTGTACAAGACCATGCTTCCGGAAATTCAGCGCATTCAGCCCAAGCACATTGCGGTTTTGGTTGGCCCTGGAAACAATGGGGGAGACGGATTGGCCTTGGCACGCTACCTTTCTGCCCATTCCATGGTGCAGGTGCTGCGCTTAAATTCGGCTCAATACAGCCCTGAAAACATGGAGCAGGCTCAGGCTTTGATTCCGCTGAGCCATCGAATTCACCTCACTGATTTTCAGCTGGATAGGCCCGATGAATTCCAGTCTTTTTTAACCACCGATCTGTGGATTGATGCCCTGTTTGGAAACGGATTGAGCCGTCCATTGCATGTCGATTTTTCGCCCTTTTTTGCGTGGATTTTATCGATGGGCAAGCCGGTTTGGGCCATTGACAGTCCTTCAGGCTTGCCAAGCCGGCCCGAAGAATTCGGTTTAGAGAACCCGGTATTGCCGGCCCAAAACACCTATTGCATTGATCGACCTGCATTTAGCATGCTTTTTCCTGAATCTGCTCCTTTTTTAGGACAGTGGCAGGTGGTTCCGCTCAGCCATTTTGAAAGCAAAGACCCGGACGCTAAATTGGGCTGCTGGGTTGAGTCGGCCGATGTGCAGCTGCGCTTGCCCAAACGCAGGATTCAGGCACACAAAGGCAATCAGGGCTGGTTGGCATTGATTGGCGGGGGCGAAGGAGGCGAGGGGGCCTTGTGTTTAAGCAGCGGAGCGGCGCTGAACATGGGCGCAGGGAAAATTTTGGCGCTGGGGCAGTCCTCGGCGCGTGCGCCATTGCTGAGTCGGCATCCCGAGGTTCAATTTCAAGACATGGCGGTTTTGGGCATGGTTCTGCCTGAAAAAATAAGTGCTTTGGCCATGGGACCGGGCGCGGGAAAGACGGAGGCCTTTATAAATTGGCTGAAATTCGCCTTGGAATTTCCGTCCATTCCAAGGGTGTTTGATGCGGACGCCTTGAATGCAATGGCCGAGAATAGGCTTGTTCAACCTTTTCAGGGGCAGGTGGTTCTGACTCCGCATCCGGGCGAGTTTGATCGGCTTTTTGGCACTTCGGATCGGTCGGAACAGCGTTGGCAAAAGGCCCTGCAGGCAGCGCAGAAATGGAACTGCCACATTGTCTTGAAGAACCACATCACTTGGGTTTTTACGCCTGAAGGTCAGGCATTTGCATTGAATTTTGGTACGCCGGCTCTGGCGAAAGGGGGTTCGGGCGACAGCTTGACGGGAATGCTGGGGGCCTTGTTGGCTCGGGGTTTGAAGACCACCAATGCGTGTTTGCTGGCGGTTGCGCTGCACGGTCGGGCGGCGCGGCTCATGGAAATGCAGCGGGGAACGGACTCGGTAAATCCATCGGAATTGCCTGATTATTTGGGACTTGCGTACCGTACGTTCGAGCAAGGGGAAAGGGTGTAGTTTTTGGGCGCTGGCCCGGCTCTCACTGCAAGTCCTCGGCAGTCTGTGGGGCCGGAAGCCGGCCTGCGGTGGCTCCCGATGGTCGCCTCCTCGGCTCGGACCGGCCCAACAGCCTGCCTGTGGGCTTTCCGTATCGATCCGTAGCGCGGGCCTTGCTGTGGCCTGAATCAATTGGAATTGAAGAGATTGCGGTTTGAATGGCGGCAGGGATTGAACCGGGTTGCCCGCAAGGGTGCCGGAGCCGGGCCCGCGAGGCGCGGAGGCGACTTCAGGAGCCACCGCAAGCCCGCTGGGCCCGCCTTCCGGCAACCGCGGACAACCGGTGAAAGCCCGGCTGCCGCCCAAAAAAAACTACCTTACACAACGGTAGCGGTAGCTATACCCCCCATCTAGGTAATTAATCCAGCCCTCATTGAATCGAAAAAGAGCAAAGCTGTTGCTGGTACTTGTTGGAAAGGTTTGTGTCCAAATGTAATTCGTGGAGCTGTTGTTGGGGATGTTGGCGGCGTCGTAAGAAAGCAGGAAAGTCAAGTCTTTGAGTTCGGGCAGGTACCAATCGCTAAAGCCGCCCTGCACTAGGTTTGCGCAAGCGCGCATGGCATTGCCGAGGGTTGTAGGATTGAATTCGTCGGTGATTATGGTTGGGCAATGGCAGGCTCCGCCTCCGCTGCCGCTCACATTAATTATCTGGTTGTCCACATAATCTTTGGTTACTGCATCGGCGGGATTAACTGGCGTAGCCAGGTTTTCAATGGCGAAGCCGTTCATGTTTAGCGCCGTGTTGGCGGGATTGGGCAGAACCAAAGCCCATTGCGGAGCTTGTGGCGTACCTGCGTTGTAGTAAAACCCGGCGGGAGCCAGCGACGTTCCGGTATTAAACACCATCAGCGAGGTGGTGGGGTTTAAAATCGTAACCGAATCGGTGCTGCTTTGCAGGTTTACTCGGGGCATTAAAACTCCGCGGGTGCTGTCTTGGGTTTCCAGAATGGCCGAGGGGTCGGGCGTTCCAGGTGTGGGAGAGATTTTTACGCCTTGAGCCTGGCTTGCCATAGGCAGAAAAAAGAATAGGGCAGAGTAGAGTAGGTGTTTCATGGGTAGGTTTTGAATTAACGGACGCAGCGGGCGTATTGGTTGTTGGTGGTGCTAAATTGAGTACTTCCAAAGTCGCTGAACTTTGTGTTCCAATGATAATAATGGGTTTGTCCAGGATTGGAAAAGCACCAAATCCAATTCCCTGAAGTAGGGTTGGTAACAGGTACGGAAGCGTTGCGAAAAGCGTCCAACAGTTCAAGTACGTTAGGGAATCTCCAGTCCGAGAACCCGCTTTCGTTCAGGTTTTGGCAATACGTAATGGCGGCGTGGAAATTCATGGATTGGGCCGATTCATCGCTAACCATGTTTGGGCAAATGCATGTTCCGCCGCCGCTGCCGCTCACATTGATAATCTGATTGTCCACATAATCTTTGGTTACCGCATCGGCGGGATTTACGGGAGTGGCCAGGTTTTCAATGGCAAAGCCGTTCATGTTTAGGTTTGTGTTGGCGGGGTTGGGCAGAACCAAAGCCCATTGGGGCGATTGAGGCGTGCCGGCGTTGTAGTAAAACCCGGCGGGAGCAAGCGTCGTTCCGGTGTTGAACACCATCAGCGAGGTGGCGGGGTTGGCAATGGTAACCGCATCGGTGCTGCTTTGCAGGTTTACTCGGGGCATTAAAACCCCGCGGGTGCTGTCTTGGGTTTCCAGAATGGCCGAGGGGTCGGGCGTGCCGGGTTGGGGCGAGATTTTTACGCCCTGGGCTTGGCTTGCCATTGGCAGAAAAAAGAATAGAGCAGAGTAGAGTAGGTGTTTCATGGGAAAGATATGGTTTAACGGACGCATCGGGCATGGTAATTGCTGTTAATGCTTGTGCTGCCCTGAATTAAATCGCTGAATCGAAAGTACCAGGTTTGCATAGTATTGTTGCCGCCAGGCTGGGAAAGGCACCAAAAATTGTTTGCAGAATTCATATTTGGGATGGTTGCGGCTGGATTTCGAAACAGGTTGAAAATTTCAAGAGTGTTGGGCATTTGCCAATCGGTAAAACCGTTTTCAGAAAGGGTTCTGCAATAGGTATTGGCTGCAAGAAAGGTCATTGCTTGGGCCGATTCGTTGCTCATCATGCTTGGGCAAAAACAGGCTCCACCGCTTCCGCTTCCGCTCACATTGATAATCTGGTTGTCCACGTAATCTTTGGTTACCGCATCGGCGGGATTTACCGGAGTGGCCAGGTTTTCAATGGCAAAACCGTTCATGTTTAGGTTTGTGTTGGCGGGGTTGGGCAGAACCAAAGCCCATTGGGGAGCTTGGGGCGTGCCGGCGTTGTAGTAAAACCCGGCGGGAGCCAAAGTTGTGCCAGTGTTGAACACCATCAGCGAGGTGGCGGGGTTGGCAATCGTAACCGCATCGGTCAGGTTTTGCAAATTGACTCGGGGCATTAAAACGCCGCGGGTGGTATCTTGGGTTTCCAGAATGGCGGAGGGGTCGGGCGTTCCGGGTTGGGGCGAGATTTTTACGCCCTGGGCTTTGTTGCCAAGCGCAAACCATAAAAATAGAGTAGTGCAAATAAGGTGTTTCATGGCTGGTTGGGCATTAACGGACACAGCGAACGAATCCGTTGTTGGAGTGGTAGTAATATTCTTGGTATCCATCGCTAAATCTGTAAACCAGATAATAGGGCGAATTGTAACCATTGACCTGAGCAGGATTGCTTGTCCATATCAAGTTAGCGCTCGCGTTGTTTGAAACGGACACCCCACCTTTTGAAATAACATGAATCAATTCGTCCAAGGTTGGTATGTACCAATCGGTATGTCCACCTTGGTTTAAGGCATTGCAGTAGCGAACTGCATTTCCAAAATTCATGGAGTTGGCAGATTCGGCGGAAACCTGAGTAGGGTAGGCTCCGCCACCGCTGCCGCTTACATTGATAATCTGATTGTCCACGTAATCTTTGGTTACCGCATCGGCGGGGTTTACGGGAGTGGCCAGGTTTTCAATGGCGAAGCCATTCATGTTTAAGGCCGTGTTGGCGGGATTGGGCAGAACCAAAGCCCATTGGGGCGATTGGGGCGTGCCGGCGTTGTAGTAAAACCCGGCTGGAGCCAAGGTTGCTCCTGTATTGAACACCACCAACGAGGTAGCGGGGTTGGCAATGGTTGCCGCATCGGTGCTGTTTTGCAGGTTCACTCGGGGCATTAAAACGCCGCGGGTGGTATCTTGGGTTTCCAGAATGGCGGAGGGGTCGGGCGTTCCGGGTTGGGGCGAGATTTTCACCCCTTGGGCTGACACATGCGCCGAGAAACATAAAATAGGAAGTATGAATTTGATCATGCTATTGGTTTTAGCGAACGCAGCGAGCGCGGAATGAACTGCCAATACTGCTTGTGCTGTTGTTATTTAGGGACGACAATTGGTAATAAATAGGATAAAGTTGGGCACTTCCTCCCATTTGACCTAAACACCAAACATCAGAATTTGAACCCGAATTTAATATGGGTGTAGCGGGATTCCGGCGAACAATTAAAACTTCTTCGAAGGTTGGCAAATACCAATCGGAAAAACCACCCTCGGTTAGATTTAGGCAATAATCCACAGCGCCAATCAGGGTGTAGGTGCTGGCCGAATGATCGCTCATCATGGTAGGGCAATGGCAAGCTCCGCCGCCGCTGCCGCTCACATTGATAATCTGGTTGTCCACGTAATCTTTGGTTACCGCATCGGCGGGGTTTACCGGAGTGGCCAGGTTTTCAATGGCGAAGCCGTTCATGTTTAGGGCCGTGTTGGCGGGATTGGGCAGAACCAAAGCCCATTGGGGAGCTTGAGGCGTGCCGGCGTTGTAGTAAAACCCGGCGGGAGCCAATACAGTTCCTGTATTGAAAACCATGAGCGAGGTGGCGGGGCTAGAAATGGTTAGCCCATCGGTGCTGCTTTGTAGGTTTACGCGCGGCATTAGAACGCCTCTGGCGGTGTCTTGGGTTTCCAGAATGGCCGATGGGTCGGGGGTGCCGGGTTGGGGCGAGATTTTGACTCCCTGGGCGGATAGATTAAATCCCAAAAGGAAGAGTAAGAAAAATGCTTTGTTCATGCTAGACGATTTATCGGACGCAGCGATATACATAAGTACTGTTTCCATAGCTTGAATTTAGATATCCATCGCTGAATCGAAATATATAGAAGTTGCCCCCATAGCTACTCAATTCGGAGCGGGTCCAAATGTAATTTCCAGAGGTGTTGTTGGCTATACTTCCAGAATCAAAAGAAAGGATAAACGTAATGTCTTTAAGGTCTGGGAGGTACCAATCGCTAAATCCGCCTTGATTCAGATTCGAACAATTTCTCATGGCAGTTGCGATATTGGTTCCACTAAATTCATCGGTCATCATGGTCGGACAATGGCAAGCTCCGCCGCCGCTGCCGCTCACATTAATTATCTGGTTGTCCACGTAATCTTTGGTTACCGCATCGGCGGGGTTTACGGGAGTGGCCAGGTTTTCAATGGCGAAGCCGTTCATGTTTAAGGCCGTGTTGGCGGGGTTGGGCAGAACCAAAGCCCATTGGGGAGCTTGAGGCGTGCCGGCGTTGTAGTAAAACCCGGCGGGAGCCAAAGTCGTTCCGGTGTTGAACACCATCAGCGAGGTGGCGGGGTTGGCAATGGTTGCAGCATCGGTGCTGCTTTGCAGGTTTACCCTGGGCATTAAAACCCCGCGGGTGCTGTCTTGGGTTTCCAGAATGGCCGAGGGGTCGGGCGTTCCGGGCGTGGGAGAGATTTTGACTCCCTGGGCAATCAGCGTAGAACTTACGCAGGCTATAAGGCAGATAAAAATGGGTTTCATAGATCTTGGGTTTAGCGTGCGCAGCGGTAAAAACGGGATGAATAGCCATAAGTTGTCCAACTATATCCATCGGAAAGACGCATAAGCACGTGGTAATCATTGTTGGAAGGACTTCGGTCCCGAGTCCAAATATCGTTTCCAGCAGTATTGTTGGGTATTGCCCCGGCATCTATCGAGAGCAAATACATGATTTGGTCAAAAGAAGGCAAATACCAATCGCTGTGCCCGTTTTCAACCAAGGCCGAACAATTTCGGGCGGCTGTGGCTACATTCACTTGGGTAGCCGACTGTAGAGAAAGTTCGGTGGGCATGGCCAAGCCTCCGCTGCCGCTTACCCCAACAATCTGGTTGTCCACGTAATCTTTGGTAACCGCATCGGCGGGGTTTACCGGAGTGGCCAAGTTTTCAATGGCGAAGCCGTTCATGTTTAGGGCCGTGTTCGCTGGATTGGGCAGAACCAAAGCCCATTGCGGTGCTTGAGGCGTACCGGCGTTGTAGTAAAACCCAGCCGGCGCCAAGGTTGTACCGGTGTTGAACACCATCAGCGAGGTGGCGGGGTTGGCAATGGTAACCGCATCGGTGCTGCTTTGCAGGTTTACCCTGGGCATTAAAACCCCGCGGGTGCTATCCTGGGTTTCAAGAATCGCCGAAGGATCGGGCGTGCCAGGTTGGGGAGATATTTTTACGCCTTGAGCATGAAGAGAATCAAACAAAAAGCCTATCCCTACGATTACAATGATTTTGAACTTCTTCATAATTTCATGCTTAACGTGCGCAACGGTAATATTGATTTCCATAGGCATAGTCGGCCCCAGTGCTGCCATCGGAAAGCCTTAAAATTAAATAGAATCCAGAATTTGTTCCATGCGGCATTTTGGTTCGGGTCCATAGCGTCGTTACCGAAGTGTTGTTCGGTACGGAACCGGCGTCTTTTGATAACAGATACAAAATTTCATCTAGAGCAGGTAAGAACCAATCGCTGTGCCCCGATTCTATCAATGCAGAACAATTTCGTGCTGCAGTGGTTAGAGTTACCGCTGAAAGGGATTCCTGAGACAACTGGGTAGGCATAGCTATACCTCCGCTGCCACTCACACCAATAATCTGGTTGTCCACATAGTCTTTTGTTACGGCATCGGCGGGGTTTACGGGTGTGGCCAGGTTTTCAATGGCAAAACCATTCATGTTTAGGGCCGTGTTGGCGGGATTGGGCAGAACCAAAGCCCATTGGGGAGCCTGGGGCGTGCCGGCGTTGTAGTAAAACCCAGCCGGCGCCAAGGTTGTACCGGTGTTGAACACCATCAGCGAGGTGGCGGGGTTGGCAATCGTAACCGCATCGGTGCTGCTTAGCAGGTTTACCCTGGGCATTAAAACCCCGCGGGTGCTATCCTGGGTTTCAAGAATCGCCGAAGGGTCGGGCGTCCCAGGTTGGGGCGATATTTTGACGCCTTGGGCAATTATTCCATTTCCAAACAGAAGGAATAAGAAGAAGGGGATTTTTTTCATAAAAATGGGTTATCGAGCACAACGATAGAAATATAGGCCCCCGTGGTTTGTTCTCCATGATTGTCCGTCGGAAAGCCGCATGAAAATCTGGTAGTTGTCGGCGGTTGGGCTTTTGTCGCGTGTCCAAATGTCGCTGGCCGAAGTATTGTTGGGAATATTGCCCGCATTAAAAGAAAGCAAGTAGAAAATCTCGTCGTAGCTGGGCAAATACCAGTCGCTGTGGCCGTTTTCAACCAGGGCAGAACAATTTCGGGCGGCCGTAGCCGCGTTCACTTGAGTGGCCGATTGCTGCGAAAGTTCGGTAGGCATGGCTAAGCCCCCACTGCCGCTTACTCCAATAATCTGGTTGTCCACGTAATCTTTGGTAACCGCATCGGCGGGGTTTACCGGAGTGGCCAAGTTTTCAATGGCAAAGCCGTTCATGTTTAGGCTTGTGTTGGCAGGATTGGGCAGAACCAAAGCCCATTGAGGGGCTTGGGGCGTGCCGGCGTTGTAGTAAAACCCGGCCGGAGCCAAAGTTGCTCCGGTGTTGAACACCATCAACGAGGTAGCGGGGTTGGCAATCGTAACCGCATCGGTCAGGTTTTGCAAATTGACTCGGGGCATTAAAACTCCGCGGGTGCTGTCTTGGGTTTCCAGAATGGCCGATGGGTCGGGTGTACCTGGTTGAGGAGAGATTTTAACGCCTTGGGCTTGTAAGGGGCAGGTTAGTATGCCCAATACTAAAATGAGGAAAGCTGAATTTTTCATACGGTTGCAGAATTATCGGGCACAACGGTAATAAATACCTCCGCCGGTTGAAATTGACCAATTCGTATTTCCATCGGATAGGTGAATATAATTGTAAAAGCGCCCATCGTTGCCGGCTTGGGCCTTGGTTCGAGTCCAAATTGGGTTACTAGATGTGTTGTTTGAAATGGAGCCAGGATTAGTGGATAAAATCAACAAGACATCGTCTAAGGTTGGCAAATACCAGTCGCTAAAGCCACCTTCTACCAAATTGCCGCAGTTGCGGGCGGCGGTGGCTAAATTTACTGTTGAGACCGATTCATTGCTGAGCATGGTTGGACAGGCGCAGCCGCCTCCACCGCTGCCGCTCACATTGATAATCTGGTTGTCCACGTAATCTTTGGTAACCGCATCGGCGGGATTTACCGGAGTGGCCAGGTTTTCGATGGCAAAGCCGTTCATGTTTAGGGCCGTGTTCGCTGGATTGGGTAAAACCAAAGCCCATTGGGGAGCCTGAGGCGTGCCGGCGTTGTAGTAAAATCCAGCTGGAGCCAAAGTCGTTCCGGTGTTGAACACCATCAACGAGGTGGCGGGGTTGGCAATCGTAACCGCATCGGTGCTGCTTTGCAGGTTTACCCTGGGCATTAAAACCCCGCGGGTGCTATCCTGGGTTTCAAGAATCGCCGAAGGGTCGGGCGTTCCGGGTTGGGGAGAAATTTTTACGCCTTGAGTTCTACCAACTATGGGTAAAACGACTACAAAAAATAGAAATATGCTTTTTTTCATAAACAAAATTTAGCGGACGCAGCGGTAGGCTGAGTTACTTGCACCTGTTGTGTAACTCATGTTTCCATCGCTTAATCGGAATACATCAAAATAACCATTGCCGCTGTTCGATTCTGTCCTAGTCCACAAATAACTTCCAGAGGTATTGTTGGTTACGTTCCCTGCATCAAAGGAAAGCAAATAGGTGAGGTCTTTTAATTCCGGAAGATGCCAATCGCTGTGACCACCCTGAACCAGAGCAGAACAGTTCCGCATGGCCGTTCCCAAATTGGTACTACTAAACTCAGCGGTAATCATGGTTGGACATTGGCAGGAGCCTCCTCCGCTGCCGCTCACATTAATTATTTGGTTGTCCACATAATCTTTGGTTACCGCATCGGCGGGATTTACCGGAGTGGCCAAGTTTTCGATGGCGAAGCCGTTCATGTTGAGGGCCGTGTTGGCAGGATTGGGCAGAACCAAGGCCCATTGCGGTGCTTGAGGCGTGCCGGCGTTGTAATAAAACCCGGCCGGAGCCAACGTCGCT
>CAILUT010000027.1 GCA_903837495.1 uncultured Flavobacteriales bacterium | reverse complement strand
ATTGAACTGAGTAAAATCCTCCTTGATTATCCCAAAATAGACAACAATGATATTTAATATTAAAACTAAATAATAATTGGGTAATGTTCTAAACCATCTCCGTATCCAAAAATCCCAAATGGTCTTTAAATTAAGCGATTTGGTATTTTGAAATATCTTTATGAGTACTCCTCCAATTAAAAACCCGCTAAGTACAAAAAATAATTCTACTCCATCAATAAAACGTATCCATGGCAAATTAGTATTGGCTTTATCAAGAATCCAACCACCATGACCAATAACAACAAATATTATAGCCAAAGCTCTCATTAAATCAAGCCCAAAGACTCTATTGCCATATTCAGGTCTTAATCGGAAAACATTAATCAACCTCTGTAATATTATCATTATATCAATCTAAGTATCAGTGTCGTTTTTCATTGTTATGCCTAACTCATTTATAGCCGCTATAAAACTACCCCAATCCGCCAAATTGGCTGTATAGGCGAAGTTTTATTTCCCGCTATCCAAAGTATAGAATTTTTCCAAATCGGCATAGGGCGAACGGATTTGTTGCAGGTTTTTGGTACTAACCTGGGTGTACATCTCGGTGGTTTTGCTGCTGCTATGCCCCAACAATTCCGGTATTTTGCAGGAATAGCTCAAGCAAGTTTGGGCCAACCATAGTGTAAATAGAATAAGGATTGCCTTATGCACAGAACTGCAGCCTATGCCTTATATATAAAGCTGCACTACTCAGCAGGTACTGGCCTTCGTTAAACAACCTTAAATGCATGCAGATTCAATACCAGAATGGAGGGAACCCCGTTTTGGTACAATATCATGAATGCCATGCAGTATTTACACCTTTCAAACATCGAAACCTTTATTCGGCAACCCATGGCCGTGGTTATGTTCACCCTGCCCGATGGAATCGGGTGCTGGGAATGTGAGGTAACCAAAAGTAAACTGGACTACGCCGAAACCCTAACCAAAATTATCAAGGAAAAACATTCGAATAAGGACAAAGCCGCCTTTTACGATGCCTATTACCCCGAGGACCCTGTTGGCCTATTCATCGTTGAACTGAACGTAAAAGACGAAGTAGATATGCTAAAATACTACGGCATAACACAACTTCCCTGCGTGGTTCGGTATGAATACGGTGTACCCGTCGAAAAACACGAAAAACTAGCCGATTACCAACAACTGGTGAACCTTATGTTCCGAAATGATTTCGATGAAGACTAAAAAATTGGACTTAAATTGAATTAAATACACCTTAAAATGATGAAAAAAATAACGAACATGGCCGAGTTTGAAGAACTGTTGAAAGAAGAGCGGGCATTGCTTTTTATTATGGGCAGTTTTGATGTTCCATCAAAACTGCAACAAGGTTTTATACTGGAAGAGTATTACTATTCCATTTTGCTATACCATCTGCACCAAAAGAAAGTGGACTTTTCCTTAGGAATAGTAGATATACATGGAGAAGAGGTCCCATTAGAACTATGTGAATCCTATAGTATTAAATATGTTCCCCAGGCCATTTACTTTAAAAATGGAATTCAAATTAACAGAGAAGTGGCTTATATGAAAGGGCATACCGACTTTTTTCAATCGGCTCTAAAAGAAAACGCAGACGATAAAGAGAACGGTTAATCCTCAATTTTACCAATCCGTTCGGCATGCCGTCCACCCTCAAAGGCAGTAGATAAAAACGCCTCAACACACAGAATGCCTTGCTCTGCATCTAAATACCTACCCGGAAGAGCCAGAACATTCGCGTTGTTGTGGGCTCGAGAAAGCGCGGCAATTTCGGGCGACCAAACAAGAGCAGACCGTATTCCTTTCACCTTGTTGGCGCTTATGTTCACGCCTTGTCCACTGCCACAAATCAGAATGCCAAAATCAAACCGATGCGATGCTACTGCCTGAGCAAGAACCTTGGCCACATCTGGGTAATCAACCCGTTCGGGACCAAAGGCCCCACAATCGTTTACGGAGAAACCCTTTTCAAGCAAGTATTTCAATAAGGTTGATTTTAATTCAAAACCGGCATGGTCGCTGCCTATGGCTAAGGTGGGTTTAATGGCACTCATGATACACTGGTTAACAAAGGGGTTAAAACCTGTTGAAAGTTGATGGTTGTTTTATTTGCAAAACAAAGATAATTGTATAGCGAGGCAGGTTATGAACAATGCAACTTTTTTGGCTTCTATTTTTAACGAACTTCTAAGCATTCTATTGACAAACAACATGCCCTTTGGACGCATAAAAAAAGAGGGGTGAAGGGTTATAAACACTTTAAATTGTATGTTAATAACCTCCGCTTGCTTTGATATAAAAAGGGGTTTAAAAATCTGGGGTTGTTAAGAACCTGTTGAGAATGTGTTGGACTAAACATAAGCAAGAAATCTGAAAAAAGAGTTACCAACAAATGAACAATGCCTATAAACAACTAAAAGAGATTTTAAAATCCTTTTTGTATTTATAAGCAATGTTGATAAAGAGAATAAAACCAAAAATTAGCGGGTAAGCACCACCAACCCAACCCGGGGTTCGGTATCGAACGGAAGGTTATCTTCCACTTCAAAACTGATTTTATAGGTGTACACGCCTACGGGCGAGGGCAGGTTCAGGTGGTTTCCGTCCCAACCTTGATCGATTTTATCAGAGGTAAACAGCAAATCGCCCCAGCGGTTAAAGATTTCGAGGCGGTAATAGCTAATGCGTGTACCATAGGCTCTAAAAAAGTCGTTGATTCCATCGCCGTTGGGCGTAAAGATAGAGGGAATGTACAGGCTGGGATCGCAGCCGTTTCGAACCCAAACGGTGTCTTCGATAATGCAGCCGTAGGAATTCACGCCTTGTACGGTGTACAGCCCGGTATCAGATATTGTAATGTCTGGGCTGTTGCCGCCGGGGTTCCAAGTCCAGTTGATGCTGGGATTCAAAGAAAAGTTCAGGCTTCCTTCGCAAATGCGGGCCACTTCGGGAAGAACATTTGGCACAACAGGTACTTCAAGCAATCGGTACCAAGTAATGGAATCGCAACCCATACCGGTGCTTAGTTGTTCTTTTACGGTGTTTGTTCCAAAGTAGGGAACACCTTGAACCCAACGGGCAGAATCGGGGCAGAGCCAAAAGGTTAGGGTATCTTCATAGGTGCGATGCACCGTTAGTTCAGAAACATAAACAGAATCGCAGCCAAAGGCATTTTGCAGGGAATCAACGTAGGTTCCTGATTGGTTTTGTGGGCCAGCGGCGGTAAAATAACTTTGACCTTGGCAAATGTTCACATCAACGGTTTGGAAATGAACAGGCCGAATGACCAAAGTACTTTGAATGCTGCTGTCGCATCCGTATTGGTTTTGAAGAATGGACGTGTAGGTTCCCGAAGCGTTAACCGATGTTCCATTGGGCAACGTATAGGCATCGCCTTGGCATCGGAAAACGGTTTCAGAACCGCTGTGTACTGGCCATTCCACCAGCAGGGTTTGAACGGTTGAGTCGCAACCATGAATGCTGGGAACGGTGCTTCCGTAGGTACCCGGAGCAAACACCTGTTGTCCGTTGGGCAAGGTGAACGAGCCCCCTTGGCAAAATCCGCGGTTGTCGGTGGTTTGATAGGTTAAATTTTGAACAACCTGTGTGGTAATAAGGCTGTCGCAGCCTTGGCTGCTGTTCAGGGTAACAGGGTAAGAACCTGCCGTGCTGGTGTACATTCCGTTGGGCAACTGCAGGGAATCGCCTTGGCACAGGGCCACCTGAGGGTTTTGAGAATACACCGCAGCCACGGTCAATTGAGTAAGCACGATGGAATCGCAGCCGGCAATGCTAAGCAGGGTAACGCTGTAGTTGCCGGCCACTTGCACCGAATTGCCGTTGGGCAGGGTATGGGATTGCCCTTGGCAAATTTGAACAGGTACATTTACAAGAAAAGTATCTTCAACCGAAAGGTTGGTGGTAATGATGCTGTCGCAACCAAAAACGGAGTTTAAATTTGAAACATACGATCCGGAAGTTGCCACAACCTGACCGTGTGGAAGGGTATAGGATTGCCCTTGGCAAATGCCTGGGCTTTGGGTAATGGCAAAGGTGGGGTTGATGTACAGAATGGTAATAATGGTGCTGTCGCAGCCCTGTATGGAGCTTAAATTTGAAATAAATGCCCCGCCTTGGCTTGTGTTTTGCCCATTGGGCAGGGTGTAGGTTTGGCCTTGGCAAATGGAATCGGCTTGCTGTTGGTTGTACACCGGCCACAGCGATACACTCACATCGATGGTGGAATCGCAGCCATGAACGGTATTTAAGGTTACCGAGTACAGCCCTGCTTGGCTTACGTAGCTTAAATTAGGAAGCTGAAGGCTGTCTCCGCTGCAAATAAATGGATTTTGGGCAACCCTGAAGGTGTCGTTCACCACCAAAACCGAGGTAATTAAACTGTCGCAGCCTTTGATGGTTGAGAGCAAAGAAGTATAGCTGCCGGCATTGGCAACGGTTTGCCCGCTGGGTAGGGTGTAGATTTGCCCCCTGCAAATGGCGGGATTTTGGGTTAAAGTGTAGGTAGGATTAACGGTAAGTTGTCGGGTTACAACGCTATCGCAGCCAAAAATGGAGTTCAGGTTATCTACATAGGTTCCGGCCGTGGTTTGCCACCCACTTTGGGTGAAAATGGAATCGCCTTGGCAAACAACGGGGGTTTGGGTATGGGCAAAAACGGGGTGAACCTGTACGTTGATGTGGGCGGTATCGCTGGGGCAAAAGGCATCGTACACCAACACAGAATAGGTTCCAGAATGGGTAGAATCTACGTTTGAAACGGTAGGATTTACAATGGAATCGCTAAAGTTCAAGGGGCCGGTCCATTGAATGGTATGGTTTTGAGGCAGGGTAGATTGCAGCTGAAGAACATCGCCGTCGCACAGGGGGTTGTTGTACTGCAATTGGGGGGTTTGGGGCTGTTGAATAACGGTTAAGTCAAAGGTATCGGGTTCCACAGGGCAGGCACCTACGCTGCCGTTGATGATGTAGAGGCCGTCGTTAATAAGTAGCCCAGGGTTTATGGTAAGGGAATCGCCGTTGGCCGTAAAATTATTGGGTCCCGTCCAGCTGTACGTGGTTCCGTTGATGGGTGCCACTTGGAGCAAGAAGGGGCTTCCTTCGCAAATGGTATCGGCGGGAAGGGTTTGAAGGTTAAACTGGAATTTATTGTAATCGCTAAAGTAGCCGTAGCGGCAACCGGAAGAGGCGCCTCCGTGAACGATGCCCATGTGAAACAGGTGGCTGGAATTGTTGAGTCGGGAGCCCAGCCCCTGGGGAACGGAGCCCGACAGGTTAATTTGAGCGTACATCCAAGCCCCGTTGGAACCGGGAACGGGGCTAAAGGCTGCGGCGGTAACCAAGCCGGCGTTCCCGTTCAGGGTAAAGCTGCCTTGCCCCCCCGTTTGAACAATCAGGTTAAGGGCAAAAAATTCGTTGGTAGAGCGGGTAAAAGCGATGCTTGCGGACCCGGTGCATTCGATGGTGGGAAGCAAAGCGCCACCAACTTCGCAGCCAAAACCGGTGGTATGGAGCAGGTAGGTGGGTTGGCTGCTGGTTACGTAGGCAACGGGATTGCTTAGGGTATGAACATAGGTTTGGCCGGCGTTTATATTTGCCACCACCGAACCGTCCACCGAAACGCTGGTACCGTTTGCGGTTCCCAGCACATAAAATTTATCGGGCCCATTGAGGTAGCCTTTCACCACAATGTATTCATCGCCTACGCGGTTAACGGGCACAATTTGGTCGCCCATAAGATCGCCGCAGCCTCCATAGGGTGCTCCCGACATGGTATCGTCGTTGATGGTAATGGCAATGGGTTTGTTGCTCACCACGGTGGTTCCTTCCAGGTGGTCGGCGGTGCCAAATCCGGCGGCCCTACCGTTCCAGGTTTGCCCGGCGTTTAGGGTAATGGTGAACGGAATGTTGGCATTGTGGCCTACAATGTTTTTGGTGGGAGTAATGGTAATTGTGGTGTTGTTTTGGGTAGCAACGATATCAAACCCTGAGCGGGCGGTGCTCCAATTGGAAAGGAAATTTTGAAAGGGCACAAAAAAGTTTGTACCCAAGGCATTTTTGCCTTTTAGGGTAAAGATATCGGGGTTGCAAGCGCAGCCGGGGTTTACTTCGTAGTAGGCCGTGATTTCGGTGGTAGAACGGATTCGAAATCCATAATTGAGTACCGTGTTTGGGGGGTTGTTTTCCACCATATTGATCCACGTGGTAACATCGAGCGAGGTAGCCGCGTTGGGCGGCAGGTTCAATGTCATGGGTGGAAAATTGGGGTTGGCCGGTTGTTCGATTAAAATCGAGGCTTGTTGGCCGTAAGAAGCAAATCGAAACAAAATGGGACGATCGCCGTGGCTTTGAATGGCTTCGGGAGCTACAAACCAAAACAGGGTATCGCGCTGAGCATAGGAGGCGCTGTTTCCTAAAAGGAAAAGGAAACAAACAAAGAGCCCCCGAGGGAATATTTTACTCAGCATGGTGTATAAATACATTTATACAAGCGAAATTAACACAAATTATGTCAATCTTAAGTTAAATTTCAGCCGAAATGGTCTTTAAATCAGCTTTTCACATAGTTAAAGACAAAGCAATAGCTCCAAATGTTGCTAAATTCTTACAAAATGCCTGAATGAAAAAGGACAACAGGAATTCCGTTTACCTTTAGCAAAAATAAAATAAAATGAATTTAGGAATGCGGCATGTAGTTCTTGTATTTTTTGGCTTTTTAATGCCTTTCGTTCTCTTTTCGCAAGGGAATTTGCAGTTCAATCAAGTATTGTTGCTGACGGCTACGGGAACAGTCCCTTCGGGTAAGGTATGGAAAGTAGAGTCGGTGCTTTCGAGCAGCACCTTGGCGGCCTACAACGACAACTCTTCCAGTGTGAATACGGTGAGTTTGAATATTCTGGTAAATGGGATAACGGTAACGGTTGAGCGGTCGAGCGTAGGGATTGCCTCGCAAACGGGAAGTGCTGGCGTCATGCGGGCGCATTGGGGATATGCCTCGGGGGGAGTAACGCGCTTGCCCTTTTGGCTGCCGGCCGGAAGCACCTTGGCGCCTTCGACCAACGCCATGGGAGTTTCGGTGATTGAATTTAATGTGTTGCCGTAATGTAAAAAAGCGGCAAAACCTTTCATTTCTAATTTAATCTGAGGAGTTCGCGTTACCTTTGAAAAATAAACAAACGCCGTGGAAACAAAAGAAGAAATAGTAAAAGATTGGTTGCCCAGGTACACCGGAAGGCCCTTGGAGGAATTTGGGGAGTACATTTTGTTGGTGAACTTTCAGAATTATGTGCACTTGTTTGCCGAGCAATTTGGGGTACCGGTTGTGGGCGAGGGCAAGCCGATGCAATCGGCCAGTGCCGAGAACATCACCATTATAAATTTTGGAATGGGTTCGGCCATGGCGGCCACCATTATGGATTTGTTGTCGGCCATATCGCCCAGGGCGGTTTTGTTTTTGGGCAAATGCGGGGGATTAAAGAAGACCAAAATTGGGGATTTGGTATTGCCGATTGCCGCGATACGTGGAGAGGGAACCTCGAACGATTATTTGCCTGCCGAGGTACCGGCTTTGCCGAGTTTTCGGTTGCAGATGTCGGTTTCGGCCATGATACGGAAATTCGAGTTGGATTACTTTACTGGAACGGTGTACACGACCAACCGAAGGGTTTGGGAGCACGACCAGAAATTCAAAAACTATTTGGTGGACATTCGAGCCTGCGCCATTGACATGGAAACGGCCACCATATTTACCACAGGATTTGCCAACAGCATACCTCATGGAGCCCTGTTGTTGGTCTCGGACAATCCCTTGGTACCCGAAGGAGTAAAGACCAGCAAAAACGATGCAGAGGTCACCAAGAACTATGCGACCAACCACTTGAAAATAGGAATAGAATCTTTGCGTGAACTGCGTGATTCGGGTGAATCGGTGAAGCATTTGCGGTTTGAATAAGGGCTAATTTGGTTCGATGTGGCCATGCGGGCCGGATTGAACAAGGTAGCACGCCAGGGCTGAAGGGCAGCTGCCCGCGTGCTGCGGAGGCGACCTTGGGAGCCCCCGCAAAGCCGCTGGGCAGCGCCCTGAAGACCGCGTACTACCTGTGAAAGCCGGGGTACCCGCCCCCCAAAAAAACCTAAAAAACACGCATGGCAGAGCGCTCTTTTTTGTATCTTCCCCCAAAAATTTTTTGTGAATCCTGATGTGCTGAGTGCCTGGTTGCTGCGGACGGCCATTTTTATGGTGATGTTTGCTATGGGGCTGGGTTTGACCTGGAAAGAGCTGACTCAGCTGGTGGTGAAGCCGGGGAATTTGCTGATTGGATTGCTGGCGCAAATGCTTATGTTGCCTTTGCTGGCCTTTGCTATGGTGTGGTTTTTGCCGATTGATCCGGCTTACAAAGTTGGTATTGTGCTGTTGGCGGTTTGCCCGGGCGGTTCCACCTCGAATTTGGTGAATTTGTGGATGGGCGGGAATTTGGCGCTTTGCGTAGGACTGACCTCGACGAATGCATTTTTGACTCAGTTTAGCATACCCATATTGCTGCAGGCGGCCCTGTGGATTTTCATGTCGGCCACGGCGCAGATTACCTTTCCCTTTTCGGAAATGATGTTGGAAATATTTTTGTTGACCTTGCTGCCGGTGGCCTTGGGTATTTTGGTAAAGCCGAGTTTGGGAGCGCTGGCGGAGCGCCTGCAGAAGGGCATAAAGTTTATCGCTCCGGCCCTGATGGGGCTCAGCATTTTGGGTTTGGCGGCCTTGCGCCAGAATTCCGACAACCTGTTGTCGGCATCGGTATTGCTGTGGCTGCTGCCCTTGATGGTAGGGTTAAATGCATTGGCTATTTTACTGGGATTTCGGTTGAGTAGGCGGTTGGGAGTACGGGCAAGGGGAGCGATGACGATTAGCGTTGAGGTGGGTTTGCAGAATACGGCCTTGGCGATATTGTTGGCGGAATCGCATTTGGGTGCGCATGCGGCGGTGTTGGCTCCGGCGGTGGTGTATGCGGGCAGCTCGTTTTTTGTAACCTTAGGGATGGCTTGGTGGTTGCGCAGGCGCTGGGCTTCGGGTGGGGATTGGTAAGGGGGAAAGCAGCCCGCAGTAGCTCATTCAAATGGGCTTATGCCGCGTAAAAGGAAGGTAAGAAAACACAATGCTTCATGTTATGTTATGACTATGTGGGCAAAGAGACAAAAGCTTTTTCTACTTTTAGGATGGTATTGATGCTAAATAGTATGGAAACGAAAGGCCTTTTTAGGTTTGGCTGTGTGTTGCTTTTTTTGCTCATCGTGGCAATTGGCACGGCTCAGGGGGTAAAAATAGGAAACCCACCTGGCCAGCCCCATGCCTCGTCGGTGATGGAGTTGGCCGACAGCAGCCGAGGGCTTTTGGTGCCCCGATTAACCACGGCCCAGCGCAACGCCATAGCGAATCCTGCCGATGGTTTGATTGTATTCAATCTGAGTACGGGCTGCTTAAATGTGTATTTTCAGGGTTTTTGGTCAGCGGGCTTATGTCCGCCAACCCTAGCAACGGTGCAAACGGATTCGGCCGTATTTTTGAGTATTTCCTCGCATCAGGCTTATGGAACTGTTATTGGAGATGGGGGTTTGCCGGTTGCGGCTCGGGGTTTCTGCTTTAATACGCAACCGCTTCCCGACACCTCGCATTTTGTGGTGAACTGCGGAAGCAGTACGGGAAATTTTACGGGTGTTTTGTCGGGATTGGCATCAAATCAAACCTATTATGTGCGTGCTTTTGCGGTGAATGGAATAGGGGTAGCGTATGGTAACGCATTGAGTTTTACCACTCCCCAGTTGGGCAGTATTCAACTTCCGGCGGTGAGCTGTAAACGAATTTATGATTCAGGTCAAATGCAGAATGGGCTGTATTATTTAGATGTGGACAGCACGGGGCCCATGCAGGCTTTTCAGACCTATTGCGATATGGTAAATGATGGGGGAGGATGGACTTTGCTGCTGAACCGAACTGCAGGCCATCAAACCATTCAAAAGACCAGCATTGATTCTACGGGAGTTGGGAGCGGCTATTTGCCTGCCGCTGCGGTTCAGGTGATATCGCAGGCTTCAAATCAGGTTCGGTTGAGAACGGGTTCTGTGTTCCCTGGTTTTGATCATGCGGTGGTATCGAATACAACGGCGGCCATCATGGCGCTTCGGAACAATCAGAACTGGAATCAGACAGGGGCTTCGGGAAATGCCTGGACCGTTGTTTCGGGAAGCTGGTGTTGGACTGCAAATTGTTCGCCATCGGGGGCCTCAAGCTGGCCCAATATGTATCATTCTTGTGGGCTGGCGAATTGTGTTCACTGGTTAAGCGGAGACTGTTTTTCACGGACTTCGGGTGGTTGTTCTTCGGCCGAGGATGTGAATACGGTTTGGGTAAGGTAGGAAAGGGGAAGGGGGGATGAACGTTTTTTACCATTCTATGTAAACAAGACCCGGTGCGCCGTTTCCTGCTTGGTAATAAATTCCGTTGGAACCATTGTAGCCACCCCCACCACCCCCACCTCCGAAACCTCTGCCCCCCTTCGCAGACGCATTATTAACTCCATCGAATCCGTTTACATTATAGCCTGTAATTTGTACTCCACCCCCACCGCCGCCCCCTGAATGAGAAAGGGTACCACCAGCGCCACCAACCCCAGCTGTAATAGATAGCCCGCTAGAAAATATTGCCAAGGAGTTAAAATTACCGCCTAGACCACCACTGTAGGTACAGGCCCCGCCTGGAGAGCCATTGGAACCTCCATTTGGACCAGGATTTCCGGCATTGCAACCGCCGCCCCCTCCGCTTCCCCCGTTGCCTCCAGTTGTTGAAGCTCCAGCCCCATTCCCAGCGTTGGCAGTCAATAAGCCTGTAATGCTGCTTGCGGTACCATTGTTACCCCCTGTACCTTGTACTTGATTTCCCCCAGCCCCTCCGCTGCCCCCACTTCCAATAGAAATGGAAAAATTTTGCCCCGGCACAACTGCATAAGTACCTGTAAGAACGTGTCCAGACCCACCCCCCCCACTATGGCCACCGCCACCGCCACCGCCGCCGCCAACAACGCAAACCCGAATAGAATTAACACCTGTAGGAACGGAGAATGTCCCGTTTGATGTAAATACTTGGTAAGGGGGCAGTGTGGCCGTTGCCGTTCCAGTATCAGAGGCACATCCGTTTGCAATAGCCACAACCTTATATATGCCTTGGTTAGCCGCTTGAAAATTAGAGACAATCGGGTTTTGTTGTGTTGAAGTGAATCCATTTGGACCTGTCCAACTGTAAGTGGCACCTATCACATTGCTAGAGAAAAGTTGAAGCGTGTTTCCAGGAATAACAGGACTGTTTGATGATGCATTTGGTTGATTGGGCTTTGCAATAATTGTCGCGCTTACATTCTGAGGCGATGATGTACAGCCCGCAAGGGTCGCCGTAACACTATATACTCCGCTGGCAACGAGACCTACAGATGGTATTTTTGGATTTTGATTTGAAGATGAAAAACCGTTTGGGCCTATCCATAAGTATGATGCCCCCAAAATAGAATTGGTTGACAGATGAAGGGTGTCGCCTTCACAGGTAGCGGGAACAGATCCAGGAACAACTTGAAAAGTGCATTCAAAACAAGATTGCCGCCACCCTGAACCATTGAACATATTCATGCATTGGGTTGTGGTATTATAAATAAGCAATCCAGCTGCAGGATTAACAATGGAATTGCGCTGCGCATCAGATAATCGAGGTATAAGCACGCCTCGGTCTGTAAAATCTATATCTAGGCCAGAACTGGAATGCGGGGTGGATCCTGTTGCATTAATACCTACGTTTTGGGACATCAAAGGAGCAATAGCAAACAGCAAATAAACAATCAAAATTTTCATTTCTAAAAGTACTTTTTTTTCAAATAAAATGTGAAGGAAACCAAAAACGTAACAATTCAATTATAGGAGCTGGCATTCAATAAATATGGGAAAAAGGAAAGCTTAATTCGGCACGACCAACCTAAATCCGATGTTGTTGCCACGGATTTCAGGCATAGCATTGATTCGGCTGGCCGAGCGGCAGCACCCAGCACCGTAAAGTTGCCCCCCTAAAAATCCCAATTCCACAGCACAACGCTGCATCCATCCTTAATACAAATAATCCCAAGCCGATTTGTACCCACCCTGCGATTCAACCCAGGTCAACCAGGCCGAAAAAAAGGCATCGCTTCCCCATGTGGCACTGTCGCCAACCACCAGCAGTTTTTTGCGGGCCCGAGTAAAGGCCACATTGAGTCGGCGCGAATCGGCCAAGAAGCCATATTCTTGCTGTGGGTTTGAACGAACCAATGAAACCACCACCATGTCTGCCTCTTGCCCTTGAAAAGCGTCGATCGACGACCACGGCCGGCTTCCGGGCCATGTTTCTTGGTTGGCCAGGTCAACCTGACCCCGGTAGGGCGATAAAAAAACCAGGTCGTCCGGGCAATCCTGCTTCTCAAGCCAGCGCCGTATCAATTCCCGCTCGCCCAAATTGTGGTAGCTTTTTCCATACTTCCCGGGAGCCTCGTCGTAGCCCGTACCGGCGGTATCCATAAATTCAACCGGAGCACCAAATTCGGCGTTCAACGGAACTCCTTTTCCCGCAAGCAATGCATTGCCATAAAAATGCCGAGAAGGGAATTCCATGATGCTTGGATGCATGCGGTATTGGGTTTGCAGCATGCACGAAGCTCCAGGAAAACGGCTCAGTCCTTTTTCAAGCAAGGTTGTTTTTAGGTCGGTTTGCGCATGCAAGGTCGGGGGCAATTGAAAGGGATCTCCGGCCAAACACAGTTTTCTTGCCCGTGTTAGTGCGGTCCAAATGGCCGGTTCCAAGGCCTGGGCCGCTTCATCAACCATCAACATGTCGAACCGCAGTTTGCTGGGAAGGGCAGTTTGGGCGCTAATCAGGGTTGCCACCACCACCCGGGCTTGCTCTAAAATGGAGTCGCGCAGAAAATCTTCCATGGCATCGGCTTCCTCTTGCAGCATCCGGGCTTCTTGCTTGGCGGTGGCCCGCTCTTCCCGTTCCCGTTCTCCAAAACTGCGGCGGTATTTTTCGGCCTCTTGCCGGGCTATTCGGCTCCGCTTTTGGTAATCGACCACCTCAGAATACCGGGGATGCGCCTGAATCCGGTGGTCAACCGACAGGGAACGAACCCCTTCGCTCATGCGTATAGGGTGGCCAATGCGCACCGGGTCTAAGCCCATTTTTTGAAGTTGTGCCGCCAAATTGTCGGCAGCGGCATTCGATGAGGCCGTGGCTAAAATGGTTTTGTTGTGCCGCACCATTTCCCAAGCCAGCATGGCTAAGGTGGTTGTTTTACCGGTACCCGGAGGACCATGCAGAAAAAAGAAATCCTGTTGGTTCAAGGCGAGTTGAATGGCCTCTTGCTGCCCCGCGTTCAATTCAGGGTGGGCCTTGGCCCGAATGGGCTCCCGCTCATCGTGGCGCGTTCCGCGAATCCAACTCTGCACCAAATCGGCAAGGGGACTGTTTCTTTCCTTTTTTACGGTCTCAAGTCCATTCAGCATGGCTTTGTACGAGGTTTCGTCGGGCTGCAAATCCAGCACCCAATCTTCTTCAAAAATGGCCTCTGGCAGCTCCCGCCCCAAGTAGCAAAATTCCAGTCCGTTGGATTCCACCCTGCCGGCAATGCCTTTGATTTCAAACGCCGATTTCCCATTTCCGGCCGAGAGTTTCAATAGGCAACCTTTGCTAAAAAGGTGGGGTTGGTCCAGGTTTTTTTCGCGTTCAATCCAGACCGAAAGCCAAGCGTGGCGGTGGTACATTTCGTGGCGGGCACGGGCTGGGAACCACGAAATTCCCTCCTCAATGCGGTCGCGCAGGCTGCGTTGGTTTAATAATCGGCTAAACGCCTCTTGTTCGGCCTGCCATTCCAACTTCAGGTCTTCTTTTAGGTTGTTAAAATAATCTTCAATGGGCAACGTTTTCATACAAATATGCCGTAAGGTGGTTACCTTGGCACGAAAGTATGACAGCCTATCCATTCCACCTATTGTTTTGGCTTTTTATGCCCTTGGGCTTGCTTGCTCAATCCTTGGAATTTAGCCGGCACCTGGTTGATTTTGGTTCGGTAGAAGAATGGAACAATCCCCCCGCCGAATTTTCGTTTGTAAATGCATCGGTTGCCGGGCAGTATTTTTTGGCCCCCAAGCACAGCGCCAAGGTGCTGTTGCAGCTGCCCCGCAGCCGCATAGAAAGTGGGGAATCGGGCCTGGTGCGCGTTTTTGTGTACCCCGGAAAAACAGGGCCTTTCGAAGAAACCGTTGAATTTTACACCTCGGGTTCGGCCCAGCCCATTCGTTTGGTGGTTCGCGGAAAGGTAAAGTCCCTGGCGGCCAATGCCGCCTTGGAATGCCCCAAATTCGGCGAATCGGCTACGGCTCCGCCCAGCGATCGGGCCCTTGTAGGTCGGGTGCTTAGCCGGGCAACGGGCAGGCCCATTGGCAGCGCCCGGGTTGACTTTCCAAAGCATACCGGCCTGTTCACCAACGCCAAGGGCCAATTTGGCCTGCGCCTGCCCTTTGGATTGTACACGGTCGCGGTTGAAGCCAACGGACATCGGCCTTATTATGGCTTAAGCCGCATTTCCTTTTCGACCGACACCCTGACTTATTGGCTTGAACCCATTGGCTCCGACAGCCTTGCCCGCCCCGACAGCACAACGGTTCAGCAGCCAACCGAGCCTCCGGTTGCAGAGCCCAACACCGACCCCGGCGATTTTGATCGGGGCAGCTTCAAGCCCAACAACGTAGTTTTGTTGGTCGATGTGAGCGGAAGCATGCGTCAAGACGACCGGATTGGGCAGGTAAAAGAAGCCATGAAAGGCCTGATTGACTTGTTTCGGGACATTGATGCCATCAGCTTAATGACCTTTAACACCCAATCGAAGGTTTGGTTTGAACTGGTTCCGGGCAATCAAAAAAACCGAATGTTGAGCCGGGTAGATTCCCTGGTTCCTGCGGGGCAAACCAATGGCTTAGCGGCCTTGAATACGGCCTACGAGCTGGCCAACAAAGGTTTTATTTTGGGGGGACAAAACAGGGTAATCTTGATTACCGACGGTCAATTTGCCTTAAACCAAGAGTTGAAAACGCGGTTAAATCAGGAAAGCAAGAAAGGCATCGAACTGCTGTTGATTGGGTTTGGGGGCGAGAAGGATCGGGGGCTTGAATCGCTGCGCCGCTTGTCGGAGGCGGTGAGCGGCCGGTTTTTGCGGTTTGAGCCTGGGGCTTCGCAGCGCAAGACCTTGACGGAGTTTATCAAGGCCTCGAGCAGGCGGTAGGTCGGGTTGATTTTGGGCGGCAGCCGGGCTTTCTGGGCTACTCCGCGGCCCAAAACCGGGCCGGCCCATGCCCGGCAGTAGCTCCTCGCGTCGCTCTGCCGGTCAAGGGCCGGCTGCCGGTTTGGCCCTTGCGGGGTAGCCTCATCAATCCCTGCCGCGGGCGGCGATGGGGCCGTTTGCCGCCCGCCAATACAATTTTGATGGGGGGCGGTTGGGGGTGTTTTGGGGCGTGTGGTTTCTGAAATGTACGGGGTTTAGGGCAAGAGGGGGACCCCGGATTGCAGTGGCAGGCTGCCTTGGCGGCTGCCCTAAACGGGCTGGCGGGCGGAGGCGACCAGGGGGAGCCCACGTACCGCCCGCCCGTTTGGCAGCGGCCGGGGCAGACTACAACGGAAAGCCGGATAGGGCCCCACATCATTTCCCTTTTTTATATCTTCACGAAAATCAAAATAGCAATGATGCGGTATTTCCCTTTTTTGTTTCTTTTTTTTGCGGCCGGGCTGCTGTCTGCCCAACCCATTAAACCTTCTGAAAAAGCGAACTTTAGCCTTATGCCCAGCGTGAATCTGGAGGCCAGTCCCGTTCAAAACCAACACCAAAGCAGCACCTGCTGGAGTTTCTCTTCTTTGGCCTTTTTTGAGTCGGAATTGCTGCGCATGAAGAAGCCGCTTGTTAATTTGTCTGAAATGTTTGTGGTAAGGCATGTGTATCAGGCCAAGGCCGAGAAATTTGTACGCCTGCATGGCAATGCCAATTTTGGTCCTGGAGGAGCTTTTCATGACCCTTTGTTTGTGTTAAGAACCTATGGATTGCTGCCAGAAAGTGCGTATCCCGGCAACGGATATGGAGAAGCAAGCATAAAGCACAACGAACTGGACGCCCTGACCCGAAGCCTTGTTGATGCGGTTGTTAAAAACACCAACCAACGGCTTTCAACGGCTTGGAAATTGGCTTTTAGCGGAGTTTTGGACGCCTATTTGGGTGTAATTCCTGAATCTATCGAGTGGAAGGGCAAAAAACACAGTCCCCAAAGCTATGCTGCCGAGCTGGGCTTGAACGCCGACGACTATGCCGACATAACCTCGTTTAGCCACCACCCTTTTTACAGTTCGTTTCCCCTTGAAATTCCCGACAATTGGAGTTGGGAGTCGGCCTACAATGTGCCTTTAGATGATTTAATAGGCTGCCTAAACAACGCGTTAAAAACCGGGTATTCGGTGGCTTGGGCTGCCGATGTTTCGGACCCTGGATTTAACCACAAACTGGGTTTGGCCATTAAGCCAGCCTCGGGTTTTTCAGACTTAAGCCGAGAAGAAAAAGAGGCCTTGTTTTTGAACCCACAATCGCAGAAAACCATTACACAAGAAACCCGGCAAGAGGCCTTTGACCGGTACGAAACAACCGATGACCACGGCATGCTGATTACCGGAATGTGTACCGACTCTTTGGGAACGGTGTATTACAAAGTAAAAAACTCATGGGGCGACAAAAGCAACGATTGCGGGGGCTACTTTTTTGCCTCGGAAGCCTTTGTACGGATGCACACCATAAACCTACTGATGCACAAAGAGGCCTTGAGCACGGCGGTAAAAAAGCAATGGCAAGCCCGCAAACAATGAACAACCTTTACATTTGTAAACCTAGAGGGATTCATTCTTGTTTAACAACAGAACAAGGCCATTAAATTTTTATGCAAGGTATTGATATAAAAGGATTGGTTCGGGAGCTGGGTGGGGTTTTTCGCCGCGAAACGGAAAACATCGACGGGCTTCAGGAATATTTGGGGCACATTGAAACGGCCCAGGAGTACAGTTCAGGCGACTGCATTGAAATTCTGCGTACTGCGGCTCCCTTTATGAAGCTCATGGTGCAAGAGCGCTTTATTTCGGCTGAAAAAGTAATGTCGCATTGCGCTAAACAAGCCTTGCCTTTGGTGTTTTTTGGCAAAGACGGCAAGGGGGCCTTCATCAGCCGCAATCCGGGCAAAGGGTTTGAAATATGGCATTTGCAGGCAGGGAATGTAGCGCACAGCACACGGCGTGCTGAACTTCCTTGGGACCAATTTGAGCAGGGCGAGGGCGGCTACCGGGTGCTGTTGTTTGAGCCATTGGACTGGATTTTTGGGGTTGAAACCGACGAGTTTAAGCGCTTAAAGGGGCCATTAAGTCGGTTTTTTAGGTTGATGCACCAAGAACGCCGCGAGGTGATATTGCTGTACGTTTATGCCTTATTTACTGGAGTTATTGCCCTGTCGCTGCCTCTTGGCATTCAGGCAATTATCGGTTTTTTAATGGGGGCTCAGGTGTCCACCTCGTTGGTGCTGCTTATTGTACTGGTTTTGCTGGGAGCTTTTTTAACGGGGGCCTTGCACATCATGCAAATTTGGGTTGTTGAGGCGATGCAGCAGCGGCTTTTTGCTCGGGCTTCGCTCGAATTTGCCTATCGATTTCCGCGCATGCGCATGGATGCCCTTACGGATAAATCGCCGCCCGAATTGGCCAACCGCTTTTTTGATATTCTCACCATTCAAAAGGGCCTTCCTAAGTTGTTGATTGAATTGAGCAGTTCGGTGTTGCAAATTTTTTTCGGAATCATACTTCTTTCGTTTTACCATTACACCTTTTTGGTGTTTGGTTTGGTGGTGATTGGGGTGGTGTATTTCATGTTCCGCCTAACCAGTCCAAAGGCCATGGAAGCGAGCTTGCTGGAATCGGATTACAAGTTTAAAACGGCCAATTGGCTTCAGGAATTGGGTCGGCACATTGAACTGTTCAAGCTAACGGGGAACAGCAGCCTGCCCTTGGAAACCACCGACAAACTGGTAGCAGGCTACATACGGCACCGCAGAGAGCGGTTTCGAATCATCGTTTCTCAAAACTGGTTTATGGTGGCCTTTAAGGTCATTCTAACAGCGGGCTTGTTGGTGTTGGGTGGGGCCTTGGTGGTGAATCAGCAAATCAACATTGGGCAGTTTGTGGCCGGCGAAATTATAATCATCTTGATTATCAACTCGGTCGAAAAATTCATTCAAGGCTTAGAGACGGTGTACGATGTGCTAACCGCGTCCGAAAAGCTGGGCAAGGTAACCGACATCCCGCTGGAACAGCAATCGGGTCGCCGTTTGTCAACGCAGCTGCGGCAGGGGGGCATTGGCATTGAGGCGAAAGGGTTAAGCTATGTTTCGCCGCATTCGGGCAAGAGCGTATTGACTAAAATACAACTGCGCATCAACGCAGGCGAAAAGGTGTGCTTAACGGGGGGCGAGGGTTCGGGAAAATCCACCTTATTGAGTTTGTTGAGTGGCTTGTATCAGCCATCGGAAGGGCAAGTATTGCTTGACGGTGTGCCTCTGCGCAATTTGGACGCCCAAGACGCCCACACCTTGATTGGCGAGACGGTATCGCAAGACACCATTTTTTGGGGAACGGTGCACGAAAACATCAGTATGGGCCGTCCGGGCATTGGATTTTCAGAGGTAAACGAAGTGGTAAAGGCGGTTGGATTGTCGCAAGAAATCCAAGCCTTAAAGAAGGGTTTTGACACGGTTTTGATTCCCGACAAAAAGGGAATTTCAACCTCAACGTTGCGTAAAATTTCCTTGGCCCGGGCCTTGATTGAAAATCCACGCATTATGCTGTTGGAAGACCTAGGTTTAGGCTTAGGATTGGAACAGCGTGCCGACCTGCGTCGCTTGCTCATCCAAGAAATGCCCGAAACCACCTTGTTGATTGTGAGCAAAAACAAAGACATGGCCTTGGCCTGCCAGCGGTTGGTTGTTTTGGAACAGGGGCACTTGGTTTACGACGGGCCACCAAACCAGATTCCGCCGGGCTCCTCTTATATACAGGTATTAGAATAAACGATGCTAGACATATCAAAATACCAAGCTCCTTTAGATATGGAGCAAGACCAGTTTGGTGCTTTCCGCGCCATGACCAACCCCCAGACGCCGCGGCTGCTGGCCTATTGGCTGGTTGGTTTTGCTGGATTGGGATTTTTGGTGTTGTTTTTACCCTGGACTCAAAACATTCGAGGCTACGGCAAGGTTACGACGTTAACCCCTGAAGACCGCCCACAAACCCTTCAAAGTCGAATCGACGGCCGCATAGAACGCTGGTATGTTCAGGAAGGCGATACGGTACGAGCCGGCGACACCATTGTGTTTATCAGCGAAATTAAAGACCAGTATTTTGATCCAAACCTATTGCGGCGGACCCAAGAACAGTTGACGGCCCGCGAAAAATCAGGGGGGGCCTATCAGGACAAAATAAAGCAGTTGGAAAGGCAGATTTCGGCCGAACGCAACAACCTGCGCATCCGCTTGCAACAGGCACGCAACAAAATCAGCATATCGCGCCGCAAAGTCGGCATCGACAGTGCCGATGTAGAAGTGGCCAAAACCGCCTATAAAATTGCCGAAGACCAAGTTAAACGGGCGGAAATCATGTACAAACGCGAGGGCATTTTGTCGCTGCGCGAGCTGGAAAACCGCCGCAATAAAATGCAAGAGGCTGCCGGCAAGCTCGTTTCGGCCGAAAATAAACTGGATAACGCCAACCGCGAACTTATCAATGCCAGCATCGACCTGAATGGCATCGAAACCGAATACCTCTCGAAAATCTTCAAAATTGAATCGGAAATACAAACCGCTAACACCGAATTGTTCAAGACCGATGAAGACATAGCCAAACTCAACAATACCTACGCCAACTACAGCATTCGCAGCCGGTTTTGGCACATCACGGCCCCCAAAGATGGGCAGGTAGTAAAAATCTTAAAGGCCGGTTTGGGCGAAAATGTTGCGTCTGGCGAGCCTGTTCTTACCATCACCGCACTAAAACCCCGTTTGGCCATTGAAATGTATGTGCGGCCCGTAGATTTACCGCTGATGCAGCGCGGAGAAAACGTCCGCATTATGTTCGACGGCTGGCCCACCATCGTTTTCTCGGGCTGGCCCGGCGTTTCCTTCGGAACCTTTGGCGGCCGTATTTCTTCCATCGATTCCGATATCTCTGACAACGGAATGTACCGAATGCTGGTTGCTCCCGATTCGGGCGACATTGGCTGGCCCAATCAAATTCGGGTTGGGGCAGGTGCACATGGCTTCGCTCTGCTTCAAGACGTTCCCATTTGGTACGAACTCTGGCGGCAAATCAATGGATTCCCCCCCAATTTCTACCAAGTACTTCCCGATAAAGCTCAAGCTAGCAGCCCCAAAAAAGCCCAATGAACCGCCTCTATTTCTTGCTTTTGGGGCTGATGCCCCTCCAAAAAGCCTGGATGCAAAACTCCGATCGGGTTTTGACTTTTGACCGGTATTTGGACTATGTAGTGCAACACCACCCTTACGGATTGGCGATTGACCAAATTTCAGAACAGGCCAAAGGGGCTTTGCTTGGAGCACGAGGCGGCTTTGACCCCATTCTGGAAAGCCGATACGACCAAAAAGAATTCGACCAACAAAACTATTGGCAATGGTGGGAAAGCAAGCTCAAAGTGCCAACTTGGTTTGGCCTTTCTGGATATGCGGCATACGACTGGGTGCAGGGAGCCTACATTGACCCCTCTAGAACCATTCCCAGCAACGGGCTACCGGCAGTAGGCATAGAGGCCAGCTTGCTGCGCGGCCTTGTTATTGACGAACGCCGTGCCGCCCTTAGGCAGGCTCAACAAGGCTTGTTGGCCGCCGAACAAGAACGGGTCGAGGCTTGGAACGAACTGATGCTAAAAGCCATTAAAGCGTATTGGGACTGGGTTTTCGCCTATAGAAATATGCAGGTGTTTGAAACCTCGGTGCAAGTGGCCCAAACGCAGTTCAAAGCTGTTTCTGCGGCCTTTGAATTGGGCGAAATCCCCGCCATCGATACCCTTGACGCCTTTGTGCTGTTTCAGGAACGGCAAACCGGGCAAATTTCTGCCGCACAAGAATTGATTCAAGCTCAACTTAGCCTCAGCACCTTTTTGTGGCGCGACCGGCAAACACCCCTGGAACTAGACACCGCCGTTCGCCCCGACGAAACACGGTTTGACCAAATGCCCGCATTGCCCAGCCTTGACTCCCTGTCGCGCATCCTGCCCGCCTCAGACGACGCCTCGCCAATGCTGCAACGCCAACGCTTCGAAATTGCCGAACTGCAAGTCCAGAATCGCTTAGCCAAATGGAATCAATTGCCGGTACTAAACGCACGCTGGAACACGCTTTACCAAGACAATCAGCCCGCCTGGTTTTCCAACAACTACAAAATTGGTCTGGATTTTTATATGCCCATCTTGCTGCGAAAAGAGCGGGGTAAACGCTTAGAAGTTCAAGCAAAACTAACAAAAGCCCAAATGGATTATCAGTATCAACGCCTAAGCGTTCGAAATCAGCTGCTAACCTTGTACAACGAATGGAATAATTTGGGCCGGCAGCTCGACCTGCTTGGAAACATGACCGAACAATTGGACGCCCTATTCCGAGCAGAACAACGCCGCTTTGATCTGGGCGAATCCTCGATATTTTTAATCAACCAACGCCAACAAAAGTACATCGAATACCGAATCAAGGAAACCGATGTGCGCCGAAAATTGCATCAAAAACAAGCCGAATTTAAGGCTTTGCTGGGCGAATTGATGCGGTAGTTGAAGGCAGCGGCGTTTTTAAGGGACATTGATTTTAAGCGGGGATGCTGCCCTTTGGCAAAATTTGGGCAAGGAATAAAAATCAGGCTTTGCGCTGCGCGGACTGCAATCCGCTCAAAATGATTTGACCCATGGCCTCGCCCGCCTGTTCGGCCGCACGAATTACGTCTTGAATCAGCACCTTGCGGATGCGCCCCGGAACGCCCAGGTCGGTTATGGCCGAAAAGCCAGCGCAGCAGATGCCCATGTGGCGGGCCGCCAAAACCTCGGGAACGGTTGACATGCCCACGGCATCGGCCCCGACTCCCCGCACCCATTTGTATTCGGCGGGAGTTTCTAAGGCCGGGCCCTTGAGCGCCGCATACACGCCCTCGTGCATGCGGATGTTGAGTTGCTGGGCGGCTTGCCGAAAGTGCGCACACCAAATGGGGTCGTAAGCCTCGTGCATGTCAGGAAAACGCGGGCCCAGTTGGTCCAAATTGGGCCCCGATAAGGGCGAATCGCCCAGCAAATTAATCTGATCGGTGATCATCATGATTTCACCAATTTCCATGTCGGGATGTACTCCGCCTGCCGCGTTGGTTACCAGCAAATGTTGAATTCCCAACAAGCCCATTACGCGAACCGGAAACACCACCTCGGGCAAGGAATACCCTTCGTAATAATGAAAACGGCCTTTCATGCCCAGCACGGTGAATCCGCCCAATTTTCCCAGGTGCAGTTCGCCGGCATGGCTTTGCACCGTGCTGCGCGGAAAGTGCGGAATCGCCGAATAAGGCAACACCTGGGTGTCTTGCATTTGTTCCATCAACGGCCCTAAACCGGTTCCGAGGATCAGCCCTATTTCGGGTTTGGGGTTATTCCATTCGCGGCGCAGAAATTCCGCGGCTTCGTTCAATTCGTTCCACATGGTTTAGCAGTATTTGGTTTAGGTTGGTTTCGCTGGGAAAAAGGGGCTTGATGCTTAAAGGAAGTACGGCCAAGTGCGGAAGGAGCTGAAGGTTGTTGCCCAGGCGAGCCAAGTCTTTTGCGGTGGTGGCAATGCATCGGCCCCCAGCACGCTTGCTCAAGGCTTCTATGTCTTTTGGATTCAAAAAAGCATGGTCGTTCAGCTCGACGTGTTCCCAATCGGGCAAAAATGCCACCAGGCTTTGGGCCTCGGCCAATCCGGTTAGCAAAAGCCCCGTTGGGGTTAAGGGAATTTCTTGACCGGTGCGCACATCTTGAAGCGGCCCCATTTCTTCATAAAAGCAGGCATCCCAGCCTTGAGGGCAAGGAAAATCGGCCGGGTGTTTGGTCAACATCGACAAGGTAAAATGCCTACGGTCAGACAGGGGTTGCCGCCAGGGTCCGGCGGGGAGCACGTATTTATTGGGTGCATTCAGGGCAGGAAAGCTCAGCAAGCAAATAGACAGGTCGGGCTTCAAGGCATGGTGTTGGAGTCCGTCGTCCAGCAAAATCCATTGCACCTGGGGCATGGTTTTTTGAATCCAGGCAACGGCGGCTCGGCGGTTTTCGCCCACCACCACGGGAATTTGGGGCAGGGCACGTTTGATTTCAAGGGCTTCATCGCCCACATGTTGAGGGTTGCTTTGGGTGAACACTTCGCGTATTCCTGATTTTTTGCGGCCATAGCCGCGGGAAAGCACGGCCAAGGAGCGGTGGGTGGACAAGGTTTTGGCCAAATACATCACCATGGGCGTTTTGCCGCTGCCTCCGGCGGTTAGGTTTCCAACCACCAGGGTTGGGAGCACGGCGGGTTGGCGCTGGCCAAAGGTTCGGATTGCGGCGGAATGGATTAAAAACCCCAAACGGTAAAAGGGAACAAAAGCCAAGAACCAAGGGCTGGGGCGCATAGGTCAAAGGTAAGATATGCAGGTTAGGGATAAAAATGGCCCAGAATCGTTCAGCCCTTGGGGTATAAAAAGCGAAGGGCAGCCGGACAGGACGGCCGCCCCTCATCAATAATCCTTAAAACCGTGTTTTAAGATGTGGCCAAAGGGCAACCCATGCCCCTACACAAACGGACAGGACCGCCTTATTTTATTGCCTGCAAATCGACCATGCTGCGGTATATTCCGCCCTTTTCCATCAATTCTGCATGGCTGCCCTGTTCTTCAATGCGGCCCGCATTCAAGACCAAAATCTGCTGTGCCGACTGCACCGTGCTGAGGCGGTGCGCCACCACCACCAAGGTGTGGCTACCGGCTAAATTTGCCAAGGCATCTTGCACGGCTTTTTCCGATGCCGAATCCAAGGCCGAGGTGGCCTCGTCTAAAAATAAAATTTCGGCTCCGTGGTATAAGGCCCGCGCCAATCCAATGCGCTGTTTTTGTCCGCCGGAGAGTCGATTTCCGCCATCGCCCACCACCGTTTGAAATCCCTGGGGCTGTTCCTGAATAAAATCCAGGGCATGCGCCTGTTCTGCGGCAGCAATTAAGCGGGTTTGATTTAGTGCAGTATGGCTTAGCCCAATGTTTGCAGCTATGGTGTCGTTGAACAACAAGGACTCTTGGCTTACCAGAGCGGTTTTTTGCCTCCAGTCTTGCAGTTTCAGCTCGGCTAAGGGCTTGTTGTCAATCCATATTTGGCCTTCATGCGGATCGTAAAAACGGGCCAACAGGTTCATCAGGGTGGTTTTTCCTGAGCCTGAGGGGCCAACAATGGCTAGGGTTTTCCCTTTGGGAATGGAGAAGTTCAGGTCGCGCAAAATCCATTCGCCTCCGTAGTGAAATCCGAGGTTTTTGAGTTGAATTTCCGTTTGCAATCCGGCAAATTCCACCTGGCCCTCGGGCAGGTCTTGGGCTTCTGCTTGTTCTAGCATGGCTTCAATGCCCTGCAGGGCTGCCACGCCTTTTTGGGCGTCGTAAATGGAGCGGGAAACCCCTTTAAACGGCTCGATAAGTTGAGCAAACACAACAATGTAGGTAATAAACAGGGCGGCCGAGATTTGGGCAGAAAACACCATGGCCCCGCCCCACCAAAGCACGGCGGCCACGGCTGCTACACCCATTACCTCGCCCAAAGGCACGGCCAGGTCGGCCTGCCGAAACATGCGGATGCGCCGCTGGGTGTACAACCGATTTTCGGCTTCAAACCGACCAGAAAAAAAGGGTTCGGCCTTAAACGAGCGAATCATTTTCATGGCGGTGAGGCTTTCTTCCAAATGGGCTATTAGGCGCCCAAAATGCTGTTGGGCCATGCGGGTGTTTTTGCGCAAGGCTCGGCTAACCAGGCCAATAACTCCACCGGTGAGGGGCATAAACAAAATCAAAAACAAGGTCAACGCGGGGCTCAGCCAAAGCAAGGTTGCCACATAGGTAGCAATATGCAAAGGATGCCGAAAAAAGGCGGTAACGACCGAAAGCATAGAGAATTCGATGTCTTGAACATCGTTGCTGAGTCGGGCAAGCAATTCGCCTTTTCGGCTGTCGGTCAAATAGCCCTGGGGCATTTCGAGCAGCCGCTTAAACAGCGCATTTCTTAGGTCTTCGGTGCTGCGGTTCACCACCACCGAAGCGTGTCGGGTAGCCAAGTAATGAAATCCGTTTTTTAATAAAATAGCCGCAATAATAATCAGGCAAACGGCAAGAAGAGCCCCTTGCGGTCCGTAGTTTTGGCTCAACAGCTGTAGCCGATATGCCAATCCCGTTGAAATTCCCTGCCGGCTCCATTCCCAAACTGGCGGCAGGCCTAGGGCTTGCGCTTGGGGATAAAAAATAATTTCCAACAAAGGGGCCACCAAAACCAGCGAGAAGAGCCCAAAAAAGGTACTAAACCAACCGAATACCAGATTCAACCAAAGGTTTTTCCGGTATTTTAGAGTTAAACGAAATATGCGCAGCAGCCGGTTCACCGCACTAAGTTACGGAGCAAAAAGGGATTTTATTCTCAGTTGGACTTGCCAGGTAATCTGCCGAAACCAACCTGCAGGCTTGTTGTCCACCCTCGATTTCCAAGTTCCATTGTGGCTGCCTTGTTCAACCGTGGTGGGATGTGTCCAATAATGTTTAAGCCCGATGTGGGCCGATAAATCGTTGTGGTACCAATCAATAGGTCGGTCGCAGCCATTGGACAATGCATGTTCCCAAATGGCTTTTGCTAGAGTAAGGGGGATAAAATATGCTCCTGCGGCACGGCCTTGGTGCATGGCGTACAAAAGTTGGTTTTTCTTGCGTTGCCGTCGGGGCACCCAAACTTGAAGGCTGTTTTCTAGGTTGATTAAGGCCATGTTTCGTTCGGCTTCGGGCAGGGCCTCCCATTCTAAAGCCATGCGGTTAAATACTTCGGTAAATTGGGGCGAAAGAATGGCATCGTCTTCCAACACCAGAACCCGCTGCAGGCCTTCGTCCACCATGGTTCGGTACACAAACAAGTGCTTTAAAGCGCAGGAGTGTGCCGCCCTGGGGGGGCCAGCCATTTCGGCTCCCGAAAAGTACCGGTTTATGTCGGCGGCACTTAATTCCTCCAAATCGGCTTCCAGCATCCATCGGAATGGAATGCCCAAGCCCTTCAATTGGGCTTGCATCCATGCTTCGCGTTCCAAGTCTTGTTTGACATGGACAACAAAAACGGCATCGACGTTCAGCAAGCCGGGATGTGGGTTTTCAGGGTAAGGTAAAATTAGGGAACCATTAAGCGGTGTGTGGCCCGGTTGCCGTTTTGTTCTAAAACGACCAAATACGAGCCAGCCGGCAAATCTTGGACTTGGATTTGAGTTTCTACCTCAGGGCTGATTCCAAAACGAAGTACCCGTCCGGCCAAGTCGCAAATTTGGTAGCTAAACCCTTCGGTTCCCGCCACCTTTAAGCGCACGGTTTCTTTTGCTGGATTTGGCCACAGATTCGAAGGCAGGGCTGCCGATTCGTTGAGGCCGGTAACAAAGCAGGGAATGCTGGGATTGGGAATGTAGGCCATGGTAATAAAATCGATGTAACAGGCATAGTCGGGCCGGTCAACAAAGGGATTTCGATTTCCTTGCAGGCTGTCTAAGAAATCGTTTCGGGCGATGTCAAAGGCGGTAGATGGGTAATTGAAATGCCAGTTTTTAAGTACATCTTGATTTTGAATGGCATTCAAAGGGGTTCCGTTGCAATTTTCGCCCATGGGGGCATTGAAGTTCCACCCGTTTCCGCTAACGCTGTTGTAGCAGGCGGCCATGTACATAATGGCGCGGGCGGCCCGGCCCTTGTGGTAATCGGCAGGTTCAAATACCCGGGTGCCGGTGGCATCCAATCCCAAAACTCCGACACCTGTTGAAACCAATGGATTCACGACCTCGCCCAAAGGATAGTTGCAGCGAACGCTGTTTGCATTTTGGAAGGTGGGGAACAGGTTGTGCTGGTCGTTGTATTCTGGTTTTTCGGGCGAATCGGCCGGGTGGGTTGGCATCCAGGTGTGCGGCCAACTGTGTTCGCGGCTGCTGCCGGTTGCCCCAAACTGAAAGGGCTCTTGATACAAAATGGGGGCTCCAGAATAAGGGCAATCCAACACCCGGTCTTTGATGTTTGGGCCGCTCACCAAAAAGGTGTCGCGGGCTTGGAAACCCTGAATCAGGGTTTCAATGTAGTCGCTGTAAAAAATGGCGGAATGCGGATTAATCAGCGCTTGCAGGTCGGCAGGAAAGGTCGAAACACTGGGGTCAATGCCGCTGTATTCGTTTGGAGCTTCCATGGTGGCCGGAGTTGTGGTGCTGGCATTCACCGAAGTAGCCGCATAATGGGTGTAGCTGCCGGTGCCATTGTAGCCAAACGCCGCAATTTCATCGGTTCTTCCTGCAAGAATCCAGTTGGGAATAAAAGCAAAGGCCCCCGGTGCTGGATTTCCCACAAACAACACCTTTGCGTTTCCGATGGACATGCCCCGTTGGTAATTGACGCCGTTCTGTGGAACCGCGTTGATTGGAACTCCTTCGCTGCGCAACACCAAATAACCGCCATAGGCATCGGGGCCGTTTAGCGGAAGGTTCATGCCAATGGAGTAGCGGTAGGTTTTTACGTTCGAAACGTTCAAGTTGCTTGGCACAAAGGCCGGCGCACTGGCCAAATTCCCCCCAATTCCATACAATTGAATTTGAAAAACGCTGTCAACGGTGGGGTCATTGCTTTTAATGGTGAGCAAGGCCTGGTGGTTTCCGGGCTGGTTGGGTGTAAAGTTGATGTTGGCTACCTGAGCGTTGCCTGGGGTTAAGGTCAGCGGCAAGTTTGGAGAACTTAGGTTGTAACTTCCCGATGCCGGACCGGTTATTGTTATAGATTGGATGGTTAAATTGCCCGACAAGCCCACGTGAAACAGGTCAAGCGGAAGGGCAACCGTGTTGTTTACCACAGCTTGCACGGGTTGGGTAAGCCCAGGATTAAACAACTCGGCACCCGATTGATACACCTTCAATTTTTGGATGGGGAAGGGCGGGGGCGAAATTGAAATGTTGTCTATTTTAACATTGCCGCCACCGCCTGAATTGTTGCCGCTTAGCTTTGTTTCAAAAAAGAAACGAACGTATCGGGTTAGGGGGTCGGCGGGCGTTACAGAATCCAACAGGCAATTGCTGGGGTCGTTTTGCGAGGGCAAGGATTGAGCGCCGGTGTAAACCCGCAAGTCGGTCCACACCAAACCATCGACAGAGCCTTGCACCTTAAAGGTTCCGTTCCAATAGGGAGCGCTGCCGGTTTGCCCTCCTATTTCGTAGCGCACTTTTCCGGGCTGTGAGGCGAATTGCATTTGAAGAAAGCGGCCTCCCAGATCCAGTTTAAAGGAAGATGGGTTTTGGAGCAAAGAGGTGCAGGTAGAGCTGATGTAGTATTCGGAACCCGAGGCCATGTTGGTGCTAAAGCCGTTAGGCATGGGCGGACTGGCATCCCAGCTAAACGGCACAGGCGCCAATTGCCCCAATAGGTTTAGGGAAAGCAAAAAAGATAAAATGGAAAAAATGCGTTTCATGAGGCTGATTTAGTGGTACAAAGTAAGGGTGTTTTCCTTAATATTTAGGGGGATAACCTTGCCAAATCGTTAAAGGACTAAAAATGAATTTAGAGATTTTTCAACCTTCCTCCGTCAACGGGCAGGTTGATGCCTGAAATATAGGCGGCCCTTGGAGAAGCCAGAAAAGCAATGGCATGAGCCACCTCTTCGGGTTGTGCGAAGCGACCCAAGGGAATTTCTTCCTGCATTTCTTGGGCCACCTGTTCTTCGGTCCGGCCGGTTTTAAGGGCTTTTGATGCGATTAAATTGCGCAGCCGAGCGGTGTCGGTAGCTCCAGGCAGTACATTGTTCACCGTAATGCCCCAGGGAGCCACCTCGCCGGCAAGGGTTTTGGCCCAGCTGCTCATGGCTCCACGCACGGTGTTTGATACGCCTAGGTTTGGCAAAGGGGCCTTGACGCTGGTAGATATAACATTGATAATGCGGCCGTACCCGGAGGCGATCATGCCATCGAGCAGCAATTGAGTTAGGGTTTGCGCCGACAGCACATGTTGCCGAAAAACGGATTCGAACTTGTCGATGGGCTCATGAATCAGTGGTCCAGCGCTGGGGCCTCCGGAGTTGTTCAGCAAAACATGAAAGCCGCCTGTTTTTGCCACCGCGTCCAACACAGATTCCTTCAGGGCCATCAAATCCTCCATGTCGGCCACAATGCACCGGTGCTTCTGCCCCGACAAGGCAGGAAGCGCATCTCGTACAGCGAGCAACCGTTCTTTGTCGCGGGCCAAAAGGGTTACGGTACAGCCCATGTGTGCCAAGGCGGTGGCTGCTGCTTTGCCAATGCCCTCGGACCCCCCGCAAACCAGTGCATGTCTGTCTTTTAATTCCTCAACCATGGCAAGTGCTTCTGTTTTTTAAAAACCTGTTTTGCAAAGGTACACAGAGAACTCCAATCCCAAGGCAATGGATTTAAGCAATTGATTGTGTGGGGGGGATTCAAGCGGATTGATCCGGGACGGAACGCGGCATAAAAGACACCGAGGCGCCTTGCGGCAGGGATTGACGAGGCTACCCCGCAAGGGCCAAACGGGGAGCCGGCCCCTGCCTGGCAGAGCGACCTTGGGAGCTCCTGCCGGGCGCGGGCCGGCCCGGTTTTGGACCGCGGAGTAGCCCGGAAAGCCCGGCTGCCGCCCTAAAAAAATCGCAGGTAAATCTTAGGTACGAATTGGGCACACCAAAATCAAGACAAGAATTCGACTTGCCGATAGGGGCCCCCAGGGGGGGGAAACGGCCCCCCACTACAAAGGTACGACCGCGCACCGCGATTATCCGTTCGGTAAACGTTTAACAAACGTTTAAAAACGGATAATTCCTGGAATCGTTGAAAACAAAGGGCGGAAAGCGGACAAAAAATCAACCGTTTCT
>CAILUT010000026.1 GCA_903837495.1 uncultured Flavobacteriales bacterium | reverse complement strand
TTGAATCCATTCAGGCAAAGGAGAAGGCAATTTTCCAAGCGGAAGCAAGGCCACATAGCCTAAATCGTAGGGCATTTTTTTAAGCAATTCCCCTCCCAGTTTGCCCAATTCCTGCTCCACATCCGCTGGGTTTAAACCAGCAAAGGGCTGAACAACATAGGTTAAACCACCCGCCGTTTCTTGGGCCGATGTGGGTGGATTTAAGGGGTCTAAGCCCAAAGCCATTCTCCAAGCATCTTGAAAGGGAAGAATGCCCTTCGCACCAAGTTCAAACAGTTCCAACGAACCCAATTCCCGGGTCAAACTTACTCCATAGCTGTTTTTTGGATAATACCCGCTAAAAACGATTCCTTTCAACGCCCACATTTCCCGCTCTTGCTTTGAAATTGTGCGGTCAAACTGCAGAATGTATCTGCCCTTGTTCCAGGTTTGATTGCTTTCATATCTCACGTTGCCCGCAATCGGCACTTCACCCGTTTCAAGAAGGGTTTGTGCGAAAATTGGACTGAAAAAAAAGCTGGCCGCAAGGACTAAAAACAAATGTCGAATTTGATTCATGGGTTCAATTATGGGTTCAAAGTACGAAGTTTTTTGGCTTTCATCTCGCTTTTTATACTCTTTAACAGCCCAATTAACAGATGGAAATTCTCTATTTGCTTCATAAGCAATGAAAATCAAACAGTGCATCCTTTGGAATTTTTGAAGTCAAAGAATGCATAAATTAGGTGAATTTAGCCGCGAATGCACGATTTGTCAGCTCTCGCAACTACACCGACGTACATACGTTAACCGGGAATATTCCTGCATGCCTGGCTTTCCTTTCAGCCGTGTTTTTTGAGAAGAGCAATTTAGCCAGGAAGATTCGTGCCCGGGTTGCCGTCCAAACCAGGCTAGCCCCCAATTGCTTTCAAAGGCACATGCGGTAAATCTGCCGATTTCCTAGGCCTACATCCAATCAAAGTACCGGTTTGGCAGCCGGGTTTTTAGTCCAAACCAAATCCAAGGACTGGCTGTTGACCATTGGCTGTTGGTCTGGGTGCGGTGCAGCATGCCCAATTCCACCCGCAATCCACTGGCTGGATTCACCAAGTATGAGGCCGTGGTTTCTACAAAAACAAATTCCGTGGTTAATCCCTGACCCACGTAATTTCCGTAGGAGCCAATGCCGTCGGGCCCATCAATGCTTCCGCCCCAGGGGGCGCTGTCGTCCAGTTCAAAAATGTTTCCGCCATAGTGGATTCCGTCGTTCGGGTCCAGTCCTTTTTTGGCATAGCTCAACCGGCCCCGGAAGGCAAAGCGCCCTGTGGTGTATTCAAGGCCCGCATTGATTTCCCAAAAGTTCGATCCCATCGGGTGGGCTAGGGGTTGGTTGTAGTGCCCATAATTGCTGGCCACCGATTTAAAGTGGCTGTACATATACGGCCGAACCAAATTAAATTCCGAACGCAAATGCAGGTTTTTTAACCCAAAGGCATCGAAATATTTTAGTCCTGCTTGAAAGGCCTGCTTGTTGGCTCTCCAACCCGGACTTGGATTGCCCAGCATGGCGCTCAGGTTGAACTCATCCAACACCACCTGCCCATAAAATTGGTAATGCTTCAGAAAATTCCAGCGCAGGTTCAAACCAAGCAGGGCGTTGTCTTCCGAGCCCAATCCAAATTCCACGGGCCGATAAAAAATGACGGGGTTCAGATAGTTGAAATCGAATCCACGGCTGTTGCCCAGCGAATCCACTCCGCCCTTCCAAATAATGGATTCAAACAAACCAATTTCCAAGCCATCTACGGGTTGAAAAATCAAGTAGTGAAAGGTTCCAAATTTTTTATTCTGAATTCCATCGGCTCCGCCCGATTGCATGAGCGGGCTTAAATCGGTGAATTCGGCCCAAAGGTTTACGTACTTAAACTTCCAAATTTCGGTTTCAATTTTAAAATAGGGGTAATTGTATCCCGCGTCCGATAAAATATGCGAACGGTATCCATCGCCAATAAAATGCTTGCCATGGCCCAGTTCAAAGCCAATAAATTCGGTAGGCTGATACCGCACATATCCGGTAGCAAAGGCAAAATCGTGTCCGTTCGTACCATAAGGTTTGGGCCGGCCCATGCCGGGAGTTACCCGGGCTGAATCAACAAATCGTTGTACGAATCCAGCAAAAACAGCTTGATTTTCATAAAATTCGGTATAAAACGAAACTTTCGAGCCCAAATTTCCCCGGGCCGTTACTCCCCGGGTGTTGTTCCAAGTACGGCGTGCTCCGTTGTCAGAAACGCCCACGGTAAAATCAAAAGCCGGATTTATTTCCAGCGAAAAATTTTTGGCATACACCCGAATTAAATCTTCTGAAAACAGCTTTCTGCCTACAAAACTGCGGGCGAACCTCCATTTTAGGGGAGCCGGAGCAATGGCTGAATCCAACGAAACCACAGGCCGAATGGCCGAAGTACGGTAGGGTTTCATCGAAGTGGCCAGGCCCATGCCTTTCCGCGTCATTTCGCGTTCGTAGCGCAGCTGGTTAAAATGGTCGAACGGAACGTGGTAATGCTGCGCCAGCAAGGCATTCAGGCTCAGCATCAGGACAAGAGAAAGGGCAGTACGCAATACCATAGGTTGAATTTCTGCTCAAAGATACAAAGGTCGGGCACTTGTCAAGCCTTGAATGCGGATCAGGTCGGCGATCGTTTAATTTTCAGGTTGGGCGGCAGCCGGGCTTTCAGCGCTAGTCCGCGGTTGCCGGGGGCTGGCCCAGCGGGCTTGCGGTGGCTCCTAAAGTCGCCTCCGCGCCTCGCGGGCCAGGCCCCGCCAACCTAGCGGGCTAGCTGCTTCAATCCCTGCCGCGGGCGGGGTAGGTTCGAACGGTGTTTTGCTAAGCTAAGCCCTTTGTTTCAGCCATGCCTGGGTTTTACTGTGGTCCTGGTTTCGCTTAATTCCCATCGGTTTTTTTTAACCTAAGGAACCACGGTAAATTCAATGACTGAAATGCTGTTCACATTTTGTCCTACCGCCAAGGTGTAATACTCCCTAGTTGTTGGACCAAAAGTTGACATTATGCCCTAACCTTTTTGCCCGGATTGTCTGTTGCAACTTGTGTTCTTATTGCGGTTTCGCTGTTTGGGTTGATAAGGCCAGCCCTCGTTATCCCAATCCACCCACAGCCTCAATCGCCCGGTGGATGATTCCCACGGCTTTTTTGATGTCGGCCGACCCTATGGTCAAGGCGGGAGCAACCCTTAGGCTTCGGTCGTTGAATAAAAACCAGTCGGATACCAAACCCAGTTCTAGGGCTTTCCTTAAAACGGCAAAATTGGTTTGGCTGCGGTCAAATTCCAATCCCATTAACCAAGCCAGGCCGTTTATTTTTTGAATGCGCTCGTGGGCTACTTTTTCCCGGAATTCGGCCGACCTTTCTTGGGCCATTTCCCAGAGCCGTTGTTTGCGAATGTAGGCCAACTGGGCATAGCCTGTGGCACAACTTAAGGGATGGCCACCAAAGGTGGTTAAATGCCCCAATACGGGTTTGTGGCTTAGGGTTCCCATCAATTCGGGCGAGGAAATAAAGGCGCCCAAGGGCAAGCCCCCACCCAGCGATTTCGCCAACAACAGAACATCGGGAACAATGCCCGATTGTTCCATGCTAAATAAGGTGCCGGTTCGGCCTAGGCCGGTTTGGATTTCGTCCAAGACCAGCAAGGCTCCTGTTTCTTTGCACCTGGCTTGTATTTTTTTTAGGAAGTCGATTGAAACGGGAATGGCTCCCGCCTCGGCTCGAACGGTTTCAATAAACACCGCCGCTGTTTTTTCGGTGATTGCATTCAGGCTTTCAGGTTCTTCATACCGGGCATGCTGAATATCGGGAAGCAAAGGCAAATACGCATCGGTAAAATAAGCGCCACCCATCAGGCTTAAAGCGCCTTGGGTGCTGCCGTGGTAAGATTGGTGAAACGACACAAATCCGCTGCGCCCGGTGGCCCGTTTGGCCAGCTTCATGGCGCCTTCGGTGGCTTCGGTCCCGCTGTTTACAAAGTACACCGATTGCAAAGGTTCCGGCAGGCAAGAGCAGAGCAGCTTGGCAAACCGAACTTGGGGACCTTGCACCATTTCGCCGTACACCATCACGTGGCTGAATTTTCGGCTTTGTTTTTGAATGGCTTTGATCAATAGGGGGTGCTGATGGCCTAGGGCGTTTACCGAGATGCCGCTGATTAAATCCAAATACCGCTTTCCGTCTATTCCTTTTAGGTAAAGTCCTTTGGCTGAAACGATTTCAAGTCCCATGGGTTCGGGACTGGTTTGGGCAAGGTGGCGTAGAAAATCGGAACGGTGGCTAAACATAGGTCAAAGGTAGAAAATAGGTAGCAGTAGAGAATCGGAAGGGATGCGGCCCGCGGGCGGGATTGAACCGGGTTGCCCGCAAGGCCGGCAGCGCTGGGGCCGCGAGCTGCGGAGGCGACTTTAGGAGCCACCGCAAAGCCGCTGGCCCCACCGCTGCTGGACGCGGACAACCGGTGAAAGCCCGGTACCCGCCCCCAAAACCCTTTAAATTCTTCCTTGAAACTTGCGTAAAGCCCACTCGCCGATGAGAAGTAAAATGAGCAATAGCAAGGGCCACAGCGATTCCCACAGGGGGAATTGGTCGGTGATGGAGCGCGCAATGCTTGGGACTTCAAGGTCTTTTAGGATGCTTTCGAAGGCTTGGAAGTCGCCGATGGGCAAAGCGCGCCCGCCGCTGCCTAGGGCAATGTCCTTGATTGTTTGATGGTTAGCCTGCCTTTGCAAGCCTTCTAAGGCTGTTTTTTCGACCACAAAACTGCCCCGTTCCAAGGGCAGGTCTGCTTGGGATTCTACCTTGGCCTCGTAATCGTAACTTCCTGATTTTAAGCCTGATATTTGAAGTGTGTACCCTGCATTTCCGGGCTGAAATGGATAGCTGAACCGCTGGCCTTGTTCGTTGGTTAAGTTCAGGGTTATTTTTGCCTCGCGCATGGGTTGCAGGGCTGCATCGAGCACCTCAGCTTGCAGCAGAACATTGCTGCCTTCGGCATGGCGTTTCCGGGTTTTGACCATAAAGCGTTTGCGCTCTTCTTTTAGGCTAAGCCATTGCAGCAGCATGCCGATGGTTTCGTCGAAGGCCCTTGGGCTGTTGGATTCTTTAAATGCCGACATGCGCCATTTCCAAATTCCTTCGCCCATGAGCACCGAACTGCGCCTTCCGTTTGCTTCGCGGAATACCCACAAAGGTTGTTGAGTGGCTACAGCACCGATTTTTTTGAATTGAAAAACGGTGCTGCCGGGTTGCACTTGATACGTGCCGAAGGGAGAGAGTAGGGGGGGCCACTGGCTTGGAGTCCAGTCGGGCGGGGTTTGAAACAGAGTAAACGCCGAAGAGGGCACAGCAAAGGTAAGGTCGTTGTTGGCAGAAAAACCGCAATTTATGCCTGGATTTAAGGCATTAAACAGGCTGCTGCTGTGTTCGCTGCCCGAAATCCACCAGTAGGCCAATCCTTTGTCAAGTTCTGTTTTTAAAGAAGGTGGAACGCTGCTTTGGGCGGTTAGGCCATGGAGGATTGCCGCATCGAATTCCGTTAGATTGCCTGGCAGGTCGCGGAGCAAATAGGAACTTAATTGAAGGTCTTCAGAGCCTGCGGCGGCCTGTACAATGGCCGAAATGTCGGGATGTGGAGCAGCGGCAATCAGGGCAATGTTTTTGCGGTCGTCAAGGACCTCGACCGAGACAGAGGCTTGGTTGTTGGCCGGAACTTTATCGCCGGTTAAAGGCAGCAATTCGGCCTTAAAGGTTTGCATGCCTAGGGCTGCCGCCTCGACCAGAAAAACATGTTCCGAGCTTTGGCGGGGCAATGGGGCTGCAATGTTCAGGGATTGCAATTCTTGTCCTTTCCGGTTTCGTAGGATCAGCTTAAACGCGGATTGGGGCATGCGTTCAATGCTGAATCGAATGCGAATGGGAAAGCGGTTTCCTAGAAAAGCAATGGGATTGGCCTGCATTTCAAGAATGGCGGCATCGGCCAGGGTTGTTGTGTCGCCGGTGGCCATAGCAAACCACGGGAAAGGGCTTTTTGCGGCTGAAAATACAGGGTTGCTGCCTTGGTTAAAGATTCCATCGGAGATCAACAAGCCGGCCGCCACCCGTTGGTTGGCAAACTGGGTTTGAATCTGTTCTAAAGCCAAATTCAGATTGCTGCCCTTTCCAGCGAAATTCAGCGATTCTGGGCTGGGGTTTACCAGATCTGAGAAGGCAAAGGGAAGAATTCGATAGCCTGTTTTGGTTTGGATTTTCCATTCGGGAAAAGCTTTATTTAGCAAGGCTTTTACCTGGGTTGAATCGGCACCTTGGACCATAGATTGGGAATCGTCCAGCAAAATGAGAACGATGGGCGGGTCGGTTATTTTAGCGGTGTAGGTTAAAGAGGGGCGGAGCAAGAAAAAAGCGAGAAAGCCAACGCTGAGAAAACGAAGCAGCATTAAGGTGCGGCGAACGGGAGGAGAGAATGGGCTGGGTTGACGGTATAGAGCAAAGGCGTAGGCGGCACCTAGCGCGAGGCACAGCAAAATCCAAAGCGGAGAATTAAGCAGATGGAGTTCCATCGCTTGCTTACATCTGCATGCCGCCGCACACGTTAATTACCTGTCCGGTGATGTAAGTGGAGGCGTCGGAGCCAAGAAAAACAACCAGATTGGCAACGTCTTCTGGGCTTCCGCTGCGTTTTAAGGGAACCGCTTCCATCCATTTTGAAACCTGTTCGGGGTCAAGCGCTTCGGTCATTTCGGTGGCAATAAAACCAGGGGCAATGGCATTGCATCGGATGTTTCGGGAGCCCAATTCTTTGGCAACCGATTTTGAAAAGGCGTTCATGCCGGCTTTTGATGCGGCATAATTTGCTTGGCCCGGGTTGCCGGAATTTCCAACCACCGATGAAATGTTTATGATGCTTCCGCTCTTTTGCTTCAGCAATTGCCGCATCGCGGCTTTGGTAACATTAAAAACCGAATTTAAATTGTTTTGAATCACCTCGTTAAATTGCGCTTCCGACATGCGCATCAACAAGTTGTCGCGGGTTATACCTGCATTGTTTACAACAACGTCTAACCCGCCTAAAAATTCAATGGCTTTATCGACGGCTATTTGGGTTTCTTCGAGCGAGGCGGCATCGCATTGAATCGGCAGGGCTTTGACCCCCAGCGCCTCAAGTTCGGTTTTGATGTCGTTGGCCTCGCTAAGGGAAGAGCGAAAGGTGAAAGCTACATCGGCCCCAGCCTTGGCTAGAGCCAAAACGATGCCTTTTCCGATTCCGCGGGTTCCCCCTGTAACAAACGCTTTTTTGGATTGAAGTTGGTTCATGCTTTTAATCTCTACCGACTGCGAATTTACGGAAAGGGATTGAATTTGGGCCGTGTTTATGTGCACCGTACCCCCACATTTGTTTCCGAATAGAACGCGAGAAAAGAAAGGACCTTGTGCACAGCCCATCTATGATACAGCGTGGATTTTATTTTATTTTGAGTGTTTTATTGCAGGGCGTAGAATGGTTAAAACACAAATAAACAAGGCTTTAGCATTTTCAAACCGCAGAATAATTGCATTTTCAATTTAATTATTCCTGTTTCATTTTCATTTTTTTTTTTAAAAATCCGATGCAACTTCAAATTCAGTTAAAATGCGTTAATTCAACCTTTTTAAAAATGTTTAAAATGCAGATATACAAACAATTGCAATTTTATTCAATTCTATTTTTCTCAGAATTTAAAACTTTAAATCCCCCATGTTGTTTTTAATTCATAAATTTGAAACAAAAAAAATGGCAAGTACACATGACATTATCAAGCAATTGGAGCACGAGATTGCTCTAAGGAAATCCGAAATTGCAACGTTTGAATCTATTGTAGTGCAACTATCAGGTGGGTCAAGCAAAGCACCTGCAGCTGTTGTTGAGTCGGCACCAAAAACCACACAAAAGAAAGCCGGACGTGGTCGTCCCCGCAAGAATGTAGAGCTTGTGTCTTCAGACGAAACTGCATCAACCTCTGTTTCCGTTTCAAAACCGGTTCGGATTGCGAAGGGAATTTCCAAAGCTGGCCGCCCAAAAGCTCGCAAACGAGCCAAAGGTACTGTTGTTGATTCCGTAATTAGCCTATTGAAACGCCGCAAAACCTTCGCCGAATCGGAGTCCATTTTTCGGGGCATCAAATCAAAACATAAAGAAAAGACCGCCGAAGATTTGTACAGATATTTAACGGTTACGCTCTCTAACTTAAAGCGTAAAGGCGAGTTGGTTGCTATAAAAGAAGACGAAAACGGCATTAAATTAAATAGGAATTATTGGGGATTAAAAAGATGGTTAGCCAAAGACGGCAGCATCAAACCCGCCTTTTATTTTAGTCAGCCTGCAGTAGAAGAAACCGTTATTGCTGATTAAAGGTTTTTTCAAATTTTCATTGGTCAAATGTGGGATGCAGCCATTGGTTAGTCCCTCATTTGACCTTTTTTATTTTTAATGCTATGCCTCCTTCATTCCCGCTTCAGCTGTTTGGACTTTTTCGGATGTTAGTTTATTCCATTTGCCTAAGTTCTTGCTTTTTCATGTTTTTCTTGAAATCCGTTTCAATGCATGGTCAAGAGGTTCAGGATTCAAGTGTTTATTCTGAGGTATCTGCTCCGTCAAACCTTGGATTATGGGGAATTTCTGTGCGAGATATGGAAACGGGCAAAGAATTGGTGGGCTTAAATCAAGGTTTATCCTTAACTCCGGCATCGGTTCAAAAACTATTAACCACCGCAGCGGCTTTTTCTATTTTGGGCGCCGATTTTCAGTTTTCGACTCAATTTTCATTGAGGCAATCTGGGCGGGATTGGTTTCTTTTGGTAGAGGGGGGGTGGGACCCAAGCTTAGGAACAAATTTATTTACGGGATTTGATCAAAAAACGCTGTTCGATTCGTTGCAGCATTTTCTTTTAAAAAACAACATTCATCGAATTTCAGGTATTTATGCCCTACACCATGGAAGGCAGCAAGATATAATTCCCGATTCATGGCCATGGGTTGACCTAGGCAACTATTTTGGAGCCTCTGTTTCCCGTCTTTCCTACAATCAAAATAGGGTAAAGCTCAGTTTTTGTACAGAAGATCCTGGCCTTTCTGCCACCTTAATCGAAGTTTCGCCTGTTCAGGCTGGTGTTTCATGGGAGTCGTATGTGGTTTCGGGTCCCCAATCTTCGGGCGACAATGCCTTTATCTATGCGGGGTTGTATCAGGCACAGCGGCAGATTGTGGGGAGTTTGCCCCCCAACGAGGGCAGTTTTGCCATTCAGGGCAGTATTGCCTTTCCTGCTTTAACGGCTTTGGAGCAACTCCGGATGGGATTGCAGCTGCGGGGCATCGAATGCGCGAAGGCGGTTGGCTGGGCTCCGGAAGAACTTGCCGCACAGGTCTCAGCGGGCAGCTGGGATTGGAAATCAGTGCCTTTAATGCGAATGGCTTCCCACATCAATCAATACAGCAACAATTTTATGGCAGAGCACCTATTGGTGGCGGTTGGGCGGGGGGATTATTTTGCGGGCCGCGATTCGGTTCGGGCTTGGTTAAAAGGGCAAGGCGCCGATGCGGGCTTGTTTTACGACGATGGCAGCGGATTAAGTCGGTCGAATGGGATTTCCACTTCCAATTTAACGGGTTTATTGAGTCGATGGACGCGTGCATCGTGGTTTTCATCTTGGCTTTCCACCTTGGCGGTTTCGGGCGAGTCGGGCACCCTAAGCGGATTTACAACCTCTAAGTTAAAGCAGGCATTTGCTGGAAAAAGCGGCAGCATAGGGCAGGTAAAGACCTATGCAGGATATTTGAGGTGTACTTCAGGCAAACGCGTAGCGGTGGCTGTTTTTGTTAATTCGGTTCCAGGTTCCTTGCGTTCGGTTGTTCCAGCTATTTTAAACAGTCTAGAGGGGATTCAAAGTCAATATTGAGGGCAAAGCCTATCTTTGTACTATGGCACGGATATTAGCCTTAGACATTGGAGAAAAACGCACCGGCATAGCCGTAACCGACCCCCTGTGCATCATTGCCCAGGGTTTAACAACCGTTGGGACGGTAGAGCTTATTCCTTGGCTTAAAGAATACATGGAGGGCGAAGCGGTCAAGTTGCTTATTTGGGGCTTGCCTAAAAGTTTGGCGGGCACAGATACAGATGGGACGGTTCATGCCTTAAATGCAGCCGCCTCCATTGGACGCTCCTTTCCTAGTCTTCCATTGGAATCGGTGGATGAACGTTTTAGCAGTTCCATGGCATTTCAGGGCCTTATTGATGCGGGTGCTCGAAAAAAGAAGCGTCAAGACAAAGGGCTGTTGGATAAGATGTCGGCCGTTCAATTATTGCAAACCTATTTAAATCGAAATGTGTTATGATTCGCCCAATATTGCCTTATGGGGACGTGATTTTACGAAAGCCAACGTTGGAAATCCAACCCGATTACCCCCAATTGAAAGGGTTGGTATCGGATATGTACGAAACCATGTATGCTGCCAGTGGGGTAGGATTGGCTGCCCCCCAAATCGGAGCATCCATTCGCCTTTTTATTGTTGACGGGACAGGTTTTGAAGAGGATGAGGCCGGAATGAAGAGCTTCAAGCAGGTGTTTATTAACCCGGTTGTATTGCAGGAAGAAGGAGAGGAGTGGTCGTTTAACGAGGGTTGCCTAAGTATTCCAGGTGTTCGGGAGGATGTTTTTCGAAAATCTAGGGTGTTGATTGAATATCAAGACGAACATTTTGTATTTCATGAAAAGTGGTACGATGGCATGGCGGCCCGCATTATTCAGCACGAATACGACCACTTAGAAGGGGTTTTATTCACCGATAAAATAAATCCAATGCGAAAGAAATTAATCCGAAGCGAATTGGAACACATTAGCAGGGGGAACCACCGAGCCGATTACAAAATGAAAAAGCCTTTGGTCAGAAGGTAATTGCGCAAAAGAAGGGAGTACCTGCTGTTTGAAAGAAAGATTGTTGGTAAAACACCCCAACAAATCTTGGGGGGCATCAAACGTTAAATCGAAAGTGCATGACGTCTCCGTCGGCCACCACATATTCTTTGCCTTCCACCCGCAATTTGCCGTGGTCGCGTGCTGCCGCTTCCGAACCGAAATGGGAATAATCATCAAAGGCGATAACTTCGGCCCGAATAAAACCGCGTTCAAAATCGGTATGAATAACTCCGGCAGCTTGAGGAGCCGTCATTCCTTTTCGAATGGTCCAGGCCCGCACTTCTTTTTCACCGGCCGTAAAATAAGTCTGTAAATTTAAAAGGCGGTAGGCGGCCAATATCAACTTTGCAACACCGGGTTCGTCTAGCCCTAAATCTTGCAAAAACAAGGAACGTTCCTCATAGGTTTCAAGGGTGGCAATTTCAGCTTCGATGGCTACTGCTACGACCAAGACTTCGGCTTTTTCGGCCGAGAGTTCTTTTTCCACCCTTTTGCTAAGTTCATTTCCAGTTTTGGCATTGCTTTCTTCTACATTGCACACATAAAGTACCGGCTTTTGGGTTAGCAAAAACAGGGATTGTACAAATTCAAATTCATCTTCATTCCAATCCAAGAGCCTGGCCGATTTACCTTGTCCTAGGTGGTTTTTCAGACTTTGCAGGATTTCGTATTTTTTCTTTGCGTCTTTATCTTGCCCTACTTTGGCGATTTTTTCGACTCGAGAAATTTGTTTTTCAACCGTTTCTAGGTCTTTAAATTGAAGTTCCGTGTCGATGACTTCCTTATCGCGAATGGGGTCAACAGAGCCATCTACATGGGTGATGTTGTCGTCTTGAAAACAGCGTAAAACATGAATGATTGCGTCGCATTCGCGAATGTTGCCCAGAAATTGATTGCCTAAACCTTCGCCTTGGGAAGCTCCTTTGACCAAACCGGCAATGTCCACAATTTCGACGGTGGTGGGTACAATTTGTTTGGGATTTACCAATTCAGCCAAACGCTGCAAGCGCTCGTCAGGAACGGTTATGGTACCCACATTGGGTTCAATGGTACAAAAGGGAAAATTGGCCGCCTGAGCTTTGGCATTAGAAAGGCAATTAAACAAGGTTGATTTACCGACATTGGGCAATCCAACAATTCCACATTTTAAGGCCATACAGATAATTTAGGGGCAAAGATAGCAAGCTTTTCGGGCTTTGTTCAGAGAAAAATCTGCCTTGCCTTTTTATAAAAGGGCAGGCGTTGTTCGTATAAGGCCTTTAGTTCCTTCTCGCTTTTCATAAATGCCAAGGGTCGGTTCGGGTCGTTTGAAATCTGTTGTATCCGAGTTTGAATGTCTGCTTTTATCCAGGCCGTCCAACCGTGTTCGTTCATCCATTCCATGGCTCCCGGCTGGCAAGGAGTACCCCCACCGGTAGCAATGATGCTGCGGTCAAAAAGGGCTGTATTTTTTAGTTGTTCCAGCTCCAAGGTACGAAAGGCCTGTTCGCCTGATTCAGCGATGATCTGCGAAATTGTTTTCCCAGCGGCGGCTTCCACCAATTGGTCTAAATCTACAAATTGGTAGTTGAGTAGATTGGCCATTTCGCGTCCTCGGCTGGTTTTGCCAGCGCCCATAAATCCAACCACATAAATTCTGGGGTGTACCCTTAGATTGCTCATACGGCCACGTTATGGGTGCGAAGGGCCTCGTTCAAACTTGTTTTTCGGTCGGTTTGAGCGCTGCGTTTCCCAATGATTAAAGCGCAAGGAACCTGATATGTGCCAGCGGCAAATTCTTTGGGAATGCTGCCTGGAATAACCACCGATGAGGGGGGCACCCATCCTTTGTATTCCTGAGGTTGCTTGCCTGTTGCATCTATAATTCGGGTTGAGGCGGTAAGTACCACATTGGCACCCAAGACGGCTTCTTTGCCTATTCGCACCCCTTCTACCACAATGCATCTAGAGCCAATAAAGGCACCGTCTTCAATGATTACCGGGGCCGCCTGAACGGGCTCCAACACGCCTCCAATTCCAACTCCGCCGCTCAAATGCACTTCTTTTCCTATTTGTGCACAGCTTCCCACGGTTGCCCAGGTATCTACCATGCTGCCAGAATCAACATAGGCTCCAATATTTACATACGAGGGCATTAAAATAACGCCGGGGGCCAGATCTGGGAAGCAGCCATGTACGGGGCGTTCCACAAAGTGGACAACATCGTCGCGATCGTCGAC
>CAILUT010000025.1 GCA_903837495.1 uncultured Flavobacteriales bacterium | reverse complement strand
TAAAATGAAAAAAATGAAACAGCTAACTTCAATTAAAAAGGTCTAAAAAATACTTTAAACCCTTAAAATTAATTTCTTATGAAAACAACTATTCTTTTTCTATGGTCCTTACTCTTAGGTAGTGTCAGTGGTTCCGCCCAGGGTTTCGTTTCGGCCGAACCCGATTCGGTAAAGGTTCCTTGCCCTGCCTGCCCAGGTGCCGATTGGAGTTCCGGAAATCCTCCCGCTGCTTTAACCAATTACCCATTTAGTGTTGCAAGTCCGATTACAGGAGGAAATACCTTTACCAAAGAAATTCAATTCTACGATTACGATTTGTTCATTCCAGCCACCTCGACCGTTTCAGGTGTCGAAGTAGATGTAATCCGAATGGCCGGCGGAGGAACCATGCTGCGCGATTCGGTGGTTAAGTTAATGGTTCAAGGGCAGCCAATGGGGCAAAACGGAGCTCTACAAGGCAACTGGCTCTTCCAAACCGATACAGTAACCTACGGAGCCCCCTACGATACTTGGGGAATTAACTTAACTCCTGCAATGGTCAATGGAAACCAAATGGGTATTTCGTTTACTTTGGCCTCGCCCAATGTAACCTTGGCCTACTATCAGGTGCGTATGCGGGTATATTACGATTTACCCATGGGCGTTTCAGGGGTTCAAGAGTCCAACTCAATTCTGATTTACCCCAACCCAAGCGAAAACACAATCAATTTGGATTTGCCCTATAACTTTGAAGCGGGTCAATATGACATTTTTAATGTAAATGGACAGCAGGTTGAACGTATGGACTTAAAGCCAGGTAGCAATTCAAAAAATGTTGGGCATTTGAAATCAGGAACGTACTACCTGAACCTTGGTCCATTGGGTTCAAAAAAGATTGTTTTGATGGATTAAACCCCAACGCCGCCCGCGGCAGGGATTGAACAAGGTTGCCCGCAAGGCGCATGCCGGATGCCGGGTTGAGCCCAAAAGAGCGACTTTAGGAGCTACTTTTGGGCCAAACCCGGCCCGGCAAGCGCCGCGGACTACCTGTGAAAGCCCGCCCGCCGCCCCCTTAAAAAAAACATTTTCCTTATTTCGATTCCCCTAAAATCCGAAGCGCGGCACGATCAAAACAGCCAGCACTTCCCAGCAAATGACGCAGTTCTGTGTAATCGTCGGCAAGCTGCTGCCGACCAGCTCCGCTCAACCGCTGCGAAGCCTGAAGCAGACGATCAACCGTTAACTCTTTCTGTATCAATTCTGTAACCGCAGGACGATTCAAAAGCAGGTTCACCAGCGAAATGTAAGGCACCCGAATCAGCCGGCGGGCAATGCCGACCGACAAGGCCGAGGCCTTGTAGCAAACCACCTGAGGAACCCCCAGCAAAGCCGTTTCAAGGGTGGCCGTGCCCGAAGCCACCCAAGCCATAGCGGCGCCTTTCAGCGTTTCCCTCGTTTGATTGTACACCAGCGGAATGCCCGCTTGCCGCGCAGGAGCATACACCGAATCGGGCAAATGCCGCATAGCGCAAACCACAGCCGGCAGACCTTGCTGCAAGGCCGCCTGCACCATGATGGGCAAAATATGCTCCACTTCCAGCCGCCGACTGCCGGGCAAAAGCGCCAGGGATCCGCTTTGCTTTAGTTCCGTAGCCAAATCGCCTTGAAGCTCGTCCAACAGCGGATTCCCCACAAAATCAACCTCAACCCCATAGCTTCGATAAAAGTCGGGCTCAAAAGGAAACACCACCAAGCGGTGGCGGGTGTACCGCGCCAAGGTTTTGGCTCGGCCAGGCCGCCAGGCCCAAATTTGAGGCGGAATAAAATAATCGACAGGGATTCCCATGGCCCATACCTGACGCATGACCCGAAAATTAAAGCCCGGATAATCGACCGGAATTACAACCTGTGGCTGGTATTCCAAAATATCCAAAACGGTTTCGCGGATGTTGCGAAAAATCTGGGGCAAATGCCCAAGAATTTCTGCAAAACCCATGTAATTCTGCTCACTAAAATGCCGATGCAATACCATGCCTTCCCTGCGGCAGGCATCGCCACCCATGCCCCGAAATTCGGCCTCAGGGCAATGCCGACGTATGGCCCGAATCAGACCTGCCGCATGCACATCGCCCGAAGCCTCGCCAGCAAGAATGTAAAAGCGCATTAAAACCAGCTTTCTTCCTGGCCTAGCACGATATACACATAAACCAAGGCCACCACAAAGGTGAAAAACAATATGCCTTTGCCGGTTTGTTCGTGCTGTCGATTTACCATGTAGTATCTGAATGGCAGCAAGTTCGCCGCTATCGAAAGAAAAAGAACAATGTCGGTAGGCAGGGGCAATTTAAATTTCAACACACTCATGCTTAAAATTTGCAGCCCCATGAGCAGGCTAAACATTAGGGTAGGCACCACAATAGCCAGGCCCAGCCCAAACAAAAAATGATCTTTATCCAACCAGCGTTGCATCATATACGGGGAGGTTCAAAGTTCCACTGACTAATTTCAGAAATGGCAGAATAGGCGGTAAAATCAATATGTACAGGCACCACCGAAATAAACCCTTTTTCCAAGGCATATTCATCGGTATCCATTCCAGCATCTAGGTTTCTAAAGCTTCCGGTGAGCCAAAAATAGCGGCCACCGCGGGGATCGGTGCGTTCGTCCAGCTCTTCAACCCACATGGCTTTGGCTTGCCGGGCCACTTTAACGCCTTTAATTTCCCCTTTTTTGGGCGAAGGAATATTCACATTCAAGCATACGCCGGGGGGCAATCCTTGGCTCAGAACCAAGGCGGCAAGGTGGCGAACGTAAGGCAAAGTAGGCTCAAAATCAGCATCATAGCTGTAATTGCACAGGGAAAATCCAATGCTTGGAAAGCCCTCAATACAGCCTTCCATCGCGGCCGACATGGTGCCCGAATAAATAACATTGATGGAAGAATTGCTGCCGTGGTTTATGCCCGACACCACCAAGCTGATGGGCCTTTTGGCCAGCTTATTCACAGCAATTTTTATGCAGTCAACGGGCGTTCCGGTGCAGCTGTAGGCCTCGTAGCCTTCGTCGTTGGGAATGCGGTTAATGCGCAGAGTAGAATTGATCGTAATGGCGTGCCCCATACCCGATTGCGGGCTGTCGGGCGCCACCACAAGCACTTCGCCCAGGGTTTGCATGCTGCGAATCAGAGCTTTAATTCCGGGCGCAAAAATACTATCGTCGTTGCAAACAAGAATCAGCGGTTTTTCCATGCCCCAAAGGTAGGCCCTTTTAGGCTGCAATTCAATGTTTTTTTGCGGAATTTTGGGATTTTTGGGGGCGGCCAATCCGGTTATCGCCTGTACCTTACTTGGGGCGGGGCGGGGCCGCTGCCGGCCCAAGGTGGCTCCCAAGGTCGCCC
>CAILUT010000024.1 GCA_903837495.1 uncultured Flavobacteriales bacterium | reverse complement strand
GATTCACTTCCAGCTCCTACCGCCAGCGGCGATACCGCCTTCTGCGGAAGCGGTTCGGCTAGCCTTTCGGTTACCGGCCCCAACGGAAACTATTCTTGGTACGACAACTGGGGAGGAAATTTGGTGCACATCGGTCAAAACTGGACCACACCAACCAACACTCAAACCATCAACTACCACGTAAACTACAAGGTAAACGGTTGTCCTTCTAAATTCGATACCGCTTTGGTTCAAGTTACTCCTATTCCGGTTGCGCTTTTGAGCGACCCCGGAACGGTGTGCGTAGGCAATGGTTTGGTGGATCTAGGTTTTGATCCCCCGCTTTTGCAAGATTCATTGACCTTTACCAATTGCGGTGCCACAGGCCAATTTGGTCCCGACCAAGCGGCCGCAAATACCGCTTATGGCCCTGGATTGGTAACTGTAAACCAAGGCATTCAAAACTGGGTTGTTCCTTACACTGCTACCTACAGAATTGTTGCTGCAGGTGCTCAAGGAGGAACGGGTGCTGGTTTGTCAGGTGGAAATGGTGCTTTAATGGAAGGCGATTTCTTCTTGACCGCAGGTACTACGCTTAAAATTTTAGTGGGTCAACAGCCCATCGCCCGCCTCTGCGGTGGGGCTAACTGCGCTGGTGCAGGTGGTGGTGGCACATTCGTTGCTACCGCCAACAACACGCCCTTGATTGTTGCAGGTGGTGGTGGCGGAGCCGGATCTTCCCAGGTTGGTTTACCGGGCGTGTTCGGCGTAGATGGCACATCGTCTGGTGGCAGCAGTGGATTTGGCGGCCTAAACGGCGGCGGTGGCGGTGGTGCTCTTTCGGGCGCTGCTGGTACTCAAAACACCCCTGGAGGTGTTGGTAATTCATGTTCGTATGGTTCTGGAGGTGGTGGTTTTTACACCGCTGGTGGCCGCAATTGCAACGGAGGTTCTCCGTTCCTCGAAGGACAAAGTTTCTTGTCCGGTGGTGCTGGTGGCAATCCTGATTTGAACTATCAAGGTCCTGCAGGTGGATTTGGCGGTGGTGCTGGTGTAGGACACCGTGCTGCCGGTGGTGGCGGTTGGTCCGGTGGTGCTGGCGATGGTCAAAGCAATGCTGGTGGCGGTGGTGGTTCCTTTAATGCTGGAACCAATCAACTGAACGCAAGTGGCGCTAATTCTGGAATGGGTTATGTAAGCATTTCCTACGGCATCCCTCAGCCTTCTGATACCAACGGGGTTTGGTCTGGTGTTACCATCACCGATACCTTACTTGGAACATTTAACCCTCAATTGGGTGTATTGGGCAACAACACCGTTGTTTACACTGTAAGCAACAACGGTTGCACCTTTACCGATTCCTTAATCATCAATGTGGTTCAAGGCCCAGATGCCTCCATTACTACAGCTTCTACCCAATTGTGCGACTACGACAACAGCATCAGCCTTGCTGCGCTAAACAGCGGTGGCAACTGGTCTGGCAATGGAGTAAGCTCTGTTGGAAACAACGTGAGTTTTGACCCAGGATCGGTGACTGCCGGTACCTATCAAGCGTATCACAGCATTTTTGATGCGGCTACCGGTTGCTTGAGCACCGACAGCGTTCAAATTGTGGTGAATCCTACTCCGAATGCCAGCGTAACCGCTCCTTCGGTCATCTGTTCTGCCGATGCTCCGTTCAACCTACAGCCTGGAACTACCGGTGGTGTATTTACCGGAGCCGGTGTAACCGATACCCTAACAGGGCTCTTTACTCCCAACACCAACTTGGTGGGCAACACCATGGTGTATTACAATGTAACGGCCAACGGTTGCGTTAACAGCGACAGTGCTCAATTGACGGTGTTTGTTTCGCCCAATGCCAACATCAGCAACGCTCCGCAGCAGCTTTGTGCCAACTCGTCCAACATTCTGTTGCAAGCAGCTACCACTGGTGGCAACTGGTACGGAAACGGCATGGCCAACAGCAACAGCGGTTTGTTTGATGTTCAATTGGCTGGTACGGGCACCGCACAGGTTGTCTACATGGTATCCAATGCGAATTGCACCAACAGCGATACTGTAAACATTGTGGTGAACCCCATGCCTGTGGTAACTGTGGCTCCCAACTCCATTCAGAACATTTGTTCTGGTTCATCTATACCGATGAACGCTTCTGGAGCTGTAACCTATCAGTGGACCAACGGTGGAAGCCCCATCAGCGGCGCGAACACGCCTAGCTATACAGCAGGGGCAAACGGTTCTTACTCTGTAGTAGGTACCGATGCCAACGGTTGTGTAACTGTATCGGCTCCAGTAACGGTGAACGTGCTTCCAAATCCAGTGCTGTATCAAATGACTGCAGCCGCGGTTTGCGAAGGAAATCAAACGTCGTTCTCTCAGAACTCAGGCATCGGTCAAGGAGGAGTAATTACTTCCTACAACTGGAACTTCGGCGACGGCAATACGGGCACTGGTTTCACGACCAACCATGTGTATGCAGCAGCTGGAACCTATCAGGCTACTTTGATTGTGGCCACTCCACAAGGTTGTTCCGACACTTTGTCTCAACTGGTTCAAGTGAACGCCAACCCTGTGGTTGACTCCGTTCAAAACGTAAACGTGTGTTTCCCAGCTCCTGCTGCCTTTACAGCTTTTGTTAGCGGAACCAACGTAGCCAACTACAACTGGAACTTTGGAAACGGCAGCACCGGAAACGGTCAGTCGGTATCTCACAACTTCTCAGCTCCTGGAACCTATTACTACAATTTGGTTACCACTGGGGTGAATGGTTGCGTATCGAACTTTGCTGGTACTGTTGCCATTGAGCGCACTCCAGTAGCCGGATTCCTATCGTCCAATGGTTGTACCGACCAGCCTTTGAATTTCTATGACAATTCAAGCGGCAGCGTTGTAAACTACAACTGGAACTTTGGCAATGGCACGTCTAACGTGGCAAACCCAACCAATGTGTTTACTCAGCCTGGAACCTATCCGGTTAGCCTAACGGTTTCTTCCGGTCAGGGTTGTGCCGATAGCCATGTACAAAACGTGGTTATCAACCAAACTCCAGACGCAACGTGGATTTCAAACAACATGGGAGTGAATCAGATTCAGTTCAGCTTGTTTAGCCCCACCAACGGAGCCAGCTATTTGTGGAACTTTGGCGACGGAACCTCTTCAAACCAGGCTACTCCGCTGAAAAACTACAACCAAGCCGGTACGTACTATGTATGTGTAAGCGTTTCTAAAAATGGCTGTACTTCAACACAGTGCGATTCTGTAACGGCCAAAGACATCTTCTCCTTCAGTGGACCTGATGCCGAAGCCATGAACCTGAACGTATATCCGAACCCATTCAGCGAGAATGTGATGGTTGGAATGCAATTGACCGAAACCGCTCAGGTTGTTGCCAGCCTACGCGATGTAACCGGCAAATTGATTGCTACCTTCGATCTAGGTCAGCGCTCAATGGGCAACCACCAAGTGGAATTGGAAACAGCTCCGTTGAGCTTGTCCATGGGCACCTATATGCTGACCTTAGACATCAACGGCAAATTGTTTACCAGCCGGTTGGTGCGCGGTCACTAATTTCACGATAACGATTCTGAAAGGGATGGTCCTATGGGGCCATCCCTTTTTTTATTTTTTTACCTTTGAGAGCGAAAAAAGGATAGACTTTTAAGAAACCCAAAAAACCTTTAATCGGCACACATTCCCATGAGTACCTTAGATTATCCAGAAGTTGTTATAGCCAAAGGCGATGGCATAGGCCCAGAAATTACCGATGCTACCCTACGTATTCTTGATGCCGCCGGAGCACGGTACAAACCTACCTTTATAGATATTGGCGAAAAAGTGTATTTAGCGGGCAACACCTCGGGCATTCCACAAGACGCATGGGATTCTTTGATTCGTGCCGGCATATTTTTAAAAGCGCCTATTACCACACCCCAAGGGGGCGGCTACAAAAGCCTGAACGTAACCATTCGGAAAACCATGGGCTTGTATGCCAATGTTCGGCCTTGTTTCACCCTAAAACCCTACATACCCTCTCCTTTTCCCGATATGGATATGGTGATTGTGCGCGAGAACGAAGAGGATCTGTACGCCGGTATTGAACACCGGCAAACCACCGATGCATTTCAGTGTTTAAAACTAATCACCATTCCAGGCACCCAGCGTATTGTACGGTATGCTTTTGAATATGCGCGTCAGAATAAACGCAAGAAAGTAACCTGCATGGTGAAAGACAACATCATGAAATTAACCGATGGTCTTTTTGCCGACATTTTTCGTGAAATTGGCACCGAATACCCAGAAATCGATCAAGAGGTCATGATTATCGATATAGGCAGTGCACGCTTAGCCCGGTATCCCGACCGGTTCGATGTGGTGGTAACCTTAAACCTATACGGCGACATTATTTCAGACATTGCGGCCGAGGTAAGCGGGTCGGTCGGTTTGTGTGGATCTTCGAACATTGGCACCGATTTGGCGATGTTTGAAGCCATACATGGATCTGCTCCCGACATTGCAGGCAAAGGCATTGCCAACCCCTCGGGGATGCTAAATGGAGCCTTGATGATGCTGGAGCATTTGGGGCAAAACGACGTTGCGGAACGGATTCGCTGGGCGTGGTTAAAAACCTTGGAAGACGGACTGCACACGGCCGACATTTTTAAGGCAGAAAGCAGCGCTAAAAAAGTAGGAACCGCCGAATTTGCCGATGCCGTCATTGAGCGCCTTGCTTTGGCTCCTCAAACCTCATTAGCGTCGGGTTCTGTTGTTTCGACAAAGCCGATTGAGACCCGCCCTTATGTTCGCAAGCGCGTGAAAAAGGAATTGCTTGGGGTCGATGTATTTTTGGAATGGCCGGGCGAAAAGCCTGCCGAGCTTGGAGCCTTGGTTGAGGCTGCGGTGAAGCCCCCCTTTAAATTGAAAATGATTACAAACCGGGGCGTAAAGGTATATCCCGATGGGTTTGAGCAAACCTTTTGTTCGGACCACTGGCGTTGCCGCTTGCTAACCGTAGATGGCCAAAGTCCAGAGCGCAATACCATTCCTGCTGTAATTCAGCAGTTTTTAGATTCCGGTTTAGAGGTCGTAAAAACCGAGAACCTGTATAGTTTTGATGGAGAGCGGGGATATTCCTTAGGTCAAGGGGAATGAGTTGGTTTTGGTCAAAATCGAAAGAAGAGCCGGCTTCGCCTGAGGGTTGGAATGTGCTGGAAACGTTGGAGCAGCTGGACGCCGTCTTTTTGGCTTCCAATTCACGTTCTCAGTTGCTTTTTAAGCACAGCACCCGTTGCCCGGTGTCGTCCCATGCCTGGAGCCATTTAAAAGAGAGTACAGGGCTGCTAATGCCCGCATTTGACTTGCATTTTTTGGATTTGATTCAGTTTCGTGAGGTGTCAAATCAAATTGAGTTGCGCACTGGGGTTCCGCATCAAAGTCCACAGGTGATTTGTTTAAAAGGGGGAGAAGCTACTTACAACAGCAGCCATCACCATATTGAGGCCGCAAGGATAGTGGGGTTAGTGGGTAGTGGTTAGTGGGTAGTGGTTAGTGGGTAGTGGTTAGTGGGCAGTGGTTAGTGGGCAGTGGTTAGTAATAAGAAAACACTCTGTAATTATGCAGCGAACTTGGACTTTCCGACTCAAAAAAATTCAATTAATTTGTTGATGAACTGCGAAGAAGTCGGAAAGATGCTGAATGGCAGAGTGGTTAGTAATAAGAAAAAACTCTTTAAATATGCAGCGAACTTGGACTTTCTGACTCAAAAAAATTCAAGCAATTTGTTGATGAGCGAAGATGTCGGAAAGATGCTGAATGGCACCAAAGAACTACCAACTATCCACTACCCACTAATAACTACCCACTAAAAAGAGAATGTTCAATAAACTGTGTCAAAGGAAAAAAACAATAAACTTGACACATGAAAAAATTCAAGCAATTTGTTGATGAACTGCGAAGAATTCGGAAAGATGCTGAATGGCACCAAAGAACTGCCCACTGCCCACTACCCACTACCCACTACCCACTACCTACTGCCTACTGCCTACTGCCTACCACCCACTGCCCCCTGCCCACTAACCACTAACAACTAACCCCTGCCCACTACCCACTACCCGCTAAAAACTACCCACTATGACACCTTTAAAAAACTTTCAGGAGTTGATAGTTTGGCAAAAGTCAATGGCCTTAGTCAAGCAGATTTATCAGCATACCTCCTCATTTCCCAAAGAAGAGATGTTGGGCTTAACCTCTCAAATGCGAAGAGCGGCAGTGAGCATTCCGGCAAACATAGCGGAAGGCCAATCACGGAACACAACGGGGGAATTCCGTCAATTCTTGGGGATAGCCAAAGGTTCTTTAGCGGAATTGCAGACTTTGATTCTTTTATCAGCGAACTTGGACTTTCTGACTCAAAAAAATTCAAGCAATTTGTTGATGAACTGCGAAGAAGTCGGAAAGATGCTGAATGGCTTGCAGAAATCGCTTTCACCAAAGAACTAACCCCTACCCCTACCCACTACCCACTAACCCCTACCCCCTACCCCCTACCCCCTACCCACTACCCACTAAAAGTTGTGGTCCCGACAGGAATCGAACCTGTATCTTAAGTTCCGGAGACTTACGTAGTATCCATTCTACTACGGGACCTTCACAAAAAAAGCCGATCTGAAGACCGGCTTTTTCGTAGGTAGCGGGGGTTGGACTCGAACCAACGATCTTCGGGTTATGAGCCCGACGAGATACCTACTTCTCCACCCCGCACTGTATATTTTTTAAAAGAACTTTGTCGAATTGGGAGGGCAAATATAAGAACTTTTACCTTTACCCCCAAACTATGTATATGCACAAGGCCGGATTTATAAATATTTTAGGAAAACCCAATGCGGGCAAATCAACCTTGTTGAACGCCCTGCTCGGAGAAAAACTCGCCATTATCACCCACAAAGCCCAAACCACCCGGCACCGAATTATGGGCTTTTACAACGACGAGGGCCATCAACTGGTGTTCTCTGACACCCCCGGCATCATTGAGCCGGCCTACAAACTTCAAGAACGCATGATGAAAGGCGTGGAAGAAAGCATGGAAGATGCCGATATTTATCTGTTGGTGCTTGATGCCACCGACCGCCGGCACTGGGAAGACAAACTGCCTTGGCTCGAAAACGTTGAACAGCGCCTACAACAGCCTGGCCTACCTCTGCTTGTTTTTGTGAATAAAGCCGAAGATATGGACGCAGAACAGCGGCAAGCAAAGGAACAAATCTGCCGAGAACGCTTCCCGCTGGCTCATATTTTGTTTGGCTCGGCCGTTCAAAAGCAAGGCCTTGAGGTACTGCTCGACACCCTTAAAGCCATTTGCCCCGAACATGCCCCTTACTTTGACAAAGAAGAAATTACCGATCGGCCTGTACGTTTTTTCGTTGCGGAATTCATTCGCGAAAAATTATTGCTGCATTACAAAAAAGAAGTCCCCTACCATTGTGCCGTAGCCATCATTGAATACAAAGAGGCCGACGACATTGACCGAATCCGGGCAGAAATTTACGTGGGCCGCGATTCTCAAAAAGCAATTTTAATCGGACACAAAGGAAGTCGGCTCAAAACCGTAGGCACCGAAGCCCGGCTTGATATGGAGGCTTTCCTAGGCAAAAAAGTGTACCTGGAACTTCAAGTAAAAGTGAAAAAAGACTGGAGAGACAGCGATGCTTCTTTGCGTTGGCTGGGCTACGATTGATGTGCCCAAAGGGTCTTTCTTAAAGCCAAAGCCGAGCAGCGGCAAAGGCCAACACCAAACCGCTGAGCAACCAAAGCACCGGAGCTGGCGGAATGGAATTCCTCCATTGCGTTGGTTCTTTCCAAACCAAAACACCAAATAAAATGGCCTTTTCAATCAGGTAGGCCAATACGGTAGCCCAAGCCACCGCAGTCCAGTCCCAAACATGCAACCACCAAATGGAGCAGCCTACGTTGAAAACCCATTCCACCATCGAAGCCGGCAAGGCCCATTTAGAATGCCCATACGCAAACAACAGGGTTTGCGGAAAAAACAGGCGGGGAATTGCCAGGAGCAGGTAAACTTGAAAGATACCTGCCGCCGCTGCAAAATCGGCCCCAAAAACCAAGCGAAATAAATACGGGGCCGCAAACATGAGCCCAATCCCGGCAGGAACCGTGAGCCATGCAATGCGCACCTGTTCTTCATGAAACCGATTAAAAACGCCTTGGTTTCTAAATTGCCGAAGTTGGTTTTCGCTAAGGGCATTCGCCAGAAGTTGGCTTAGGGGGAATTCTCTTGCCCCATAACTAAAAAGCAGAAAAGCCGCCGGCCCCGCCCAGGTAGCCACCCATATCCCATCTAAATACATTGAATATACCCCAAATAAAAAGGCCAGCATTAATGGCCACGCCTTAAAAAGCAAAGGCCGAAGGGCATGCTTGACGGAGCTTTCGGGTTCTGTTTTGATGGCCAAAATAACTGCTGCCACGGCTTTTGCAAACGCAAAAACAGCCAAGCCAGGGAATACGGGCCAGGTACTCCAGCTGCCTTCCAACCACAAAAAGGAAGTCCCCAAAAAAAGGTATCCCAATCCCGAGGCCAGGCTGCTTGCAAAAAGCCATTTTGACTTTTCGTGGCGAAACAAGGCATGTTCAACAACAAAGCCCATAGGCAGGAAGGCCAGCCATGCTGCCACCGCGGCGGTTTGGAGTTCGGCCTGGGAATTCCAAAACGAAGTGTATTCCTTGCTAAGCAAATACAGCATTGAGGTGAGAAATCCGTAAGTCCCTAAAATCAGCAAGCTTGACTTTAGATTGGCCTTTGGTACTCCGGGAAGGAGTCCTGCTTGTAAAACAGAGCTGACTAGGGCCGAGCTAAGAATGGAGCCCAACAAGAAAATCCACTCAATGGAAGCAAGTACGTCGCGGTTTAAGATGGTTCGCGCCAGCACTACGCTTAGGGCAAGCATGCTTGCGTAGCGAAAAACCTGATGAAATTGCCAACTTCGGGTCAATGAATGGAATCTATTCTATGCAAAATACGCAACTTGAATTTCTGGCACAGGAAATCAGGTTGGGTTCATCGCCTGCATGGGTATTAAGAAGCAATGCAGGCGAGGAAGAAACAGGACTTATTTGCGGAATTTGGCTTTGGTTGTATAGGCCAAAACCCCATCTAAATACAATTCGGCGGTGTACAATCCTTCGGGCAAGTCGTCGTTGATGTTGTATTCGGCAACCACCATTTGAGGCTTGTTTGAATACGTAAAGGTTTTGCGTACCGAGAACAGTTTTTTAGAACCCATGTAATCGAAGTTGTCTGAGGGGTTTTCGTTCAAAGTAACTTTGCCTGGGGTATAGATGACGATGTAAGCTGTGCGTTCCCCGGGATCGGCCAATTCGTTTTCTTGCACGTCAAATTCCACTTCAAGGCGGTTGCATTTTTTTAGGCGGTCTTCAGAGAAAGAATCGCCGTTTCTGCGTTCGCGAACGCCCACCAGCTCAGCCCTGTAAATTTTGAGTTGTTTGGCAATGTTGATTTTCTCGGTCAGCAGTTGGTTGGTGTCTGAAAGCTGCCGGCGGACTTCTTCCGAGGTGTTTAGGTTGACCAAGATGGAATCGCGTACTCCCGACAATTTTTCGTAATCGGCTTTCAGTTTGCGCAGGTCGCCCATGAGGCGGTCGCGTTCTTCTTTTAACTCGCGGTATTTGGCCCCACCGCCCGAGCTAAGTCCGCGGGCTTTGGCGTTTTTAAGTTCGTCCATTAACCGAGTTATTTCGGCCAATCGAGAGTCCGCCAGGGAATCCGAAATCATTTTTTCAGAGGCCAGCATTTCATACTCTTGTTTGGCTTTTTCAAGTTCGCTCATGGCCTGCTGGTAATCGGCCTCCAATTCAGCAACTTGCTTTTCTTGTTCGGCAATCAATTGGGTATGGCTCAGGTATTGCAAACCTAAATATCCAGATGCCCCGCCAAGCAGCAGCAGCAAAAGCAATAGGAGCAAGAGGATATTTCTACGGCCGGATTTTTTTTTCTCCTGTGGCACTGAAGCTAATGGACTATCTGGCATTGTTTTTATTTCAAAGTTACAATTGTTAATTACATACCGTAAATTTGTTCCGATAAGTTTTCCGCCTCCCATGTTAATAATTATGAATTATGCATACATGGCTGAGGTTTTGGCTTGGGGAATCGTGTCGGTTGTGCAAGGTCGACTTGCTGCCCAAAGAATCGGGAATATGTGTAGGGTGCTCAGGTTTGCTCCCTTTCGCTTGGCTGGACGAAGGCCTTTTGTTGGCTTCCGAAGACCAAGCTGAGTCCCAGAATGTTCGAGTTAGAAGTTGGCTTGTTTTTTCCGAGAAAAATGCGGTCAGGCACCTAATTCATCGAATCAAATACAAGTCGGACCGGCCTTTGGCTGTGGATTTAGGTCGAGCGATGGGGCGGGACTTAGGCAGTCTTTCCGGAATTTCAATTCCTGAAATATGGATTCCCGTTCCCCTGCACCCCAAACGGCTTCGGCAACGTGGGTACAATCAAAGCGAGGCCTTGGCTCAAGGCCTGCAGTCGGTGTTGGGTGGGCGTGTTGAGTCCAGGATTTTAAAACGAGACAAACACAGCGAAAGTCAAACAAAAAATTCCCGAAACGCCCGCAGCAACAATGTCGCACATGCCTTTTCTTGTAAGCCGGGCATTCTGCTCGACCCCAACATCCGCATTGCCGTGGTCGATGACGTTATTACCACCGGCTCTACCTTGAAGGCCTGTTGCTCCGCCTTGCAAGCCGCTGGATTTACAAACGTTCAGGCCTGGACCCTTGGATGTTCGGGTTGGCTGTAGCTGCCGTTGGCTTGATTTTGAATTCCAGTTCAATGGTTTTTGGCGGTATAGGTTCGGTGCGGCAGGGATTGAAGAGGCAAGCCCGCAAGGACGGAAAGGCCAGGTGCCGCGTGGCGCGGAGGCGACTTTAGGAGCCACCGCAAGCCCGCTGGCACCGGCCTTTCCGACCGCGGACTTG
>CAILUT010000023.1 GCA_903837495.1 uncultured Flavobacteriales bacterium | reverse complement strand
GTCGCCTCCGCGCCTCGCGGCAGCTGCACCCGCAGCCTGGCGGGCTACCTTGTTCAATCCCTACCGCAGGGGCGGTTTCGTGGCCGGTAATCCATTATCAGCAAGGGCAGGCCGCTGCGCTTGCCCCATAGACGTAAAGGCCATGAGCCGCGGCAGGGATTGACGCAGCTACCCCGCAAAGGTGCCGAAGCCTGGCCCGCTAGGTGCGGAGGCGACGGTAGGAGCCCCCGCAAACCAGCTGGGCCAGCCTTTGGCAGCTGCGGAGTAGTGCGGAAAGCCCGGCTGCCGCCCAAAATCAACAATCCAAAAAATTAATAGGCAATGATGACTCTACCGGTAGCTCCAGGCGCCCCCGTAGAGCTAGGAGCCCCTTGCCCGCCTGCGCCGGCGTCGTTTCCATAATTAAAATCGGCCGCCACGGGAATCACCACCGGCGAGGCTCCAAAACCTCCGTTCCCCTCAATTCCGCCGGCATTTCCTGTCCATTGACTGCCCGTAATTCCGGTAGCCAAGAAATTTCCGCCTCCACTGGCCGAGCCGTTGTTGGTTAAATTGGTCTGCCCATTGCCGCCCCAATACCCTCCACCGCCGCCTCCACCGCCGCCGCCGTCTCCGCTATAATTCGCACCTGCCCCCCCATTGTTGCTCCCCGTATTTCCATTCGGCTGACTTCCACCTCCGGGCGCTGCTACATTGTTTGCAGTCCCTTCGTTGCTGCCGCCGCCGCCAGCTCCGCCACCGGCCACCAGCAAAAAGGTGTTCCCAGAAAACACTCCCGACCAACCGCCGCCGCCACCTCCGCCGCCGCTGCATGGCGATGTTCCGGCATTTCCACCATTGCCACCGCCGTTGCTGCCACCAACTCCTCCATTCCCGTTGGGCCCGGCGCAAGATGAATTTCCACCCTGACCACCGCCCCCAACGCCGATGCTGTAAACCTGGCCTGGAGTCAAAATCAAGGTTGCGCTGACCGCAGCACCGCTGCCCCCGCCGCCGCCCACCGGCCCATCGTTGCCACCGCCACCGCCGCCGGCGCCAACAGCCAACACTTTAACCAAAGCACTTGCAGCCGTCCACGCACTTATTCCAGCAACAGAAAAAGAAACCAAGGTGGGTTGGTGCGTTAAAACCGTATCGACCAGACCGTACGAGGTTCCCATGATGTTGCTGGCAAAAGCCCGCACATAATACGTGGTGTTGCTTTGAAGGTTTAAAATGGGACTGGGCCCCATTACCCCAACGCCCCCCGTTAAAATTACAACCGAATCAAGCAAGGTGGGCGGCGAAATTGTGCTGTAGCAAAAACCCCGTTGGGTTAACACCGAACCTCCATCTGAAACAACGGTGCCGTTGGCATAAAATCCAAAGGCACTCAACCCTGTTTCGCCTTGGGTTGTTACCGTTGGGGGCTTTATGCAAGGGGCCTGCCAGCCTGAATTCTGAGTAAAAAACTCCAAGCAATCCAAATCGGTATTAAAGATGGTCAATCCAACCACCGGATTCAAAATGGAATCGCGTTGTGCCGAGGTCAAGCGCGGCGGCAAAAACCCCTGATGCTGTGCCCGAACCTCTAAGGCTGCCGAGGCGGCCGGCTGACTTGGCTGTCCACCGCCAATTAAAACTCCTTGCGAACTACCTACAAATCCAATGCTTAAAAAGAAAAAGAATGCAATAAATTTCATTGTATAAATGTAAACAACAAATTAAATTTCAACCCAAGAGATTCTTTTTTTAATGCGGTGTTAATAAAAGGACAGCTATTCTTTGGCCAAATATCGGTCAATCAGCCCATGTCCAACATACAAAAGCGGGGTTATACCAAGCGCAATTCCCAGTTTAAACACATAGGAGTTTGAGGCAATGCTCATCCATTCTCCAAAGTCAATGGCTCCTGGCAAATAAAAGGCGATTCCTTGTACCAAAAAGGTATCAATTCCCTGCGAAACGACGGTGGAACCCGTTGCCCGCAACCAAATAAACCGTTTTCCAGTAACCGAGCGAATCCGTGTAAAAATCCAAACATCTAAAAACTGCGAAATCAGGAAGGCCACTAAGCTTCCCGCCATAATCCATTGGGATTGCAAAAAAACGCGTTGGTAGGTTGCGTCGTCCACCGGCGAAAAATCAACGGCCGGCATGCCCCCCGTCAAAAACAAAATAAAAAAAGCATAGAGCACCAGGCCTGCTGTCAAAAACGAAATTTGACGCACCCCTTTATGTCCATAATATTCGTTCATTAAATCGGTGGTTAAAAAGACCACCGGCCAAGGCAAAATGCCTACGCTTAAAGGCCAGGGGCCCAACTGCCAAGAGCCCAAAGCAAAGGCCGGAACCTGAATTAGCTTTCCGCCAATCAATTCCGCAACCAAAGCGTTGGTAAGGAAGAAACCTCCCAGCACAAAAAAGAGCTTTTCCCGCCTTCCTAAATTACGCATTCGCTATTGTTTCTATTTGTTTCGTCCGGACCCAGCACTCAAAATCGAAGGCTAGGTCGTGCCGCTCGTCGGTTCCATGTGCAATGCGTTCCTGTAAAATCCATTGCTCCGAATCGAGTTTAATGGGGAAAAACGTATCGGCCCCTTCCACCGTGGCATGCACCCGTGTCATTCGGACCTCGGTTAAAAAAGGTTCCGCCAAGGCGTATATTCCCGCCCCCCCAGCAACAATCAATTCGGCTTCGTTTTGGCTTTGCTGCAAGGCTTGTTCCATAGAAGAAACCCAAACTACGCCCTCTACCTCAATCGGATTGGAACTCAACACCATATTCAATCGGTTTTTGAGCGGCTTTGAACCTATGCTTTCAAAGGTTTTTCGGCCCATTAAAACGGGCTTTCCTGTGGTGTAGCGCATAAAAAAACGCAGGTCGTCGGGCAAATGCCAGGGCAAGCCGCCCTGCTTTCCAATGGCCGAGGCCAAATCGGCGGCAACAACGGCCGTAATTCGCTGACTCATACGGCTACGGGGGCCTTAATGCCTGGGTGGTGTTGGTAATTTACTACTTCAATATCTGAATACTTGAAATCCCGAATGTCGTGAATCTCTGGATTCAACTTCAAGGTAGGCAAGGGGAAGCTGGAACGACTTAACTGCAATTCTACCTGTTCTAAATGGTTTAAGTACAGGTGGGCATCGCCCAAGCTGTGAACAAAATCGCCTACCCCCAACCCGCACACCTGAGCCAGCATGTGCGTCAGCAAAGCATACGAAGCAATGTTAAAGGGAACCCCAAGAAACACATCGGCGCTGCGCTGGTACAGCTGGCACGACAATTTTCCCTGGGCCACATAAAACTGAAAAAAAGCATGGCAAGGCGGCAACTTCATGTTGGGCAGCTCGGCTACATTCCAGGCACTAATAATGATTCGGCGGGAATCGGGCTGATGCTTCAATTGGTGGACTACCTGCATGAGCTGATCGTGGGTTTTTCCATCGGCCCCAAGCCAACTGCGCCATTGTGCTCCATACACCGGCCCTAAATCCCCGTTTTCATCGGCCCATTCGTCCCAAATGCGAACCCCATTCTGCTTTAAATAGGCGATGTTGGTGCTGCCGCTAATAAACCAAAGCAATTCATGAACAACAGAAGGAAGATGGATTTTCTTTGTGGTTACCAAGGGGAATCCCTCCGACAATCTATAGCGGGTCTGATGGCCAAATACACTAATGGTTCCAGTTCCGGTTCGGTCTTCTTTCCGAACCCCATTGGCTAAAATGGTTTTTAATAATTCATGATACGCTTCCATGGACCTGAACTTGCTTGGGTAAAGATAGGCATTCCCCATCCTAAAGAAAATAAAAACAAGCCGAACCTTTCCCTTTGAGGTAGCGCATGCATACCAAGTTGATTCGGTTTTTCGTTTCAAGATTAAATCCACTGCTATGCGCCTTCCAATTGGTTTCTTTTTGTTCGCTGCCCTGGGGCTAAACGCCCAGCAACTAAGTTACACCGGCGACCATGCTTGGAGTTCTGATTCTGCGGTTTCTAGACCTGCGGGGCGTCAACATTTAAGGCAAGCCGATGTGATGTGGGCTGGTCGGTATTGGCGCTTTATTGATGTACGCCAAAAAATGAACCTTCCCCTCATGACCACGTTGAACGGGAACGAAAACCAAGCTCCGCTATGGAAAGTGCTCCAAATGGGCATGCAAAGAAACATCCCAGCCTACCGCGACGATGCCTTTACCGAAAAACTGAGCGAACGGGAAACGCAAATGGCATGGGAGCGGGTTGACACGTTTTTGCTGGCCTCGGCAGAACCGCCCTATACCGAAACCCCAACCCCCGTTGCAAGCCCATTCGACCCCGCTGGAATCCGATATTTCCAAATAAAAGAAGAATGGTTTTTCGACCGGCAACGCAGCCAACTTGATTTCAGAATTTTAGGCATAGGCCTGGTGGTAAACCAAACCGACCCCCGCAGCGGTGAATCTCAAGGCCTAGCAAACATGTTTTGGATGCGGTTTAGCGACATCGAACCCTTTCTGAATGCCTACTCCTGCTACAATCCCGGAAATCTGGCAATTCCCATGTCCTACCAAGATGTATTCCGAAACCGGTATTTCCACTCTATGATTTACAAACGCGACAACGTGTTTGACCGCGAATTAGCCGATTATGCCCAAGGATTGGACATTCTGCTCGAAGGCGAGGAAATGAAAAAGGAACTCAGAAACTTCGAAGAAGACCTTTGGGAACGGTAAACAAGTTATTCCAAAGATAAATTGGTGGGTCTAGCCAATGGCAAAAAATAGTTGTTTCCTCGGCCTGTGGTGGGCGTGGTCCGATCTACAACCTCAACTGAAAAATCATCTATCCATAATATGCCGGGACCATTTAAAATACCCCCTATTAAAATCAACTTGGCCTCCCAGGGAACATCTACCACCAATTCATACAAGGTCCATTCTGTGGCACCCGAAATCGGTCGGTCTGCCATATTGTCAAAACACAGCGGTTTTTCATCGGTCTCTTTCACTACCTGAACCCAAATGCCCGCCCACTGTTCTACCTCTTTTGTTTTGGCCCAAGCACTCACCCGAATTCGCTTTCCTAAATAATCTCCAGGCAAAAAATCTTGCATCAATGAGCCGTAGCCGTTCGCCGTATCTCGCAAACACTCCAATCGAACTCCTGACCCCCCTTTTCTACCCTCTTTCGCCCTCAAATCTATGCTGTAATTTTTCCAGTTGCTTCCTGCCGGATACCAACCCGTTGGCAACTGTGCCTGCATAAACAGGGGTAAGCCAATAAAACAAATAATTACAACACGAAACATGGCAGTGGTTTTTATACGGTAGCCAAGATAAGACCAATTGCCACACAAACCTAATGCCGAACCAAGGCCTTCAATCTCCTTGTTGCCCCTCAAAATCCCCCCGGCCTCACCGCCCAAAAAATCCCAGGAAAAACCAGGCCAACCTTTTTCGTGCAACAATATTGCATTTGTTGTTTTTCTTTGCTTACATTTGCTTCATCGTTCGTTTAAACCTTTTAAATTAAAAAAAAAATGACACAAAGATTTTCACTGGCCATCGGCCTACTTTTAGCCTTAGGGTTTTCATCGTGTTCGGAGGAACATGACTTGCATGTTGATTTGCACGAACCTGTTCAAGGGGCCATTTTCGCTCCTGGCGATGAAATTCATTGCGATTTCGAGATTCATTCTAGCTCTGAGCTGCAGCGGTACGTCATTGAAATTCATCCGGAAGGTTCATCGTCTTGGAATCATTTTGAGGAGAGCCCTGTGAGCGGCAAAAACGTTGATATTCACAAAGATGTTGTTGTACCTGCGGGAACATCTGCCGGCGATTACCATTTAAGTGTTTGGGCCTTTAATCAGGCGGGGGATTCTGCGAAGGCAGAAGTGGACATTAAAATTGAACCGTAAATACACGGAATAAAAAAAGGGGCATTTTGCCCCTTTTTTTTTATCTAAAATTTCAGGTCGTTTACCGGAAGAACTCGCGCATCCGGTCAAAGAACCCTTTGTCTTTTTTATCGGGGTTGGGTTCAAAATTGGTTTTACCCCTTATCCCTTCCAGCATTTTCCGTTCCTCTTGACTCAGGTTTTGGGGTGTCCAAACATTAATGGTGGCAAACATATCGCCCCGCGGCCCTCCGTTCACCGATGGCAACCCCTTCCCCCTCAACCGCAAGGTCTTACCCGATTGGGTACCCTCATCAATTTTTACCCTTGCTTTTCCACCTAAGGTGGGAATTTCAACGGTGGTACCCAAAGCAGCATCGGCAATATTCAAATACAAGTCATAAAACACATGTTGTCCATCTCGCTTAAACAAAGGGTGTTCTTCTTCTTCAATCACAATCAACAAATCGCCGGGAGGGGCATTTCGTTGCCCTGCATTCCCTTTTCCGCGCATGTTCAACTGCATATCTTCCTCTACGCCAGCAGGAATGCGTACCTCAATAACCTCTTCGCCCCGTTCTATACCTTCGCCTCGGCACGAAGTACATTTGTCGGTTATAATGCTACCTTGACCTTGGCAGGTTGGACAAATGCTGGCCGTACGCATTTGGCCCAAAAACGTGTTGGTTATTTGAGTTACTTGGCCACTGCCTTGGCAAGTAGAGCAGGTGCGCGGCTGTGTCCCTGCTTTGGCTCCACTTCCATGGCAGGTTGAACAGCCTGAATATTTATTGACCTTTATTTTTTTGGTTACCCCATCCGATATTTCTTCTAAGCTCAGTTTAAGTTTGATTCGGATGTTGGTTCCCCTTTGCCCGCCGCGTTGCCCTCCGCGGCTTGAACTGCTGCCAAAAGCACCTCCAAAAATATCTCCAAACTGTTCAAATATATCGTTCATATCCATTCCGCCACCAAAGCCGCCTCCGCCCATTTGCGGTCCAGAATGACCAAATCGGTCGTAATTTTGCCTTTTCTCGGCATTCGATAATACTTCATAGGCTGCCGCTGCCTCTTTGAATTTCTCTTCGGCTTCTGAATTTCCCGGATTTTTATCGGGATGGTATTGAATGGCCAACTTCCGGTAGGCCTTTTTAATTTCTTCGGCCGAAGCAGAGCGGGCTATACCCAGTACTTCATAATAATCTCGTTTTGCCATGATTGTTTTGTACTTAACTTCCTACCACCACACGGGCGTACCGAAGAATTTTGCCATGAATGGTGTACCCCTTTTCCAGCACATCTATTATTTTGTTTTTCAAGGCGGGGTCTCCCGGCACTTGAGTGATGGCTTCGTGCTCATCTGGATTAAATTCGGCCAAATCCACATTCATTTCTGCCAAACCCTTTTCCTGCAAATCGCGCATCAATTGCTGCTGGATTAACTCAATTCCTTGGATGTCATCTTCTCTAGCCCCTGAATTTCGCATGTTTTTAAGGGCCCTTTCCAAGTTGTCTAAACTGGGCAAAATTGCCCGAAAAACGGGGGCTGCTGCTGTTTGAATCAACTCTTGACGTTCCTTGGCGGTGCGCTTTCTGAAGTTCTCAAACTCGGCATACAATAGCAGATACTTGTAATCCGAATCCCTGACTTTTTGCTCCCAATCTATGGTTTCTTCTGCGGCATTCTGCTCGAATCCCTCTGCGCTCTCGGCCCCTACAATGTCATTTGGTGTGGAAGATTCAGGTGTTTCCTTCTTTTTCCCTTTCCCGGTAGATGATTTCATACGACTCACGCTAAATTTTTTCCAATTCATGCATCAAAGGTTTTGCCAGATGCCCAAAAGGTGACAAATTGTCGGTCGCCCTTGAATTTCCTTCAAGGTTTCAGCAATGCCGTCAGTTGTTGTTCTAGGGCTGGGCCTCTTAGATTTTTGCCAACAATGATTCCATTCCCGTCTATGAGCACATTTGAAGGAATTGAGCTGATGTTGTATTGCCGGGCAGCGGCATTGCTCCAGGATTTCAAGTCGGAAACATGCCATTTCCAGTCCAGTCCATCTTTTCGAATTGCCTCGGTCCAAGCTGTTTTATTCTGATCTAAAGAAACATTAAAAACCACAAAACCTTTTTTGCCATTCACAAACTTTTTGTCCTTAAACGTTTGGTAAGCCTGCACTACAAAAGGGTTCTCCCTTCGGCAGGGGCCACACCAAGAGGCCCAGAAGTCAATCAATACTACATACCCTTTCAAATCAGACAATTTAAGCTCCTGATCTTCTGGATTGGCCATTTTTATTTCAGGGGCTTTATTTCCCAACTGAAGCCCTACATCTTGAGCGGGAACTTCACGCAGAAAAAAGCCTCCACATACGGCGGTAATAGCCAGCATAATGAGCATTAGGTTGGACCGTTTAATTAGATATATCATGGTTTGGTTTTTTTTATTAAAAGCAAAAAGCATGCCTACATTATACCCGTTGAATTTTAGCACCAAGGGCATTCAATCGAAGGTCTATCGCTTCATAGCCACGGTCGATTTGCTCTATGTTGTGAATTTTGCTGGTTCCCTCGGCCGAAAGTGCCGCAATCAACAATGCCACTCCCGCCCGAATATCTGGCGATGACATTTCAATGCCCCTCAAGGGATGCTTTCGGTCGAGTCCGATCACCGTTGCGCGGTGTGGGTCACACAAAATTATTTGAGCACCCATGTCTATCAGCTTATCGGTAAAAAACAAGCGACTTTCAAACATCTTTTGGTGAATCAAAATGCTTCCCTTGGCTTGAATGGCGGTAACCAGAAGAACAGAAATCAGGTCGGGCGTAAAGCCTGGCCATGGAGCATCGTAAATGGTTAGAATTCCACCTTCCATAAAGGTGTCAATCTCGTAGCTTTTTTGTTGAGGCACAATCAGGTCGTCGCCATTCTTGACCAAAATAATCCCCATTTTCTCGAAAACCCTTGGAATAATTCCCAAATGGGGTAAGCCCACGTTCTTAATGGTCAGTTCCGATTGAGTCATGGCGGCCAGTCCTATAAAACTCCCAATTTCAATCATATCTGGCAAAATCCGGTGCGCAGTACCATGGAGTTCTTTTACCCCCTGAATCACGAGAAGATTTGAGCCAATTCCTTCAATTTGTGCTCCCATGCGCACCAGCATTTGGCAAAGCTGCTGAACATAGGGTTCGCAGGCGGCATTGTAAATTTGGGTTGTTCCTTCAGCAAAAACAGCGGCTAAAACAACATTGGCCGTTCCGGTTACTGAAATTTCTTCCATGTGAATAAACCTGCCCTTCAGTCCTTTTGTGCTGCCGTGGTATAAAAAGCGGCGGGGATCGGCTTCTATGACGGCTCCCAATTCCATCAATCCTAGAAAATGGGTATCTAAATGGCGGCGGCCTATTTTATCGCCCCCAGGTCGAGGAATAAACCCTTTGCCAAAACGACCCAGCAATGCTCCCATCAGCATAATGCTGCCGCGGAGTTTTCCGGCCGAGCCAATAAAATCGTCGGATTGCAGGTAATCAAAATCGATATTGGCAGCCTTAAAGGAATAAACGCCTTTGCCTTTTTTATGCACTTCAACCCCCATGGCCTCCAAGATGTCGATCAGCCGCAACACATCGTGGATTTCGGGAACATTTTCCACCACAATTTCGGCAGCGGTGGCTACAACGGCACAGAGGATTTGCAATGCTTCGTTTTTTGCACCTTGCGGAGTTATTTCACCCTTCAATGGTGTTCCTCCTTGTACGATAAAGGTTTGTCCTGCCATGGCTTATCGGTTTGTTCCGGGCCGGCCGCTTGGCCTAAAACCCGTGGGTTTTTTTTTCTTTTTTTTGCGCACTACCCCTACCCTTTGAAAACTTCCTGCCAAAGGGATTCCAGACATCAATTCGGCCGAAGGACGAAACCGAAATCCCTCAGGAAAAGAGAGACTGCCTCCTGAAAGTTCAATCAAATGCTCCCTCAACAATTCTTCGGTTACCGTACCCTGATTGTATTGCAAATAGGCCTTTTTCATTAAATTCCCCACCACTTCTAAAAAAGCATCGCGGGTAGGCCCCGCTTCCATTTCTTTTGCTTTTTCTATAAACTCTTTAATAAAGCGGCCGTAATGTTTTTTGGCCAATCCAAGTTTCGGATAAGCGAGCTTTTCTGGTCGTTTGTCCACATGGTCTTTATCGGGCTTCGGATATGGCCCGTCCACATCCAAGGCATAATCCGACATAATATACAGGTGGTCCCAAAGTTTTTGCTGTATTTCTTCGGTTTCTTTCAACTCTTTGGTGCTGGGGTTTATTATGCTCATCACCTGAATTAGGTTTCTCGCTGCATTTAACCGCTTTTCTCGGTCTTCTATTTCAAGCACCTGCTGCACCATGGTATGTATGGCCCTGCCATACTCTGGCAACCTTATTCTGGATCGTTGGGAATTGTATTCCATTTTATTTTGTTTTTTTGCGCCGTACCGCTGTTTCGGCGGCAGCCACTATTTGGGGTGAATCCAACCCATATTTTGTTAACAGCTGGGTAGGCGTTCCACTTTCCCCAAAGGTATCATTTACAGCGATAAACTCTTGAGGAGAGGGACAATATAAACTCAAAACTCGAGATACGGCTTCTCCTAAGCCCCCATACATGTTGTGTTCCTCCGCCGTTACTACGCAACCTGTTTTTTGAACCGAGGCCAATATGGCTTCTTCATCCAATGGTTTGATGGTGTGAACGTTGATTACCTCTGCTTGAAGCCCTCTTTCCCTAAGCACCTCGGCCGCTTCAATTGCCTTCCAAACCATGTGTCCCGTTGCCACCAGCGTAACATCACAGCCCTCTACCAATACATTGGCTTTGCCCAAAACAAAGGGGAAGCGGACCTGATCCATAAAAACAGGCCAGGAAGGACGTCCAAACCTCAAGTAAACCGGTCCCTCATACTCGGCAATGGCCAACGTCGCCGCATAGGTTTCGTTGTAATCTGCCGGGCAAACCACCGTCATGTTGGGCAACATCCGCATCATCCCTATGTCTTCCAATATTTGATGGGTGGCTCCGTCTTCGCCCAAAGTCAGCCCTGCATGGCTGGCACAAATTTTTACGTTTTTTTGAGAATACGCAATCGATTGCCGTATTTGATCATACACTCGACCCGTAGAAAAATTGGCAAAAGTCCCCGTAAATGGGATGTAGCCCCCTATGGTCAGGCCGGCTGCAATTCCCATCATGTTCGCCTCTGCAATGCCAACCTGATAAAACCGATCTGCAAACAACTTGGCAAATTCATTCATTTTTAATGAACCTGCCAAATCGGCAGTCAATGCAACAACCTTAGGATTGGTCTGCCCCAATAAAGTCAAGGCCGCTCCAAATCCAGAACGGGTATCTTTTTTTTCCGTGAAAGGAAATTGCGCTAAAATGCTGCTCATAAGGTTAATAATCTTCCAAGGTTTCTGGATTTTGAGCCAAGGCCAGGGCCAATTGCTCGTCGTTGGGAGCGATTCCATGCCAGGCATGGCTGCCCATCATAAAATCAACCCCATGCCCCATGGTGGTTTTCAATAAAATTACTACCGGCTTCCCCTGACCTGTTTTTGATACGGCTTCTTCCAATCCGTTTAGCACAGATTCCATCGAATTTCCCTGCTCTACATGCACAATTTCCCAGCCAAAGGCTTGGAACTTTGCGGGCAAATCACCCAAATCGCACACCTGTTCGGTCGACCCATCGATCTGCTGTCCATTCCAATCCACCGTAGCAATTAAATTATCCACTTGATTTGCAGCGGCAAACATGAGAGCCTCCCATATTTGACCTTCTTGCAGCTCTCCATCTCCATGCAAGGTGTACACCAAATAGGGGTCTCCGTTTTGCTTTTTTGCTAAAGCGGCCCCAATTCCTACGCTTAAACCTTGGCCCAATGAGCCCGAGGCAATGCGCACCCCCGGCAGGTGTTCGGCCGTTGTTGGGTGCCCCTGCAAACGCGAATTTATTTTTCGGAAGGTTCCCAATTCGGCCTCTTCAAAATATCCGGAACGAGCAAGGACCGAATAAAAAACCGGCGAAATATGGCCGTTCGACAGAAAAAACAAGTCCTCTCCCTGTCCGTCCATGGTAAAAACAGGCGAACGATGCCGAAGCCGATTAAAATAAAGGCCGACCAAAAATTCGGTGCAACCCAAGGAGCCGCCCGGATGCCCCGACTGGACTCCATGCACCATGCGAACAATATCTCGACGCACTTGAGTGCAAATTTCCTGAAGTTGTTTTACTTCCATCTTTAATTTATGGTTTTCAGCAGCGTTATCAAACCTATACTATGAAGGTGTTTCCGCAAGCGGCACAAATTACAACAGCAGCCTGAAAGGGCGCTGAGCCAACGATGCGGCAGAAACACGGATTGTTTTTTAAGTGCAATTGGGTCATATCGATCAACGAACAGAACAAAGGTAGGGATTGCCTTCGGATTCCCTACCTTCGCACCACATGTCAACTCAAAAGATTTACCAGCACAAAAAACAGTTTGGGCAGCATTTTTTGCTCGATAAATCGGCCATTCAAAAAACAACCTTGGCCCTTGCCCATGCCTGGCCATTGGGGGATATTTGGGAGGTAGGCCCCGGCGATGGAGCTTTAACCTCGGCTTTGCTCGAATTAAATCGAACGCTGTATGTTTCTGAAATTGACAGCGATTTACAAGAAAGATTAACCCAAACCTTTGCCCAAAAACCCATCCATTGGCTTTTTGGTGATTTTCTTAAACAAGAACTGCCCACAGAAAAACCCCTGGCATTGGTGGGGAATTTCCCCTACAACATTTCAACCGAAATTGTCTTTAAACTTCTTCAGCACCAAGCCCAATTCCCTGTGATGGTAGGGATGTTTCAAAAAGAAGTAGCCCAACGCATTTGTGCCGCACACGGCTCAAAAACCTATGGCATTACCTCTGTTCTAACCCAAGCCTTTTATCACACCGAATTGCTGTTTACGCTTCCCCCAGAAGCCTTTAATCCCCCTCCTAAGGTGGATTCGGCCGTGATTCGTTTGATCCGAAGGCCAGAACAAGAACTGGCCAATTTGCCGCTGGAACAATTTCGACTCTTGGTCAAAACCGCCTTTAACCAGCGTAGAAAAACTTTGAAAAACGCATTGGCAGGCCTACCTTTGGCCCTAAATGCCATGCCCCCTGCTTTTTTAAGCTTAAGGGCCGAACAAATTTCTGTAAGCCAATTCATGGACGCCGCTCGGGCTATGACATCTTAATCCAATGCGCATGGAACTGACGCCCGATTTCCTGGAAAATCTCTCGAACGCACTTCAAGCAGGCCGCTCTGAGGCCCTATTGCAATGCATTGGGGGGCTTCACCCCAGCGACCTGGCCAGCATCATGGAAGACCTGCCCCCCCACCTGGCCCTGTTGCTCTACCATCAGCTTGAACACAGCCTGGCCGCCGATGTCTTGACTGAACTGGATGAAGACTTCAGGGAAAAATTCCTGAAACGCATCTCCTCGCGAGAAATTGCAGAACAATTTAGCGAACACATTGATTCCGACGACGCCGCAGATATTCTGGCCGACCTGCCCGAAAAACGGCAACGCGAAATCTTAGCCGAAATTCCAAACCGAGAACTCGCTTCCAACATCGAAGACCTCCTTCAATACGACGAGGATTCTGCGGGCGGACTTATGGCCAAAGAAATGGTTCGGATCAATGAAGCTTGGGACCGAAACACCATTTTTCATGAAATCCGCAGGCAGGCCCAAGACATCGACAATGTGTACACCGTTTATGTTGTGAATTCCGATGGGCTTCTGAAAGGCATTTTACCCCTAAAACGCATATTGCTTGCCCCCGATAGCCAACCCCTAAGCGACATCATTTTAGACGAAGTAGTGTACGTCGATGTCCATACAAGCAAAGAAAAAGTGGCTCAAACCATGCAAAAATACGACCTGGTCGCTATTCCTGTGGTTGATGCCAACCTTACTCTTGTTGGCCGAATCACCATCGACGACGTCCTAGATGTGATTCAAGAAGAGGCCGAAAAAGATTACCAACTTCAAGCCGGCCTTTCTGAAGACGTTGAAGCCGATGACAGCATTGCCATTTTAACCCGAGCCCGTTTGCCCTGGTTGCTGGTTGGTTTGTTTGGTGGCATCATGGGAGCTCAGGTGATTGGGCGCTACGAAAATGAAATCCAACTTCATCCCGAAATGGCCTTTTTTATCCCACTGGTTGCTGCTATGGGCGGAAATGCAGGAGTACAAAGTTCGGCCATCGTGGTTCAAGGCATTGCCAGCGGAAGCCTTCAACAAGGTCGATTGTGGACCAAATTTTTAAAAGAGCTCAGCATTGGTATGATTAACGGACTTGTTTGCGCCACCGTTATTTTGCTCTACAGCTTCTTTTTTAGCCGAGAATCCGCAGAACTGGCACTCACCGTTAGCACAGCCATGGTTGCCGTTATTGTCTGTTCTTCTGTTCTGGGAACCTTCATCCCCCTCACCCTAAACCGATTCAAAGTGGACCCGGCCCTTGCCACCGGCCCTTTTATCACCACCATGAACGACATTATTGGCCTGCTTCTGTATTTCTCGATCGGCCGTTTGATGTACGGTTTATTTATCTGATTTTTTTGGGCGGCAAACGGGCTGTCAGTGGTAGTCCGCAGGTGCAACCGTGCCGGCAGCGGGCTCCGGGTGGCTCCCAAGGTCGCCCCCTACGCCGCGCGCCGCCTACGGTTCCACCTATGCGGGCTACCTACTTCCATCCCTGCCGCAAACTCAAGCCTTAGGCGATGTTCTAAATCCCTTTCTGTGTATCTTCAACCCTTATTTCGCACCCATTTCTATGAAAGGCCTTCCAACTTCGCTCATTTCCAACGGCTTCCGAATCTCCGGGTTTTATCTGATTGCTTTATTTCTATATTTCTCAACAACCTCAACCGCTCAAGGCGTTACCATCGGTTCCAATACGCCGGCAGACCCCTCAGCAACGCTTGAAGTGAAATCCACCACCGGCGGACTTTTATTGCCCCGATTGAGCACCGCCCAACGCAACGCCATTCTTAGCCCCAGCCCTGGCCTCATGATTTACAACAGCAGCAACGAATGCATGGAAGTGTACCACGCATCAGGATGGAAAGCCTTTTCGTGCAGCTGTTCCGCTCCTCCGCCGGCTCCCCAAAGCATTCTAGGCCCAACCCAAGTATGTGCCCAACAATCAGCGGTGCAATACCATGTTGCCCCCGTTCCGGGTGCTTCAACCTACACTTGGTCGGCAACCGGCGGAGCTACGGTGCAATCTGGCCAAGGAGATACCTTAATAACGGTTGACTTTAGTTCTGGTCCAGGGACCCTTTCCGTTGTGGCTTCTAATTACTGCGGAACGGCTTCTGCCCTTTCTATAAATTACCTGGCAGCAAACCCAAATCCGGGTTTTACTGTTAATCCCGCTCAACCCATTACCAACCAAGCCGCCACCTTTACTGCAAACAGCCAAGGCCTGCAATATGCCTGGACCTTCCAAAACGGAACTCCCAATACATCGAGCTCCGCAAATCCAAGCGTAACCTATTCTGCCACGGGCAGCAATTCCGTAAAGCTGGTGGTTGCTGACCAAAATGGATGCACCGACAGCTCAACCCAATCGGTAACCGTGACCAATTGCCCAGCACCCGGGCAAAATCAAGTTGCCTTTTCGTACACGGGCGGACAGCAAAGCTGGACCGTACCCGCAACCTGCGTTAGCAGCGTAACATTGGAATGCTTGGGAGCTCAAGGCGGCAGCTCAACATCCACTGGAGCAGCTGGAGGATATTCCAAAGGTGATTTGTCCGTAAGCCCCGGGCAGGTTTTATACCTGTATGTGGGCGGCCAAGGAGGAAATCCAAGCGGCGGCTGGAACGGCGGCGGCTCCGGACAAACCTCCGGATACCCAGCCAGCGGTGGGGGTGGTGGAGGCAGCGACGTTCGGGTGGGCGGTCAATCTCTTTCCGATCGAGTCATTGTTGCTGGCGGCGGCGGAGGCTCCTGCACCTTGTATTCAGGCAATTTCAGTTCCACAAGTCCGGGACAAGGCGGTGGAAACTCAGGGACTAGTGCAGGAACTGTCTCAAATGGCAGTGGAACAGCAACCGGAGGTGGTGCAGGCACACAGAATGCCGGGGGAAATGGCGGAGTCGGGAATCAAACCGGCTCGGCTGGAACACTTGGGCAGGGCGGCGCTGGATTTCCCGGTGGCGACTCCACTGGGGGTGGGGGCGGTGCAGGCTATTATGGCGGCGGGGGCGGAGGATACCAGTCCTCAGGAACAAACATTGCATCCTCTGGCGGTGGCGGCTCCGGCTACACGGGCAACCTTAGCAATGCGTCCATGCAAACGGGTATTCGCAATGGGAATGGGCAAATCGTCATTACCTATTAAAAAAGCAGCTTGAATTGGCACCTATAGGCCTTGCCTCAAGCCTTCAACCGCTTTGCGAACACTAGCCCATTTCTCTAAGGCTTTACGGGCTACCTCGGGTGCAACGCCCGTTTCTTCAATGACCATATCGACCGCACGCTGCCACAATTTATGGTTGGTCAGTTGCATGTCCACCATTTTTTCGTCCTTTACCCGACCCAAGCGAATCATGGCGGCGGTACTTAGCATGTTCAAAGCCAGCTTTTGGGCTGTTCCCGATTTCATTCGAGTGCTGCCCCGCACAAATTCGGGGCCAACCACAATTTCAACTGGGAATTCGGCGGCTTTGGCCAAGGCAGAGCCTTGGTTCATGGTTATGCCTCCGGTCCGGAGCCCTTCTTTTCGTGCCCGCTCAATGCCCGACACAACATAAGGCGTTGAACCCGAAGCCGCAATGCCAATCACCAAATCGCCAGAACCTGCTCCTTGGGCCAACAAATCTTTCCAGGCCTGTTCCACATTGTCCTCGGCAAATTCAACGGCCTTGCGAATGGCCCCATCGCCACCCGCCATAATTCCAACCACCCTGTCGAATTCAATTCCATAGGTGGGAGGCAATTCTGAGGCATCCACCACCCCTAGCCTACCGCTGGTTCCCGCCCCAATATAAAATACACGGCGGTTGTTTTTCAGGCATTCCGCAAAAGCATCGGCCAATGGAATCATGGCTGGAATGGCCTTTTCGACCGCTTCGGCCACCTTTTTGTCTTCGGCGTTGATGCCCTGAAGCAAATCTAAGGTTGACCAGGTTTCCAATCCCCGCCGACCCGAACCCGATTCGGTCGTTTTAGACATAGGAATTATTCGGCAGGGAACTTGCGTGGATTCACCTCGTGCATCATAAACAGCACCTTTTCTACCACATCTTCCACTCCCGGTTTTGAAAAATAATCTCCATCGGTTCCATAAGCTGGGCGATGTGCCTTTGCACTTAGGGTGGCAGGAGCTACATCCAGGTATCGATATCCGCCCTGAACCTCTAAAACCTGCTGCATCATGTAGGCCGAAGCTCCTCCCGGTACGTCTTCGTCCATAAATACCACTCGGCCGGTTTTCTGCAAAGACGCTACCGTTTTATGATTGATGTCAAAAGGAAGCAGTGTTTGTACGTCAACCACTTCCGCATCTATGCCCATACCGCTCAATAGTTCAGCGGCTTCCAGAGCAATCCTACACATGGAGCCATAGGTTACCAAAGAGATGGTTTCGCCTTGACGCAAAATTTCAGGTTCACCTAAAGGCACGGTAAATTCACCCATGTTATCCGGACGGCGCTCCTTTAAACGGTAACCATTTAAGGGTTCAACCACAATGGCCGGATCTTCGCCTTTAAAAAGGGTGTTGTACATTCCTGCGGCTTGTACCATGTTGCGCGGCACGCACACATGCATGCCGCGAACGCTGTGCACAATGGCCCCCATTGGGGAACCCGAATGCCAAATGCCCTCTAATCTATGCCCCCGCGTTCCGATGATAACGGGAGCCTTTTGACCGCCTTTGGTACGGTACTGCACGGTTGAGGCGTCGTCGCTTAAAATTTGAAGGCAATAGAGCAGGTAATCTAAGTATTGAATTTCGGCGTAGGGTCTAAGGCCGCGCATGGCCATTCCAATGCCTTGACCAGCAATGGTAGCCTCGCGTATTCCGGTATCGAAAACCCGACCTGGGCCAAATTTATCTTGCAGTCCCTCAAAGGTTTGGTTCACTCCTCCAATTTTTCCAACGTCTTCACCAAAAGCCACAAAGCGAGGGTCCTTCTCTAAAATGGCATCAAAATTATCCCTTAGCACAATGCGTCCATCCACCATGGCTGAATCTGCGGTATAAACGGGTTCCACCATTTCTACGCGCAGGGGGCTGTTCAGGGATTCGTCGTACAAAGAATCGCTGTACCGCCCATGATTGATGAGCTGCTGTTCCACGAGCCAGGCTTTTAGGCGGGGATAAAATTCATGGTGTTGCAAGCGAAGGTGGGTTGCCAACCGGCGGGCTGGGCCCAACAAATCTTTGCGCATTGGGGAACCTGCGGTTTCAATTTGCCGAATCCATTCCTGAGCCTGTGCATCTGGATTGTGTAGCTCCCGAATAAGTCCAATTAAAGCCTGCTGCTCGGCTGTAATTTCATTTTGATAAGCCTGCCAAGCGGCATTTTTCTCCTCCTTCACATGTTGAATGGCGGCTTCTTCTATCGCGAGCAATTCTTCTTCGGTAGCCAATCCATTTTTCACAATCCATTTTACAAACTGGCGCAAGCCATCGTACTTTTCTTCCCATTGCAGGCGTTTTTTGTCCTTGTAGCGTTCATGGCTTCCGCTGGTGGAATGGCCTTGCGGTTGGGTACACTCTTCAATGTGGAATAAAACCGGCAAATGGTCTTGCCGGCACATGGCCACTCCCGTTTGGTAGGCCTCGATTAATTCTGGATAATTCCAGGCTCTAGCCCGTTTTATGGCAAATCCTGGTCCGTCCTCGTTTTTTTCAAAACCCGCAAGGGCTTTAGAAATAGAGCCTTTGGTGGTTTGAAATTCCTTGGGTACCGAAATGCCGTAGCCATCGTCCCATACTGAAATGGCCATAGGGACTTGCATAACGGCGGCGGCATTCATGGTTTCCCAGAACAAGCCTTCGGAGGTCGATGCATCGCCAATGCTGCCAAAGGCAACTTCATTTCCCTGATGCGAGAATGAGCTGAGGTGATGCAATTCGGGTTGATTGCGGTACACCTTCGAGGCCAAGGCCAGGCCAAGCAGCCGGGGCATTTGCCCGGCGGTGGGAGAAATATCGGCCGAAGAATTTTTTTGATTGGTTTGCGATTGCCAGTTTCCGTTTCCATCTATCCAACGGGTGGCGTAATGCCCGTTCATTTGGCGTCCGCCGGTCATGGGTTCGGCTTCAATGTCGGTGTGGGCATACAGTTGAGCAAAAAACTGACGAACGGTGAGCAGCCCCGCGGCCATCATAAAGGTTTGGTCGCGGTAATATCCGGAACGAAAATCACCGGGTTTAAACACCTTGGCCATGGCGATTTGAGGCAATTCTTTGCCGTCGCCAAAAATGCCAAACTTGGCTTTGCCGGTCAACACCTCACGCCGACCCAACAAACTGGTTTGACGGCTTTCGTGTGCTATGCGGTAATCGTGCAACACCTCGGCGCGAAAATCCTCAAACGATATCCGGTCGGTGTCTAAAGGGCGTGTGCTTAATGGAACGTCTTGCATGGAAAAACAACTATGCACAAAGGTAACAAAAAGCCCAAAGTGGCAGGGAGCAAGCCGAATGGAAGCACATCCTTTAATTAAAGGTTAATGCGGTGTTGAATTTGATTTGGGGGTTTACACGGATACCTTTTCTGAAAAACACCACACGTCTGGGCTGTTTCAGCTCCTACCTGATCTGCGTGGGGCTTTGCCCTTTGTGTTCCGGTTAAAATTGGATGAATGACCCGGCATGGATTTTTTTGAGCCGGGTGTTTTGAGGTTCGAGGGTTTGCCTTTTTTAGCGGGTTGCTTGGACTTTGGTTTTGTTTCAACTACCCCTGATGATTCTTCCAGCATGCTGTACATGACCTTCATTTCGCTTTCCGTTAAATCTCTCCAATCGCCCACCGGCAAACCTTTCAAATCAACATTCATAATGCGAACCCGCTCCAGCTTAGTTACCTCATAACCGAAATGCTCGCACATCCTGCGAATCTGCCGGTTTAGCCCTTGAATCAAAACAATTCGAAACGAATTTACTCCTTCCTGCACCACCTTACATTTTTTGGTTGTAACGCCAAGCATAGGAACGCCATTCGCCATAGCGGTGATCACACTTTGGGTTAAAGGCTTGTTCACCGTTACAACGTATTCCTTTTGGTGGTTGTTTCCTGCCCGCAGAATCTTGTTCACCAAATCGCCATTGTTGGTCAAAAATATGAGCCCCTGCGATTCTTTATCCAAACGACCAATGGGAAAAACACGTTTGCTGTGGTTCACAAATTCCACAATGTTGTTGCGCACATTGTCTTCGGTTGTTGAGGTTATACCCACCGGTTTATTCAATGCAATAAAAACAATGTCTTCGCCTTGGAAGGGTTCCAGTTTTTGTCCGTTCACCCGAACCCTGTCGCCCGCCTTCACCTGATCGCCGGTATTGGCTTTGCGTTCGTTTATGAATACAACGCCTCTTTCAATAAAACGGTCGGCTTCGCGCCGGGAACAAAAACCGCTTTCGCTAATAAATTTATTGATGCGTATGGAACGTTGCTGCATGTAGCTATGGTGGTTTAATATAATGCCCTATACCGTCAGTTCGTCTAACAATTCGATTTCAATGCCATTTGCCGCTCTAAATTACCTTTTTAACCGCATTAGGGCAAAACAAGTAAAAAGTTGCATGAATACTACGCACAGAATCGTTCCGAAAAAAAGGCAGCTGTAAAGATTGGCTGTCAATAGGCTGGGCTGTATGGTATTTATGAATTATCCTGTGAATTGTAGGTTTGCCAACTCGCGACCAATCTCATTCAACCCATTAAGAATTCTTATTGTTTGTTTTGCAGAAGGTTTTTTATGGCCATTCACATATTGTGAGAACAAGGTTGGATTCATTCCAATTCTTTCGGCCAAGTATCTTGAGTTTAAGACCTTGTAATAGCTGAAGAATTGTTTTAAATCCATTTCAAGTTCCACATTTTCCTTGCTAAACTTGGGTTGAGTTGCATCAAAAGCAAGTTCGATTGCCTCAACAATGTTGTTTTGAAGTTCCGTTATGTTTTTACCGGTTGTGTAAACAGGCGTATCCTCTGAAAAGGCTGAAAATCCTGTTTCCGTTTTCTCAACAATAAATTTGAATTTCTTTTTAAGTTTCATGATTTCAAGAAATTGGAATTATTTGATACCAGCATCTTTGAGAATCTTCCTTTCCAAGCCTTTTCCGACTTCCGCACTTCCATGATTAGGTACAATTAATACGTTATGCCTCTCTGCATGCATCATCTTTACATGAGACCCTTTCTGAGAAATTGCAAACCAACCGTTCTTCTTTAGAATTTTCATTAACGCTGAGCATTTCATTTTTGAACATCAATGGCTTTTGCCTCCACAGCAAAGTAAAGAAAAGCTTACTTAATATTCAAGCATAAGGTCAACAATAATTTACAGCCGCCTTGTCTGCCTAAATTAACCGAAATTGATTGGGGGCCTTGAGATCCTGGCAATTAAAGCTAGCTGGTTCTATGCCAATTTGATCTTTATAAAATCAAAAAGCAAGCCAGATAAAAAGTGGTGAAAACTCCTTGCGCCAAATCGCAGCTAAAAAAGGTGGAAAATTTGATTTCAACCTGTCCAATTTAAGGGAAGCCTACAACATTTTTCTGTTCAACCGCAACCTTTTTACCACAACCCCTTGATATTTAACGGATTTGGCTGCACATAATTTTCAGCAGCTTAGATTAAGTCCCTGAGCCTGTTCGCATTCGGTCTTGATCAGTTTTAGATGTTTTTGTGGCCAAGGGCAGTACCCCGCCCGCGGCAGGGATTGAACCGGGTTGCCCGCAAGGCTGCCGGGGACTGCCCCGCGAGGCGCGGAGGCGACCTTGGGAGCCCCCGCAAGCCCGCTGGGGAAGCCCCCGACAACCGCGGACAACCGGTGAAAGCCCGCAGCCGCCCCACTAAAAAATACCCCTGAAATTGGATTTGCTTTTTTCTAATGCCCGAACCCTTCCTCAAAGCCCCTTTTTTTGCCGAAGCAGCCTATCTTTGCCCCCGTATGGGTAAAAATAAATTAAAGCGGTTTGCTGAAAATGCGACCTTCGAGCATGTGTTTCAGCCTACTTTTGATGAAATAAACACGGATTCGTTTCCTCTGAAAGGGAAATGGACGGATTTTTTTGGAAATCAAAACCCCATTACCCTGGAATTGGCTTGCGGCCGTGGCGAATACTCGGTGGGCCTGGCCGAGCTGTACCCCGAACGGAATTTTGTGGGCATGGACGTGAAAGGCGCCCGACTTTGGCGTGGAGCCCTGACCGCACAAGAAAAAAATTGGAAACACGTGGCTTTTGTGCGGCAACACATTGGTCAACTGCACCGACTTTTTACCCTGCAAGACCAGATTGATCAGGTCTGGATTGTGTTTCCCGACCCCCAACTGCGCGACAGCAAGGCAATGAAAAGGCTGACCTCGCCCCGATTTTTGTCCACCTACCGCCGGTGCATGAAGCCCTCGACCTTAATTCACCTGAAAACGGATTCGCCCGAGCTTTTTGACTACAGCCTGCAAGTGGTTCAAGAACAAAATCTCCCCATTCTCCACCAATTCCGCGATGTGCATGCCGCCTGGCCAAACCACCCCGAATTGGGCATTCGCACCTTTTATGAATCGATGTGGCTGGAACAAGGCCGCCGCATTCACTACCTTTGTTTTGAACTTGGAACCGAACCCCTTGAATGATTTTTTTGATTTGGTGCATCAGGTGGTGCGGCAGATTCCGCCCGGCCGAGTAAGCAGCTACGGGGCCATTGCCCGGTATTTGGGCAGTGGGAAGTCGGCCCGCACCGTTGGCTGGGCCATGAATGCCTCGCACCAAGTGCAACCGCCCGTGCCCGCCCACCGCGTGGTAAACCGAACGGGCATGCTGTCGGGCCAACACCATTTTGAGGGCCCCGGAGCCATGGAAGCGCTGCTGAACGCCGAAGGCATTTTGGTTAAAGACCATTGCATTGTCGGTTTTAATAAACTCTTTTGGGATCCATCCGTTGAACTTATGCTATGAACGAACGACACATTCAAATTGAACAAGCCTTAATGGGGGTTTTGGACCCCGCCACCGGTAAAAACTTGGTGGAGGCCGGACGGGTAAAACGCATCGATGCCACCGAAAGCCACTGGGCCATTGACCTTGAAATTACCAACCCGGCCCTGCACGTTAAAAAGAAAATTGAGGCCGATATTTCCAAGGCTCTGAGTCCTTTCCGACCCGATTCGGTGCAGCTGCAAGTCCATTTTTTGGTGAACTCCCAAGCCCGAGCCCAGGAACGCAAGGTGCTGCCCGGAGTAAAGCGCGTTATTGCCGTGGCCTCAGGCAAAGGCGGAGTGGGGAAATCGACCGTGGCGGTAAACCTAGCGGCGGCGCTGAGCCGACTTGGCAGCAGGGTGGGCATTTTAGATGCCGATATTTACGGCCCATCCGTGCCGCTCATGCTGGACACCAAATACGTGCGGCCAAATCTGGTTCAAGACGAGCAAGGCCGTTCTTTGATTGAACCCGTTGAAAACTACGGAATAAAAATGCTGAGCATTGGCTTTTTTGCCGGCGACGACCAAGCGGTTGCCTGGAGAGGCCCCATGGCCAGCAAAGCCCTGACTCAAATGATTACCGAGGCCGCCTGGGGCGAACTGGATTTTTTGATTCTGGATTTGCCGCCGGGCACCGGCGACATTCATTTAAGCCTGGTTCAACTGCTGCCGCTCTCGGGCGTGATTGTTGTTAGCACTCCCCAAGAAGTGGCCCTGGCCGATGCACGAAAAGGCGTAGCCATGTTTCAAATGCCCAACATTCAGGTGCCGGTTTTGGGCCTGGTGGAAAACATGGCCTGGTTTACTCCCCTAGAACTTCCAGAAAACAAGTACTTTATTTTTGGAGAAGGCGGTGCGGCCAAGTTGGCCGCCGAGCTGAACATTCCGCTCTTGGCTCAAATACCTTTGGTTCAAGGCATACGGGAGTCGGGCGACCGGGGCCTGCCCGCCGCCTTAGATGATTCCAACCCGGCGGCTGTTTATTTTAGCGATCTGGCCGTTTCGGTCATGGAAATAGCCCACCGCTTAGCTGCCCGGTAATGCACATCAGCCTGGTTGTCATCACCCTGAACGAGGCCGAAAAACTGGGCGATTGCCTGAAATCGGTGGCCGGTTTGGCCGACGAAATGCTGGTGGTGGATTCAGGTTCAACCGACGGAACGCAGGCTCTGGCCGAATCGTTGGGTGCCCGGGTGGTGCACAGGCCCTTTAAGGGCCACATAGAACAAAAAAACGCCGCGGCTCAGCTGGCTCAACACGACTGGGTGCTGTCGTTGGACGCCGACGAGCGCCTGGATGCCGAGGCACGCACCGAAATAGCCGCCTTGAAACAGCAGGCTGCGAAGAAAGCGGCTTACGGTTGGAGGCGGCTGAACCACTACGGAGAGCAGCCTATTCGACATGGGGCTTGGTATCCGGACCGAAAACTGAGGCTTTGGAAGAAACAGGCGGGGAGATGGACGGGCACCAATCCGCACGACCGCTGGGAGTGCAGGGAAAAAGACTCGGAACAGTGGCTAAAAGGGCATATACTTCATTTTTCGTTTAAGGGAGCAAAGGAACACCGGCAGCAGGCCGATCGATTTGCGGGCATAGCGGCCCAAGCCATGAAAAGCCAGGGGAAGACCGCATCGGTTTTTCGTCCGTACCTGCATGCCGGCATTCGTTGGGTTCGAGATTACATTTGGTTGGGTGGATTTTTAGATGGGCAGGCCGGATGGCAGATCGCGGGCATCAACGCTTGGGAGGCAGGGGAAAAATACAGGCGGCTTCGGCGGCTGAACAAAAGCTGAATTCAAGAACCCTCGGCCTTTCTTGACGTATTTTAACCCAAGGCCCAAGCCAACTGTCGGAGCTATTGCCTACCTTTGCTGCCATGATTTCAGAGAGTCTTTTAGCTACGCTGGAACCCTACAAGGCGGTGATTAAAGTGGCGGTGATTGTGGCCCTTGCCGTGGCCATCAACAAAATAATGCGGTACACCTTGGGTTCGTATTTGAAACGGGAATCGGCCCGCATCAATGTGGACCCCACGGCCTACAATTTTCTAAAAAACGCCTTAACCTTTATCATATTTATTGGGGCTGCCTTTAACATTGTGTTTGTTATTCCGGGGTTTCGGCAGGTAGCGGTAACCTTGTTTGCTGGGGCGGGTATATTGGCGGCCATTATTGGTTTTGCGAGCCAAACCGCGTTTTCGAACATCATAAACGGCATCATGATTGTGGCGTTCAAGCCCTTTCGCATTGGGGATATTATTGAGGTGGGAACCAACGAAAATTACAAAGGAACCGTTGAAGACATCACTTTGAGGCATACGGTGATTCGGAATTACGAATTAAAAAGGGTGGTAATTCCCAACACCGAAATTTCCACCCAAATCATCATCAACCGAAGCATGAACGAAGACGCCATGATTCGGTTTTTTGAGGTAACCCTACCCTATTCTGCCGATTTGGTAAAAGCGATGGCGATTATTGAAGAGGAGGCCGTTAAACATCCTTTGTTTGTGGACATTCGAACGGAAGAAGAAATCGAAGAGGGGAAACCTAAGCTGGATATTTTTTGCCGAAATTTAAGCAGTTCAGGCATGATGATTCGGGCCTACATTTCGGCGGCAGACTCGCGGAAAAGTTTCGAGTACCTGATGGACATGAACAAGCTGATTAAACTGCGTTTTGATCAAGAAGGCATTGAAATTGCGCTGCCATACATGAATGTGGTGATGCATGGGCGGGAAAAGACATCGGGAATGGTTTTGGGAAATGAAGGCATAGAAAAGACCGAGGTTAAGGGAGTGTAAAAGGGTTTGGGCCTAATGGGGCTGCTTTTCGGCAGGAATTCGGAGTTTTGTTGGTGCTGGGTTTTTTGCGCGGTCCGTTTGCTGCATTTTATTTAGGAAAGCCTATCCCATTTTTTCGATGGGATTTTGGAAATGCATGCACGACCGAATTCAATGCAGGCAAGCAAAAAAGGGCAGGCGGCCAATTTTTTTTGCAGGGGAACCCCGCAGGATTATTAAATGTGGTTTTAAGATTGAGGGGGGCTGCGGTAGGGATTGAGCCCGGTTGCCCGCAAGGCGAAACCTGCATTGCCCCGCGTGCTGCGCAGGCGACCTTGGGAGCCCGCGTAAAGCCGCTGGGGCAAACAGGTTGCGCAGCGGACTACCGGCGAAAGCCCGGCCACCGCCCAAAAACCAAAACCAAAAACCAGAGTTCCACCTCTGGAAATCGGGGGAGAAATTAGTTCAACCCGCGTTGTTTTACCAGCACTTTAATTTGCTGACGGCGCGACTCAACGCCCTCATGTTCTGTGCGTAAGCGCTGAATGCGCAGTTTGTGGGGCTTCAAAAACGATTCATTGCCTTTGGCGTTGATAAAGCGTTCCAAGCTGTTTTCAATTTGAATAATTTCGTCTTGAATTTGCTTGGATTTGCCACCCAAAAAGCGGCGTTCGTCGAGCAATTTTTTGTCGTCCATGGCCTCCAGCTTTTCTTTGTAGGCCATTTTTGCTTGCCGTTCGGGGTCAATTCCCAGCCGCTGCCGCAAGGCCGCAACGGCGGTTTCCCACTCGGTTTCGATGTTCTTTTTTTCGTTCAAGGGCACGTAGCCAATGGCCTCCCATTTTTTCTGAAGTTCGGAGAGCAGGGCCTGCCCGTCCAGCTCAGATTCTGGGCTGCTGGCTTGCAGTTCGGCAAGCAGAGCCTGTTTTTGCTGCAAATGAGCCTGTTCGCGGTCCGATTGCCCGTCGAAGTAGCCTTTCTTGGCCTCAAAAAAAGCGTCGCAGGCAGCCCGAAAGCGGCTCCACAGGGCATCGGAGCGCTTGCGGTCAACGGGCGGACTGGCTTTCCATCGTTGTTGCAGGGCCTTAATTTTCTCGATGGTTTCCTTCCACTGCGTGCTGTCTTTCAGGGCTTCGGCCTCTTCAATCAGGGCCATTTTGGCCTTGAGTCCTTCGGCATATCGGGCTTGCTGTTCCTTGTATATTCGGTTTCGTTGCTTAAAGAACTGTTTTTTGGCTTCCAGAAACTCGGCCCAAATGGAATTGCTTTGTGCCCGTGGCACGGGCCCTATTTTCCTCCAATCGGCGTCCAGCAGTTGGAATTGTTCTTCGGCCTTTTTCCAATCGTTCAGGCTGCTGTACTCCTGTATTGCGAGCGATTTAACCTGTTCAAGCAGGGCGGTTTTGGCCAGCAAATGGGCGGCGCGGATTTCGTCTTGTTCTTTGTGGTGGGCGTCCCGGCGGGCGTAAACGGCATCGCAAGCGGTTTTAAACCGTTCAAAGAGCGCTTGGTCTAGGTCGTCGGGCAGGTATCCGGCCTCGCGCCAGTCTTTCCGCAAGGTCAACAGACGTTGCAGGCTTTGGTTTATTGAAGGTTCATCGGCCAACCGCTCGGCTTGCTGAATGAGTTCCTCGCGCAATTGCTGCACCTTTTGAATGTCCATTTGGGACAATTCATGGTTGATGCGCAGAAAATCAAAGAACATTTTATTGAAATGCCGGTAGTTTTTGTACACCTCATCGGCCTCACGGCTGGGAATGCTGCCAATTTCTTTCCAGCGTTTCAACAGCACGCGGAACTTTTGAATGGCTTTTTTGATGTCGGATTCGTCGCTGATTACCGCCCGCAATTCGTCCAGCAAATCTTTTTTAGCCAGCAAATTGGCGTTCAGTTCGTTTTCGGTTTGCTTTCGAATGCGGTTCAAGGCCTCGCCAAATTGTTTGGACAATTTTCGAAGTTCCTTTAAGATATCGGCGGGTTCGTACACAAAATCGGCCTCTTCAACCTCGTCTAAGGCCATAAACGACCTTAATTTTTGCTGTCGATCTTCCTCAAAAAGTTCGTTCACGCGCAGGCGCAGGGGCTGATAGGCTCGGCGGTGCTGCCAGAGTTGGGTTTCATCCTGATGGGTTTTCAGCCAGGAATACACCAATTCGGGAGCTTTCCCCGAAAAATCTTCGTCTTCCGTTTGAATATCGGCCTCGTCTTCCGATTCGGCATTTTCCAGTTCAATTTCCAGTTCTTCGACCTCACCCAAATCATCAGCAACAGTGGGCATGTTGGCGGCATTATCAGCAGGTTCCGACGCGGCAATGGGCTGTGATCCTCCGGCTAACTCATCCTTTTCATCTAGGTGAATCATAATGTGTACGATTTATTTTGTAAAGCAAAGATATAGAAATGCATGCAGCTGGGGTGTTTTTTGATTGGGGCGGGTTTTCGGGCTTTCGCAGGTAGTCCGCTGCCGCCTTGGGCTGCCCTCTGGCTTTGCGCGGGCTCCCAAGGTCGCCTGCGCAGCACAGGGGCAGCAACCAAGCCGGCATTGCGGGCTACCTAGCTCAATCCCGCCCGCAGCCAGCTCCACAAAAAACGCCTGCAAACCTAAAAAAAATGCATCCCAATGGGATTTTCAAAGCCCTATTTCCTGGACATTCAAAAAAGATGTTTAGCGCCCTTTTAAAAAGGCCCAACCCATTCCATCAATAGAAATCGTCTTCTCCGCCAAAATCGTCAAAATCCTCGTCGTCGTCGTCGTCGTCCAAAAAGTCCAAATCGCCGTCCAAATCGTCGTCTTCCTCCTCTTCAAAAAACGCATCGTCTGCGTCTGTTGAATTTTGTTTTCCGGCAAGGTGCGGAATACGTTCCTGGGTTTGGAACGAATAAGGCGTGTCAATGCGAGTTAATTGGACATTCATAGTAGATTAGGTTTCTAGTATTTCTGCAAATTTAGAGCAAAGGAATCTATTTTTGCAATAGGTAATTATCAACTTTTTTATGTTCATATTTTTAGGGCAAACCTATGGTTTTCAGCCCGTTGTTTGGTCTGACGCATCGGCACTTAAAAAAACCCAAGGATTTGGCCGCATCAAAAGCCAAAAAAGGGAGCTGCAATTGGGCTGGATTTTGCCCCCTGCTTGGATTGAATTCCGTACATTGGAATATGAAAATGGGGTGTTGTCTATATTAAATTTTGAATCCAAGCAATTCCGAATCTTGGTTCTTTATTAAATTAGATTTAATCTTTGCTTAACCTGTCTTCTGTTCCTTTGTTGAAAATTTTTTGTTCATGAGCGATTCTCTACGCATTTTGTTGGTTGACGATGAGCCTGACATCTTAGATTTCATTGGATTTAACTTGCGTCGCGAAGGCTACGAGGTCGAGGTTTGTGCAAACGGCCGCTCGGCCCTTACTAAGGCATTGGAATTTAAGCCCCATTTGATTCTTTTAGATGTTATGATGCCCGACATGGACGGGATTGAAACCTGCCGAATGATTCGCAGCCATGAATCGCTGGCCCATACTTTGGTTGCTTTTTTAACTGCCCGGGGCGAAGATTATTCACAGATTGCTGGATTTGATGCCGGTGCCGACGACTACATAACCAAGCCCATTAAACCCCGGGTTCTAACCTCGCGAGTAGCGGCCTTGCTGCGCCGAATTCAGAATCCCGACGACAGCCTAACAGCCGAACGCTTGGTGATTGGCAGTTTAATCATAAACCGCGAATCCTACACCGTCGAAAAAGACCAACAGGTTCAACAGCTGCCCAAAAAAGAATTTGAATTGCTGTTTTTGTTGGCTTCAAAACCCGGCAAGGTATTTAGCCGCGATAAAATTTTGAAGTTGGTTTGGGGCGAAGACGTGGTGGTTGGCGACCGCACCATCGATGTTCACATCCGCAAGCTGCGCGAAAAACTCGGCGACGATTACATCCGCACCGTTAAAGGGGTGGGCTATAAATTCGAGTTTTAAAGCTTCTGCGTACTTTTAACGCATGAAAAATGCCTCCCCGCGGCAATTGGCCTTATACGTGGCCTTGGCCGGGTCGGCCATGTTGGCTTGCATGCTGCTAATCCTTGCCTGGCTAGCTCCCATTTCTGGCCCCTGGTATTGGCCCGCTCTGATTTGCATCACCATGGGACTGGCTCTGTACGCCCTGGTGCAGTTTATCCTCGAAAAATTTCTGTACCGAAAAATAAAACTGGTGTACAAAACCATTCACCAGCTCAAATCAAAAACCCCAGGCAGCAATCTGAAAAACCGGATTCGTTCGGGCGGCGACGTGATTGGCGAGGTGAACGCGGAAGTGCTTCAATGGGCTAAACGCCAAAAATACGAAATGGAAGAACTGCAAAAAATGGAAGCCTACCGCCGGGATTTCATTGGCAACCTTTCCCATGAACTTAAAACCCCCATCTTTAACATCCAAGGGTATTTATCTACCCTTGTTGATGGGGGACTCTACGACACCGATATAGCCGAAAAGTACCTGCAAAACGCAGAGAAAAACGTAGAACGCATGATTGCGCTGATTGAAGACCTAGATACCATTCACAAACTGGAATCGGGCCGGGTGCAAATGGACATGGAAAAACTAGACTTGGTCGCCTTAACCGGAGAACTTTTTGAATTGCTCGAAATGAAAGCTCGAAACAGAGGGGTGCGCTTGCAATTTAAAGACAGCTATTCAACGGCGTTGTGGGTTCGGGCCGACCGCAATGCCCTGCGTCAAATTTTAACCAACCTGCTGGCAAATTCCATTTCATACGGAAACGACCATGGCCAAACCAAGGTTTCGTTTTACGACATGGACGACCGCATGCTGATTGAAGTCAGCGACGATGGACCTGGAATTTCGGAGGAACACCTGAACCGTTTGTTTGAACGGTTTTACCGGGTGGACCGAAGCCGAAGCCGAAACCAAGGCGGCAGCGGCCTAGGCCTAAGCATTGTAAAACACCTGGTCGAGGCCCACAACCAAACCATCAATGTGCGTTCCCTGCCCGGAAAAGGCTCAACGTTTTCGTTTACCATGGAAAAATGGACCCCGTGAACCTAGCCCACCGTTGGATTTCCTTTCCGGATTCTACCCCCCTAAGCGCCCCCGGCCGATTGGACCTTCCGGCATCGCCCTGCCATTGGCTGGAGCTGCAGTTTCAGCAGCGGCCTTCCTTTTCAAAATACAGCGGCATCCGCCGGTATGCACCGCTGCTTCCTTTTGCCGAGGCTGAAAACTGGATTGGCCTGGGCGAGCCCAATACCCCAGTAGAACAGGCGGTGTTCGACAATCAGCACGTTCAGCTTAAACTCGATTTTCTAATGCCCACAGGCTCGTACAAAGACCGGGGCACGGTGGCCATCATGCAGCATGTTCAAGCGGTTCGGCCCAACCTGCTTTTGCAGGACTCCTCAGGGAATGCCGGCATTTCGGTGGCCGCCTACTCGGCCAGACTTGGAATTCCTTGCCGCATTTTTGTGCCCGCCGACTTGTCCCCCTCAAAGCGAAAACAACTGCAAAGCTATGGGGCCGAGATTCAGTTTGTACCCGGCAACCGAGAAGCGGTTACCCAGGCCTTGATGGCCCAAACCGACCAAGGATATCTGGCCAGCCACGTTTGGAACCCCCTGTTTTTGCACGGCACCAAAACCTTTTTGTGGGAATTGCTGGACCAAGTTGAACAGGGTCAGGCCCGCTGGCCCGAAGAAATCCTATTTCCGGTAGGCAACGGAACGCTGTTGTTGGGATGCTACTTGGCCCTACAGGAAATGCAAGGCGCAGGCTGCTTGCCCTCGCCCGTTCGGCTGTCGGCCGCTCAAACGCTGGCTTGTTCTCCTTTAACCCTAGGCAAACCTGTTCAGCCCAGCCCTTCGCTGGCACCCGGAATTGCCATCGGAAATCCGCCCCGATTGAAGCAAATAGAAACCGCCATCAAAAAAACCGGGGGCCGCATCCTGGCGGTTTCTGAATCAGACATCCAAACCGCCGCAACAGCTCTGTTCCGCCAAGGCTGGTACACGGAATTCACCTCGGCCGTGGCTCTGGCGGCCTGGAAAGCCGCCGGTTGCCCTCAAAACACCCTAATCCCCTTAACCGGCAGCGGGTTGAAAAACCCCTAAACTAAGTTTCCATTCTCCTTGTTTACCTTTGTGGTATGAGTGCTGAAAATACACACAAAAAAAACAAATCGATTTCATTGGTTTTAGCGGTATTGCTGTTGTGTTCGCTGGCTCTAAATGGATATTTATTGCTTCGAAGCTCCAACCAAACCACCCAGATTCTGGTCATGAATCAGCAGGTTGATACCTTAGCCGAACGAAAAGCAGATCTGCAAAAAGAGGTGGACATCGCTCTGGCCGATTTGGAACAATTCAAAGGCCGAGGCAAGGCGCTGGATTCATTGCTGGCCGAAGCCACCCAGAAAATAGAAGAACAGAAAAAACAAATCGCAGGCCTCATCGCCTCCAACCAAGATTATCAGGTGTTGAAATTGAGGTATGCTGAACTACAAAAAACCAAAAACGACTACCTAAAACGCCTTGAGGCCCTAGAGGAAGAAAACAAGAAACTTCGGTATGAAAACACCGAACTCACTGTGGCCTTAGACCAAACCCGAGAAAACAACGAATCGCTGCGAACCAAAGTCGAAATCGCTGCCCAGCTGCGCATTCAATCCATTCAACTGCAAGCGGTAGAACTGCGGGCCAATGGAAAAGAAAAAAACACCGACAAAGCCAAAAAAACCGACCGTATTTCCATTTCTTTTACCCTAAGCCAAAACAGCGTAGCCGCCCAAGGGCCACATCAAGCGTACATTCGACTGCTAAATCCGGAAGGGTTTGTAATGGCCGACGCCGGCTTGGGGATTGAAAAATTTAAAACCGCCCAAGGCCAAGAGTTGCCGTTCAGCAAAAAAGTGGATTTCGTTTTTGCTGGGGAAGCCCTTGAAAAACAAATCGTTTGGCAACAAGATGTGTTCCCGGCTGGAACCTATTCCATTGAAATTTACATCGATGGTCAATTCAGCGGAACTCAAAAAATTTCTTTGTATTGAAACCCTGGAAGCTATTCGTTCTGTGCTGCAGCTTTGGCTGCCAGTTGTCCGAAAAAGAAAATGAGGGAATACTCCCGCCCAACAAGTTCGCTCAAGCCTTGGTTGAATTGTGCCTTATTGAGGCTGCCCAAAAACAACAAGCCCTGCCCGTCAGCTACCAAAAACAACCTGAAAAATGGACAGCTGATGCCTTATTTAGGCTTCAAACCGACACGGCCGAATTCAATAGAAGCTACCGGTATTATTTTTCGCATCCAGAAAAAATGAACTTGGTGTTGGTTGAGGCACAGGCAATTTGGTGAAAAAACCAAGGCATAAAAGCCTATTTTTCTGGAACGAACTTCCCCTCTTTTATTTTAAACCAGCATGGGCCGCCCTTGAAATACAGCTGCCAGCAATCTGGCGACAGGCTTTTCAATAAAATACGCTTGCCCTCGCCTTGGTTTCCTCCCGAATTCCAACGGCCCAGCCAAATGCCTGGGCGAATAAACCTCAATTCTGTCAAGGCAAAATGACCGGGTTTGACTCCCGAATCAAACGTCAAAGCTCCCAACCGTTTTTGCCTTCCAATGCCGATAACCTTGCCAAACACATACTGACCATGTTGCTCCAATTGCAGAGTTAACCCCCGCTCTGGTTGCCGCCAAATGCCCTTCAGGGATTGGGGAATTTGCCCAAACCCATGAATCCACAAAAAGAAAGACATTAAAACAACAATAGGTCTCATTTGAGCCTGCAAGATATAAAACCGAATGGAGGAAGCCTTGCTCCAGCTTATTTTACCCACACAGGAAGGCCCAATTTTGGGTTGATTGGCTCAAAACCTGCTATTTTTCCTAAAGCCTCCCGCCAATCGTTCGGTAAATCTGAGTTCAGAACTATTAAGTGCATCTGCAAATGCTGAAAACACATCTTTTTTACCAAATTCATCAACTCCAAGGCTTGGGTTTCATCGGAAATGGAATTCCAAAAATCAACCACCAAATTGCATTTCCCAGAACCAAAATCCCCATCTAAGTAAAATCCACCCAGCAAATTCAATCCAGAACGGCTATACACCAACCAATGAATCGCCAAGCCCAACTGGTAATTTCGAATCATAGTGTGTATGGATGCCCTGGCCGACTGCTCGTCATGAAACCGCTCCGCTCCAATTCCTTCAAAGAAAAACAAAGCCTTTGCATCAGCAATGCCCGGACGTCTCAGCACAAAATGGCTGGAATTTGTTTCTGGATAATGCAAGTAGGGCGGTGCAAACATGAAACACGTTGACGGTGAGCAAAATTCACTTTAAATGTAAAAAAACTTCAGCAAACTTTAGGTAAAGCCGAAATTAACTTACAGTAAATTTTAGCGCCGGGCTTTTACACTCAAGAAGGAAACCACCCTGGGCAGCCAATAATGTTCAAGTTCGTGAATGCCCTGGGCCAATTCCATCGGATTTCGGCCTTCGGGCACCGGAAGGGAAAACTGAAACAACACGGCCCCCGAGTCGTACTCTTCATTGACCCAATGAATGCTGATTCCAGAATGCACGTCGGTTGAGGCGCAAACGGCCTCATGCACATGCATTCCAAACATGCCTTTGCCTCCGTATTTGGGCAGCAAAGCGGGGTGCAGATTTATCGCTTTTCCACGAACGGCCTGAATTAAATCATCGGGAAACTTCCACAAAAAGCCAGCAAGAACAATCAAGTCGGGTTCAAAAGCCATTACCCACTCTTTCAAACGCCCCTCCGTGTTCATATCTGATTTGGTAAAAAGAATGCAGGGCAGGCCCCGGTGTGCGCAGCGTTGAATCACTCCCGCATCGGGCCGATTGCAAAAAACGGCCAGCACCTGAAAGTCGCTCGTTTTTATGGACCAATCCAACAAAGTTTCGGCATTGCTGCCAGTTCCCGATGCAAAAATAACCACCCGCATGCTTCAAAGGTAATCCATACCCCGCAATTTTTCAGGTTCAATCTGCTTCATTTCATATACCTTTGCCCCAAATAAAAGCCGGTATGTCAAGTTCTGAAGACGTTTTAAAATCCCTTGTTTCGCACTCGAAAGAATACGGTTTTGTATTCCCTTCCTCTGAAATTTACGATGGATTAAGTGCGACCTACGATTACGGGCCGTATGGGGTTGATTTAAAAAACAACATCAAAGCGTATTGGTGGAAAGCCATGGTTCAGATTCACAGCAATTTGGTGGGATTGGATTCGGCGATTTTTATGCACCCCACCACCTGGAAAGCATCGGGCCACGTAGATGCCTTCAACGACCCGCTTATCGACAACAAAGATTCGAAAAAGCGGTACCGGGCCGATGTGCTCATTGAAGAACACATCGAGAAATTGAGGTTAAAAATTGAAAAAGAGATTGAAAAAGCCGCCCAGCGGTTTGGCGAGAGTTTTGACCGAGACATGTATTTAAAAACCAACCCTAGGGTATTGGGGTATGCCGAAGAAATGAAGCAGGTTCGCACACGCATGAAATCGGCTTTAGAGGAAGGGAATCTGGAAGCCCTGCGCAATTTGATTGTGGACCTGGGTGTAGTATGCCCCTTGTCGGGTTCAAAAAACTGGACCGAAGTGCGGCAATTCAATTTGATGTTTGCCACCGAACTGGGCTCGGTTTCGGGCGAAGCATCTACGATTTATCTGCGGCCCGAAACCGCTCAAGGCAGCTATGTTAATTTTCTGAATGTTCAGAAATCAGCCCGCATGAAAATCCCCTTTGGAATTGCTCAAATTGGCAAAGCTTTCCGAAATGAAATCATTGCCCGGCAATTCATTTTCCGCATGCGGGAATTTGAACAAATGGAAATGCAGTTCTTCGTAAGGCCTGGTACCGAAATGGAGTGGTTTGAATACTGGAAGGCCTTCCGAATAAAATGGCATGCAATACTCGGCTTGGGCGATTCAAACTACCGCTTCCACGACCACATTAAACTGGCACATTACGCCAACGCCGCTACCGATATTGAATTTAATTTCCCTATGGGCTTCAAAGAACTCGAAGGCATCCACAGCCGAACCGATTTTGACCTGAAAGCCCATGAATCTTTTTCAGGCCGAAAGCTGCAGTATTTTGATCCCGAACTTCAGGAAAGTTACATCCCCTATGTGGTTGAAACAGCCATTGGCCTTGACCGCATGTTCCTAGCTGTTTTGTCGGCCTCATACAAGGAAGAACAACTCGAAGACGGAAGCCTGCGTACGGTATTGGCCATACCCCGCTGCCTGGCTCCTGTAAAACTGGGCATTTTACCCCTAGTAAAAAAAGACGGCCTACCTGAACTGGCTATGTCCATTTTTAATGCCCTTCGCTTAGATTTTACCTGTCAATACGACGAAAAAGACGCCATTGGCAAGCGCTACCGCCGCCAAGATGCCATTGGCACGCCCTATTGCATTACCATCGACCACCAAAGCTTAGACGACGGCATGGTAACCCTGCGCGACCGCGACAGCATGAACCAAGAACGCATTGCCATCAACGACCTTAAGCTCCTGCTCCACGAACGTCTAGACATGAGCAGTTTGCTGCAACAATTGATTTGACCTTTTGAGCCGCATCCTTCAGCTGTTGCACGTTTATAGTCTGGATGTTGTTCTGGCCGCTATGGCCATGTCGGCCTGGGTTTTTTTTGCCCACAACGCTCCTTTAAACGGGCCCCTGATTTTTTCCTTGGGCTTTTTTGTGTGGGCAATATATCTGTTCGACCATGCATTTGATGCCGAACGGCTGCCTTCGCTCGGTTTTCGCCGCAAAACCCATTTCAAAAACCGAAAGGGATTTTGGGGCTTAGGTGCCTTTGCATTGCTCTGTTCTGCTGGCCTGTACATCCCTTTTATGCCTCTGCTTAGCCGAACTTCTGGCTTGTTCTTGGCAATCACCCTGTTTCTAATTCTATGCTACTTTGGCATTGGCCTGTTGCCCCCATTAAAAAGACTGCAAGGGTACAAGGAATTTTTCCTTCCACCCGGCTATACCTTTGGGGTGGCCTTGCCTTTCGTTTGGAGCCAAAATCAACCTTTGCCCGATGCCCTCTTTTTATTTGGAATTAGCCTGTTGGTGCTTCAAAGCATTTTATTGTTGGCAAAACTCGATGCACAGGAAGATGACCTAGAAAACAACAGCACTTGCCTTCAAAAACAGCCTACAATGCTATTTTCCATTGTTTTTGGTGTCTGCTCTGCCCTGTGGCTGGGAACCGCTGTGCTGGCTCCAAAAACAGATCCCAAGGTGTTTTGGGTGGGCTTGGCACCTTGGACCCTTCAAGGCTTGTTCTTTTTGAAACCCCATATATTCACAGGCTGGAAAACACGTTCTGCCATTGAATGGTCCCTCTGCCTTCCGGGGCTTATCCTTGCCCTGCTAAAAGCACGTATTTTTTAGCAATTCCCCTATCGCTTCAATAAAACACGGGCCTTGCCAATTGAGGTATGGGTAATAAGCTCTACCATTCGGCCCGATTCATACCGATACTCATTGGGCTTATCGCCAGGTATGTTTACCTGATACCGACCTGCCCCTATCTTTTTCAAGGTCAAAATCTGCCCCCAATCTTCAGAATACACCTCGGTTTCTTTCGTCGGCTCTTCAAAAAACAAGCGAGCTATGCACCAACTCGGATTCGTGCGAAGGGTTGCCTTGCCCCGGTTGGTCTCTACCTCGCAACCCGAAGCGGAACACCGCAACTCCGAAAACCGCCCCTTTTCCCCGTTGCGTACGTTTTTTGCTTGAGCAAAATAAATACGCCCGTCTTTATAGCGTATATCCGAATCAAAGCTGGCCGTGATTCGCCCAAACAAATAGTTTACATCGGCCGAGGTGTGCATGGTAAACCGCAATACGCCCTGCCCGGTTGAAAATTTATTCAAAACCATATCGCCCGTATGCATGCCCAGCAATTCCACAGTATAGGTTAGCGTTTGAGCCGGCAAGAAATGCACAGGTGTAAATAGAAACAGAGAAATCCAGAAAAGCCGAATCGCTTTCATTGCATTCAAATTAAGCCTGCACCCAAAGCAGCATCATTCCAACTCGGCCCGGTCAACCAATACATAAACAGATTCCCCGGGACGCTTCATGTGGTGGATTTCACGGGCGAATTTCTCTAGGTTGTCGGTGCTGGATGTGAGCTCCTCCAAACGCTGTTTGGTGTCGGCAATCCGTACTCGATAATATTTCTCATCCTTTTCTAAGGCCTTTTCTTTGGCCTTCAACGAAACTATATTCAACAGGCTGTTGGCATCAAAAAAGGACAAATAGATGGCAAACGTAAGCCCTGCCAACATATAGCGATTGCCAAGGATCGGATACCGTTTCCAGAATTTCCATTTCATACTCAAAGATACACATTTCGGTTCCGCTGCAATCCGCCCCCACAGGATGTTATCAACATCTAAATATGAAAGGGCTTAGCCCAACAAGGGGGCCGTTTCAACCAGTTCAGGCATGCCCGTTCTTACCCTTGCTTTAATCAGGTTCAAGGTGTTGAATAAACCGAAGTAGGCTCGATTTACAAATAAAATATGCTTGGAACCCCGCGCTCCGCCAAAGCGGGTAGAATTGGGGTTTTTACTTAAGGATTCGCCCAAAGCCGTTATGTCCTTGAAATACTGCCGGTCCCCAAAATCAAATTCATGGGCATCAAAAGGCCTGCGCAAAAGGCCCGCCAAGGATCTAAAGGATTCAATAAAAAATTGGCGCTCTTCTGGTTTGCTGCCCTCGTTCAAAATATGCAACCCATACAGGGTTTGTTCCATGGCCGTGTCGTCCTGCATGTTGTCGGGATTCAACATGGCAAAATAAGCGTGATAAAAATCTTCGGGTATCGATTTGGTGCAGCCAAAATCCACCACGGCCAAACGCCCATCGGGGGCAACCAAAAAGTTGCCCGGATGCGGGTCGGCATGAATCCAGCGAAGCCGATGCATCTGGTGGTCATAAAAATCCCACATGGCCTGCCCTATTCTATCGCGCAATTCCTGAGGCTGCTCTTCTTGAGCCCATTCCACCAACGGAACTCCTTCAATCCAATCCATGGTTAGTATGCGGTTCGACGACCATTCGGGATAATACCCAGGAAAGACCAAATCGGTCAAACTGCTGCAGCCTTGTATGATGCGTTCTGCCCCATTCAATTCTTGAACATAATCGGCCTCTTCTTTTAACTTAGATTCTACCTCTTCAAAATAGGGCCGCACATCGCTTTCTTTTACATTCAACAGGCGAATTGCAAAAGGCTTGACCAACTGCAAATCCGATGAAATGGCATCGGCAATGCCTGGATATTGAATTTTCACCGCTAAATTCTTTCCATTCTTGGTTGCTTTATGCACCTGACCAATGGAGGCTGCATTCACGGCGTTGGCATTGAAGGTATCAAACAACTGCTGAGGCGAAACCCCCATGCTTTTCTTAAACACCTGAACAATCAAGGGACCCGATAAAGGGGGGGCTTTGTGTTGAGAAGGACGAAAAGCGTTTACATATTCGACCGGCATCAAATTTTGGTCGCTGGCCAGCATTTGTGCCATTTTCAAGGCACTTCCTTTCAAATTGCTTAAGGCATCGTAAATGTCGCGGGCATTGGCCTTGTCTAGCCCAGAACGTTCTGTATCTGGATTCACCATTTTCTTGGCAAAATACGTTACGTAATTGGCCCCTACCTTTACCCCGGCCCCGGCAAAACGACCCGCTCTAGCTACTTTACCTACGGGAATGCTGTTCTGTTCTTTCATGCTTTTGCAGTATGCCTAAATAAGAAGCGAGCAAATCCCAATCCCGACTCCAACGCATTCATGCCGGCTAGGTCGAAAATTAAATTTACGCTGCGCTCAATGGCTTCGTCGGTGGCTTCAAATCCTTGGCTGGAATCGTTTTTCCAAAAATTCAGCAAAAACAGGAACTGGGCCAAAGCCCCTTTGGCATACCAACGGGTTAAATTCCCTCGGCTCGACAACTCCTTAGATTCCATGGCCGCCATGGCCAAAGCCTCAAAATACTCGGTCAATGCATCCTTAAACCGCTTAAACCGAAGCAGCGCTGGATTTTTCAGGTCTCCCGCCGAGTACAATACAAAGGTTCGATTCTTCAATACCTCTTCAAAAAAGCCAAAGAAAAAGGCCAAGGTTTTTTCACGCACCGAATAGGCCAAATAGGTTTCATCTTCCGACAGCCGCTCAATCAAGCGGTCGGCCATGCTTACCCAAACCTGTTCTTCTAAATGCGCTATGGAATTGTGCTTGGCATAAAAATCGGCTTCAGACCGGCCGCAGTATTTTATGAATTCAAGCACATTTTCGGGGCGGCGGTAATGTTCGCCAAAAAAACTTAGGTAGCTCTCTTCAAAGCTCGCCGATGCAGCCGCTTTCTTTTTCATGGTACACTTTTCTTTTTAAACAAGAAACAAGGGCCCTTTGTTTCGTTCGTTTTAGATTTTTTCAAGGTTTTTTGTCCTTTCCCCATTCCTGAATATCCACCCCCATTGGTTACCTTTAACGCTATGGAAACAACCCTTGCGATTGACATCCGGAATTTGACCAAGCGCTACGCGGCCCACACCGCCTTAAACGATGTTTCTATTGAAGTACCCCAAGGGCAGATTTTTGGTTTGCTGGGGCCCAATGGAGCCGGAAAAACATCTCTAATCCGAATCATCAATCAAATTACCGCTCCCGACTCCGGGCAGGTTTTGCTGTTTGGCGCCCCCTTGGCTCCCATTCACATTTCCCGCATCGGATACCTGCCCGAAGAACGAGGCTTGTATCGAAAAATGAATGTGGGCGAACAGGCGCTGTACCTGGCCCGATTAAAAGGCCTTTCAACCGCCGAAGCCAAATCCCGGCTAAAAATGTGGTTCGAGCGCTTTGACCTGAATCCTTGGTGGAACAAAAAGGTCGAGGAACTCTCAAAAGGCATGCAGCAAAAAGTACAGTTTATCGTTACCGTTTTGCACGAACCCGATGTGTTGATTCTCGATGAGCCTTTCTCTGGCTTCGACCCGGTCAATGCCGCCCTGATTCGCGATGAAATTCTACGCCTTCGCGACAGCGGAACCACCATTCTTCTTTCCACCCACCGCATGGAATCGGTCGAGGCCCTTTGCCATTCCATTGCCCTGCTCCACAAATCTAAGGTGTACCTGAGTGGTTCTTTAACCGACATCAAAAACCGTTTTCGTAAAAACGAGTATCGGGTGGTTTTAGAAATGCCCGAATCTGAATTTAATGCCCAAGTTCAAACCCTAAGGCAAGAACTAGCCCCTACCAAACTCGAATGGGCCAGTGGATTCACCCAATTGGAATTCCAACTCCCCAATACCGATTCCCTGAAATCCACCCTAAACGGCTTGCTAAAACTGGGAAATCTGGTGGAATTCCGAGAACTTTTGCCGGGAATGGACCGCATTTTTGTTGAAACTGTAACCGATTTGCCCAACGCATGAATACCATTTTATTGATTGTTCAACGGGAATACTGGACCCGAGTACGGAAAAAATCCTTTGTGGTGATGACGCTGCTGGGCCCCTTGCTGGTTGCCATTTTTTATGGTTTCTTGATTTGGGTTTCCATGGCCGAAGAAACCCCCACCTACCGGGTGCTGGTCTTAGATGAAACCCCCGATGGCATGGCCGAAGAGCTGGCCTCAAAAGCAGGCCCAGGCATTGTTTTTGAAACAGGACTTCCCGGAAACTTAACGGCCTTTACCGATGCGCTTTACCAACGCGAAGATGTGGATGCGGTTTTGGTTTTTCCCCTTAGGGCCTTCGAAAACCCCTCTTCCATTTACCTAGGCTACAAAACACCCCCTTCCCTTGAAAGCCGATCCGGAATTTCTTCGGCAGTCGAACAAGTCCTAGAAAAACGAAAGCTGGCCTTTTTCGACATTCCCCAATCTACCTTCGACGAAATCCGCAAACGCATAGACATGCCCATTCGAAAGCTCAAAGAAAGCGGCAGCCTGCAATCGGACGACAGCCTTCTCCGTACCGCCCTAGGCCTCGGTTCGGGTTTCTTAATCTATATGTTCATTTTCTTGTACGGCGTTATGGTGATGCGCGGCGTTCTCGAAGAAAAAACCAGCCGAATTGTGGAAATCATTATCTCTTCTGTAAAACCCTTCCAACTCATGATGGGAAAAATTCTGGGCATCGCCTTGGTCGGACTTACCCAATTTGTGATTTGGGCCCTGCTCTCTGGACTTGCTATGGCCATTGTAGGTGGAATCATGGCCCCAGACGCCCTTGAACAAGCCCGTCAAGGCAGCCTTCAAACCCAAGCCGAAGTGGGCGGAATCAATACCGGCGAGGTGCTAGGCATGATTGCCGGCATAAATTGGTTCGTTATTCTGGGTTCTTTTGTTTTCTTCTTTTTAGGGGGCTACCTGCTCTACAGTTCTCTGCTTGCCGCCATTGGTGCCGCGGTCGATGCCGAAACCGACACCCAACAATTTATGCTCCCCGTTTCCTTGCCCCTGGCCTTTTCTTTGGTCATTAGCATGAACATCATTAAAAACCCCGACGGACCTTGGGCTACCTTTTTCTCGATTTTCCCCCTCACCAGCCCCATTGTGATGATGAGCCGCATTGCGTTTAATCCGCCGGCCTGGCAGGTTGCCCTATCTATGGGCCTCTTGGTGATTACCTTTGTGTTGTCCACCTGGATGGCCGGCCGAATTTACCGAACAGGCATTCTGATGTACGGCAAAAAAGCCAGCTACCGTGAGTTGGTGAAATGGCTTTTTTACAAAGGAAACGCATGAACTCAACCCCGCTCTATGGCATTGTTGACGTAGGTTCCAACACCTTTAACCTGCTGTTGGCCAAATTCAACCATGGCCAACTCGAAATTTTGGCCCAAGACCGCCGCCCCGTTATGCTTGGCAAAGGAAGCCACGAAAAAGGTTTTATTCTTCCCGAAGCCGAAGCCCGGGCCATTCAAGCCTTATCGGAATTTATGGACTTGGCCCAAAGCTTCGGCCCCACAAAATGGAAAGGCGTAGCCACCGCCGCCCTTCGCTATGCCAAAAATGGAACCGAAGTTGCCCAACGCATAAGCCAAACCTCAGGCATACCCATTCAGGTCATTTCCGGCGAACGCGAGGCCGAATTTATTTTCAAGGGCGTTCAGGCCCATCTGAATTTCGGCAGCGAAACAGGTCTCATCATGGACGTGGGCGGAGCCTCAACCGAATTTATTGCCTTTAACGGCAACGGCCTCTTAGGCTTGTGGAGCTTTCCCATTGGAGCCACCCGCCTGCAAGAAGTACTGGCCCTGCACGACCCCTTGCTTCCACAACAAGTACAAAGCACCTTCGATTGGCTTCAACACCAACTGCAGCCTATGCTTTCGGTTTTACAAAACCATCGGCCCCAATTTCTGGTGGGCAGCAGCGGCTTTTTCGATACCTTGGTTCAAATGCAAGCCTTTCGAAATCAAGGCCAGCCTTTGTTGAATTACAGCTACCACAGCCTATCGGCTGAAATGCTTCAGTACTGGACAGAACGCCTAATTCCCAGCAGCTTGGCCGAACGGCTTTCCATTCCCGGCATGCTTGAATTTCGCGCGCCCATGTTCTTGGCCTCCATCTTGCAAGTGCATTTTGTTCTGGATGCGCTTCAAATTCCAACGGCCCACTGCACCCGCATTTCGCTGAAAGAGGGGGTTTTGGCCGATTGGATTTCATCCGAAACCCCATGAGAACCCTGCTCGTTTTTATATGCGTGTTTGGCCTAAAACTTCAGGCTCAGGTTCCCAACCAAACCATCCGCACCTTGTATTGGTTGCAAGGAAGTTGGAAAAACGAAACCGACCCTTCTCAGGTATTTGTTTGGAGCCGGTTGCAAGACGGCAGTTTAGAGGGCATATTGCGGTATCAGACTGCCAAAATGCAGGAGCGCTGGCTGTTGATCGAACGCAACGGGCAGCTCACTTGCTTGTACACTCCGCCCAAAAACGCAGTTCAAAGCAGCTATTCGGGCCGAAAAAGGGCCAGCGGCATTTATTTTCAGGCCGAACCCGCTCGGCAACCCGGCATAATTGCCCTTGAAAAAGACGGAATCCGAAAAATGAAGTTGATTTTTTCGGATTTAAAGCCCGGCACCGACCGCGAAGTTACCCGCCGTTTTATAAAAATGGAAAGCCGCCGCTGGGAGTTCAATTAAATGGACAGATTAGGTGTTTTGCAATCTGTTTTTTTTAGGGCGGCAGCCGGGCTTTCGCCGGTAGTCCTCGGCCACAGCCGTTGTGCCCAGCGGGCTTGCGGGGGCTCCTAAAGTCGCCTCCGCGCCGCGCGGGCACAGCGGCCGTTGCCTGTGGGCTACCCGGCTCAATCCCTGCCGCAGGGCCTAACCCTGAATAAAACCGCGCCAAATTAGATGAACTCAATCCCGCAAATCCAAGGGCCCTTCCCAACGCAATTCCAAGCAAATACCCTTGTTCGACTCCCTACAAGGCGCTTTGCGCAAGCCCAGCACCCACAGCACAATTCCATTCAAGGCAACCACATACCGCTGCGGCTTGTCCAACACCAATACCCCAGCTTCGTTCAATACATCGCTTACCTTCTTACTTCCCTTGCCAAATGGAATTTTATCGCCCGACCTCCAGGGCCGAATTTCCATTTCCGCATCCCCGTCTTCCACCCAAACCGAACACAACAAGGGGTTCTCTTCTAAACGCCCCTGTTCACATTCCGTTGCTTTCACCCAAGCACACTGCCCTTGCATAAGCTGCCGAACGCTGCACTTCCATTCGGGCAATTCCGGTTCTGCTTGCTCCCGAATAAATATAAATGGCATGTTTAAATAGGCCGTATGGCCTGCTCCTACAATCCGCTTTCCATTTTCGCCTTCAAGCAAGGCAAAAACCTGACGGCCCTGGGCTTCTGAAAACCCATAGGGTGCCAACAACCAAGCAAAAGCAATGGCATTGATTCCAGAACCGGCAAGCTCCAAAACCGATATTTTCCATTCTCCAGTGGTTTCGTCTTCGTGCAACAGCTGTTGCCGAAGTCGGTTCAAATGCACCCGCTGCATGTCGGCAGTGGTTTGCAGTTTTTCTAAGGTTTGGGCAAACCCTTCCTCCCATTTGGGATTCCATGATTTTAGCTGAGGCAAAACATGGTGGCGCAGCACATTCCTTCGGTAGGCATCCTGGGCATTGCTTTCGTCTTCCCGCCAAGGTATTCCCTGCTCTTCGGCAAAGGCTCTGATTTCCTCAGCCCTGGCCCACAACAAAGGGCGCATCTTGCCGGCAAAAAAGGGCGAAATTCCTTTTATGCCGTCTATGCCGGTTCCCCTCACCAAATTCAACCAAAAGGTTTCCAATGAATCGTCCAAGTGGTGAGCCGTGGCAATGGCCTCACAATCCCATTCCTGAACATATTTTTCCGCCAACCCATACCGTATTTCTCGGGCCTTTAGCTGTATGTTGCCTTTGAGTTCTTCGGGGCCGCAACGCCAAACCTGCAAGGGCATTTGGAGTTCTTGGCATACCTGTTCGATGAGCTGCTGATCAAGGTCTGAGGCCTGCCCACGCAATCCATAATTGACGTGCAGGCATTTTACTGCATACCCTGCCTGCTGCAACAGATGCAGCAAGACCATGGAATCGACTCCGCCGCTAACCAGCAACAGCAAGGCGGCCGGGGGCTCGGGCATTCCATGCCGACGCACAAAGTCATTAAACCGGTTCTGCATTGTCCATAAGTTCAAGGTTGAAAATCTGGGCAAAGGGGGCAATTTTCCATTGGCATTCTTCCCATTCTTCCTGGGGATTGCAAACGGCAGTTAGGGCCGAACCCACCCCAATTTGCCAATGACCTCCCGCCCTTCGCATCAAACTCCGAATCAACACGGTGCTTTCAAATCCAAGCCCCGGAATCCAATACGCTGCGCTGCCCGAAAAATATCCGCGGGGCTGTTCTTCTTGCTCGGCAATCAATTCCATGGCCCGCACCTTGGGGGCCCCGGTCATGCTTCCCATCGGAAAGGCGGCTTCCCAAATCTGCTGCAATGAAATCTCTGGTCTTACCCTACACTCCACCGTTGAAATCATTTGATGTACGGTTTTAAAGGGCAACACCTGGCATAAGTCTTTCACCACCACGCTGCCGCGTTCCGCCACTTTGCTCAAATCGTTGCGCACCAAATCGCAAATCATGATGTTTTCTGACCGCTCTTTGGCATCGGTTTCTAAGTGGCGAGCGGCGGCCAAGTCTTCCTCTATGGTTTTGCCCCGGGGCCGAGTCCCTTTCATGGGTTGAGAAAACAGGGTGCTGCCTTGGCAGGCCAAAAACCGTTCTGGACTGGCCGACAGCAATTCCAGCTGAGGCGTTTTAAGGTAACAGGCAAAAGGCATGGGCGAGGCGGCCATCAATCGCTTCCATTCCTGAAAGGGATGTGCAAGTTCGGATTCCAATTCCAGGCAGTTGCAAAAATTCACTTCATAGATGTCTCCCCGCTGAATATGGCGCAGCAGGGTTTCGGCCTTTTGCAAATAGGCCGACCTCGAAAACCGCCAGCGGGCTTTCACCTTGGTTTTTTCCACCGAAAGCGTCTGCGGTTTCCAAGCAGACTGCTGCAACCAGGATTGAACCAAGGCCTGGGCTTCGCCCCGAAATGTCCAATTTGTACCATTAAAGTACAGCAGGTTTCGGGGTTTAAAAAAGGAAACTCCCCCTTCTGCTGCCCATTCAAACGGGGATTTTTGGGGCATAGCGGCGGCCCAACCCGAATCGTAACTCCAGGCACCCAGCCAGGCATCAAGAGCGTCTTTCTGCCCAAAGGGATTCGGTTCGCCTCCTCCCAAATAAACCGCTTCGGCCCCCCAAGCCAAAACCATAGAAAGCAAGGGCGGCCTGTACAGCCCTGCAATGGAATCGGGCGCAAAACCCTGATCGTAAAATACCGCCACATGCGATTCCTGCGCAGCGGCCTGTTCAAACTTGGGCCAAAATTCAGGAAGCTGAATCGAAAGCGGACCGGACTTTTCCGTACCTGCCATGCTTATTTCACCTGGGCTCCATTGTTCACCCCCTCGGGCGGAGCCACAAAATGCAAACGCCCTTCCAAATCCTGGGCCATCAATACCATTCCCTGACTCTCTACCCCGCGCAGTTTTCGCGGTTCCAGATTAACCAAGAGGCACACTTTTCGTCCCACCACAGATTCTGGGGAGTAGTGTTCGGCAATTCCACTCACCACCGTACGGGTATCGATGCCGGTATCTACGGTTAATTTCAACAAACGGTTGGCGCCTTCAACGGGTTCTGCCGAAAGAACAGTGGCCACCCGAATGTCGCAGCGGCTAAAATCCTGAAATGAGATGGGGGCTTGTGCCGCCTCCAAAGAAGGCCCAGCTGTTTGTTCTGCCGCTGGCGGATTTAATTTCTCTCTTTGTTTTTCCATGTCGGCGTCTTCTATTTTTTCAAACAGCATTTGGGTTGGGTTTAAGGCATGGCCGGCGTTCCACTGAATTTCATCTTGCCATGCCAATTGAGCAGGCAAATTCAGCATGTGCAACATCTTTTGGGCGGTGTCGGGCAAAAAAGGCTGGAGTCCGCAGGCCAAATGGGCCAACATCCACAGCATGTCTTCCAAATCGGCTTGGGCTTGCTCTGGGTTGGTTTTTATGGTTTTCCACGGTTCGCATTGGGTTAAATGCCGGTTTCCTTCCCTTGCCAGCTCCATTACCGACTGCAAGCCACTGCGAAAACGGTAGGCCTCAACGTGGTTTTGAAGTTCGCCGTACATGCGTTCAACCGAAGCCTGAAGTTCAGCACTGAGGCAGCCGGAAGCACGCGTGCATTTTCCTTGAAAGTATGTATGGTGCAGCACCATAACCCGGTTTACCAGATTGCCCAATACGGCCACCAATTCGCTGTTCACCCGGGTTTGAAAATCTTTCCAGGTAAATTCACTGTCGCCGGTTTCAGGGGCAATGGAGCACAACACATAGCGCAATTCGTCGCGTTTGCCGGGAAAATCCTGCAGGTACTCGTGCAGCCACACAGCATGGTTACGGCTGGTGGATATCTTTTGGCCCTCCAAGTTCAAAAATTCGTTGGCCGGCACATTTTCGGGCAGCACAAAGCCGCCGTGGCTTTTGAGCAAAATGGGGAAAATCAAGCAATGAAAAACAATGTTGTCTTTCCCAATAAAATGAATCAGCCGGGCATCGGGTTCGGCCCAGTACCGTTGCCAAGATTTTCCCGTTTGTTCGGCCCAAGCTTTGGTGGCCGATATGTACCCAATTGGGGCATCAAGCCAAACATACAACACCTTGCCTTCCGAATTGGGAAGGGGCACAGGAACGCCCCAATCCAAATCGCGGGTCATGGCCCGGGGTTTTAGTCCATCTTGAAGCCAAGACGTACACTGCCCCATTACATTGGCCTTCCATGTACTGGGCTGATGTTCGGTAATGGGGAAAGCCATGCCATCAAACCGACCCGTACTAAGCCATTGCTGCAGCCATTCTTGGTGGTTTTGCATGGGCAAATACCAATGGCTGGTTTTCCGCTTTACCGGCGTACTTCCCGACAAGGTCGATTTGGGATCAATCAGGTCATCGGGATTCAACGAACTTCCGCACTTTTCGCATTGGTCTCCGTAGGCTCCTGCCATTTTGCATTTGGGGCAAGCCCCTGTAATGTATCGGTCTGCCAAAAACTGCTGAAACTGTTCATCGTAGAACTGTTCCGACTCCCTTAATTCCAACGCTTCTTTTTCCAACAAATTCAAAAAAAAGGCCTGGGCCGTTTCTTGGTGTAGGGAATCAGAGGTGCGGTGGTAAATGTCAAAGGAAATACCGAAATCCTCAAAGGCCTTTCGGTTTAATTCATGGTAGGTATCGATAATTTCTTTGGGGCTAATGCCTTCCTTGCGGGCGCGCAGGGTAATGGCAGCGCCGTGTTCGTCGGAACCGCAAATAAACGCAACATCTTGATTGTGCAGGCGTTGGTATCGAGCAAAAATATCGGCGGGCAAATAAGCACCGGCCAAATGCCCAATGTGCAAAGGGCCATTGGCGTAAGGCAAGGCCGCCGTAATGGTTATGGGTTTCGACATGCCACAAAGGTAGCAGTCTATGGCGTAATTTGATGGACAGAGCAGGGCAAAGAAAAAGCCCTTTTTTTCATTGTTCTTTAAAACCAAGAAATGAGCCCCAGGCCATCCAAGTTCGGCCTAAAAAAATCAGAATCGAAATCTAGAATTGGGGAACACAGAAACCCAAAAACAAAACCCAACCGCTATCTTTACCCAAGAATTTTCAGGAAATGGACCTTAAGTTTAATAAAAACGAAGACGCACAGCGGTTGCTGTTGTCAGACCTAAAAACCAAGGCAGAAAAAGTGTACCTGGGTGGCGGAAAAGCCAAACAGGAAAAACATCGGAGTCAAGGAAAAATGACGGCGCGCGAGCGGATTGATTTTTTGAAAGACAAAGGAACAGACTTTTTAGAATTGGGCTTGTTTGCCGGCGAAGACATGTACCCCGACGAGGGGGGCTGTCCTGCGGGTGGAGTGATAATGGGACTGGCAACGGTTAGCGGAAGGCAATGCCTGTTGGTGGCCAACGATGCCACCGTAAAGGCCGGAGCCTGGTTTCCAATCACAGCAAAAAAAAACCTAAGGGCCCAAGAAATTTCCATGGAAAACCGCTTGCCCATCGTGTATTTGGTGGACAGCGCCGGGGTGTATTTGCCCAGGCAAGACGAAGTGTTTGCCGATAAAGAGCATTTTGGCCGCATCTTTCGGAACAATTCCATTATGTCGTCGATGGGAATAACCCAAATTGCCGCCGTTATGGGGCCTTGTGTTGCCGGCGGGGCCTATTTGCCCATTTTAAGCGACGAGGCCCTGATTGTTAAAAAAACCGGCTCCATCTTTTTGGCCGGTTCGTATTTGGTAAAGGCCGCCATAGGCGAAGATGTGGACAACGAAACCCTGGGCGGAGCCCTAACCCACTCTGAAATTTCAGGCGTTGCCGATTATGCCTGCGAAGACGATGCCGATTGCCTGAAACGCATTCGATACATCGTTGATAAACTGGGCAAAACCCAAGATGCAGGATACGACCGAGTGGCCGCTAAGCCGCCCGCCCGCCCCAGCACCGATGTATATGGATTGCTGCCCGAAAACCGCGACCAACCCTACGACATGCGCGACCTGCTGCAGTGCCTGTGCGACGACGGCGAATTTCAGGAATACAAGGCCGGGTACGGCAAAACCCTGGTTTGCGCCTATGCCCGCATTGACGGCTGGGCCGTGGGCATTGTGGCCAACCAACGTTTGGTGGTAAAAAACAAAAAAGGAGAAATGCAGTTTGGGGGCGTTATATATTCAGACAGCGCCGATAAAGCCGCCCGATTTATCATGAACTGCAACCAAAAACACATCCCCTTGGTGTTTTTGCACGACGTAACCGGATTTATGGTGGGCAGCCGTTCGGAGCACGGCGGCATCATTAAAGACGGGGCCAAAATGGTGAATGCCGTATCGAACTCCGTGGTGCCCAAAATCACCGTGGTAATTGGAAATTCGTACGGGGCCGGAAACTACGCCATGTGCGGCAAAGCCTACGATCCCCGTTTCATTTTTGCCTGGCCATCGGCACGCATCGCCGTAATGGGCGGGGCACAAGCAGCCAAAACCTTGCTGCAAATTCAAACCGCCACCCTGAAAGCCCGGGGCGAAGAACCCAGCGCCGAGGCCGAAGCCGAATTGCTGAACAAAATCACCCAAAGGTACGATGCACAAACAAGCCCTTATTATGCGGCGGCTCGGTTGTGGGTTGACGAAATCATTGATCCAGCCCAAACCCGAACCTATATTTCGGCAGGTTTGCAAGCCGCAAATCAGGCGCCTAGGCTTCGGGAATTTAATCCGGGGATTATTCAAACCTAGGCGTTTTGCTTTTGAGTTGGCCCGCGGCAGGGATTGAGGCAGGTAGCCCGCAAGGGCCGAAGCCATGGGCCCGCGTGCTGCGGAGGCGACCTCAGGAGCCCCCGCAAAGCCGCTGGGCCCAAGGCTAAGGACCGCGGACTACCGCCGAAAGCCCGGCTGCCGCCCTATAAAACCAAACATTCCACGGCCCATTCGCATTCCCGATTTGTTAACCGAGATTTTTAGGGCCACTGAGGGCATTTTTTTACCTTTAAGCCATGAAAAAAACCTTGGTTGTCGCTCTGATGCCTTTGCTCTCAGGCATTTTACTGGGCGCCGCTTGGCCAGAACGCGGGCTGCCCCTGCTGCTGTTCTTGGGCCTAATTCCCCTGCTTTGGCTGAACGAATCGGTGCGAAACGACAGCCGACCCAAGAAGGGAATGCGGATTTTTTTGCATGCCTGGGCCGGATTTCTAAGCTTTAACGCACTGACTACATGGTGGATATGGAATTCTACCGCCGGTGGAGCGGTGATGGCCATTCTGTGCAATGCCCTGTTTATGGCCCTGGTTTGGTGGCTGGCCGAACAAGTGGGGCAGCAATTTGGGCGGCAACGGGGCTACCTGGCCCTGCTGCTTTTTTGGCTGGCCTTTGAATACCTGCATTTGAATTGGGACCTGACCTGGCCCTGGCTGCAGCTGGGAAATGGCTTTGCCGGCTGGTATGGGCTGGTGCAATGGTACGAAATTACTGGAGTTCTGGGCGGCACTTTGTGGGTGTTGGTGGGGAATTTGGCCCTGTGGGAATGGTGGAGAAATGGGCGACGCGTACAGGTGAAAGCACTCGCCTTTCCTGTTTTGTGGCTGCTGCTGCCCAGCAGCGCCTCGCTGCTGCGCTATGCAGCGTACGAAGAACAAGGAAGCAAAGCCCGGATGGGCTGCGTACAGCCCAATTTTGACCCCTATACCGAGAAATTTAGGGGCTCTTCGGCCCAGCAAATTAAAACCATGATCGATTTGGCGGAACCCTTGGCCGAGGTAGATTTAATCTTGTTCCCTGAAACGGCGGTGCCTCAGCCCATTTGGTCGGACAAAATAGAGGCCGAAGGCCCCTTAACTCCCTTTCGCGCCTTAACCCAAAACGGAAAAACAGCCGTACTTACTGGAATTTATTGCGTTGACTGGCTGCCCGCCAACCTAAAATCGGTGCCCAGCAGCGCGAGTCCCGGACCAAATGGAGCTTGGATTGACGACCACAACAGCGCCATACTATTGAACCCCGACCAAAGCTATGGGTTGTACCACAAATCAAAACTGGTTCCCGGAGTGGAAAAACTGCCCTTTGCTTCGGTTTTAAAGCCGTTGCAAGACAAGCTGTTCAGCAGCATTCAAGGCCTAATGGGCGACATGGGCACACAGCGGGAGCGCACAGTGCTGCTGCACTCGGCACGAACGGATTTAAGGACCGCGCCGGTCGTTTGCTATGAATCGGTTTTTGGCGAGTTTTGTGCGGAGTTTGTGCGGAATGGGGCCACCCATTTTGGAATAATTACGAACGATGCTTGGTGGGGGAACACCCCTGGGCACAGGCAACTGCTGGCGTATGCTCGGCTGCGCGCCATTGAAACGCGAAGGGCTGTGGCCCGCTCGGCCAACACGGGGATTTCTTGTTTCATTAACCAGCGCGGCGATGTGGAGCAGCCCCTGGCCTACGAAACCCGCGGGGTGGTGCAAGGGGAAATACGCTTGAACGAGCACATCACTCCGTATGTGGTATATGGCGATTGGTTGGGGCGGTTTTCGGCGTGGATTTCGGGCTTGCTGCTGCTGACGTTTTTGGTGCGGCGGCGGCTGGTAAAAAAGGCATAAAGGCCGATTTTAGCTGGGTTTTAAAGGCGTGTGCCCGCAGATCCGGATTTTTCATTGTTGATTTTGTGCGGGATTTATAGCCCCTTGGCATGCATGTTTAAAATTATTTATTGGGGCGGCAGCCGGGCTTTCCGGGCATACTCCGCGGTTGCCGAAAGCTGGCCCAGCTGGTTTGCGGGGGCTCCTAAAGTCGCCTCCGCACCTAGCGGGCCAGGCTTCGGCACCCTTGCGGGGTAGCCCCGTCAATCCCTGCCGCAGGCGGCGGGGGGGAGTTGGCTATAATTGTGTGGAGAAAATGCGCATTCGTTCAAATGCCCTTTAGGGATTTTCAAAAAAACTACTCCCGCACCCAAATTCGTTGCCTGCCCAAATTGGTATGCAAAAAATAAAACCCCGGAATTTCGGGCGCGAACCCCTGCTTGGGCAAGCACCGGCCCTGCAGATCAAAAAGTCCCCGAACCTGCTCCTTTGGTTTCAACGACCAAGGACTTCCCGCCTTTATTTGCAAAGTGGTTTCGGCAAGGGCCCAAGCAGAAAGACCGCTGGAAAAAGTGGATGCCTCGAGCCAAAAAGAAAATTTATTTTGAACGTTTTGCTGGTTTCGGAACCCTATTTTGCTTTTTCCCAAAGCAGGGCTTGGCCCGGTGAAAAAATCCAAGCTAAAATGCAGGGTGTCGTTGCCGGCCAACCACAACACAATGGAATCTACGCCCGGACTGTAGCAAATATCGGCGCAATACGCCGTTTGCCAAGTGGTGTCGGGCAGCTGCTCTTCTAAGGTCATTATGAGAATCTCAACCGGAACGGACCCCGCATTGATCAGGTCCACATAATTGAACAGGGTAGAGCCCGGGAATCCATAGCTGTTGGCATTCAGCACATTAGCCTGAAAACTGCCGGTGCCTTGGGCGGGTTGGCATAGGCCGGAACTGCTGCCCAACAGGCTATCGATGTCGCAAAAAATCCGGTCGGGAGCTCGGTCAAACCAACCGTGTTTGCTAAATACTTCACCGTTGGGCCGAATCAAATAGGCGTTGTTGGGGGCAGGGCCATAGGTTCTCCACCAAGAATTGCAGGGCAAATCAACAAAAACCGGCACGGAAATGGAATAGCGCTGCTGCAAGGTATCCGACAACCCAAGACGCTGCCCATAGGTTTGGGGTTGGGGAAACAAAATCCCTTCCTGTTGGTTTTGGCCGGTAATGTTGACATAGCCAAAATAGGGCGAAATGCCTGTGGGGTGGGCCTCGACCGTCAAAACAACTGCGGTGGCAATGGCGCTGCCGTATTGGGCTTGAATCTGATTGATGGTGGCAATTTTATTCCGAAAAACGGGGCAGGTAAGCGAGCCGTTAATCAGTAAAACCGGCTTTCCCAATTGAAAAGCCGAGGCCAAGTTAAAAGGCTGTCCATTGGAATTGAAAACAGTAAAATCTGGGGCTTGCTGGCCTTCGGGAATTCCGGAGCTGTAAAAACTGCCGGTGTACAACGGAATGGGGCAAATGCTGTCGGTGGGTTGGGGAGCCTGAGCCAAAAGGAGAAGAGGCATCAAAAAAACGAAGAGCAGAAGCAGATTGAAGTTCGCCTTTCTCATGGAACGGTTGTTTTAGGAAAGGTACTTGAAAAACAGGTAGGGAAGAACAAACCAAATTCGATTTAATGTTGGGCTAAGGCCGATTTCTGCTGAGGAAAGGGCATAAAAAAAGGGGCCGAAGCCCCTTTTGGATAAAAAACTGTAAAATTAACAGCCTAAAGCCTCAATGGCGTTGTTGTGAGCAGCTTCGATGGCTGCCCAATCAGTAGAACCTTTTTGGCTATCGCACAAATTGTTAAAAGCGGTGGAGTAATTACCCCAAGCAGTATTGATAGCAGCGCAATCCATAGTGCCAAAAGCATTAGAATAAGCAGTTGAAGCAGTTGCCAAATCTTGAGCAGCTTGAGTCTCGTCGCAAGAAGCGCAAGAAGAGAACGCGAAAGCACCAACAAGTGCAGATAAAACGAGTAACTTTTTCATAAAATGGGTTTTAGATTATGGGTGCAAACATAATAAAAAGGGAAACACGAAATCCGTTCCAGATAGCTTGCCAGGCAAACTTTAAGGTCGATTACGAAAAGGGCATAAAAAAAGGGGCCGAAGCCCCTTTAAAATGCATTACAGCAACTTAATTTTCTGAGCAAGTTTCGTCCAAAAATGAAGCGCCGAAGTTCGCTGCAGCTACATACTGTTCCCAAGTACCGTTGTTGGTTACAATGGTGTCGTTTTCGCACGCATTCGCACTGCTGGCCAAGCCAGTGCAAGTCAAACACTTTTCTGAACTGCTGCAAGAAGCCAGAACAAACATGGAGGCGATGCCGCCTAGGATTAAAAACTTTTTCATAAAAAGGGATTTTAGTTTATCAAAAGTAGGAAAAGCAATAAAAAGAATGTGCCTGGCAAATTAATTTTAACATTTGGCAGATAGAAAGGCCCGTCAAGCTAAGTCCAGACTTACTTTTTAATTCGTCGGTGCCGCAGGGTTTCTCGAATGTGAATGGCGGCAATTTTGGAGGCAAAGGCAATAAAAAGCCCAATGCTGCTGATGGCATAGGCAACGGTGAACAATTTGCTGGCCTCTGTGCTGGGCGAAAAATCTCCATACCCTACGGTGGTCATTGTCATAGAACAGAAATAAAAGCTGTCAATCCAAGACCAACCTTCTTGCCAATGGTAAAAAACAGTTCCCCGATACCAGAACCACCAAGGTAATTGCCACAATAGCCAATTCCGCATCGTTGAAAAAGGGAGCAAAAAACGATTTTACAGGTCGAACCATACTTTTTTCTAGCTACAAAGGTACAAAGCGGTTTAGAATGATGCCGCCACATGCGTACCTTTGGGCATGCTGTTTCAATTTTGTTCTGATTTGCACCTGGAATTTCCAGAAAATGCAGCATTCCTGCGGCAAAATCCCATTCGGGCCAGCAGCCCCGTTCTAATCCTTGGGGGCGACATCCTTCCTTTTCCGCAAATGCACCATTTTAATTGGTTTTTTGATTCGATTTCGGGCGAGTTCGAGCAGGTTTATTGGATTCCTGGCAACCACGAATATTACTTTGACGATGCCAGTGCGCGCAGCGGGGCGTTTCAGGAATTTATTCGCCCGAATGTGCTTTTGTGCAACCAACATAGTTTAGAGCTTAATGGGTATAAGCTGCTGCTGTGCACCTTGTGGTCAAACATTCAGCCTAAATTTAGACTTCTGATTCAACATCGGCTCAGTGATTTTCATGTGGTCCGGTATGGAAGAGAAGGGTTCACTCCAGAGCAATTCACCGCCTTGCATCGGGCAGATTTGCGTTTTTTACGTGAGGAATTGGAGAAAAAATCAATGCCCACGGGCATTGTTACCCACCATGCTCCAACCTTTCACCACTACAACCCTTCCTTTCAAAACGATCCGGTTAATCAGGCTTTTGGAACCGAGTTGTCGGATTTTATTTTAGAGCATGAACCTGCATTTTGGCTTTTTGGTCACACCCACTACAATCCAGGCCCTTTTAAGGTGGGACGAACACAGTTAGAAACAAACCAGCTTGGCTACCTGCGGCATGGGGAACAAAAGCGGTTTGACCTGCAAAAGGTCTTTAGTTTGCCTTCCTAATCCCCGCCTTTTTTTTCATTCAAGAAGGCCGTTTGCAAAATGGGCACCAGATCTGGCTCCAGCAAGGTACTTATGTCGCCCATAGAATCGGACTGCTCCTCGGCAATTTTTCGCAAAATTCGGCGCATAATTTTCCCGCTTCGGGTTTTGGGCAAACCTGGAACAAACACCAACAAATCGGGCCGAGCAATGGGACCAATAATTTTACCAACCAGGTCTAACACCTCCTTGTTTCGTTCAAACACCGGCCTATTGCCAAAATCTGCTACAACAAAGGCACAAATGCCCTGGCCTTTAATGGAATGAGGATATCCAACCACGGCACTTTCGCTGACGCAGCTGTGGGCATTTATGGCGTTTTCGAGCTCGGCGGTTCCTAGGCGATGCCCCGAGACATTCAGGACATCGTCTACCCGGCCGGTTATTCTGTACATTCCCTCCTTTGACCTTAAGCAACCATCGCCGGTAAAATAATATCCAGGGTGAATTGAAAAATACGTTTGCCTTAGGCGTTCATGGTCTCCATAAACGGTTCTTGCCATTCCAGGCCAAGGTTTTTCAAGGCACAAATTCCCTTCGGCTTCGCCGGCAGGTTGCCGATTCCCGTTGGCATCCATTAAAACCGGAACAATGCCTGGCAAGGGAAGTCCTGCATAGGTGGGCAATTCGGAGCCCATACCAGCAAGGGCCGCAATCATAATTCCGCCGGTTTCGGTTTGCCACCAGGTATCGGTCAAGGCACAGCGTCCTTTGCCTACTTTGTCTTTAAACCAGTGCCAGGCCTCGGCATTGATGGGCTCCCCTACGGAGCCCAACACCCGGAGTGAATTCATGGCGAATTCCATTGGCCCTTCTTTATTATCGGCCATCAACGACCGCAAAGCTGTTGGTGCGGTGTAAAAGATGTTGGCTTTGTATTTTTCAATCAGCTGCCACCATCGGTTTGAATCGGGCCAATTCGGCAGGCCTTCAAACATCAGGGTAGAAGCCCCAGCCAGCAAGGGGCCATACACAATGTAGGAATGTCCGGTGATCCAACCAATGTCGGCCGTGCAAAAGTGCAGTTCGCCGGGCTTGTATTGGAACACGTTTACAAAGGTGTAGGCTGTCCAAACCATATACCCTGCGGTGGTGTGCACCACTCCTTTCGGTTTTCCGGTTGAACCTGAGGTGTATAAAATAAACAAGGGGTCCTCGGCGTCCATGGTTTCTGCATGCCCCAACGCGGGGTTGTTGGCATGGGACCAAGATTCAGCCCAATCTAGATCTCGCCCCGGTTTCATGCTGACCTTCGCTCCGGTTCGAGCGAAAACCAACACGCGTTCAACACTGGGGCTTGCCAACAACGCTTCATCGGCAATGTTCTTCAGCGCTATTTTTTTTGCGCCGCGCAAGGCTTCATCGGCGGTAATGAGGAGCCGACAAGAGGCATCGTTGAGGCGGCTGGCCAATGCTTGAGCGGAAAATCCGCCAAAAACCACAGAGTGGATAGCCCCAATGCGGGCGCAAGCAAGCACCGAAAAAACCAATTCGGGAACCATGGGAAGATAAATGCCGACCGTATCGCCTTTTTTTATTCCCAACCTTCGAAGCATCCCCGCCGTACGTTCTACGTGCTGAAGTAGTTCGGCATAACTAAACCGACGGCCCTGTTCGTTTGGGTCGTTGGGCTCCCAAGCCAAGGCCAAGGCCTGGGGTTGGATTCGGGCATGCCGATCTAAGGCATTGATGGTAATGTTTAGTTTTGCTCCTTTGAACCAGGCAAAATGGGCGGCTTCAAAATCGGACTCAACCACCGATTCCCAAGGCTGAATCCATTGAAAAGAATCTGCAACTTCAGCCCAAAAGGAGGCTGGATTTTCATCGGCGCTTTGGCAGGCCGCCCGATATTCGGCCATAGAACTCAATTGAAACGGATGGGATTTCATGGGCTTCGGTTTTAGTCGCCAATGTCTTCGTTCCACAATTCGGGGTTCTCTTCAATAAAGCGGCTCATCATGTCAACGCATTCGGGCAGATCCAAATCAATCACTTCTACCCCATGTTCTTGCATAAAGGCTTTTGCCCCCGGAAAAGTCCTAGACTCGCCAACAACCACCCTTGGAATTTTGAATTGAACAATGGTTCCCGCACACATGTAGCAGGGCATAAGGGTGGAGTATATGGTGGTGTTTTTATAAGAACCCATGCGGCCGACCTGATTCAAGCAATCCATTTCGCCATGCAATATGGGGTTGTTTTCTTGCACCCGCTTGTTGTGGCCCATCCCCAAGCATTTACCCTCTTGAACCAAAACCGAACCAATCGGAATCCCTCCTTCTGAAGCACCTTTTCTGGCTTGCTCTATGGCCAGTTTCATAAATTCATCCATGCTCAAATGTAATTAATTGAGAACAGGATTCCCATCTATGGGTTGAATGGAGGGGTTTTTACTGAAAATGGAGCTTAAAAAAAGCCACTGTTTTTTGACACACATCCGCAGATTGGTTGGCATCAAAACTATGAAAAGCGGGATATTCATGCAAAGCGGAAGGGACGCCCAATTGATTTAAGCGGCCATGCATCCATTGGGATTGGTATAAAGGAACAATTGGGTCAAAACTGCCATGAAAAAGGAGGGTTGGAACCGATTCAGCCGATACTTGGGAATACGGACTAATGGATTTATACAAGGTTGTGTCCCAGGTGGCACCGGCATACAATGCAATAACATCTCCTACATACCCACTCAACCAGGGGTTGTTGCTGTTGTACCAAGACCAATCGTTCAGAATGCTTGGTCCAAACAAATTAGAAACGCATTGAATCTGCCCTTGCTGATTTTGGGTATAGGCTTGAAGCATGGCCAAATGTCCTCCGGCACTTGCCCCCATTAAACCTACTTTTCCTGAAACCACATATTCGTTCCGCCGAGCATAATACTGATTTAAGGCTTGTGAAATGTCGTTTGTAATTTCGGCCTGATGTATGCCATTTGCCGCATTTGCCAGTCGGTAGTTCAAATTCAAAATCGCCGCTTTTGGCCATTTATTTTTGAGCAGATTCACCCAATTGTTCATTTCCTCTTTTTGTCCGGCCTGCCAGGCTCCGCCGTGAATTAAGACTACCGTTGGGCTTGAAGAAGAACGGCCCGCAGGCAAATGCAGGTCATAAACTTGACGGGGGTGTGTTCCATAAGCTATGTTCAACAAAGTGGTATCGGCCATAGGCTGGCCGGTTGAAGAATCTGGCCGGCAAGAGGAACAGAACAGCAGCATAAACACCAAGCTGGAAAGGGCAAAATAAGAGCGAAGGGCATTCAACATGGATAGAAATTTGAATAGAAAGGTAGCAAAATTCCAGCATCACGAAAAATAGCCCGAAAAATGCCATTTCGAACCGGCGGTACAAATGGACGTGCAGGCATTCGAAATTCACTCGGGAAACAAATTATCGGTCTTACTTACGGGGCGTCGAAGAAAAGGTCGGGTTTTGAAGCCTGAAGTCTGTGCGGTGGAAGGCGCGTTGAAAAACGTATTTTTTATCCGAGTGGGGAGCCTTAGCTGTTCTGTCTGAGTTCAGCAGGGGAAAGCGTTCGTCGCCTGGGCCCAATCGGGGCAATAGCGCGTCAACGCACCTACCTAAGGCATGGGCAAAGGAATAGAAAAACGTACCCCTTTCTGCTCCTGCAATTTTCCCCTACCTTTGCCTAATGTCGGTGCACCAAACTATAAAACGAATAACCACGCATACCCTTCAACAATGGAAGAACGAAGGGCAGCCCATCAGCATGTTAACGGCCTATGATTTTACCATGGCTAGGTTGTTGGATCGGGCGGGTATAGATGTAATGCTGGTTGGCGATTCTGCTTCAAACGTCATGGCAGGCCATGAAACCACACTTCCAATAACGCTGGACCAAATGATTTACCATGCGGCATCGGTGGTTCGAGGAGCTACGCGTGCCTTGGTGGTTGTAGATTTGCCTTTTGGATCTTATCAGGCAAACTCATCGGAAGCCTTGCGGTCGGCCATACGCATCATGAAAGAAACGGGGGCTCATGCGGTAAAAATGGAGGGAGGCAGCGAGGTGGCTGAATCGATTGCCCGTATTTTAGCGGCTGGAATTCCGGTGATGGGGCATTTGGGTTTAACTCCGCAATCCATTTACAAATTTGGCACCTACAGTGTGCGGGCGAAAGAAGAAACAGAGGCCCAGAAACTCATTGAAGATGCTCAGTTGTTGGAAGAATTGGGCTGTTTTGCGATGGTTTTAGAGAAGGTGCCTGCGCATTTAGCGGGTAAAACGGCGAAAATCTTAAAAATTCCGGTTATAGGGATTGGAGCTGGGGCTGCGGTTGATGGGCAGGTTTTGGTTACCCATGACATGTTGGGCTTAACCGAAGAATTTAGTCCTCGATTTTTGCGGCGCTATCAAAACCTAGCCGAAGAAATAGTTCAAGCCACAGGCAAGTACATTGCCGATGTAAAAGCCAGGTCTTTTCCGAATGACAAAGAGCAGTATTGATTTACCTGTCTTGTTTGAAGACAACCACTTGTTGGCCATCAATAAACCGGTGGGTGTTTTGGTTCAACCGGATTCTCAAGATGTGTTTTCGTTAGAGACATGGGGGAAAACCTATTTGGCTGAAAAATACAGCAAGCCTGGCGCTGTTTTTTTAGGCGTTTGCCACCGGCTAGACCGACCTGTAAGCGGAGTTGTGGTAATGGCTAGAACCTCAAAAGCCTTGGTGCGTTTGAACGAGCAATTTAAACAGCGGGAACCCAAGAAAATATATCATGCGGTGGTGGAAGGGGGGCCAGATGCAGCGGAGGCCACCTTAATCCACTGGTTGGTGCGAAGCGGAAAAACCAACCTAAGCAAGGTTCAAAATACGCAAACCGAACTGGGGCAAAAAGCGGAATTGGATTACCGAGTCTTGGAGCGGGGCAGAACTTTGTCGCTGCTTGAGGTCGAATTAAAAACGGGAAGGCACCACCAAATTCGGGCCCAGTTGTCGGCTGTCGGTTGCCCCATCGTTGGCGATGTGAAATATGGAGCCCGCCGAGGCTTAAAAGACAGAAGCATTGGTTTGCATGCATTTAGCTTAAGCCTTTTGCATCCGGTGGGCAAAACCGAACTGCGCATTTCGGCCCCTTACCCCCTGTCGCCAACTTGGAACATCTTTACACAGGCACAATAAAAAGTGTACCTTTGGCCCTATTATTGTAATACCAACTGAAACTCGAACGACTATGCGTTTTCACCTTGCTTTAATGACCTGCCTGGTTGGCCCTTTTGCCCTACAAGCCCAAACCAATTTTGGGTACTTGAATTCGATGGAAATCATCTATGTGATGCCAGAAATGAAAGATGTTCAAAAAAAACTAACCGATTATTCTACCGAGTTGGACGCAGAGTTCAAAACAATGACAGAGGGTTACCGGAAACTGGAGGCCGACTACAAAGCCAATGCCAGCAAATGGTCTGAAACCATTCGGCAATTGAAGGAAGAGGAGCTGGTGCAGGATCAACAAAAAATCCAACGATCGCAAGAAGCCTTTCAGCAAGATTTGGCAGAAAAACAGCAATTGCTGCTTGAACCCTTGTTAATGAAGGCCGACAGTGCCATTAAAGTGGTGGCAAAGGAAAAAAACTTGGGCTATGTTTTTGACACCTCGAAAAACGCACTGTTGTTTGCCGAGGAGAGCGGAGATATTAGCACCTTTGTAAAAATGAAGTTGGGCATTGACCCCAATGCCAAGCCTCAGGGCATGGAATAAAATCAAAATTCGTTTAAACCAAAATCAAGCACATGAAGAGGGCTCCGTTTTTACTTCCGTTGTTGATTTTAGCTTCGGGTCTAACCGCACAGATTGGACTGCCTAAAGACAGTTCCAAAACCAAAATCGCCAAGCAAGACTACATCATTCTGAATTTTAATTGGAATGGCTGGCTGAATGCAGGCGACCGGGTTGAGGTGAGTCCGTTTTCTCGAGGTTTTGAGGTAGCCGTGATGTTTGACCAACCCTTGGGTAAAAGTCCGTTTGCCTTGGGCTTTGGCTTAGGCTTAAGCACAGAAAACATCTTTACAAATGCGTTTCTGCGAAACAACAATGATTCTGTGGCTTGGCAGTCCATTGATAAAACGATTAACCCTGACAATACCACAACCCGCGAATGGGACAGGTATAAATTGGGAACCACCCTTTTGGAATTGCCATTGGAAGTGCGGTTTCGGTTAAATCCCCGAAAAAGAAACACCTTTAAAATAACCGCAGGGTTTAAGGTGGGTTATGTGGTGCATTCCAAAGAAAAATATGTGGGGCCGAATTACTTGTTCGACGACCAAGGGCAGAAATCTCTATTGGACGAGACTTTGGCAATGAAACGAGACGATTTGTTTGGAATAAACAAACTCAGGTATTCGGTGTATGGCCGTATTGGGTATGGGCGCTTTGCCTTGAATTTTCAGTATGGATTGCAGCCATTTTTTGAATCGGGCTTAGATGCGGACAATGTAATTCCGATTCAAGCTGGGTTCAGTTTTATGCCCTTTTAATTTGCAGCAAGGTTGGGGGGAATGAGTGCAGAACGGTGCCATGTATTTTATTGCCGGTCTAGGGCTGAAAAAAAAGCCAAGCTTCGGCTTGAAATGGATGGGTTTAAGGTGTTTTTACCTATATCAAAGGAGTTAAGGCAGTGGAGCGACCGCAAAAAATGGGTTGAATTGCCCTTGTTTAGCGGGTATTTATTTGTGTATTGCCAGCCGCATCAGCTTTTTACGGTTGTGGGCTATCCGGGGGTTGTAGCTCCCGTAAAATTAGCCGGTGAATTTGCCTGCATCGGCGAACGGGATATTGAAGCCATAGAACGGTTTTTGGCAACGGGCTTGAGTGTAGAAGTGGTTCAGGGTGTCTTTGATTTGGGAACCCAGGTTGAAGTGATGGGAGGCCCCTTGAAAGGGATGACTGGACATTGGTTGGCAGAAGCGGGGCAGGATTACTTTTTTATAGAGGTAGAATCGATAAACCACCGAATTCGGGTACAGGTCAAAAAAGAATTGCTGCGGGCCAAAAAAGGCTAAATAAAAAAACGAACAACGAATGAACGTGGATTGGGCGAGGGATTGCAGTGGAAATGCCCGTAGGGCATTGCAGCGGAAAGCCCGGTGCCGGCAGCAGGCCGGCACGCCCCCAAATAAAAATGAAATTAAAGGGCTGGAACTTGGCCTTTTGAGTTCGAGATAAGCCTTAAAAACTGCCGGACAGCGACACCATGAAATTGCGACCGGGGGCGCTGATGCCGCTGCTGAACACGCGGTAGCGCAGGTCAAGGATGTTGTTGAGTTGCAGGCGTAGGCTTACACCTTCGCGCAGCCTCCACTGAAAATGGCTGTTGATGGACCACCAAGCGGGCATGCCCTGGGGCGTGGCGTAACGCAGATTGTCCTCGCCCAGCAATCCGTAATCTTCAAGCCGTTTCCAACCGCTAAAATCGACTCGAAGCCCCAAGTCGATGTGCTTGTTGCTCCATTCTATGCCCAGTTGCCCATGCAAAGGCGGAATGTGGTCGATGGGCTGCCAAAACGCGTTAAGATATTGGCGGCCATAGGTATAGTTTAGCATAGCGTTGGCCTGCAAGCGGGGGCTTAAGCTGCCTTTGTAGCGAAATTGCGCCCCGCAAATCCAAGCAGAAGCAGCATTTTGAAGGCTGGCCACAGCACTGAGCTGCCCTTGATAGAAGAGGCTGTCTTGCCCAGAAAACTGGGCGGGTTGCAGGGCGAGCAAACCTGGGGCATGGCTTAAGAAACCCAGCAGCATGAGCTGTTGGCCCTGGGTGCTGATGCGGTATTCGGTTTCAAACCCGAACAGGTATTCAGGGCCAAGACTGGGATTGGGAACCACGACCAGGCCGGGCTGGGAATCAAAAACCTTAGCGATGTCGTCCACATTTGGGGCTCGGAATCCGGAGCTCAACGAACTGCGAATGCGGTGAGCTAGCTTTTGCCAAGTGTATGTAAGGCTGCCGTTGGCCGCTGGGAGCAGGTAAGAAATATGGGAAAAAGGAAAGGGGAAAAACAGGGTGTCGGAGAACTGGGCAGCCAAGGAATTGATTTGAAGCCGGCCTCCAAATTGCAGCAAAGAATGGGCCGTGGACAGCAATTGAACTTCAGACCAAAATCCGGCTTGAAATTGAGATGAGCCTGCGTCGGGGTAGCGGGTTTGGGCGGCTTGCGTGGTTGAATCGTCAACCTGAAAGGCCTGAGCTGCAGAGGAGACTCGATTGTATTGGGCATCGAAGCCAAAGCGCAGCCAAGGTTGGTCTGCTTTGGAAAGGGGAGAATCGCCCTTGGCCCGGAGCTGTGATTCGGAGGGAGCCAAACTGCCCTGCCAGCTGTATCCCCAGACCTGAATCAACTCATTTTGAGTGTGTTGCCAAGGGGATTGAAAGCGGCGAACAATGCGGCTTTCGCGGAACTGCTGCCAAGAAAAGGCTTGGCTCCACTGGAAACGCCCTTTTTGCACCTTTTCGGTATGCAGGGCCAGGAGCAATTGCTCTTCGGGGCCGTAATCCCAGCGGGCAAACAGCGGAAGGCCCTGGGAGTTGGTGTCAGACAATCGGTCGTAACGCGGCACCAAGAGGGTAGAGGCATACTGAAAATTCAGGTAGTGGCGCAGGTGTTTGCCTTGGTACCCGGCTTTTTGCAACAGATTGATTTGCCCGTATCGGCTGTTGGTTTGGATGTTGGGATTGGCAAGTAAAAAAAGGCTGTCTTTTCCGTTGATGCGGCGAACGGAAAAGCGTGCATCCCAGCGCCCGGGGTCGCGTGGGTCGGTTAGGGCACCTTGCCTTAGGTCGCTAAAGTCGCTAAACGAAAAAGAGGTTAACCCTGCCCATTTTTTTCGGGAATAAGCAGCATCGGCATGCAGGGTTCGCTCCAGAGAAGCCGTACTAAAGCGTGCTTGAACATGGCCAGAAATAAGGCCATCTTGAGTAAAAAAAAGGGGCAGGGTATTCATTTGAATCAGTCCGCCAAGGGCATCGCTGCCGAATGCCACGGTACCGCTGCCAAAAACCAAATCAATGGATTCCATGGCCATGGCATCGTTGCGAATAATTTGCTGAAGATGGCCAGAACGGAAAGCGGCGTGGTTTAGGCGAATGCCATCGACCACCAGCAAGATTCGGCTGGCTTCGAATCCCCGAAGAACGGGGCTGCCCCCACCCATTTGACTGCGTTGCACAAAAACCCCATTTCGTTCCAATAGGTCGGCCGTGGTGGGCGCTTGGGCGTCGTCTATGGCTTTTCGTTCTAGCCGTAAACCTTGCCGGCCCGAAGCAAACTGAGGCAAACGAAGGCCGATTAAAGGAAAATCGTTGAGGTGTACACCCAGGCGCCGCAGCTGAAACAGACTGTCGCCCAATTCCAACTGCACCCAGGGTATCAGCAGATCTTCGTAGCCCAAAGCCCTTACCAAAATGGGTTGCTCGGCCGAAAGTTGAGCCAAGGGAATGGGGAAAGAGCTGGGCGCAAAGCGAAACTCCAGCTCTTTGTTTTCATTTAACTGCAGCAGGCGCAGGCCATGCTGAAAAGCATCCACAGGCTGGAGGTACAAGGCCTTAGGCAGCTGAGCGGAAGCGGCAGCGGCGGAGAGAAAAAACAAAACAGGAGCGAGAAAACGGGGGCCTTGCATTCCGCAAATATAGCAGGGAATTCCTACCTTCGTATTAAATCGGATTCATGATACTTTCTGGGAATGAAATAGCGGCCCGACAGGGCAAAGACATTGTGATTGAACCTTTTGACCCAAATCGAATCAATCCAAATTCCTATAACCTATCCTTGCATAAAGACCTGTTGATTTACGACCGGCATGCATTGGACATGAAAGAGGAAAACACGGCAAGTCCCTTGGAGATTCCAGAAGAAGGCTTGCTGTTGGAAACCGGAAAATTGTATTTAGGCAGAACGGTGGAGTACACTGAGACTCAGGGTTTGGTTCCCATGCTGGAAGGCCGAAGCAGCATTGGACGTTTGGGGCTGTTTGTGTACATTACCGCCGGTTTTGGAGATGTAGGATTTAAGGGATTTTGGACGCTAGAGATGTTTTGTGTGCAGCCCATACGCATTTATGCGGGGGTTCAAATTTGCCAAATTTTCTACCACAGCATTGAGGGAAGCTATCAGACCTATTCCAGCGGAAAATACCAGAACAACAAAGGCGTTCAGCCCAGTTTATTGTTTCGAGATTTTCAGTAAACGGCATTAGGTTCTGCCTTAGCAAACCCGGCTTAGCGGCATTTTCTAAAAAAGCAATGTATGAAGTTTGGCGGGGAGTTGGCTTGTTGAGGGAATGGGCCGCTTGCCCGGCGTTAACAAGCCCATTTGCTGAGACAACTCAATCAGGGCAGGTGGGTGCACCGAATGCCAAGAATCGATGGAAGCTACGGCGGGGAACTGCTGAAGCCCTCGGTGCAAAAAGGCTTGATTATCGGCCGTCATGCCAATGATCATAGGCAAACCAGCAACCAAACATTCTAGAGCTAGGGTGCTGGATGGCACCCAGGCTAAGGTGCAATCGACTATTAGGGATTTCATTTGTGCGGCATTCAGATTGGAATGCAAGGTCAAGCCTGGGAAAATAGAGGAAATATGGGATTGGGGATCGGCCACAACGGCAGAAACCCGGAACGTTGGACTTAGGCCTGCGGCCCAATCTAAGGCGTTGCGGATCAGGGATCCGCCGTCGGTGCCTCCGAAGCAAACAAACAAATGAGGCGGTTGTGCGGAGTTAAATGGGGCAGAAGGCTGCTGAAATTCGGGGCGAAGCAAACGGTATTCCAATCCAAGCCAATAATCGGTGTGGGGATTGGCTGGAAAATCGGCGGGGCTTAGCCCTGGACAATGGTTTAAAAGTACATCTACAGGAAGGGCCATCTGAGGCAGGTCATTGATTTGAAGGGTTTTAAGGCCCAGGCTGCGGGCGGCATGCACGTAATTGGGTGTTGCCTGGTAGGAATCGACCACCAACAGGTCGCCGGGTTGAATCAGGCTGGACAAATGTTCCGCCTCAGCCACCGAGAAATCGCTCCCCACATTAAGGTAGGGAATGCCCTGGGGCAGAAAAGGCGTGGAGGATTCTGAAATTAAAAAAGTAAACTCAGGAAGGTATGCGGACAAGGCTTGGCAGCGAAGTAGGTGGCCAAAACCGAGGTGTCGGTCGCCATCGGTTCGAATCCATGTGTGTTTTGCGGGGGCATTTGACCGTACACTGCCATCAAAAATCCCTGCTTTTTCCATTTTTTGGAATTTAGATTCCCGAAAAAGGAAAAACAAACGAAGATGCGATGAAAACCGAATTCAATACAACATTAAAATGCCGTCCCTTTGATGCTGGAGTTACATTTAAAGTGCCCAAAAAACAAAAAGGAAGTTGAAGCATGCCGCAAATATTTGAAAAAAAAATCCACAATTTTTGCAATCAGGCAGGGTTCCACCTGATTTCAGCCACCGAATTGGAAACCGAACAGCTGTATTTTGTGCATTTGGAAGTGTTGGAAGAAGCGAGCGGCAACCTGGGGCTGTTGCTGCCTGAGGGCAGCTTTTTAATTTCCTGCTATCAAGCATTGGGGCTCTCGACCCTTCAAACCCAGTATTGTACATCAGAGGAAACACAGGATGGAGACAGGGCTGGATGTTTAAAGGCGGGACAGCATTTGATGTTGATTGGAAAATCCAGTTGGCTTACCTCAACCCTACAGCGTTTTAATTCGGTACAAAAACAAAAAATCAAATCGGTCGGCGGGTATTTACCCTATTGCGATGCCCAAATTTCAACCTCAATGCTGATTCGGCAGGGGCAGCTTCTTATTCAGGAAAGGCGGCTTGAACCCAGCAAAATAGACCTGTATGGCTTTTTTGTTGTGTTGCTTGGCGAATGGGAGGGCGTACAGCATTTGCTGTACAAGGTAGAAATGGGTCGAGGCAAATGGTTGGTTTCGCAGACGAATCGGCTTATAGAACAACATTTAGAAGGGGAGCCTTTAACCCTGGACGCCATAGCAAAAACCTTGGCCGTTAGCGTTTCGAAGTTAAAAATCGCCTTTCGGCACGAAATGGGAATTTCGGTATATCGGCATTATTTAAACCTGAGGTTAGACCGGGCAAAAGCCCATCTAAGTTCGGGCAAATACAACGTTTCAGAGGTGGCTTACCGGATTGGATACACCAGCGTCAGTAAATTTTCAAAAATGTATGCTGAATACCACGGGGCCTTGCCTTCGCACATGATAAAAGAGAGGGCTTCATTTGCCTAAATGGGTTGAGGGCCGGCAGAAGAATTAGGTAAGAGCTTGTTCATTGCGTACCTTCGCAAAAAAATCGGTTTGAGTTTTTTTGAGAATTTCGGCAAGTATTGCATGTTGGTGTTTAGAACCTTCAAACATCCGGCACGCAACAAATTTTTCAGGGAACAATTTTTTAGGGAGTTAGAGGCATTGGGCCTAGGCTCTATAGGGATTGTTGCCATTATTTCGCTGTTTATGGGTGCCGTCATTGCCATTCAGATGGCGGCCAACATCGACAACCCATTGATTCCCCGCGAAACCATTGGTTATGCCACTCGGGAATCGGTTTTTCTGGAATTTTCTTCGACCGTAGTTGCGTTGATCCTGGCGGGCAAGGTGGGTTCTAGCATTGCCTCAGAAATTGGCACCATGCGTGTAACCGAACAAATTGACGCCTTGGAAATCATGGGGGTAAATTCGGCAAGCTATTTAATTCTACCTAAAATTACTGCTTCCCTGCTCATCAATCCAATATTGACCTTAATGAGCATGTTTCTGGGTGTTTTAGGGGGGTATTTGGCCTGCTTGGTTACCGGCATGTTAGACCCGCCCAGCTATCTAACGGGACTTCTGTTTGATTTTCGGCCCTTTAATGTGGTGTATTCCATCATTAAAAGCATCGTATTTGCCTTCATTATAACCTCCATCAGTGCCTACCGCGGCTACTATGTAGAAGGGGGCAGCCGAGAAGTGGGCGAAAACAGCACCAAAGCTGTGGTGAACGCCAGCATTGCCATCTTGTTCTGGAATTTGATTCTAACCCGAATTCTGTTGCTGTGATCGAAATAATAGGATTGTATAAAAACTTCGGAGACAAAGAAATTTTGACCAACGTCAATCTGACTTTTGAAGAAGGAAAAACCAATTTAATTATTGGGCAATCTGGAAGCGGAAAAACGGTTTTAATGAAATGCGCTGTTGGCTTAGAAACACCCACCAAGGGAGAGATTCTGTATTCGGGGCGGCCTTTTACCCACTCCAGTTTAGAAGAGAAAATGGCGATTCGGAAAGAAATCGGCATGGTTTTTCAGGGTGGAGCCTTGTTTGATTCGATGACCGTAGAAGAAAACGTCGCTTTCCCCCTTCGAATGTTCACCAACATGTCGAAATCTGAACTGGACGACCGGGTGAATTTTTGCTTAAACCGCGTCAATTTGCCTCAGGCCCATGCCAAGTACCCCGCGGAAATAAGCGGGGGCATGAAAAAGCGCGTCGCCATTGCGCGTGCCATTGCCCTAAACCCCAAATACCTGTTCTTCGACGAACCCAACTCGGGCTTAGACCCCAGAACCTCGCTGGTCATTGATGCCCTAATTCAAGAAATTACCCAAGAATACAAAACGGTAACCGTAGTCAATACCCACGACATGAACTCGGTTCTAGAAATTGGCGACCACATTGCGTTTATTTTCAAAGGAAATGTGGTTTGGACGGGCGATTCAAATACCATCATCACCGCCGAAGTACCGGAAGTGCGTGATTTTGTTTTTGCCACGCCCCTAATGAAAAAATTGTTTAAATGATTTTTGGGGGATTGCGGAAATAATTGGCCCCTTTCTTTCATGTTTAATTTATTTTTCCGTAACATTGAAGCTAAATAGAAACACCTAAACCTATGAGATTATTAGTTACAACTGCATTGGCCCTTAGCATGGGAATGATGGTTATGGGTCAGAGCCAACGTTTGGTTTTGGCCGAAGGCTTTTCAAACGCAAGCTGCCCTCCTTGTGCCAGCCAAAATCCCAACTACAACACGTTGACGGCCACCAACAGTGCCCCCAACAATCCGGCTAAAATGGTGGCCATTAAATACCAAACCAATTTTCCTGGTACCGACCCCATGAATGCCCAAAATCCTGGAGATATTTCTGCACGGACTTCCTATTATGCAGTGAATGGAGTGCCCTGGGGTGCTTTGGACGGAACCGCCTTCGCCGGCAGCAATTATTCGGGCGCTTTGGCAAACCTAAGCCAAAACGCCATCAATTCGCGCTATGCCGTTACCTCTCCTTTCGATTTGACCGTAACCCACACCGTCCACCCCAACCTAGATAGCGTAACGATTTCCGTTGCAATCAACTGCACCGACTCGCTGCTGCTTGGGTCTGGCCTAGTTAAACTGCACGTAGCCCTCACCGAAAAAACCATCACCTTTGCTACCGCTCCCGGTTCAAACGGCGAAACTTCGTTCAAAGGCGTAGTACGCAAAATGTACCCCGACGCAAATGGAACCACCCTGTCAAGCAACTGGTTGCCAGGTCAACAAGATGCCTATTCTTGGACCGTGCCTTTGCCTTCGTACATCTACAAAATCCCTGAAGTAGCTGTGGTTGCTTTTATTCAAAACAATGCAAGCAAACAAGTGTACCAAGCAGGCTACAGCGCTCCAATACCGGTTCCAAACTACGCTGCTGTAAGCGCGGTAACCACCAACAGCCCTGCCATCAATTGCAGCGGCGATTTGAACAACGCAAGCGCCACCATCAGCAACATCGGCAGCAACCCCATCACCTCGGCTACTGTTAATTACCAAGTGGACAACGGCAGCACCTCTACCCTTCCCTTCTCCGGCAACATTGCTCCCAACGGAACGGCCAACGTTTCCATTCCTGCCATTACCGGCGTAAGCGGTGGTGCCCACGCTTTGAATGTTTGGTTGACCAACATCAACAACAACGGAGCTACGAACGCCATTGGCCAAGCATCTGCCACATTCCAAATGTCGGCAGCACCCAGCGTAATGTCAAACACCGTTGACTTTGAAGGCAGCGTTTTCCCCAGCAGCTACATCATTGAAAACACCCCCGGCGCAAACGGCTGGGGCTGGGTATCCATCAACAACGGTGCATCTAAATTCATGCGTTGCTTCTTCTGGAACATGCCTTCTGGAACCGTTGCCAATTTGTATACTGCACGCTACGACCTTTCTGGTTTTACCACCCCAGAACTTAAATTCGACGAAGCTTACACATACTACACCGTGGCAACACCTGAAAACGACCGTTTGATCGTGTCTTATTCTACCAACTGCGGTTCCACTTGGGTTGAATTCTACAACAAAGCCGGAACAGCCTTGCAAACGGCAACTCCCATTAGCAACCCCCAATCGCAATTTATTCCTGCTGCTGCCGATTGGAGAACCGAACTTGCCGCTATGGCAGGAGCCGGCGGTTTAAGCGATGTTCTGATTCGCTTCCGTGGTGTATCTGATTTTGGCGACAACCTGTTTATCGACAACATCCTTATCCAAGAAAAAAACATGGGCGTAGAAGAGGTTATCCCTGTAAGTCAAAACTCCATGGTTACCTACCCCAACCCAGCCAACCAGCAGGCAACCCTGCGCTTTAACCTAAATGCCGATTTCAATGGTCGGGTTGAAGTGGTGAATGCCTTGGGCTCGACCGTTTTTGCCACCACCGACCAAACTTTTGGTCAAGGCGACCAACAACTTAGCCTTCCAACGGCTCAGTGGGCCGACGGCCTATATTTGGTGCGGTTGATTTCTGGCAACATGGAAATGAGCACTCGATTGGTGGTACGCCATTGATTATAATTGCATTTTAAACTTGAAAAGGCCGAGGTTTCTCGGCCTTTTTTTTTGTTTCTTTGAACAACAAAACAAATTTTCACTTGTTTAGATAGTCTATATTCTGCCAAGGCCGTGTGCCAAAGGCCTTAACCCTTGATTTTATGTTTACCGGAATCATAGAAAGCCAAGCCGAAATTCTGGAAATCCTTCCCAACGAAGAGAACATAACTTTTCGCCTCGCATGCCCTTTAAAATCGGAATTCAAAATTGACCAAAGCATTAGCCACGACGGGGTGTGCTTAACCGTTGATGGAATTCAAGACAACAGCTATACCGTAACCGCCATTTACGAAACCCGAATCAAAACCAATTTGGGATCCAAAAAAGTCGGCGATACCTTAAACATTGAACGCTGCATGCCGGCCCATGGCCGCTTTGACGGGCACATCGTTCAGGGCCACATCGACGGCACCGGAACCATTCAATCCATCGAAAACCAAGCCGGAAGTTTCTTAATCGGCATTCAATACACCATGCCAAACCACCTAACCGTTCCCAAAGGATCCATTGCCCTGAACGGAATCAGCCTAACCGTGGTCGATAGCCAACCCGGGCAATTCTCGGTGGCCATCATTCCCTACACCTGGAACCACACCAATTTACACCAACTGAGCATTGGCGATACCATTAACCTAGAATTCGACATCCTGGGCAAGTACATACAAGCCTGGATGAAACACCCCTCAATTCAACCCAACGCATGAAACACCTGTTTTCTTTTTTTCTGCTTGCGGCCTTAACCGCCTCGGCCCAATCGCCTTTTCAATTTGTGGCTAAATCTGAAATCCCCCTTGAGCTGAAGCAAAACGCGGTGCTTAAACCCCAACAAGCAAGCCATCTGAAACATGCGAGGCTTCCCCTTGAAAACACCAACAGCTCAAGCCTACGGCTTCCTCTACCCCACCCTTCTGGCAATTGGGTTATGGCCAACCTGATGCCTTATGCCGTTATGGCCGATGCCCGAAAGCAAGCAGACCTGGGCATTTCGACGTGGTATGGCCGATTGGAAAGCGAGCCCAGTGCTGTGGTTCGGGCCGACCAAACCCCCCAAGGTTTTCATGTTCAAGTGTTGAGCCCAAACGGCGATTGGTACATTGACCCTGTTTCGCCAACCAATGCCGTATGGCACATGGCATACTTTAAGTCCGACCTGCCCAACCCACACGCGTTTGAATGTGGACTGCAAGATCAGGAAGGCCTCATTGACGACCCTGTTTTTGATCCATTTTCCACAAATCCGAACGGAGGAACCCTGCGCACCTACCGATTGGCCCTTGCGGCAACCGCCGAATACACCAATTACCACGGAGGCCCAACAGGAGCCTTAGCCGCCATGGTTACTGCCATAAATCGAGTGAATGGAATTTACGAACGCGATTTGGCCGTCCGCATGCTGCTGATTCCCAACACCGACACGCTGATTTACACCAGCACCGTTACCGACCCCTACACCAACAACGACGGATTTACCATGCTGGGCGAAAACCAATCCAACGTCAATGCCGTAATTGGATCGGCCAACTACGACATTGGGCATGTATTTAGCACGGGTGGCGGCGGCATCGCCTCGCTCGCCTCGGTGTGCACCAATTCAAAAGCCCAAGGCGTAACCGGCCTAAACAACCCCATTGGCGACCCCTTTTACGTCGATTATGTGGCCCATGAAATTGGACACCAATTCAACGGCAGCCACACCTTTAACTCCAGCTTGGGTTCCTGCAGCGGCAACAGGTCTAGCCAAAACGCCTACGAGCCCGGCAGCGGAAGCACCATAATGGCCTATGCCGGCATTTGCGATGCCGACAACGTCAGCAACAATTCCGACGATTATTTCCACGTGCGCAGCTACCAAACCATGCTCACCTTTTTGCAAGGTACCGGGGGCAACTGCGCGGCCACCTCGCCCACCGGCAACACGCCTCCCACCGTGAACGGGCAACAAACCCCAGCAACCTTTTTCCCCATTGGCACGCCCTTTAAGCTAACAGCGGCCGGCAGCGATGCCGACGGCGACACGCTAACGTATTGCTGGGAACAGTACAACCGCGGCAGTTCCATTGACCTGGCCAGCACCCCCAGCACCGGAACTCCGCCCCTGTTTGTGTCCTTGCCCCCCAGCAACAGCCCCACCCGCTGGTTTCCACGACTCAGCTTTGTGGTGAGCAATGCCAATTCGGCCCTTGAAAAACTGCCAACCTACACCCGTGCCATGGATTTCAGGGTTACGGTCCGCGACAACCAACCCAACGGCGGGGGAGTCAGCTACCAGCAAGTAAACTACGATGCTACGGCGCTATCGGGGCCATTTTTGGTCAGCAATCCCAACACCAACCAGATGCAATGGGCAACCGATTCGCTGGTTACCATCGCTTGGGATGTTGCCAATACCGATCAAACTCCGGTCAACTGCAGCCAGGTCAACATTTTGCTGTCCACCGACGGGGGCTACACCTATCCCTACACGCTGGTTTCGGCTACCGGCAACGACGGGCAAGAGACCTTGGTATTGCCTTTTTTCCCGAACGAACCCACGCTTATTACCCAAGCGCGGGTCATGGTCGAAAGCGTTGGCAACATCTTTTACGACATCTCGAACGCCGATTTCAGCATCAACAACCTGCCCAGTTCGGGGCTAAGCAATTGGGAACAAGGCATAAAAATTGTGCCCAATCCAGCTCGGCAAGGCAGCGGCAGCATCGTGGCTCCCCAGCTAAATTCAACCCGTTTTCAGGTGTTTTACAGCGACGGTAGGCAAGTTTACGCCAGCCTACAGGGCAACGAAATTCAACTGCACAACTCCAAACCGGGGCTGTACATCGTTCAAATTGAATCGGCCGGAACCGTGCACAGTTTCCGCTGGGTCATTGTTCCTTAACCTCGTTTTTTAGGAATTTTCTTTTGGGCGGCTGCGGGCTTTCACAGGTAGTCCGCAGTCC
>CAILUT010000022.1 GCA_903837495.1 uncultured Flavobacteriales bacterium | reverse complement strand
TAAGTTACCAAGCATTAAGTCTTCAAACTGATCATCTTTCATGTCAATAACATTCCCACCAAGCCTTTTGGCAAGTTCTGAAAGAATTTTACTACTTTGTTTGTCGGTTTTTATAAGGATAGTACTCATGTTGTAAAAATAATGAAAATATTCAAATAAGGGAAATTTCTACACTCACCATTGGCTATAACTCATCTATAGCCGCTATAAAACTTCCCCAATCCGCCGCATTGGAAGTATAGGCGAAGTTTTATTTGCTGCTACTAAAGTATAGATTTTATTGCACCTCGCCAATGGGCGAGCGGATTTGCTGCAGGTTTTTGGTGGGTGCATGGGTGTAGATTTTTGTGGTTTGGCTGCTCCTGAGCCTTCGCCATTCTTGAATGCACCGTAAATCGGTTCTTTATTCCAACACATGGGTCGCATAGCTCTGCCTTAACCCATGCTTGCCTGACGGCGTTGAATTTTCAACCTTTAACGGGGCTTGTTTAAACAGCAATTCAAAGCTGCCTTGAATTTGGATGGCCTAAAGCATTGGGCCGCCCGCGGCAGGGATTGAACAAGGTAGCACGCCAAGGACTGGGGCCTGCGTGCGCGCGACAGGCAGGGCGACCTTGGGAGCCACTGCCGGGCCGCTGCACGCAAGCCCTAGGACTGCGGACTACCTGTGAAAGCCCGCAGCCGCCCTAAAAATAAGGCAGAATAAAAAAGAGAAAATTAGAACAAAGGCTCGGCGGAGGCTGGGAAGGATTCGTGTTGACTCAATTAAAATCCTGATTCTCGTAGTGGTAAATGCCTTTTTCGGGGGCCGCCGCAATGTGGATCATGAATTCGGCCAATTTTTGGTCGGAAACCGGCCGCAAAAAGCGCAGGCGTCCGCGCAAAATCCCCAACATCGATTTCATGATGCGCATTGCCAAGCGTTCAGCTGGCCTAGATTCCGCACGCTGCCCCAAGAGCAAGCCGGGCCGCACTATGTTTAAACGGTCCATGCCCAAGCGGCGCAAGCCCATTTCCATATCGCCCTTGGCCTTTAAATAGGGCCATATTGACATTGGATTGGCTCCTTGCGATGAAACAACCGTGAAACTTCGGCACCAAAGCCGAGCCCGACGGCCTACCGCCAATACCAAATCCACATCGACGGCCCGAAATGCGGCCATGCTGCCCGCTTTTTTGCGGGTTGTGCCCAAACAGCAATACACCTGATTTGCCGAAATTTCTTCCCCCCATTGGTCCACCTCGTTCCAGTCGAGCAATAAAACCTGCAATTTGGTGTGTTCAAGCGGAAAGGCTTTGCGAACCACCACCTTAACCAGGCCAACCTCGTCGCGGTCAAGAAGCTGTTTTGTTAATTCCATGCCCACCAACCCGGTGGCTCCAACGACCAATGCAGTTTCTTTCATAGAGCTCAGCAGAAATCCTTAATTTCGTTGCCGCATAAATGTAGGCAAAGAAACTATACCCATGGCTCAATTTTATTCTTTACGTGTTGCAGAGGTTCTACGAGAAACCCCCGACGCGGTTTCCATTTCTTTTGAAATTCCGGCCCATTTGGCTTCCGAATTTTCGTACATCTCGGGCCAGTATTTGACGTTGAAGGCAAGCATTGCCGGAGAAGAGGTTCGCCGAGCGTATTCCTTGTGTTCGGCTCCGGGCCAAGATGCCAGCCTAAGGGTGGCAGTTAAAGAGGTTGCCGGCGGAAAAATGTCCACCTTCTTGAACCGCAACTTGAACGCCGGAGAGACTTTGGAGGTGATGCCGCCCGAGGGCCGTTTTTACTTAAACCACGACGCCAGCCTTGCGCGCCGCTATGTGCTCATTGCCGGGGGAAGTGGAATTACGCCCATGATGAGCATATTGCGCAGCGCATTGCAGGCCGAACCTCAGGCCTCGTTCCTGTTGTTGTACGCCAACCGGAATCAGGAATCCATCATTTTTGAATCTGCCTTGAATGCGTTGGTGCAGCACCATGGAGCGCGTCTTGAGGTACGGCACTATTTGGATTCGGGGGCTCAAGGCACCTACCAGGCAGGCCCATTGAATGCAGAAGTGCTTTCAACGGCATTGAATCGGGAATCGTGGACCGAAAACACCCATGCTTTTATATGCGGTCCTGGCCCCATGATGGAACAGGCCAAACAGTCCTTGCTGAGCGCAGGGTTGGCGTCAGAGCGCATCTACATCGAGTATTTTTCGGCCCCGGTGGCCGCCGAGAAGTCTGCCCCGGCCATGGAGGCAACTTCCGCCCCAGCCGAGGGAAGCAAAGTGATTATAACGCTGTATGGAGAAACCACCGAGGTATTGATTAAAGACAACACCACCATATTGAAGGCCGCCACCAAGGCTGGATTGGATGCTCCGTTTAGCTGTGAAGCAGGCATTTGTTCGACCTGTATGGCCAAAATAACCGAGGGCAGCGCACGCATGGACGAGAACAACATTTTGAGTGCTGATGAAGTGAAGCAGGGCTATGTTTTAACCTGCCAATCGCATCCAACCTCGCCGGTGGTTCGGTTGGAGTACCTAGATTGATGCATTGATACATGGAAACGCCTCCGCGGGCTTGGGTTAAGAATGCAGAGGAATTGCGGGCGGAACTCTCGAAAAGGGAGGTTGATGAGGCTACGGCCATCAAAAAGCGGCTAAAGGAACTGGGTTCTGAAGGTGTTGATGCGCGGGTGGCGGCCATTGGGCCAAAGGTTGAAGCGGCCATAGATTGCACCCAATGTGCAGCGTGCTGCAAGGTCTTGGAGCCAGAATTGAGTCAAGCAGACTTGGGTCGATTGCCGGCCATTGAGGGTTTAGGCTTGGTTGAATTCGCCCGGACTCGGACCGAGTCATCGAACAGTGGGAAGGTATTTTTAAAAGCGGGTCCTTGCGCACATTTAAAGGGCGGTTCTTGTTCCATATACGCTCAGCGGCCAGAATCCTGTGCCGATTTCCCCCATTTATACCGTCCTCATTTTATGTACCGCCGATTAATTTGGGAACATTACACCTTGTGTCCCATTGTTTTTAACGTGGTGCAGTGTTTAATCGAAGAATTGAATGGAAAATTAGAGGGGGAGACTGATTTTGGCAACCTGAGCCCTTCTGCATAACCGCTTTAATTGTTAAATTTGCATCATGGCGGACGAAGAGCCCGAATTTGACGAAGAGGTAAACAAGATCCACAATGAAGGTGGGGGATTTAGTCCCCAATCCTTTATATCGGGGATGTATCAGGAGTATTTTCTGGATTATGCCTCGTATGTCATTTTAGAACGGGCGGTACCTGCGTTAGAAGATGGATTAAAGCCTGTTCAGCGCCGCATTTTACATTCCATGATGGAATTGGAAGATGGGAGGTACAACAAGGTGGCCAATGTGATTGGGAACACCATGAAGTACCACCCCCATGGCGACATGTCGATTACCGATGCCATGGTTCAATTGGGTCAAAAAGAAATTCTAATTGATACCCAAGGAAACTGGGGCAACATTATGACTGGCGACAGTGCGGCGGCCTCTCGTTACATAGAAGCGCGCCTCACGGCTTTTGCCAAAGAAGTGGTTTTTAATCCCAAAACCACCGAATGGAACTTAAGTTACGACGGCAGAAACAGAGAGCCCGTAACCCTGCCTGTTAAATTCCCCTTGCTTTTAGCTCAAGGGGTAGAAGGCATTGCCGTTGGATTGGCTTGTAAAATAATGCCCCACAATTTTAATGAGCTGATTGATGCCAGCATTCAAGTTTTAAAGGGGAAGCCGGTGGAATTGTATCCGGATTTCCCTACGGCAGGCATGGTAGATGTGTCCAAATACAATTCTGGACTTCGGGGCGGGAAGCTCCGGATTCGGGCGCGCATATCCATTCAGGATCCCCGCACCCTTTGTGTTACGGAAATTCCGTTTGGAACCACTACTGGAAGTTTGATTGACAGCGTTATTTCGGCCAACGAAAAAGGGAAAATCAAGGTTAAGAAAATAGAAGACAACACCGCCCAAGATGTTGAGATTCTTATTCATTTGCATCCGGGCACATCGCCCGACCAGACCTTGGATGCCTTGTATGCCTTTACCGATTGCGAGATCAGTGTTTCGCCAAACTCTACCGTAATTTACAATCAGCGTCCGGAATTTATTTCGGTGGAAGAGATACTTACCCGAAATACAGCCCATACCAAGCGTTTGCTCGAAATGGAGCTGAACATCCGCGAAGGGGAATTGCAAGAGGACATTTTATACACCTCATTAGAGAAAATCTTCATTGAAAATCGGATTTACCGCGATATAGAAGAATGTGAAACCTGGGATGCCATTTTGGAGGTGATTGACCAAGGATTAAGTCCATTTAAGCCCTTGTTTTACCGGGAAATTACCGTTGAAGATATTGCGAAGCTGACCGAAATTCGCATCAAGCGGATTTCAAAGTTCGATGGGTTTAAGGCCGACGAAAAGTTGCGCAGGCTAAACGAAGAGTTGGAGCAGGTTCGGGCCAATTTGGCAACGCTGACCGATTATGCCATTGAGTGGTACAAGGAACTAAAGAGGAAGTACGGCAAAGGTCGGGAGCGTAAAACTGAAATTCGCTCCTTTGAATCTATTGAGGCCACCAAAGTGGTGGCACGCACCGAAAAGCTATACTTTGACCAGGAGAATGGGTTTGCTGGCTATGGTTTAAAGAATGCGAATTTCATTTCAGAATGTTCTGACATTGATGACATTGTGGTGATTCGAGAGGACGGCACCATGATGGTTACCAAGGTCAGCGAAAAAAGCCATGTAGGCAAAGGGTTGTTGCACATTGCGGTTTGGAACCGAGACGACGACAGAACCGTTTACCACATGCTGTACCGCGACGGGAAGAATGGGCCCGTGTACATGAAGCGCTTTCAGGTGAGCAGCATTACCCGCGACAAAGAATACGATTTAACCAAGGGTTCAAAAGATTCGGCTGTGGTCTATTTCAGCGTTAATCCAAATGGAGAATCTGAAACCTTAACCATATACCTGAAGCCCCGCCCCAAATTGCGCAAGCAGGTGTTTGATATCAATTTGGGCGAATTGGCGGTGAAAGGCAGGGCCGCTCAAGGTAATTTGGTGTCCAAATCGCCCATACGCCGGATTGTGGCCAAAGAACGTGGGGAATCAACCTTAGGTGCCCTTAAGTTTTGGCTCGATGAAGAAACGCGGCGGTTGAATGCCGATGAACGGGGTCGATTCCTAGGCGGATTTAATCCTGGGGACCGCCTTATTGAAATCAGTAAATCGGGAAACTACCGGCTGCTTAAGCCCGACTTAAGCCTGCATTTTGAAGACGATGCTTTTTTGATTGAACGCTACGAAAAAGACCAAGTTGTAACTCTGGTGTATTTTGATGCCGAAAAGACCTGGTACATGGTAAAGCGTTTTTTGCCGGAAACCGAAGACAAGCCCGTTGGATTGATTGGCGACCACCCCAAATCGTTTATCGAAACCGCCAGCTTAGATGCCCGACCCGTTTTGCAGGTTAATTTTCTGAAGGGGGTTGCCAAAGAGAAAACCAGCGTGGAACTTCCCGCGGAAGACTTGGTGGCCACCCGCGGTGAAAAGGCCAAAGGAAATAAATTGGCCTTCGACAACATCAAAAAGATATCTTGGGGGCAAGCGCTTGCGGGTCCAGAAGTAGAACAAGTTGCCGAACCAGAAAGGCCCGAAGAAGCGCAAAAGGAGGCCGAGGATGGTTCAGACGAAAGCAAAGGCTATAGCCCCGGAACGGTCATTGATTTCGGGGACGATCAGCCGACCTTGTTTTAGGGATTGATTTTGTTTCTTAGAATCCACTTGATTGATTCGAAACCGGGGTTTTTATTCAAATTGCACAAAATCCCTCCAATTCATAAGTTCAATTTCATCGGAACCTGTGAAGGTTTGAAGTGCATCGTACAGAATGAGCCCTTTTGAAAATTTGGAGTAAAAACCAGCCTTTTTATACAAATCTGGTATTCTTGTACCTGATTTGTATAAAAAATGGTTCAATGGCAAGCAAGATTGAGGGGCAAGGTTCGCTCTTTCCTGACTTCCGCATTTTAACACCCAAGCCCAAATTTATTTTTATAAAATCATGGGTTGCAGAAGGGTTTATGAAAAAACGCAGAAGTCTGTAGCTGTCCGAGGCTAGGTTTTTACCAAGCCATGCAGGAATAGATGGGGCTACGCTGTTTGCGGCTAGGTTTTTAGCCACGAATGGTTGTGGCTGAGTCTTTAGCCACCCATAAAGGAATAGGTGGGGCTATGGTTTTTGCGCCTAAGTTTTTAGCCACGAATGCACGAATGGTTGTGGCTTTGGCTTTAGCCACTTAAGAAGGAATATAAGGAGCCAGGCTTTTTGCGTCTACGTTTTTAGCCACGAATGCACGAAGGGTTGTGGCTGTGGCTTTAGCCACTCATGCAGGAATAGATGGGGCTATGCTGTTTGCGGCTAGGTTTTTAGCTCCGAAAACACCCCATACGTGCAACCGTGGCTAAGTTGTTTGCAGCTTACTTTCCTTGTGCCAATGTCGCCCCGAAAACACAACATTCGTGGTTTCGTGGCTAAGTTATCTGCGGCTTACCTTCCTTGTGCCAATCTAGCCTCAAAAACATACCATTCGTGCATTCGTGGCTAAGCAATCAGCGGCTCACCTTCCTTTCGTCAATGTAGCGGATTCGTTCTTAAAGACCCGAAACTCTTTGCAACTTTATTATTACTACTACTCTTATCTACGACCTGAACATAGGTGTTGCCATTCGGCATTTTTAGCGTGCTTACAAATACAGAACAAAAGTGGTTTCATCGAAATTGACACCCTAGCCAAAAATTAAGTATAGTAAAATAATGGGGACAGAAGGACTTCTGAAAAAAACTCGGAAGTCAAGATTGAGGGGCAAGGTTAGCTCTTTCCTGCTCTGTCAAATGTGGCGAACGTGGACAATTCCGTTTTGCGGTTTGGCAAGAATTTCCAATTGCCCAAGCTGGGGTAGGTTGATTGGAGTTGGCAGAATGAACGGAGTGTAGTAGTAGGCCGGGATCCTATGAATCGAGGGCCTTGATTCCGGGTCTTAAAATTGGAAATAGATAAACGATTGTACCTGGGCGTTCATGAATTGGTAGAACACAAATACGGCCAGAACCATGGCTGGAATTTGAGCCATTAGAGGCATTTGCTTCCAGGCATTTTTATATGCCTCTTTCCAATTTGAAGGCAGCCAATGCACCAGCATTCCCAAGGCGAAAATGCTCCATATCCAACCAAAAGTCGATGCCACATCTTGCAAATGGGTCCAATTCCAACCTTGGCTCATCCACATTCTGTTCCACAGGGATTCAACCAATTCCCACTTGTCGTTGGGGTTTTTTATGTCGCCCGATCTAAAAAACAGTCGGGTAAACGAAATGAAAATAAAGGTGAGGAATACCTTCCAAGCAATGACCAGCGGATGGGTTGATTTTTCGTAGGGCGAAATGCGTTTCCAGCCCTTGTACACCAACAAACCCAATCCGTTCAGTCCCCCCCAAACCAGAAAGTTCCAGCTGGCTCCATGCCACAAACCGCCAATCAGCATGGTAAGCAGCATATTGATGTTGGTAATTAAACCAGCCCAAATTCTGGGTTCCCATCGCCCTAAAGCATACGCTGTTCCAACCAGAATAGGCAGCATTCCCAGCAGCCACCACAAACCACTGATTCCTGCGGCAACGCCCACCAAAATACTTGTCCAAACCCAGGTACCTATCGTCGCTTTTCGGTTTCCCCCCAATGGAATATACAGGTAATCTTTCAGCCAACTGCTTAGGGAAATATGCCAACGCCTCCAAAATTCGGCGACGTTGCGTGCTTTGTAGGGAGAGTCAAAATTGATGTGCAGGGTAAAGCCCATCAATAAAGCCACACCAATGGCAATGTCGGTATAGCCAGAAAAGTCGGCATACACTTGCAGCGAATACACCAGCAATCCCATCACCATATCAAATCCCATAAATTGGTCGGGCGTAGCAAAAACCTTATCGACAAACTGCACCGCCAGGTAATCGGCCAAAATCAACTTTTTAGCCAAACCATTGAAGATTAAAAAAGTAGCCCGGCCCCAATCTTCCTTGCTTAATTTGAAGGGCAAGTACAATTGAGGGATAAATTCAGAGGCGCGCACAATAGGTCCGGCAACCAGCTGGGGGAAATAAGAAACGTAAAAGCCGAAATCAAGGATGTTTTTTACCGGTTTTAAGTTCCCTCGGTACACGTCAATGGCGTACGACATGGTTTGAAAGGTGAAAAAAGAAACCCCCACCGGTAGAGCTATGGAATCTATAGAAAAGCATGGATTTAGCGTTGAGGGGCTAAACTGATTGGCCCAAACACCTAGCCAATTTATAACCACAAACGGGGTTTCGGGGTTGAAAATTTTATTGGCGGCATCTGTAAAGAAGTAGGCATATTTAAAGTAGCAAAGGGCACCTAAATTCAAGAAAACACTGAGTACCAGCCAGCCTTTTCTTTTCCAAGGTGTTTTCGCCCCCTCAATTTTAAATGCAATGGCGTAATCGGTCACGGTTGAAAAAACCAAAAGCAGCCAGAATAGGCCACTGGTTTTAAAATAAAAAAACAGACTAAGGGCAAATAAAAAGGCATTGCGCATGGCTATTCGGCGGTGCAATGCCGAAAATCCAAGCATAACCACCAAAAAAAACAACCAAAACTCCAATTGGGTAAAAATCAGGGGTTTGGTTTTGTCGAATACAGATAGCCACTGCCAAAGCGAGGCGGGAAGGTCGGTTAAAATTTGGCTCATTTGAAGCGCTTCTTTAGGTATTGTTGGTAGTCGGCAAGCAACGCTTCAAAGAGCATATCGCCGAGCAGTCTGTAGCCTTTAAATGTAAAATGCACCTTATCGCGTTGGGCCAAGCCATGGTCTTCCCAGGTTTTTGCTGAGCCTAATCCCCCCATAATTTCGAATAAATCCCAAACGGCGACCCCTTCGCTTTCGGCCAATTCAAACATGGCTTTCCGAACTACTTCTCCGTTTGGGTTGGGGCTGTAAGTTTTGCGCCGCCGCACCCGGTAGGGACGGTACGAATCGTTGTTTGTGAGCAATAGAATGGCCGCTTGGGGATTTGTAGCCCGAACCTGTCGGATTAAATTTCTGTAGTTTGATTTGAAGGCCGCTACATCTAGTTCCCCTTTGGCTGCATCGTTGATTCCCAAGCCAAACAGCACCAAGTCGGGTTTTATTTCGGCCAGCTGTGCTCCCAACAAACTGCATTTCAGATAGGAGCTTGTGCTTGCGCCGTTTACCCCAAAGCTATGGTAGGTAATGCCGGGGTCTTCGTTTTCCAGTTGAATTCCATACAACACATAGGGTTTATCTGTTGAGTCCTTGGGCAAAATGGTAATTTTGAGGCTTTTTTCGTGCTTATCAAGAAAAAATTCACGGATTTGGGTTTCTGGGTGTCGAAACTCCCTATACGTAGTCGGAACGCTGTCTTCTCCCTGAAAAAGCACCCGATAAGGGGCAGATTCTTTGCCTTCGTAGAGTCGAACCAAATTAAAGTCGCTGCTCATTTTTACATGCGCCGGAAATTCAATTCGGATGCTGGCACCGCTATCGCTTGTAAATACGGCCATTCCTGTAAGGCCGAGCGGAACGGCGGGGTTTGCTTGAACGTTTTTGGCATAGTTCCAGTTGCCGGTATGTTTTACGATGTAATTTCCTGGATTGTTGGTTTTAGCAATAGAGTAGGGGAATAGCAATCCGCGGCTTCCAAGGTTTCCTGGGTAAAAGGACTGAAGCCGTTCCCTCAAGCGTCCTGAAATGATGTCGGCCTGTACATGGGAGCCGCCAAAATGAACCACATTGATTCGCCCCAACCCTTTAAACATCAATCGGTCTAAGGAAGCATAAAACGAAAACAATGCCGCGCTGCCTTTGGGCTGTATGCTGTTTTTTTCCCATTTCACAAAAGGATAGCTCGCCTTTGGCAGGGCTGTTTGCCCCCAGAGTAGGGGAGCAAGCCCAAAAAACAGAACCGCCAACAAGCCGCAGTTTTTCATTTCTTTTGAATGGTTTTAACCCGCTTTTTTAACTGGTATAGTTGGTATTCTTTCATCAGGGCAGCATGAAATATCTGTCCCATTTTTCGAGCTCCCCGATTTGAGAAGTGGATGTAGTCTCCAACGGCAAGCTGGGGCGATGCCTTAACCCATGCCAGCATCGATTGGGAGCCGCCCATGGCCGCCATCATATCGAAGTAAACAGCTCCATGGGCCAAAACGGTGTCTTTCAAAATCTGCACAAACTGGGGCAATAAAGGATGGGTTTGCCAATTTCCTGCTTTAAAGATAGCCATGTCGCTGGGTCCCATAAAAACGATAGGCAGGTTCCGGCTGTTTCGTTTCAAAAAATCTATTTGTTTGCCCATGGTTGCGGCGTATTGCTGTGCCGAGTACTCGCCCGAAAGCGAAGGAATCATATTGCCCCCGAATTCCATCAGCAGTACATCGGCATCCAAGGCCTTTAGGCCTTGAGCCATAGATGCGGCATCGGTTCCTGTAAAAATGGTTCCCGAGCAGCCTCGCATCGGGAGGTTGTCAACAACAACTCCGCTGCTTCCTGTTAATGAAATCCCATACAACACGGCTCCGGAGTCGCTTTGCAGGGAAATGCTAATTTGTTTTAGGGGTTCGCCGGTTTTGATTGCAGCGGACTGAAGTCCTGTTCCTGCGGTTAGCGTTTGGCTAAACCCTGTAGAGGCCGAAACCTGCAAATCGCTGTTTCTGTGTCCGGTCAGCAATACCACTTTGCTAAAGGCACCTGAGGCGGCCGTGGCGCTCATTCCCTTTGCAAATCTCAATTCCACACGGCCCGAATCCATTTTTGAAAAACTCAAAAGCGGGCCGTAGCTTCGGTGTGCGGCATGCCGGCCCGAGGGCGGTCCCCACAATAAATATCGCCGTAAGGAGCCATTTGCGGTTTGCCCAACGGTGGCGGTAGGAATGGTTTGTTGAATGGGCAGCAGCCCGGGGCCGATGCCCCCAAATCGGGCTTGCAACTCATTGCGCAACACGTCTGAAATGCGGTCAATCTCAATTTGCGAATCGCCCCAATGCATAATCCGCACAAAAGGAGCGGGCTTTTGGCCTTTCTCCAGCGAATCCAATTGCTGAAAAAAAGCATTCAGCACATCTGGTTTTTTTGGGGGTATATGCAGTTGTGCGGGGTCTTTGGCTTTTAATTCAAGCACTAAGTTCAGGCTGTCTTGGGCACCTTGCAAAGAGGACAGCCGAATGCTGTCGGCCACCCGTTCTTTTTCCATGGCGGCCAAATCCACTTCGGACAGGGTATCCTTTTGCCAAAGTGCATTCCAGCTTTTCCATTTTATTTCCCAAGAGCCTATTTGGGGGTTGCGTTCTGGCCACAAGGCCGTTAGTGCCACCATCGCCAATAATACGACGGCTACCACACCCGCTACTTTGAGGGGGGAATCAAAATCGGGTTTTGACGGCCTTATCTTCATTTGGGGATTTTTATTTTTTGGCCAGGTTGAATGATGTCTTTGTTGCCCATTCGATTGGCCTTTTGAATATCGAGGTGAGAAACTCCCGGGTATTTCTGGGCAATCGACCATAAGGTTTCGCCCGACCGCACGGTGTGGTACCGCCCTTTCATTTGAGGCACTGTTTTGGGTTTTTGAGGCTCTCGGGTGGGCAAAAACAGCGGGATTTCTTCGGGAATGGCTGCGGGGGAAACCGAGATCGGAGCCAGGGGCAGCAGCATTGTTTCATTGTCATGAAGAAGGGCTGGTTCAATTCCGTTCAATTCAAACCAAAGTTCAGGGTCGATTTTCATTTGCAGCATGGCAGCCATTAAACTGTCTGGCTTGGCGCGAAGGCGTTGAAAACCAAAGCGGAGAAGCGGGTCCTGGTCCAGCGGTTTTCGGGGCAGTTCAGACTTAGAATACACCCGGGCGCCCAATGGGATTACCTCGCCAATCAAATGGGGATTCTGACGTTGGAATGAAACAGAATCTTCTTTCAACCAAGCGATGTAGGCTCTTTTTGGTTCTGCTTGCTGCAGCCTGTGATGCGGCATTTTATTGGGTGGGGTTAAGGCTTGGCCCGGAATAATTTCTTTGTGGTAGGCGTATACATACACGGTTGCAAGAAAACGGTGGTAAAGCTGCATGGTGGCGGCCTCCATGCCTTCAAAAACAGATCGGCAGGATAAGGCATCGCAGCTTCGGTATTGGGCTTGCCGAACGGTGGACGGCGAGGATAAAAAGGCCAGTATCGCCAAGCTGTTCGGCTCAAAATCTGCCCATAAATCCCGAAGTTGGTTCAATGCTACATCGACACTTAATTCGGGGTCAAAACGTTCGTCTATGTGCGAATTTATCAAAAGGCCATACTTCGCTGCCACGGAAGAGTGCATCTGCCAAGCCCCATTCCGAAGGTCTTCTTGACCTAAAAGCGCCTCTGAAACGCCCAACGATGCAGGCAAATAACACAAAGATCCTGGAAGGCCAATGGCATTAAGCCCGGCCGAAAGCCCGTGTGTTTTTGATATCTCGATGGCCCATTGGCCTAGCTTGTTGCGGTGATTTGCCAAAAGGTCTATGACCTCCTTACGGACGGCCTCGCTCGAAACCCATTCAAATTCAGGCGCTGCTTTTTTTAAATTGGCAGAAAATTCGGAATCCGCTAAGCCCTGACCTACAAGTCCAAAATGGAGTGTACAGGTCATAAGCAAAAACAAAACGCCCAATCTGCCTTGGCAGCGTTTCTTCCATAGCCTTGCTATAGGCACTGCTTCTGCACAACCCAATCTGAGGCTTTCTGCCCAATGTTTTATTTCTTCTAGAACTAGCATGCGAATTCTTGATCCTCCTCTGTTTCCTTCTGAGTTTTGTCAAAAATCAGGCTTGATTTCCCCAACAATATAGACCAACAAGCATTTGTTGCGATTCAGAACGGCCTCTTTCATAAAGTAAAGTTAATAAGTTTCATGCAATTGTTGGGGGCACTTAGCTTGCCCCTTTATTTCTTCAAGATGGATTCGGGCGGCGAACGGTTGTTGGTTCTATTTCAAATGCCTGCTCGTTTTGGATTCCCTGTTTTAATTGGCTTGTGGGTTCGGGATTTATATGTTCTTGTTTTATTGGGGCTACCCCAACAAATCCTTTTTTGCTTGAAGTCTTAGCCGGTGCAAAATCGGAGGAGGTAGGGGTGAAAGCCTGCAGCCGTTGAAAGAACAAAACGGCAACAACTTGTAATTTTGATTTAGGGGGCGTTCCAATAGCAAAGTTCGACCTGTCCCTGTTGAATTTTGAGGTAGCTAAAGTGGCTGAGCCAGTCGCCGGTATTGATGTAGCGGCAGCCACCCGGCAGGGGGTGAATGCTTGGCAAATGTCTGTGGCCAAAGACGAAGTCGGTGCCGGGGAAGGCGCTGCTTTGCTGCAATGCGTACTGGTAGAGCCATTCGCGGTCTTCGCCCAGAAAATGGCGTTCGGACTCGGCATGTGCTGCGCGGCTGCGTCGGCTTAAATATTGAGCCAGTGCAAAGGAGAAATTGGGGTGTAGCCGGCTAAAACACCAGCGAAAAAAGGAACTGCGAAAAATGCGTTTGAAGATTTTGTAGGAATGGTCGCCGTGGCCAAGTCCATCGCCGTGGGCCAGAAAAAACGTACGTCCGCCTAAATTCCAGAATTCGCCTTGGTGATGTACTTGCAAACCGCATTCCGTGGCCAAATATCCGTAGGTCCACATATCGTGGTTTCCTGGGAAAAAATGAATGGGCAAGCCTTGGTCGGTCCAATGCGACAGGCAGCCCAGCAAGCGGGAATAGCCCCGGGGCACTGCTTGTTTTAACTCGTACCAAAAATCGAACACATCGCCCAGCAGAACAATGGCTTGAGCCTGAGGAGCCACCGTGTTGATCCAGTGCACCAACTGCTTTTCGCGCTCCAGACTCTGGGCGGGACCGGGCACCCCCAAGTGGGCATCAGACACGACAAACACCGTGCCTTGGTGGTAGGTTTTAAGGCAGATGTTGTTCAATGGCCTTATTCAGTTCGGGGCCGCGCAGGTTTGAGGCTAAAATTACCCCGTTTGCGTCGAGCAAAAAGTTGGAGGGAATGCTGTTGATGCCGTACAAACGGGCGGCTTCAGAGTTGAAATAACCCAAGTCTGACAGCTGAGGCCAGCTGAGTTTGTCATCTTTAATGCCTCTGAGCCAGGCTTCTTTGTTTTGGTCAAGACTAACCCCAACAATTTCAAGTCCTTTGGCCTTGAATTTAGAATAAGCGGCCCTCAGGTTCGGATTTTCGGCCCGGCAGGGTGCGCACCAGGAGGCCCAGAAATCGATCAAAATCAGAGTATGTTTGCCGTAAAAATCCGACAGAGAAAGGGTGTCGCCTTTGGAGGTAGGCAGGGTAAAGATGGGAGCGGTTTTTCCGGGAGCCAAGGCCAGTTTCATGCTGACCTGAGTGTTGAAATTTTCAACCCTAAAATTATTGGGAAAGCGGGGCATCAAAGCATCTAAGACCTCTTTGAACAGGCCTAGGTTGTTCAGGTCGTCAACGTCAAGGTAGTAAATGGCTTGCAGGGTAGAAAAGGCGCCCAAATGAGCACGGACCCAGGCAATGATTTCCATTCGATACTGTTCCCATGCGCGTTGGTTCTGCTCCATCGTGGCCTGGTTCGAAAGGCTGGAATTCTGCATTTGCTGGCTCAAGGAGTCTTGAATGCGCGAAAAGGAATCTGCCAGGCGAAAGACTTCATTGAGCAGGGCGGTTTCGGGGCTGCCTTCAACGCGAATGGGGCGGGCCATGAATCGGGGGTCGATTTCGAGGAATATTTTCTCGGTCGAGTCGGTAATGATGGGGCAAATGTTGGAGGGCATTTGCATGGGTGAGGCGGGCTGATTGGGCCCCAACCGAAGCTGGTAAAAGTTAACTCCCCCGGCGGGTTTGGTAATGCAAAAGCCGTCGTTGGCATCAATCACAACGCTGTCGATGAGTTCAGTTCCGTTGGAACCCAGTTCTTCAAAATAGAGAACCATGCCTTTGGCGCCGCGTATCGTGCCAGAAATGGGTCCATCGGGGGCCGATTCGGTTTTGCAAGCCAGAAGGCCGGTTAAAAAAAGAACACCAAAATAAAGGGTATTGCTGGGTTTCATGCCAATTTGAGTTTCAAAATTTCGGAGGCCATTTTTGGGTCGGCCTTGCCACCGCTTGCTTTCATTAGTTTGCCCATAAACATACCGAGCAATCCGGTTTTGCCTTCGCGGTAACGGGCCAGTTCTTCTGGCATTTCGGCGATGACCTGATCGGCCAGCATTTCCAGGGTGGCCCTATCGGATTCCTGCAATAAATTAAGTTTGGCGGCCAAGGCCTCGGGATCAGATTGAGGGGAAATGAGAAGGGCTTCGAGCAAAGGACCTGCAGCGGCGGTATAACTTACTTTTGAGGATTCGACCAAGCGAATTAGGGAGCCTAAGGTTGAGGGCGACAGCGGGAACTCGCCCATGCCAATTCCTTGTTCGTTCAGGTAGTTTTTTACCCGGACTAGGAGCCAATTGGCGGCATTTTTTACTTGGTTGCAGTGCTTCGCAAGTTCTTCGAGGTAAAGGGCTTCAGACTTGTTTTCGACCAACAGAGCGGCCTCGGCGGGCGAAAGGCCCCATTTACCGGTGTATTTTTCGTAGAGTGCCATGGGCAGCGGGGGCAGTTGTTGTTGAACCCACTGAATGTATTCGGGACTTATGAAAACCGGAGGCAAATCGGGTTCTGGAAAATAGCGGTAGTCGTTGGCGTCTTCTTTGCTGCGCAGGGAGTGTGTAACTCCTTTCATGGCGTCAAACTGCCGGGTTTCTTGGGCAATAGGCTGACCGGTTTCGATGCATTCAATTTGCCGGCGTGTTTCGTGCTCAATGGCCTTTTGAACGTGGCGCATGGAGTTCATGTTTTTCACCTCCACCTTTATTCCCAAGGTCGGTTCGCCTTTTAAACGGACGCTAATGTTGGCATCGCAGCGCAGAGAGCCTTCTTCCATGTTGCCGTCGCAAATATCTAGGTGCCGCACCAGGCGACGCACTTCGGTTAGGTACAAGTAGGCTTCGCGGGCAGACCGAATGTCTGGGCGAGAAACCATTTCAAGCAAAGGAACTCCGGCCCGATTTAGGTCAATGAGCGAGTCGAAGGGGTCTTGGTCGTGCATGCTTTTTCCGGCATCTTCTTCCATGTGAATGCGCTCCAATCCCACTTGTTTTTTTTCGCCTTCATCGGTTATAAATTCTACGCAGCCTCCCTCGCAAATGGGAGTGGTGTGCTGAGTAATTTGATAGCCTTTTGGCAAATCGGCATAGAAATAATTTTTTCGGGCATAGTGGTTTTCAGGGCGAATGCGGGAACCTGTGGCCAAACCTAGGCGGACTGCAAATTCAAGGACTCGGCTGTTGACCACAGGCAGGGTTCCAGGCATACCCACCGACACAGCACTTACATGGTGGTTGGGCATAGCTCCATAGGCAGCTGAATCAGAACTGTAGGCCTTGCTGAGGGTGGAAAGCTGAATATGTACTTCTAAGCCCACCACCGTTTCGTACCGATCAATCATACTACAAAGATGAAAAAAAGTTTGCAGGGAAAATGGACTTCATTGCAGGGGGCTGAGCCGCGTTCAAAAATAGGAGCAAAGACCTTGAAACAAGGCCAAGGGTTTATGAACAAGAAAAGGCCCCAAACAGATTTTTGTTTGCTGTTTTGGGCGCTAGCCGGCCGGCAAAATAGGCTGATGCAAGCCGTGTTGCAATTCACTAATACCGGTCGCAGTCCTTATATTCCAGTACTTCCGCCCAAAGCTGTTTCAAAACCTTCTTTTTTCAGTTTGGTTTGCACTGCATTCCAGCATTTTTCACAAAAGGCCAACTTCACCCGATCAATGGTTTGTATGGTTTCGGCGGCGTCCATCATAACACAACCCTCCATGGGGCAATGCGGCAAACCTAAATTATGGCCAAGTTCGTGCACACTGATTTTTTTAAGGCGCATCAGATACGAAGGCTTTCCTTTGGGCAAGCGAAAAGTTGAAACCACGCAGGCTGCTCCCGGCATGTAACCCAAGCCAAATACGCCCCAATCCCGGTATTTGAATTCCGGTTGTTTTACCTGCCCGTCTTTGCCGCGCTTGGTGGCCGAAATGTCTTTTTGGCTTAAACCCAAGACGCAGTACACATGGGGAGCTTTGCTGCGCTTTAAGTGTGCCAACAGGCTATCGGCACGGTACCGGGGTGATTTTACGTGTATAAACGCACTTTCGGGAAGGGGCCGATTGGGCAAAATCAGCACCTGAGCCCCCAACATCGATGTCAAGGCCTCTGAAACCTGCTGAACTTCTGCGGGCGGAAAGCCTCCATAGGGTTGTACCGCCACTCGAAACACCTTTTTTGCAGCTGAGGTTGTGGGGGGATTTGGCCCTGGTTCCTGCTCGGCCTCTGTCCCCGCACAAGCGATTAAAAGCAAGCCGATGCAGGCATGCAGTACAATGCGCTTAATGCTATTTTGATACGTACAGAAAGTGTGGCTCATTGTTTGGTATTTACTTGAGGCCAATTTGGTTATAAAAGGAACGAAAAAAAACCATTTTTTGATACGTATTACAACAAATTGTACGAGGCTAAGAACCTTCGCTACCTTTTAGGATAAAACACGGAAAAGGGGTATTTTCGGGGACAGGTCTGCGAACATTTTCAAATGCTGGTTTCTTTTTCAAACGTGTTGGAGAATAGCCGGAAGCCGAAACAAAAATGATTTTGGATGCAAGTCAGGAAGATGATTCAAGGGAAGAAAAAAATGAACATATCTTATGAGCAACATTAAATTATTTGAAAGCAAACAAGTTCGAACTCACTGGGATGAAAAAACGGAAACATGGTTTTTTTCAGTGATAGATGTTGTAGGCATTTTAACCGACAGTTCAAATCCAAGAGATTATTGGTTTAAAATGAAAAAGAGAGTTAAAACCGAAGATGGGTTCGAACTGTCGACAATTTGTCGACAGTTGAAAATGAAAGCAACAGACGGAAAATTAAGGGATACAGATGTTGCTGACACTCAATCATTGCTTCGAATTATCCAATCAATTCCATCGCCTAAAGCAGAACCCTTCAAACAATGGCTTGCGAAAGTTGGATATGAACGGATGCAAGAAATACAAGACCCAGAGATGAGTTTGGACAGAGCAAGGGAAAATTGGCAAAAACTGGGTAGAAGCGAAAAGTGGATTCAGCAACGAATGACGGGTCAAGAAACCCGCAATAAGCTTACCGATTATTGGAAAGAAAGTGGAGTTCAAAAATCAGATGAATTTGCATTTTTAACCAACATCATTCATCAAGAATGGACAGGATTAACAGTGAAGAATCATAAGGATTTGAAAGGTTTGAAATCTCAAAATCTCCGCGACCACATGAGCGAGGCTGAATTGATTTTTACTGCATTAGCAGAACTTTCAACTCGCCAAATAGCTGAAACAGAAAAAGCAAAAGGTGTTCAAGAAAATGCCGATGCAGGTAAGAAAGGTGGCAAAATTGCAAAAGATGCAAGGTTGGCATTGGAGCAAAAAACCGGAAAAAAAGTGGTAACAAAAGACAACTTCTTACCACCAACCAAAAGCAAAAAAAAATTAGATAAATAATTTATCCTATATCTTGAAGCAGAGCAACACTTTCAGCAGAATATAAAAAGGCAGTACCTTGTTTTGTGAATTTAAGTTTTCCTGCTTCACGCAAGTGCATTACATCACAAGTAGGAATTTTCAGCATTTTCATTTTAAGTCATTCAGATGATTGTGTTTTCTTTTCCATTTCAAGCAACCATTGAACGAAGACTACGCACAACATTTTTCACAGCTTCCATAACAACAAACATTTCCATGGCTTATTCCCTCAAAACCTGTATTTTCTGCCCCATGGTGCAGACTTTCAGAACAGATGTTATCTTTATTCTATGAAACGATTTTTACTGCTCTTTCTTGTACTGTTTGCCGCTTCGGTATCGGCCCAACCGGTGTTTACCTTTAATCCGTGTGGCAGCACCGGCCGCTTTGGTCCTACCCAATTCGAGGTAGATACCAATTACGGCTTAGGCAATCCGTTGTTTAATCAGGTGCGCATCAACACCACCGGCTTTCAGGAGTGGGCCGTGCCCGGAACCAATACCTACCGCATTGCGGCTTTTGGAGCCCAAGGCGGCACCGGAGCCAGCAGTCCCACTTTTCGGGGCGGCGGCGGCGCGGGCGGCTTGGGCGCGCGCATGCAAGGCGATTTTAATTTGAATATGGGCGACACCCTCGTGATTGCCGTTGGGCAACGCGGCATCGATGGCATTGGCAATGGAAACTGCGGCGGCGGCGGCGGCGGCGGCACCTTCGTTTGGAAAAAAAGCAACGGAGCTCTTTTGATGGCTTCGGGCGGAGGCGGCGGTGGTCCCGGCACTTTTTGGAGCGCCACCTCGGCCATACATGGCGATACGGGAACCACAGGACAGGTTCCTCCAGCTTCGCAAGGTTATGTGTCGGGAGCAGCAGGAGCGGGCGGCGGCGGCGGCGGAGCCGGATCGCAGGGAGGCAGTACAAACTGCGGATATTGCGGTGCCGGTGGTGCTGGTTGGTCTTCTAACGGAGGCGCCGGAGGCCAGTATGGCGACAACTTTGGCCGAAGCCGGGCTTCTGGATTCATTGGCGGACGTGCCAACAACAACCTGACCAACGGGGGCTTTGGCGGCGGGGCCGCTACCGGCGACGACGGCCGATCCGATTACAGCCATGGAAATGCCGGCGGCGGCGGATATTCCGGCGGTGCCGGAACCGGATACCCCTATTTTGGCGGCGGGGGCGGCTCCTTTAACGGAGGTGTAAACCGCGTCAACGCCCGCGCTTTTAATTCCGGAAACGGAAAGGTAGAAATTACCATCCCCATTTGCCAGGGTGTTCCAAATTCGCCCATTGCCACCATCAACAACGCCGATACCGTTGATTTTTGTGGAAGCCTAAACGCCGTACTTCAAGCCACAAACACCTCGGCCGGTTCTGGCTTTAGCGTGATTTGGCAAAGTTCAAGTTCCTTCAATGGACCTTGGTCCAATATTCCGGGCTCTTTTTCGGTGGTTTATACCCAACAGGTCGATACCTTTTCTAGGTACTTCCGCGTTAAGGCCTCCTGTTCCGGCAGCGGCGATTCGGCCTTTTCAAACGTGGTTTTTGCTCAGCAGGATTTGCTCAGCCCTGTTTTGTCCACACCGCCTTCGGCTACCGCCGTTACCAATCCTGGACTTTGCTATTCAACCAATGTGCTGTTGATTGCCCCTCAAGTTACCGACAACTGCGGAACACCCAGCTTAACCAACAACGCACCGGCCCAGTTCCCTTTGGGGCTTACTACCGTGGTTTGGACCGCCACCGATGCCGCAGGAAACAGCAGTTCGGTTAATCAAAACGTATTTATTCAAGACCTATGGCCCCCGGTGGTTACGCCCCCTGCCAATGTTGCGGTGTTTGCCGACAACGGCCAATGTTTTGCAACAGGTGTAACCCTTGGCCAAGCTACGGCGGTTGATAATTGCTCTCCGTTTACCCTGACCAACAATGCTCCAGCCGTATTTAATGCCGGACAAACGGTGGTGGTGTGGACTGCTACCGATTCGGTGGGAAATGTAGGCACGGCACAGCAAACCGTTACGGTGGTTGACAACCAGTTTCCTGTTTTGACCATTCCAGCCAACATCAGCGTAAATGCCAATGCTGTTTCTTGTGGAGTAAGTGGATTGAATTTGGGCAGTGCGACGGGCAGCGACAACTGTACAGGCGTAGTTATTGCCAACAATGCCCCGCAATTTTTTAATCCGGGCAGCACCTGGGTGGTTTGGTCGGCCACCGACCCCTCGGGCAATACAACCCAAGACAGCCAATTGGTTGTGGTGAACGATGTTACCGCCCCTCAGGTTCAAGCCCCAGCCAACCTGGTTTTGCTGCTGGATTCCAGTTCTTGCCTGCTTTCAAATGTGAATTTAGGAACCCCGCAGGCTAGCGACAATTGCAGCCTTCAAAGCCTAACCAACAATGCACCGGCCAGCTTCGGGCCTGGACAAACCCTTGTGATTTGGACGGCTACCGATGCTGCAGGAAATACCGCCATCGATACCCAAATGGTGATGGTGTACGACAGCATCGCTCCCGTTGTTGTTCCGCCTGCCAATGTTGTTGTTTCAACCGATGTTTCCCTTTGTTCTGCTTCCAACGTTACCTTAGGTTCGCCCTTAGCTCAAGACAATTGCAGCGTTGCCCAGGTGCAAAACAACGCGCCGGCCACATTCCCATTGGGTACAACCCAGGTTGTTTGGTCGGTTAGCGATGCCGCCGGCAACATTAGCCAAGTGGTGCAAGTGGTTCTGGTTGTGGACTCGGTTCCTCCAACCTTTGCAAACTGCAAAAATGAAACGGGTTTCTGCTTAGGTCAAGCCCTGCCGAATTATGCCCCACAGGCAAGCGATGCCTGTTCTGCGGCCCAAATTCAACAGGTGGCTGGGCCAGCCTCGGGAACGGTTTTGCCTGCCGGAACTGTGGATTTGATATGGGAAGCTTCCGATGCAGCGGGCAATGTTTCAACCTGCACCACTTCGGTTGTGGTGAATACAGCCTTAACGGCGGGCATTCAATTGAGCGGCGACACCCTAACGGCCACCGTACTGGGCGACAGCTTGGTTTGGCTGCGTTGTACTTCGAATTTTAGTGTGGTTCCCGGTGCGAATTCAGCCACCTTTGTTCCCCAACAATCGGGCAGCTATGCTGCGGTGGTGTACAACGGCTATTGTGCCGACACCAGCGACTGCATTCAGGTGAATCCCAGTTCCATAGATTCGCCCGAGCTAAGCCAAGTGCGTATTTATCCTGTTCCTGCAACCGAAATTCTGAATCTAGAGTTGGAACTCAAGGGCATGTGGGTTTTGCATGATTTGCAAGGAAAGCGCTGGATGTACGGACAAGGACAGTCGGGCCTAAATCAACTAAGCCTAAATGGATTGGCCACGGGAAGTTACCTGCTTTCGGTGGAACAAAATGGGCGTTGGGTTCGGTTCCGGGTTCCGGTAATTCGATAAAGGTTTAGCCACGAATGCACGAATGTTCTGTTTTCGGGGCGAGATTGGCGCAAGGAAATTAAGACGTGTTTGGCTTAGCCACGAATGCACGAATGGAATGTTTTCGAGGCGAGATTGGCGCAAGGAAATTAAGACGTGTTTGGCTTAGCCACGAATGCACGAATGGAATGTTTTCGGAGCGAGATTGGCGCAAGGAAATTAAGATGTGTTTGGCTTAGCCACGAATGCACGAATGGAATGTTTTCGGAGCGAGATTGGCGCAAGGAAATTAAGACGTGTTTGGCTTAGCCACGAAAGCACGAATGGAATGTTTTCGGGGCGAGATTGGCGCAAGGAAATTAAGACGTGTTTGGCTTAGCCACGAATGCACGAATGGAATGTTTTCGAGGCTATATAGGCGGAAATTTTAGGCAGGAATGCAGGCGTTTTTTGTTTTCGGGGCCGTTTTCTTGTTGGGCCGATGCGGGCGGGATTGAACCGGGTAGCCCGCAAAGGACTGGGGCCTGCGTGCGCGCGACAGGCAGGGCGACCTTGGGAGCCACTGCCTGG
>CAILUT010000021.1 GCA_903837495.1 uncultured Flavobacteriales bacterium | reverse complement strand
TTTCATTTTTTTCATTTTAACTTTTTTTACTGGTTAATTTCCTTTGTCGAGAATTGTTTTAAAATTAAATTCTGTCGAACAAAATCGATTTTGACTTGACAGTTGAAAACGACCTTCGTACCTTTGAGGTTCATCGATGAAATAATAACTGCTTCGTCTCGTATTTGGGGTGGCGAAGAACACTTAGGGTTTTTTTTGGCGTGAAGTGTGTATTGTGGATTGGAGGAGGGCCGAAAGGCAATTCTAGGGTTCACAGGGGTTCTCATAAAAGCTGTCCAAATCAATAAGGGAAACTTTGTTGAAGTGGGAGGCGGGAGTTTCGGGTATGAGACGGGGTGAAGTGGTAGATCATCCCATTTTCAGGTAGGGAAACGGAAAGGAAGATTGGATGGAATGTGGATTAGGAAGCTGGCCAAACAAAATGAAAAAACGTTTTCTGAATTTTGAAGGAAAAAGCCGGACAGATTTAGAGGGTCCATCCTGCCTTTAGGGTTTGGGTGCGGCTCTATTGGCAGTGGCGTAAATTCTCGAGATGCGTCCCGCGGCAGGGATTGAGCGTGGTTGCCCGCAAGGGGCCTGCCGGCTGCCGGATAAGGCTCAAAAGAGCGACTTTAGGAGCTACTTTTGGGCCTTACCCGGCCCGGCAGGCACCGCGGACAACCCGGGAAAGCCCGGCTGCCGCCCCATTTTTCAAAAAAATACCATCTCAATTTTATTTTTCTGATATCAAGAAAACCCGGAAGGAGCCCAGGCGTTCTTCTTCTAAAAACATCAGGCTGGAATCTTTAGATAAATGAGTGGAAAGAATAAGGGTGTTTATTTCGCCTGTGGCAGCGGCGTCCAGAATATGTCCTTTTGCGGTTCGAAGCCTATAAAGGCTTCCCGTTGTTTCCGGCGTGATTGGAATTTTGACGTTTACCGTATTTTCAGTCCGTTCGATGCTGAACCAATCTTCTTGATTTTTTGAACTTGGTAAGGACCAAAAAAAGGATTCGTGGAACAACCTATTTGGTTGTAAATATCCGGCCATTGTTTGTTGGCCAGTAATTCTAAGGGCTATTGCCGCGGCATCGTTGTCGATGATTTGAAATTCCACCCATTGTCCGGCCCCCAAGGGGTTGACAAATTCACCGTGCGAATAGGTGCCGCCTTTGTTGGAAGCAAAACTCAATAAAGCTCCAGCTTGAATAACTGGGAATCTTTTTTTTAAGGTACTTGGGGACGTTTGAAACGGACTTAAGGCTGCTGAGTTGCTGCCATCATCTAGGGCGCTCATATGGGCATCTCCGCAAATTATGGCCACCTTATCTATGCTGTTTTCTTCGATATATTCAATAATCATTTTGCGTTCTTCAGGGAATCCACCCCAGTTGTCTATTTCGTTTCCGTACCAAGAAACCGAGCTAAAGATAAGTGCCAGCTGATGGTTAAGGTGGGCGGACTGAAGTTCTTGTTTTAGCCAATTCAATTGCTCGGCGCTCATGATGGTTGAATCGGTTCTTTCGCTTCGTAGGTCAAGAACAATAAATCGAATTCGACCATTTTGAAAGGAATGAGCCATTCCTGCAGCTTGCCGATAGGGAGAATAACCTGGAAATGCGGTTAGGTATGCTGCTCTTGCGGCATTTCCGCATGGGGAAGGGCCGGCAGAGTTATTGCCGCAGAAATCATGATCATCCCAGATGTAATCTATGGGCACACGTTGGCAAAATGCTTGCTCTTTTTTGCCATTTAAGAATCGAGTAAAATAGGGGCGAAGATGATCTTCAATTTGAGTGCTGCTAATGTCGCCGTAATGCAAATCTCCCAAGTGCATAAAGAACTGAGGGTAATAATCCATCATGGGCAAAAAGGCTGGACTTCCAAGGGCAAATGAGCAACTGCTGGCTGTAAACTTAAATCCTGTTGGTCGGTTGCTGAATGTTTTAAAGCTACCTGAATAGCTTGAATCTTGTCCCGTTGCAATCAGTCGGTATAAATAGGACCTATTTTCATCTAAATCGGTTGCCTTGGATGTCCAGACAAAGGTGTTTCCAATTTTTCGCGTTTCTACGGGAAGGCGGCGTATAATTCCTGAGGCCGGATCTAGGATTTCCCAATTGCCTTGGTTTTTGGTTTGATGGGCAGAGGGGAAAGCCGTTAATTTAGCAGAATGAGAATTTAAACCACCCACCCACATAGGTATTTGCCCCAAGCAGTTTTTAATCAGGAGGCAAAAAAACAATACAACAAAAAAAGCCTTCATAAATTAGTGTTTTCCACAACCGCAGTGGTGGTGCAACAGATCTTCGCCTTCAACCCAAGGTGAAGAAAAGGCATGGTTGGATTGCCAGTAAAATGGTTTGGGCCTGTAGGACCCGCTGCTTTCCTCTTTCAGGGAATCTGGATTGTAAATCCGGCCATTCAATAGTATCCGGTGTATTCCCAAGGTGTTTTGAATGTGCTTCAATGGATTTTCGTCCAACACCAGAATGTCGGCCAATTTACCCGCTTCTAGGCTTCCTAGTTCATGGTCAAGTCCAATGTATTCTGCTCCGTTTAGGGTTGCCGAACGCAAGGCTTGCATGTTTGTCATTCCACCTTGATGTATCATCCAGGTTTCCCAATGTGCGCCCAATCCTTGAAGTTGCCCATGGCTGCCCATGTTGATGTTTACTCCGGCATTTTGAAGGTTGGTGCAGCTTTTGCTCACCAAAATATGGCCGTTTTCGTATTCTTCATCGGGAATCATGGTTCGGTGCCTTGAACGGACATCCACAACGGGGCGGGGAGTAAATTGCAGCAAGCGCTTGTTTTCCCAAACATTGGTTTTTTGAAACCAGTAATATTCTCCGTTTACCCCTCCGTAATTGACAATAAGGGTGGGGGTATTGGCGGTTTTTCCGGCCGACCAGAATTTAATAACGTCTTGGTAGAGGGGAGCTACGGGGATGTTGTGCTCCACACCGGTGTGCCCGTCCATAATCATGGTCATGTTGTGGAAAAAATGCGAACCGCCTTCTGGAACCACCCGAATCTGTTCTTCTTGTGCCGCTTGAATAACCTGTTGACGTTGGCTTCTGCGGGGTTGGTTGTAGCTTTTTACGCTAAAAGCCCCAAAGGCTTTGTTTCGACGAATGGCCTTTCGGGCGTCGTCTATCGAGTTAACCACCGCCTTAAAGTCCCCATCGGCCCCATACAATATTGTGCCGGTCGAAAACAGACGCGGCCCCAGCATTTTCCCGCTGCGCAGCATCTCGCTTTGAGAAAACACCATTTCGGTATTGGCCGAGGGGTCGTGCGTTGTGGTAACCCCAAATGCAAGGTTGGCAAAATATTCCCACTGTTGTTCGGGGCTAATGCCATGCCTAAAATTCCCAGTATGGGCATGCACATCTACCAGCCCGGGCATCAAGGTTTTGGTGGAATAATCTACAACAATGCCCTCTGTATAAGGAAGGGTTTCAGGACTTCCAATGGCCTCTATTCGGTTGTTCTTTATGACCAAAATCCCCGGCTCAAGCACTTCGTCGCCTTTCATGGTGATGATGCGGCCCGCTTTGATGTACAAGGTTTGGTTTGGATTGTTGGTTGACAAGCTAATTTGAATGGAATCGGTTCGAAGGGTTTTAACCAAACCGGTATCGGCAAAAACATCAATCTGCGGTAGGGTAAGCGTAGAGTAGTAGGGGCCCAATGTCCAATGCAGGGTTTCTTTGCCCGACCAGTGCAGGGCAATGCCGGCGTCTTCTGAAATGCAGCGGATGGGCAGCTCTTGTGCAGTTCCAGACAAGGGTATAGTTTTGCCCGATTCGGGAAGGGGCATTAGGTACACCTTGTACAATTCCGAAAAGGCCAGGTATTTTCCGTCTGGACTTGGGGCATAAAATCCGGCGTATTTTGAAGTGCTAATGGTTTGTTTGGATTTGTCGTTGAAGGAATAGAATTCAAAGGTTTTCGACAAACTTCCAAATACGATTCCCCCAGTTTGAAAATAAAATCCAGATTCATCTGCCTTCCACCATGGATTTTCCCCAACATCGGTTTGTTTTTCATGCAAACCGTTTTTCAAATTGAATCGGTATATGCCAGGTTCAGCGGTGTAAGCGTAGCCCAGGTGTCCATTTCCAATTTCTTTTACTACCAAAAGGTCGTTTCCAGAGGGAGAGGGTTTGGGATAGCGGTAAATGCCGGGCGGCAGGTTTAATTTCTTGGGTGTTTGGGCTTGCCCGTTTCGGAAGGATATTGCCCAAACGCTGCCCAGGTCGGTGTCGTTCCATAGGGCGAAATACAACTGATCCCCCTGTTTGCTCCATGCAGGGTCGTTGGGCAAGCCCGGCAAACCAGAAATGGCTTTCATGTTGTTTGGTTTTCCTACCCAAAGTTGCCCCGCAGCCACACAGGCTACAGTTCCGTTTGCTGAGGTAACCGATCCGCGCAAGGCTTTTGCCGAGAAGGTGTCTTCCAATTTCGGCTGCTTAAATTGAAGTGCAGGATTTAGAACTTGGTTTACCTCGGCCTCAAAGGGTACTTGGCTGGCTGTTGAGGTGGATACCTCTACTTTTTGAATTTTCCCTTGGGCCCAAATGTAAATGTGCTGGTCGTTTGGAGACCAAGCAAAGCCGGGGTACAGGCCAAAAATGGCCCATGCTTCTTGTTGGTCCTTCGATAGCCCATCGAAGATTATTTTCTCGGCTCCGGTTTCTAGGTTATACACAATTAAAGCAGAGGATTCCCGTACCCGGCGCACAAAAGCCAACCATTTTCCATTGTGCGAAGGAGTAGGCCTAACGGCCCCGCCTGCCCCGCTGATTAGGGTAGCGGATTGCCCTTTGCTAAAATCGTATTTTTGAACCACGTAAATCTGGTCGTTTGGGTTTTTGTTGTATTGGAAATACCCCCCAGGATACACGTCTTCGCTGAAATACAGAAATTTACCTGAAGGGTCAAAGAAGGGCTCGTTTGCATCTTGTTGGTCGTTTTTTCGAGCGGTTAGGGCTTGGCCTTTGCCGCCTTCTACATGGTACATCCACATTTCTCCTGCCCCTGCCGAACGGGTCGAGGTAAAGTGCTTTCGTGCCACGATGTATTTGCCGTCGGGCGACCAAACTGGATTGTTTAACAGGCGAAAATCTTCTTTTGTTATGGCCTTTAGATTTTTTCCGTCCAAATCACAAACCCATATATTATCGGCCCCATCGCGGTCGCTGGTAAAACACAGTTGCTTGCCATTGGGACTAAATCGGGGTTGAACTTCCCAGGCGGGTCCCGACAAAATGCAGCGGGCTTTTCCCCCTTTGGAATCAAGCAGGTAAATGTCGCCCAGAAGGTCAAAGGCAAGCGTGTTTCCGTCGGGACTCAAATCCAGATTCATCCAGGTGCCCTCCTGGGTGCTGAATTGAACGGGGATGGGGTTTGAGAACAATGCCGAGTCCACTTTCCAGGCAGATTGCCCCCAATTGGGCAATGCAAAAATTCCAAGGCAAAGAATAGCAAAAGCAAATTGACGCATAGGATTAAGGTTCAAGTCCAATAACCAACACTATTTCCCCTTTCCAGGTGGAATTGTTGGAGAGTTCAACAAGTTCGGAGAGGGTACCGCGTATGGTTTCTTCGAAGAATTTAGAAATTTCCCGGACAATTGCTGCAGGTCGGTTTGCACCGCAATGTTCCAGGGCCTCTTTCAGTGTTTTTTTTATTCGGTGTGGGCTTTCATACAGAACCAGGGTGCATGGCAGCGATGCCATAAATTCCCATTTGGTTTGTCGCCCTTTTTTGGGAGGCAAAAAGCCGCCAAAATAAAACCGGTCGCAAGGAATGCCTGACATAACCAAAGCGGGAACGAAAGCGGTTGGGCCAGGCAAACAGGTAACCGATATGTTCGCCTCGATGGCCGCCCGAACCAACAAAAAGGCGGGGTCTGAAATGCCCGGGGTTCCCGCATCTGAAACCAAACCCAGTTTTTTCCCTTGTTTCAATTGATTGATCCAGGCTGGAGTGGCATGGTGCTCGTTGTGCTGGTGGAAAGGGAATACCGTAGCCTGCAAGTCCATCATGGTCAGCAACTTGCGGGTAACTCGAGTGTCTTCAGCCAACAAAGCATCGCATTCTTGCAGCATTTCTTTGCTGCGTTGGGTCATGTCGCCTAGGTTTCCAATGGGAGTTGGAATAACAATCAATTGACCTTGCGTTGCACTTTCCATGTTGGAGATTGAAGGGCGTTTAGAAACTGTACAAGCAAGGTGTGTATTTCGCCCGCTTTAGCCATGGGGGTTTTATCGGCGGTATCAAATACACTGTGGTAGCCTTTCACCGAACCTTCGGTGTATAAAAATACAGCTGGAATGCCCAGCTGAGCAAAATAATAATGATCGGAATTCGCAGCCTGCCCCCTGGGTTTTACTTTCGCTACGGCTCCAATGGTTTTATTCAAAGAATCCAATAGGTTAAACGCGTTGGATTGTTCGGTGGCATTTACCATGGTTAGGGCATCTTCACTTCCCATGATGTCAAGGTTTAAAACAAAACGGGTTTTTGGAAAGGGAACAATGGGGTTGCGGATGTAATGTATGCTCCCCAACAAGCCAGCTTCTTCGCCGCTAAATGCAATAAAAGCCATGGAGTAGTCGGGTTGATGTTCCGGTTGACTGAAGTAATGCGCCAATCCCAACATGGTTGCTACCCCCGAAGCATTGTCGTTGGCTCCTGGAAAGGCAATATGCGGCCCTATTTTGCCCAAATGGTCGTAATGAGAAGTTACCAAAATAAAGGTGTCTTTCACACTTTTGCCGGGAATGTAGCCCAGAACATTGGCGTTTGGGAAATTAGGCATGTGGACCGCTGTAATGGAAATGCGCAGTTCCTTGTGTTCGGGGTTGATTTTGCCCCGCTTCACCTGCAGGATTCCGTGCTGAGAAGCCTGGGTAGAAACCCCCCAAATTAATTGGTCTTCCAGTTCAATAAAGCCAGCAGCATTAAAGGGGTTTGTTCTAAAATTATCGACCACTTCTTTCAAGCCTTTGGGAACTGTTTTTGGGATATTCATCACCAAAAACGTAGAACGCAGGTCTTTTTTAGAAATCGATTTGAATTTCTTGGGGTCTTGAAAATGACTAGAGTCAATCCACAAAAGGGAATAATTGCCTTGAAGCGAGGGGCAAGAAGGGTGGGGCAAATAATCGATTCCACAGGTTAAAAAGTCTTGGTCGAAGGCCAAGGTTGGATGCTGGGTGAAAATATTCACCGGCATTTCAAAACTTTGGTAATAGGAGGGGGTTGGATTGAAGTTTTTTAGCCCAATTTTAACAAATTCGGTGGCAATGTGATAAGCAGATAGTTTCTGTCCGTCTTTTAAATAACCACGTCCATGGAAAAACGGGCTAGATAGGGTGTCTTTGGCAGCCTGAACATATAGGGCATAAAAATCCGATTGGGTTTGGGCAAACCCAAACATGGGGATTTGAAGCAGCAAAATAAAACAAAGAAAAAATGGCCTTTTCATCATGAAAAACGCTTTTCAATCAATTCAATTAACTTTTCCAACAAGGGGTGGTCGGCTTCCCAAGACAGCTGACCTTGCATTTCAGATAAAATAGAAAGGGCGTTGGCCGAAGACGCTGAGGATTCCAGTTTCTGTAGAGCCGAATCAAAGGCAACGGAGTTGCCACCGAACAATTCATTGATAAATCGGAATTTCTCGTGCAGGGGCAGGGCTTTTCTTAAATCTTTAACCTGAACCCGGTGTATTTTGTCGGCCAACCGTTGGGTGTTTGAGGTTTTCGCTGCCGGCTCTTTGTCTGATTCGGTTTTTTCTGGGGTAAGGTCAATCTTTTTTACGGATTCTTCGAGTTTTAACTCCTGGGGAACTTGGTTGACTGGAGCTTGCGATGCGGTTGAGGCTTCATTCTTGGTTTCAATGGGGGTTGCGGCAGCGGGAATTTGAATTGAATCGGTTTTGTTGGAAAGGTCTAATTGATCGAAGTCGGGGAGTTCCACAGCAGGTTTTGGCTTTTTAGCGTATTCTTGCAGCAAAATGCAATGTTTTAAGAAGGCTTGAGCCTGCACATACAGCTCCTCTAAATGCACATTTGTGGCTAATTCGGGTGTTGTACATTTGGCAAGCAGGGCATCAATGGTGCGGATTTGCTTTCTAAGTTCAGTAACCTGTTCGGAATGATTCATTTAAACAATATATTTGGTGGCTTTAGCTTTTACCAATAAATTTCGACCTCGAAAGTACCATTTTTCCATGTTTGTAGAAAATACGTTAAAAGAAGGCGAACGCCGCGGCTGGATTGAAGTGGTTTGCGGTTCCATGTTTTCTGGAAAGACAGAAGAATTAATTCGCCGCCTAAAGCGGGCTCGAATAGCGAAGCTAAAGGTAGAGATTTTTAAGCCGGTAGTTGACAACCGGTACGATGCATCGGATGTGGTTTCGCACGATTCAAACGCCATTTATTCCACCGCAGTGCCCAATTCTGGGGCCATCTTATTGCTTGCCGACCAAGTGGACGTAGTGGGAATCGACGAGGTTCAGTTTTTTGACGACCAGTTGGTGCATGTGTGCAATGTACTTGCCAACAGGGGTGTACGGGTAATTTGTGCGGGATTAGACATGGATTATTCAGGGCGTCCATTTGGAGTTATGCCGGGATTGATGGCCGTGGCCGAATTTGTAACCAAGGTCCATGCCATTTGTGTGGATTGTGGCCATATTGCCAACCATTCGTACCGGATGGTGGCCGACGAAAAATTAGTAATGCTCGGCGAAACCGATACCTACCAGGCTTTATGCCGCGATTGCTTCAAAAAGAAATCGAAACCCAAGGGATGATTCGACTTTCTTTTTTACAGAATCTGCACGATGTCGTTTCTAAGATGGGCTTGGAGCCTTTGCGGCCCGAGTTAAAAATACAGGGGCAGGCGATTCAGTATTTGAATCTGGATACCCGAACCCTGCGTTTGGAACCGGGCGTCTTGTTTTTTGCCCACAAAGGCAAGAACCACGACAGCCATAAAATGGCAGCTCAGGTGTCGGGCGATATTGCTGCCCTTGTTCTGGAATATGCGGTTGAACTTCCTGCTCATTTGGCCGATGTGCCCGTTTTTCTTGCCCCCAATGGAATGCAAGCGGCCTTAAATGCTTGGGCCAAAGCTCAACGGGCCGTTTTTAAGGGCAAGGTCATTGGGATTACAGGTTCCAATGGAAAAACCATTGTGAAGGAATGGTTGGCTCAGGTTTTGCAACAAAAACACCGGGTGTATAAGAGCCCCGGAAGCTACAATTCTGAATTGGGGGTGGCATTGTCTTTGATTCAATTGGATTTAAACGCTGAATGGGCGCTCATTGAAGCCGGTATTTCCCATCCTGGCGATATGGATTGCATTCAAAAGCTAGTGCTTCCAGACTTTGGGGTGCTTACTCATTGGGGCTCTGCACATGCAGCGCACTTTGGTGGCGACCTTCATGCGGTTTTGCATGAAAAGCTTCTGTTGTTTCGTTCTCAAATACCCTGGATTGGGCCCTATAAAGCAAAGGCCTTAGCCTCATTGATGCCCGATGTTTCAGCCCCGGTTTTCACAACCGGAGATAGCTCAGCAGCCGATGTTTGGGGCAATTCGAATGCTCCATTTCAATTTTTTTTTTCGGGGGGAAGCCTGCATTTCCCTGCTGAAAATTGGACCTTGGTGGATGCGGAAAATGCACGAACCGTTCTTGCATGCTTAAAATTAATTGGTTTTGAGCCCACCGAATTTGAGGCTTCTTTGCTAAAGCTGGAATCGTTGCCGATGCGGCTTCGGACAGAGGAGGGTAAAAGGGGACGGTTAATTTTGGACGATTCGTATTCGATGGACGAAGAGGCCCTGTTTTTGGCGGTTCAGAAATTGCATTTGATCGCCGGCACTCGATTTAAGGCCATTGTTTTGTCGGATTTCCCCGAGGGCGATGGGGCGGTTGGATTTTATTCAGACTTGTTGGAACGGTTAAGGCTTTATGGGTTTGATTTATTTGTCGGGATTGGAGAAAAATGGGGGAAGCTGCAGGAGCAGGTAGGAACAGAGTGTCGTTTTTTCAAAAACTTGGGAGCGGCGAAGGAAATTATACATTCTATTTTGCCGGAGGACGCGGCCGTCTTGGTTAAAGGCGGTCGGTCGGCACGTTTAGAAGAACTGGTTCAACAGTTAAAGTTAGCTTCCCACCGAAGCCAGTTGAGTATTTCGGTTTCTGGAGTGTTGCGCAATTTGGCCTATTTCAAATCAAAACTTCCCGAAGGAGTGAAGCTCATGGTCATGGTAAAAGCGGCCAACTACGGGATTGGATACAGGGAATTGCCCATTTTACTTCAAAACTATGGGGTGGATTATTTTGGGGTGGCCTTTGCAGACGAAGGAGTGGCTTTAAGGAAACTGGGGATTCAAATTCCTATTCTGGTTTTGAATGCCCAAGCGGCCGAATTTGATTTGCTTCAGCGCTACGATTTAGAGCCCGAATTGTATTCCGTTTCTATGGTAAAAGCCTGGATGCAATTTGCCTCTTCGAGCAAGCAGGGGCCTATACCTGGCTGCCATTTGAAAATCAACACCGGAATGAATCGTTTGGGCATTGATTTAGACGAGATTCCAAGGTTAAAGGGTATGTTTCCCGTTTTGCCAAAGGGATTTAGGCTGCTCTCGGTTTTTTCTCATTTTATGGCTTCGGGAAATCCCAATAAAGACCATGCAACTCGGCAGCAAGCCCTCTTTTTTACTCAAGCTTGTGCTCTAATTTCAGATTGGATTGAAACACCTTTTTTTAGGCATATTTCAAACAGCGATGCCCAAGAACGGTTCCCAGAATTCCAATTTGATATGGCTCGCTTGGGAATTGGATTGTACGGACCTCAGTATTCAAAACAACCGTTGGAAGAGGCCTTAAAACTGAGCAGCTATGTTTTGCAGGTAAGAGAAGTAAAAGCAGGAGCGCATGTGGGGTATGGGGCAGAATTTAAGGTTGTTAAAGACAGCCGAGTGGCGGTAGTTGCCTTAGGGTATGCCGATGGATTTAAACGTATTTTGAGCTGTGGAAAAGGCCAGTTGCTCATTCATGGACACCTATGTCCCATTTTAGGCAATGTGTGCATGGATTTGAGTATGGTAGATGTAAGTGGAATTCCAGAGAACCTTATTCAAGAGGGCGATGAAGTTCTAGTTTTTGGCCCGGGATTCCCCTTGTGGCAACATGCAGAGCAGGCCGAAACCATTCCCTATGAAATTTTAACATCGATAGCTTCCCGCATTCCCCGAGTATTTGTTTACGATTAAGGGCCAAAAGCCAATGCAATCCTTGGAGCTGAATTCGGATTTCCTTGCAGGGGCAGGGGAGTTTCATTACCTTTGCCCAAAGTTTTAGCGTATGTCATCAACTGCCGTTCAAATGCCCAAGTTGGGCGAAAGTGTAATGGAAGCTACCTTAACCAAATGGTTGGTGCAGGTGGGCGAATCGGTTGCTTTGGATCAGCCATTGGTAGAAATTGCTACCGATAAGGTAGATTCAGAGGTGCCCTCTCCCTTTGCTGGAGTTTTAACTCGGCAGTTGTATGCGGAAGGAGATGTTGTTAAAATTGGAGAAGCCTTTGCCGAATTAAATGGAGGCGGAACGGCTTCGGAACCGGTTGCAGCCCTTGAAGAAAAGGCTTCTACGAAAAATCAACCGGTTGATGTATTGCCTGACATGCCTTCGGTTCCGGTGCCCAATGTGGCTACAGGAGCTTCTGCTTCCCTGGGATTTTTGTCGCCCTTGGTCAAAACCATCATTCAGAAAGAACATATTTCAGATCGGGAGCTTTCGAGCATTCAAGGAACAGGATTAGAGGGCCGAATAACCAAAGAAGACCTACTGGGGTATTTAAAAACTCGGAGGAATGAAACGGCAACCGCTGACCGGGCTATTGATTCTGCACCCAAAGCTGTAGAGGTGCCAAAAGAAATACCGGCTTCAAGCCCCCTTCCTGCGGCGGCCAAACCTGCCGTTGTTATTGGTGGGGGCGATGAAATCATAGAAATGGACCGGATGCGCAAACTCATTGCGGGCCACATGGTTATGAGCAAACAGGTTTCTCCGCATGTAACAAGTTTTGTGGAAGCCGATGTTACCGAAATGGTAAAATGGAGAGACCGGGTAAAAGACGAATTTTTTAAAAAATATGGGGAGAAATTAACCTACACGCCCATTATTCTAGAAATGGTTGCTCAGGCCTTGAGGGAGTTCCCCGGCGTGAATGCATCGGTAGATGGAGACCGGATCGTTTTGCGGAAAAATGTAAACATAGGAATGGCGGCGGCTTTGCCTTCTGGAAATTTAATTGTTCCTGTGATAAAAAATGCCGATCAGATGAATCTTATTGGCTTAACTAGAACCGTAAACGATTTAAGCAATCGGGCCCGAGCCAATAAATTAAGTTTAGATGACATTTCGGAAGGAACCTACACGGTTTCTAATGTAGGAACTTTTGGAAATGTGATGGGAACTCCCATCATAAATCAACCTCAGGTTGCCATTCTGGCCGTTGGGGCCATTCGCAAAAAGCCAGCCGTTATTGAAACGGCCGACGGTGATTTTATTGGCATTCGACACTTGATGTTTTTGTCGCACTCCTACGATCACCGAGTCGTGGACGGAGCCATGGGCGGTAGCTTTGTGAAACGGGTGGCCGATCTATTGGAAGATTTTGATTCTCAACGATCTATTTAACTTAAATACTTACTGAATTGGTGCTTCAATTAACCCGTCCGCTCGTATTTTTTGATATCGAATCAACGGGCTTATCTATAACTCGAGACCGGATGGTTGAGGTAGCTTTTTTAAAGGTACAGCCAGATGGGAATACCGACTTTAAACGGTATTTGATGAATCCTGGAATCCCTATTCCAGCAGAGGTTTCGGCTATACATGGAATTACCGACGAGGACGTGCGTTTTGCTCCTAAATTTGAGCAGGTAGCCGGGGAAATGTATGAATTTCTGCAAAATACCGATTTGGCCGGTTTCAACGCCCTGCGGTTTGACATTCCCATGCTGGCAGAAGAGTTTTTTAGGGTGGGGTTGGATTTGGAGGTGGAACGGCGTCAAACTGTTGATGTTCAGTTAATTTTTCATAAAATGGAGGAGCGAAATTTAAGTGCCGCTTATCGATTTTATTGCCAGAAAGAACTGGAAAATGCCCATTCCGCGGAAGCCGATATTCGAGCTACTTGGGAGGTTTTTCAAGCCCAAACGCAGCGGTACAATGTTTTGCCTGAAACCGTACAAGGAATAGCCGAATTTACGGGGAATCACCTGCGGGTAGATATGGAAGGCAAGCTAATTAAGGGAGAAGACGGATCGGTTAAGTTTAATTTTGGAAAACACAAAGGCCGAAACGTAGCTGAGGTTTTTCGGCTTGAGCCCTCGTATTATTCCTGGATGATGGATGGCGATTTCCCAGCTTACACAAAAAAAATTATTACCGGAATTAAACTTAATTTATGATTTTCCATTTTTTGGAATGAGTTTTATTATCTGGAATAAATGTATTTTTGCTTACAATTGATTTCTATGCCTTTAATTTATCGTTTTGTTCTCCCTTTCCTGTTTCTGTTGCCCAGTTTGGGCTTTGCTCAAAATGTTCCCTTTGACCCTCTTCAATTTCCAGATCAAGAAGAGGAGTTTAATATAGCCGTTGACGAGTACAACGAAGGAGATGAACTTTTTAGTAAAGGTCCCGCTTTTTATCGACAAGCGCTGGAGAAGTACATGAATGCCCACGGGTTTAATCCCAATGAGGCAAGGTTAAATCACCAGATTGGAAGCATATATTCTGAATTGGGTCAACTTGAAAAGGCCGTTTTTTTTATGGAACGGGCCATGGAGTTTGATCCGAAACACAAGCCCGACGCCGTATATCAAAGAGCCCGGTTGCTTCATCAGCAAGGGGAATGGGATGCCGCACAATCAAAATACAGGCAATACTTAAAGTTGGCATCGGTCAATTTAGAGTTTATGACAGCCGAACAGCGTTTTGACTTGGAATCTGACCGTGCAGTGGTGAATCGGTATATGATGCAGTGCGATAACGGTAAAGTATTGTTGGCCGATACCATGCCGGTTGTTGTCGTTAATTTAGGAAGCCGCTTAAACAGCCCTTATCCAGATTATTCGGTGTGTGTGAATGGAGACGAAAGTTACATGATGTTTACCAGCCGCCGTCCGTCTGCCGATAAAAAGAAAAAGGGCAGGGGAATTCAGGAATTGTTTGGAAACGAGGATGTTTATTATTCTATGAAAACCAAAACCGGATATTGGGTGCCGGCACAAGCGCTTAGCGAATTAAACACCCGCAAGCACGATGCCACGGTCTGGTTATCGAAGGACGCAAACACCTGCATTATTTACAGATTTAAGAACGGAGGAGATTTGTATTTGTCAACTCGAGAAGACAATACTCAAAAATGGGGCAGGCCCAAACCTATGCGCATGCTTAATTCTCCGCATCGGGAGGCTCATGCCTCCATGACAGCCGATGGCAAAACAATCTATTTTACATCGAACAATTCGGAATTGGGAACGGCCAGTTTAGATATTTATAAAGTTACGCAAGATTCAGCTTCAGGTCGGTGGACGCAACCCGTGAATCTTGGCGGCATCATCAATACAGAGTACGATGAAGAAGGCGTATTTATTAGTCCAGATGGAAAAACCTTGTATTTTTCATCGGAGGGGCATCCCTCTATGGGCGGGAAAGACTTGTTTAAGACAGAGCTAAGCCCAGAAGGCAAATGGGGAAAACCCGTCAATCTTGGCTATCCAATCAACTCACCCGGCGATGATGTGTTTTTAAGTGTTTTAAATGGAGGCGATAAAATGTACATCGATTCAGACCGCTTAAAGAGTTTGGGTGAAAAAGACATGTATTTGGTCGAAAACATGGCCAACAAAACCATTCCTTATCATTTCTTGGTTATTGACTCGGTAACCGGCGAGCAGATTAGTTCTTCCATTCAGGTTGTAGGGGGTGAAGAGCAAAAGGAATACAAAAGTTTTGAGCAGCCCGACGGCTACATGACCGTGTTGCCCGTGTACAAGAAATTTTTTGTGAAAATAACCTCCTTGGGCTATAAATCGCACATTGGAGAAATCAGCACGGTATATGAAACGGCTGAAACCATTGACTTTCGCGATACCATCTATATGAATTTGGGCGAGGATGTGGTAACCTTGGCAGGCACAGTGTACGACGCCTTTACCCGTGAAAAAATCACCGGTGAGATTGAAATTAGTTCGGAAGAGCATTTTGCACAATTGATTCAAGCCGACCAATCTGGGCGGTTTAAAACTGCGATTAGCCCAGAGGAGGTTTATACGCTGAAAGTGAGTTCAGAAGGATACCAAACTGTGGTTGAAACAGCTAAAATTGCCGAAAGCGATGCGCCTGAATACATTCGAGATTTCTATTTGAATAAACTGGATTTTGACAAAGACTATACCTTGTCTAAAATTTATTTTGATTTTGACCGTGCGAGTCTGCGACCAACTTCCATTAAAGAGTTGAAGGATTTAAAATTCCTGTTGGAACGGTATCCGAACGTCCGAATTGAATTGTCTGCCCATACCGACAATGTTGGAAGCAGGTCTTACAACCTGGTGTTGTCGCGCCGCAGGGCCGAGGCTGTTGTTGACTGGTTGGTCCGCAATGGAATCAAGAAAGAGCGCCTTGACCCGCGTGGGTATGCTTTTGATAAGTCGGTTGTTCCGAACAATACGCCCGCCAATCGGCAATTGAACCGTAGGGTAGAGTTCAAGTTTTTAAAGGATTAACCTGAGCCTCAAAAAGCGGCCAAAGAATTCTGGCAGTTCGGCTCGCTTTTAAATTAGGCGTGTAGGCTGTTTGGGTTCGATGCCCTTGGTTTTTGTGCTATTAAACAGAGGGGCAGCAGAGTCGATTTTAATTGGCGAAATGAAGTCTAGGGTACAGGAACAGACCAAGATTTAGGTGGATTGGGCTTTGGGGAAATTGAAAAGGGCAATAAAAACGGATTGTACTAAAGGCAATTTGAATCAGCGGAATTCCGTTTAGGGCATTGGAGGCAGAACAGGGTTCAAGTTCATTGGGCATTAAGGACATTGAAAAGGGCAAAAGAATGAGGCGGCATGGCGCCCGGATGGAACAAGGTAGCCGGCGGGGGTACGGCCTTCCCGGGGCCTGGCGAGGAGGCGACCTTGGGAGCCACCGCAGACAGCAGCCCCGGGCAGGCTGTATCGAGCCGCTACCTGAGACAGCCGGACAGCGCCCCCAAAAAAAACAAAACAGAGCTGCTTAGGTCGAACTTTTAATTTGACTTTATTTTAATTTAAAATCAACGATGACACCCAGTCGGAAGCTAATGCCCGCCAAAGGGTACTGATTTAGGCCAGTTATGACGCCAATCGGGTCTACAAATTCCAACAGATTTTGGACGGGCAAATGATAGGTTAATAGGGGTTTGATTCGGAATTTGCCCTGGGGGTCGCTGAGCGAAAAGCCGGTGCTCAAAACCAAATCAAACTGATTTAGCGCCCTTTTAAACAGCAATGTGTCTTGCTGATCGATTTGAAAGGAGCCGCTCGACTCTGAAATTTGTTTTTTGACAAAGGGGTGAAAAGTAAAATCAAAACCGCCACCTACAAAAAAATCGTTTTGGTGGTATTCGAATATGGTGTATCCGCCCAGGTAGGTCATGTTCCAGGTTTCGGTGAGCTGTACAGGGATTTGAGTTGTTGAATCCACCTCAATTTTTCCAGGATAGGAAACCCGAAGTCCTTTGGCAGAGAGGTTAAGGCCCGCGCGTATTAAGAGGCGTTTGTTCCATTCCATGTTTGCACCGAGTTGCAATTGGTATCCAGGGCCGGGTGTGCTAAAGCGAAGCCCAATGGTATTGAAGGTGAATTCATCGTATTGAATAATACCAAGGCCGAGATATCCGCCGGCTTCCAGATTAAAATGAATGGGTGAATGGCTCAAATCGGGTTCTGGCTTTTTGGCTTGTATTGAAGGTTTGGGGGCTTCTTTCAGCGTATAATTCCCATTTTCTTCGGTCCAGGTGTTGGCCGGTTTTCCCGCCCGAATCCATCGGTTGTATTCGGCTACCAATTCGCGGCGTTGCTCAAACTCATACATTCTAGCGTTCAGGTCTTTGTACAAGCGCACATGGTCTTTGATGTGGCGTCCGGCTATCCGCCTAAAGCTGCTGGGTTGAATTTCGTCGGGAAGTGCTGTAGTGTTCGAGTCCAGTAGGTAATACCTCCATTTTAGGGTGGACTTTCCATTGATTTTTTCTTTTTGGCCAATTTCTATTAATTGCAGGGGCCCATTTTCGGCAATCCAGCCAAAGAGGTAGGAATCGTCGAGGCGTATTGATCGAATGCCAAGGGTATCGGAGCTGCCTGTGGGCTGGAAGAAAAGGGTTTGCAGGGTTCTAGGGTAGAATTTTTGAGGGTTATCGGCATTGGCTGTCGGATAAAACAGGATTTGCCTTAAGGCTTGCGTTGCATTTGGTTCGTCGATGAACCCGTTTAGGGTATCGCCTTTGGTTGTGATTAAGATAGCGGGAACTTGTGCCCATAAATGGGATTGAAGCGGCTGCAAGCAGAAAAGGAGGGATAGAAGACGAAGGCCCCGAATCATAGTTCAAAGGTAGTCAGAAATACGGAAAGGCGATGGAATTAAGCTTTGGTTGCCCGCGTCATTTCGCGTTTTCCGGGTGGGCCAGGAAGGGATTCGATTCGAAAGCCTGCCTGTTTCAAATTTCGTTTAAATTGGCCTTGAGCGCAGTATGTAACTAGGATTGCTCCTTGAGTCATGGAATCGGCCAATTTCAAAAACACCTGGGTTGTCCACAATTCAGGTTGTTTGGATGGGGCAAATGCGTCGAAGTAAACAAGGCTATAAAACGAGGCGGGCAGTTCCGCCTCTTCCAATTTATTGTATCGGTGTTCGAGAGAAAGGGACTGGGAATGGATGGGGGCAGGTTGGCCATACAGGTTCATCCAATTTTGGGGCAGTGGCGCATTGGCCCAGAAGGCGTTCAGCGTTTGCGGGTGTGGAGGGTATGCTTCTGCGATGTGGTAGATGGCAGAGCGGTTGTTTTGAATGAGCCAATTTTGGCTTAGATGCGCATTGAGCAGGGTGCCGCCGCCCACTTCTAAAATGGGGATGGGATTTGGGGTAAAGGGCAATGAAGCCAAGCCCATTTGAATAAAGACATGCAGGGATTCTTGACGGGCCCCGTGGGTAGAGTGGTAATGCTCATTAAATTGCTTTGAAAAGAGGGTAGGGGTTCCGTCTGCCGTAACCACGATATGTTGGTCAGGGGTCATTTTTAGGAATAGAGAGTTGTAGGCAATTTCGGGGAGTTTCTGTCGAGAATCGAATGGACATTTGCATATCGGGATGCAAACGACTCAGGTGGTTTTTAAGGTAGGTTAAGGGCAAGGACAGCGCTTCGAGGTTGTAACTGAGTTCAAACGTTTGCCCGGGTTGATATTGATTCCACTGGTCTAGGACCTTAAAGACTTGGGGCAGCAAAGCCGAGGGCAAATCTTCCAAAGTGGGTCGAATGGGCAGGCAAGAACCGGCAATATCGGTAGGGGGAAGTCGGTGTTGGCTTTTACTAAAACCTTCGGGGTAAAGGTGGTCGATGCTAAACATTCTGGGGATTCGGCCGGTTGGCAGCAGCGTGATTTTATATCGGCGTTCTGCGGGCAGGGCCAATTGAATAAGGGTATCGATGGGGCCGTAGCCAATTTGAAACAAAGGTTGCTGAATAACATCGTCTTCGATCCAAATCAGTCCACCCAGGTGGTTTTGAGGCAGTTTTAAATTCCATTGGCGTACGGGTGAGCAAGAAGGGCAAAGGTCTTTTCGTTGAATGGGAACCACAATGGGTTTGGGTTGGTGAACAGAGGATTTGTCGGCCAGCACCAGCATGGGTTCTTTGGTTTGGGCAAACATCGAAACCAGCCTCAGTTTTGAAATGGGGTTTATTTCGTTGGGTCTTACCTGCATAAGGGCGAAATGGCCATCGGGACTTAGGTTTAAGTGAAGGTCATCGGCGGGGGTATTGATGGGATATCCAACGTTTTGGGGTGCTTGGAACTGATTTCCGCGCATTTCACTAAAATGAATATCGGCGCCTCCAATGCTGGAGTGTCCATAGGAAGAAAAATACAGGGTTTTGCTGTCCATGTGGCACCAAACAAAAGGTTCATGCTTTCGGGTATTGATGGTTTGTCCTAGGTTTTGGATGTTGCACCAGCCACGGTCGGGATGGAAATCGGCGGAGTAGATGTCAAAGCCACCGAATCCCCCGGGTCTATTAGAACTAAAGAAAAGGCGTTGGAGGGTTGGAGAGAACGCGGCCGATATTTCATCGGCATCGGAGTTCACTCCGGGTGGAAAAGGAATGGGGCTAGACCAGATTCCATTTAATTTTTGGGCATACCATAAATCGAATCCAGTTTTTGGGTGTTCAGATTTTAGGATCATCAATTGACCGTCGGCCGACAAGCAAACGGGTTTTTGTTTGAATACAGCTTCAGCTTTTCCGGGCCCAGGTTCTTGAGCTAGATATGAGATGCGCCGTATTTGGTATCCCTTTTTTATTGGGTCAAAATCTACGCAAAAGAAGAATTTTTCAGAGGCAAAACTCAGAGGAGAAAATAAAGAATCGGAGTTGGTATCGAAGAGGGTTTGGGAAAAAAGCTGGTCGCGGCGGTCCACAAGTCGGGTTGCTGTTTCGGCTTGAATCAACCGGTTTTTTGCCCAAGTAACGCGTTCGGCGGGTTCTCGTTTTAGGTCTCTAAAATAGAGTCTATAGGAGAGGGTTGCGGCGTCAAATTCTCCTCTTAGATGTTGGGCCATAGCACGAATAAGCATATCGGGGCTTTGCAGGATATGGCCTTTTGATTCGGCTGCAATCAACAAACTATCGGCCTTAAGAAAATGCCGTTGCAAAAAGGCATTTTTAGCGCGGGCGGTCCAAAGTCCTGCATCATCGGAGTACAGCTTTAAGAGCAGAGGGATGGTGTGGGAATCGCGAAATTGGTTTTTTTTGAAATGGTTTTTTTGCCAGTTTTTCAGGGAGCTGGCTTTAAAGCGTGCCCGTTTATTTTCGGCCCAGACTAGCGAATCCGCATGGGTTTTTGGACGTTTCCAAATGGGCCAACCCTGGCTTGAGGCCTCGGTTTGCATTACCAATAAAAGGCTTAGGATTAAAATTCTACGCATTCGTTGGCTAAAAAGAGTTGAGCATTAGGGGTACCTACATCGGCGGCTTTTTGCCAACAATGGCAGGCTTCCTTTTTCATGAGTTTGTGTTCGTAGGCAATACCTAGATTCATCCAAGCTACACCCAGTTCGGGTTGGGATTTAATTAAGGCAGTTAGGGCATCAATGGCATCGTCTATTTTTCCGCGCTTTAAATTTAGTGCTGCGGTGTTTAGGGTTACGGGGGTTATTAGATCGGGGTATTCTTTCAGGCTTTCTAGGATTTTTTCGGCTTCTTCAAAGCGATTGGTTTCGAGCAAGGTAACGGAGTAATTGAGCCGATGAATAGGGTCGTCCATGTCGTAATTAAATGCTCTACGCAGCATGGTCATTGCCGAATCCCATTGATTGAATTCGATTAAAACCAAAGCGAGTTCGGCCGAGAAATCGGCTTGGTTTAAGACGGGGGTAGGGGTTTTTTCCCAGATTTTTGCTGCGGAATCCAGGTGTCGGGTTCTTCGGTACAACCTAGACAATTCAAGGTTTGGGGCCCATTCTGTTTTTGTTAGTTCCTTTGCCTTTTTAAGGTAAAGCAATGCCGAGCGGTAATCGTTTAACCCCAAGGATAGGCTTCCTAGATTCATCCATGCATCGAAACGGCTAGGGTCTTCAGAAATGGCTTTTTTAAAATGCGAAACGGCCAGGGTGGGATTTAAGCCGGTTTTTAGGGCAAGAAGGCCAAGGGTTCTTTGTAGATTTGGGAAAGCGGAATCCAACTGAGCCAATTTGTTAAAGGTTTCGTATGCCTTCGAATCCAAATGTTCACGAGCGTAAACAACGCCCAAATTGTAAAGGACCTTTGTTGAGAGGGGGAATTCGATGGAAAGCTGTTCTAAGGCTTTTTGAGCGGGCAGGTAATCCTTTTCTCCAATCCAGGTCAGGGTTGAGTCCCACACGGATTGCCTATGCAGAAACTCTTGGCTTGAGAGCCAAGGGGGGAGGCAAAACAGGAAAAGCAATAAAAACCGCATGGGCTCAAAGGTAATTAATGCACTTGGGTTTCTTTCCAAGGAATGACGGGAGCGATTCGTTTTCCGAAAGCGGTGTCGGTTAAGACCTTAAAATCGGTATTTGGGTGCTGCCTAGCCCCGATTTTATAGCAATAGAAAATAAATTCGCTGCAGTACATATAAGAGGGGTCGTTGGCGTTAAAATGGTGGTCGAATCGAACTCCTTTTTTTAAACAGGCCCAGGCATTTTGTGCCGCTAATTGTCGATTTTTTTGGTTTAGGTTGGGGCGTACAATGAAAACGGTTTGGGGTTGAGCCTCCATTAAAAATTGGTTTAGGGACGAGGCTTGGACTCCGTCCTCAGCCTCTAAAATTCCTGAGATGCTGTGAATTACAATCCAACTTTGGTTCAATCGAACCACCAAACCGGCATGCGAGACGTTAAAAGGGGACAATTGCTGTGCATTAATCCAATCGGAAACAGCTCCATATCCATGTCGGAAGATGATATCTCCTTCTTGAATTTCGTGCATCCAGTAATTTAGCTCAGGGGAATTAATCGGTTTTCGGACAGGTTTGGATTTTTGACAACCCAGGGAAACGAGGAACAGAGCAAAAAGGAGGGAGCTGGGCCTCCAATTCAGAACTGCCATTGTGTAGGATTAGTTCCCAGAATTTTCTTCAGGAATGAATTCGGCTTCGGGCTCAACGGCCGGGGTTTCTTCCTCGGGGTTGAATTCGGCTTCGTCCATGTCGGCATTATCAAACATTTTATCGCTCATGGGGTCCAAGGGCATGTTGCCTCCAAATTTAGTTTGATGCACTTTCCAATCGCCTGATTTATTAGATATTTCAAGGGTTTCGGGTTCTCCTTTTTGATTGCAGCAGTATTCAACCAGCACCACTTTATAGGAACCTTTTTTGGTAATGGAGGAAATGGAATCTAAACCGGGCATTTCATCTTTAATGCTTTCGAGCATGTCGATGTAGGTTGCCGATTCTTCGGTAGCCATGGATTTAGCTTTGGCCCAGTCTTTTTCTTGCAGGGCTTTTAGGTAGGATTCCGCAATTTCAACTGCTTCTGATTCATTGGAGAATAAATCAGAGATGCCGGAGCATCCAAAGCCACTTGACATCAAAATGCCAAGTAGGAGAAAGGAGGAAAGGCGTATTTTCATTTGAGTTGCAATTGGATACAAAGGTGCAGAAACTATTTCTTTTTCAAAAGCAGGGTTTTGTTTTCATTTCCCTTGATTAAGCGTTGAATATTAGAACGATGCGTAAAAATGAATAAAGCGGGGAATCCCCATGCCACGAAGGCAGAGATGTGGAAGGATTCTTTCCAGTTAAAAAGGAAGGCAAAAAGCAAAGCGGATAAAATGGAAGAGAGGGAGACATAGTTTGAAAAAAGCAGAATACCCACAAAGGCGAGCAATCCAATCAAAGCCAGCGGAGTTTGAAGAATCAGCATGCTGCCCAACAGGGTAGCCACGCCTTTTCCGCCTTTAAAATTGGCAAAAACCGGATAAATATGCCCTAGGCCGGTAGCATAGGCAATGAGGAAGGCATCGAATTGAGAATTGGGGATTGTTGTTGTTTGCAAATTCAGGTAGCTTATGTAAACCAAAGGGGGGATTGCCCCCTTTAAGAGGTCCAAAATCAGGATGCTAATTCCTGCTTTTCTTCCAAAATTCCGGGCCATGTTGGTTGCACCTGCATTTCCACTGCCCAGATTTCGAATGTCTTTTCCAAATTTATATTTGCTAATGATGACAGCGAAGGGAATGCTGCCAATCAAGTAAGCGCCGAGCATAAAAAGAACCAAAACACTATTCATTAGCGGGAGGTTGGGTATTGGAATCGGGTTGGGCTTCTGGGTCGGTTGGCAGGTCGGAAGGAATGTCGTCAACCTGTACGAACCGACTTTTGAATCGGTCAGACCGTCTTTTAGAGGAGGGTATTACGGTTAAGGTTCCGCCTTTCTTTTCGGTAAATTGGCGGTCTTTGGCATCCAATCCGATTAGGGTTTGTTGGAATTCTTTTATGCTGGAAAAGGCTTGCAGGGTACCTGCTTTGTATTGAAAATAGAACTCCTTGTTTTCTTCTGGGATTAAGATCAAGGAGAATAAATCGCCGGAGGGTTTCCGGTTTAATTCCACCATGATGTTGAGGGGTTTGAGTATTTGTTCTCCATCGAAAACCACCAATCCAGATTCGCCGCTGTATTGGAGTGCTTTATCGCGCTTCCACCAGCTTAATTTAACTTTATTAAAGACGAGCGTTCGGTCAAATTCTTTGGGCAGGCGTTTAAATTTTCCGTCTTCTTTGATGCCAGCGAAGGCTTTTTCTGAGGTGGTGCTATCCAGCATGTCGGTCAGGTATTTCACTGTTTCTTCGTCTTTTAAGTCGAGGGTATTTCCTGTTAGGTTTTCAAATGTAGTTCCCATGATTTTTTTCAATTCGTTCGGGAACGGGAAGTTAATGCTCAGAGTTAGGTTAAGTTCCGTGCTATCGCTGTCGGGGAAGTACAGAATATTTCCTGCTGCCTTAAGTTCTACTTGTCCCATTTTTGATCCCAGATCCATTCGGCCTTCTCCGTAGGATGTACAATTCATGGTATTAAATGAAAAGTAGGGGCCAGAAAGGGTTCGGTCGGCTAATTTTTCTTTGCTTCCTACTCTAAATTCTTTATTTCTGCGGTCGTATTTTAGGTAACCGGTTGCCTTCATCACTTCATAATCGGTGAACCGTCTTTTTTTGGTAAAAATGGCAGGGTATAGACCTGTGGAGTCGCTGGCGAAGAGGAACCCATTGAACAGGGGTAAATCGTCGTCGTTTTTAGGATTGTCGCCGATTGGAATCAGGATGTCTTTGGGGTCGATTTTGGCATTGAAGTTTAGCCATTCGTTGATCAGGTTGCTGCAAGGGTGAATAATTTTAGTAAACCCAGTGAACGTAAGCAAAGGGTCGCTACCCAGCAGTTCGACCCCTCCTTTAAAGGCGAAGTAAGGGCTCATGGTAAAATTCGAGACTTGTTCTACTTTTCCGCTGGCGAAAGTAATGTCATTTTGGCTTCGAACCGAAGAAAAATGGATGAGCTGCCCGGTTCCCAGTTCATCAACATAGGTGTAATCTGCGGTACCTGTATAGTCGTGGCTGGTAAAAATACGTACATCGGCTTTGGTCAATACATGGGTTTGCATTTCTTTTCCGACCCAAACTGTGGCATTGGCAAGGGGGTCGATTTCGGCGCCTTTTTGAATGGTAACTTTTTTATCGCCTGGTTTTATGCGGGCATCGGCGACGTCAATATATTCTACGCCCTCGCAGAAAATTGTTTTTGTTTTCATCACAAACTTGGCAATGGGGGCTGCGAAGGCCAAGGAGTCCATTCCGGGTTCGGTAGAAACGAACAGGGCTCCTTTAAGTCCTAGGTCATCTACTTTCGAAGAATTCATATCTACCTCATTTCGGTCCATAAACCATTCAAGTTCTTCCATGTAGGCCTTGAATTTATTTTGAGGGAATTCCACGTGGCTTTCGGCGCTGTTGGATTTCAAAATGCCTTTTCGGCCTTCAAAGGTTACGTCTGCCCGCACATTGTCGGTTATAAGGCCCACATTTGCCGTATCGGTGCCGGTGGTTTCGTCTTTCAAGGCAAACGAAGTGGTATCGGTTTTAAAATCATTGGCTTTATAGTTAAAAACAGAGGATTCCATTTCAGCGGTTCCAAAGTCCATTTTACCATCTCCGGTCAACCCTTTAGGGGTCAGAGTAAGCTGCCCTGACATGGCGCTTTCGCCCTCGTACATTTCTAAAGGTTTGTCTGAGTTTGACACTTCCAAAAGGTCGTTCTTGGGTTCCCAGTGCACATATACATCGAGGGCCTTCACATCGGGGGTTTCAATGGCTCCTTTGCTTTTTTCAATACCAAATTTATAGGCCATTGTATTGGTAGAATCGGGATAAAAAACAAAGTCGTGGCTCCAAATATTGGAGGTTAAATACTTTAATTTTCCGGCCCCTCGAATTCCTCGGTGCGACAGCTGAAGGGTGTCGTAAAATTGTCCTTTACCTCCATACGCCGGTAAGCCTTCTGGTTTTAAGAAACGTTGAAAGCCCAGCGAGTAATCGGGTTGAATGCTTAGTTTCTCATCTAAAACAGGAAAAATGCCGCTGTGGAAGTCCCCTTTCAGTTGAATTTGTTCTGTTCGAAAATTATCTAAGCTATCTAAAGTAAAGGGGGCAATTTTAAAAAAAACATGATCGCGTTTGTACACTCCTTTTTCAATTTGTGGCCTATCGTAAAAGGTGTATGAGTCGCTGTGGCTAACAAGCCGAGGGTATTCTGGCAGGCCTTTGGTTCCCGATTTATTGCCGGGGTCATCAATCAACAGTTCGCCTTTCAGCCTTTCAATTACAGTTTTTACGAAGCGTACGTCGTTTCGACCTGATGCTTCGGATTCAAAACTTTGGACCGCAATTTTGACCGAATCCACGTTGTTTAGTCCAATTTTAAAGCGGTCGTAATTGAATTCAAAGGTTTTGCCATAAATGCCAAATTTGCCGGCTTCTATGGTTCCGCTAAAGCTCAAATCCCGATTTTTTTTAACCTGAACCTGTTGTTCTGCGGGATAAATAAAAACACTTTGGCTATCGGACACGGTAAAACGGCTTACCCCGAACAAATCCAACCGAAAATCGAGCAGCGACAATCGGGCATTGTCTTTATTGATTACCGATTCAAAAGCCAACACATCAAAATCTTTTTGGCCGGTACGGGCAAAGTAAAAATTAAAAAACCGTTCGTTAATGTACACCGTTTGGGTTTCGGATTGATAGGATACAATGCCCGATATGCTCATTTGTATGAGCATATTTTCAACCTGGTCGATATTCATGCGCATAAACTTGGCTAAATCGGCCGCTGTAAATGCGGCTGGAAATTCAAGTGATTTCAATAGATTAAAGATGGGTATCACCGGGTGTGTTTCTGCCAATCCGCGTATGGCATCTGATTCTGCTGTGCTGAAATACGAAGCCGATTTAAATAAAGCACGGCTATTGGCGCTGCCTTTAGCCATAGCGATTCTCAAATAATCTTCATTGGTTTTCCAATACAAAGCCTCGAAATACATGTCCAACTTGTGGTAGGAATTGAAAAACGGTGTTTTCGCCGTTCCATCGCCAATTCTAAGCAAAGAAACTTCTTTGTTTTCGGTTAAGTATTTGAATTGAATTCCAGGGTGAAAAATGGAATCTTCTTCCAATATCATGGTAACCGAGGCTTGGTTGCCCGAAATTTTTTCTTTGCTGATTGAAAATGTTTTGCTCCGAAATACCATAAAGGGCCGCCCTTCCCGCTTAAAAGTCAAGCGTGAATATTCGTTGTTTATCGATTTGGCAATGAATCGATTTCCGTAGTACGAAAATCCACCCTGATAATCTACACCCGGCACCACATCCTCAAGTTCAAATCGTGCTTCGTACGAATCAAATTTAGGGTAACGGGAATCTCTATCTTCCCCTGTGGCGGTGAGCTTTTCTTCCATTTTTCCCAGCAAGGGCTCTTCAAAAAAATCTTTTTGAACCATCCACACGCTGTCGGCGGTGAAGGAATTTCGCTTTGCATTGATTTTTGCGGTATTCAGAGTGATATAAGCCATGTCGGCGGGGATTTCGTTCCGGGTGAAATACACCCGGCCACCCTGTAAAAAAATCAGATGTTCTAAAGGCTCATAAATAAGGGTACTGCCTTCCACCAGGCTAGAGTCGAACGAGGCCGCCAGGGAAAGCAAACAGCGCCGGCATTCTAATTTTGGCTTGCCCTGTTCCACAAAAAAACGAAAATCGCCTTCGGCTTTCCAGGCATGTCCTGATGATTGGTATAGGGTTCTATTGACAAAAAATCCTTCCCCAAAATCCAGCAGTTCCTGAACGGAAGTTGGCGAGGCTTTTAGTGCTGTTTTTCGAACCAGTTCTAAGTAATCAAAATAGGGTTTTAATTCTTCTTTCCAGGTATTTAATGCCAAAACAGATTTCATTAGCGACTGATAATGGGTTGCCCTCATTTTTTTGCGCATCAACACTTTGGTGGTTTCTTTTAAGGAATCTTCAATGGCCAAAAAAGTAGCCGATTCAAAGTACGTTTCATTGTCTTTAAACGCAGATTTCCATTCTTTTCCTGTAGCCCCGTCGTCCATTAAATCCAGGTAGAATTTTAAAAAATCGGCCTGGTTTTCAGGGAGTGTTTGCCCGAGTGCCGTCCCGCCAAACAACAGGCTCAACCACAGCAAAATCTGCTTAATATTCATGGGGTTTTGTTCAATTTTTCTAGAGCCAGGCAAACCCAACCCTTTTTTGATTGCTTGAAGGTAGATATAAAACCACTTTTTTCGGCGGCATTCATCAAGCTTTTTTCTTGGTGTTCCAGAATTCCTGAAAGCAGAATTTGGCCTTCTGGTTTTAAACGGGCGTACATTTCAGGCAATTTTTCAACCAAGACATTTAGGTGGATGTTGGCTGCAATAAGATCGAATGCTGTATTGGGTAGGGCAGAGGTGCATAAAATTTGCGAACGTTCTTTCCCGAGTTTTTCGGAATGAATGTGCCGTTTTGCACTTTGAACTGCCCGTTCATCGGTGTCGATGGCTGTTGCATGAATGGCTCCAAACCGCAACATAACCATGGCTAAAATTCCTGTCCCGGTTCCAAAATCAAGGCAGGTTTTGCCGGCACTTCGATGGCGCAATGCCTCGGCCATTAAATATGTGGTTGGGTGGTGGCCTGTTCCAAAGGCCATGTCGGGCTCTAATTCAAATTCTTCTCTGCTGCTCCCTTTTGGGTGAAAAGGAGCTCGAATTCGAATGGAATCGCCAATGTCAACCATTGGAAAAGATTGTTCCCATGCTAAATTCCAGTTCTCTTCTGGAATGCGCTCGCTGGTCCATTCTAGCTTGCCGGGCAGGGTATTTATGATGTCCCCTATGCTGGTCATTTTTTCTGAGTGTAAGGAACGTGAAGCAAGCGTATAGCCCTGTTCTTCCTCTAAAAACCCATCAAAACCCTCTTCTGCAAGAAAAGCGAGCACCACCTCGGCAAATTCGGCAGGCTGGACTCGATAACGCAGCGTTTCATAGTACCTCATTTTGGGAATTGCCGCGCTATGTTTAAAAAGGCTTCGGCATCCAAAGCGGCCCCTCCAATCAATCCTCCATCAATGTCTTTTTGGCTCAGCAAGCCCTCTGCATTGTCGGGCTTCATGCTGCCTCCGTAAAGAATGCGGGTAGATTGGGCTTTATTTTCCCCTACAAAGCGCGTCCACACTTGCCGGATGAATGCATGGGCAGCTTGGGCCTGTTCTACGCTGGCTGTTTTTCCTGTGCCAATGGCCCAAACGGGTTCATAAGCAAATACTACCTCTGAAGAAATGGCTTTAAAATGACCGAATACCTCTTGAATTTGCCGCTCCAAAACCGTTTCTGTTGATCCCTTTTCCCGCTCCTCCCATGTTTCGCCTATGCAAAAGATGGGTATGCAATTTGATTCCAACAAAAGGGCGACTTTTCCTGTCAATTCTTCTTCTTCTTCCTTAAAATACTGTCTTCGTTCGCTATGTCCCACCAAAACATATCTGCAGCCCAAATCCCTGAGCATATCTACACTGACTTCTCCGGTGAAAGCTCCTTTTGACTGATGGCTGCAATTTTGGGCACCCACCTGAATGTCGCCCAAATTTTGCAATCCCGCCAAATGGGTGAAGGGCGGCAAAACCAACCATTCCAATTCCTGCCGAAATCCACCTTTTTTCTTTCCTTCAAGAAACGTTTTGTACAAGGCAATTCCCTCAGCAGGGCTCGTATTCATTTTCCAGTTTCCGGCAATAAGGGGTCGTTTCATATACGTGTACATTGGATGTGCAAAGGTAGGATTTCAGCCGCATTATTGGGTTTGCCTTGGCTAGGCTGCTTTGCGTTTTTTTGGCTCCCGTCTTTGTAATTTTGGTTCCGAATGTTTTTCGAGCAAGCCCGCACATAAAATGGGCCGCAACACACAAGGGAGCAGAGGATGTTCATGCAATTCGCGTTAGGCCGCAGCAAAAAAGGCCTTTTCAGCCCAGCGGATCAACCTTTTATAGCAGTTACAATGGCTCCGGTGAGAGCAATAGACAGGGCTATAAAAAATATCCCCAACAAAAAAAACCGAAGTGGGCGGTCGGCAATGAGGTAAGATTTGCCTGCTGCTTTAACCTGAGCATTGCAGTCGAAGGCTTTATCGAAGTGGGTTTTTGGGATACTGACCAACCAGACACCTGTTTTTTCTCGGTGCTCAATGTGGGCATCGATGCCGGCGTCTTGGGTTCGTTGCAGCATGTCTTCGGCTTCAACTTGGTTTAGATAAACGAACATTTTTCGGCCCTTATCGTTGGGGTCGTTCCCGTAATTTAAGTAACCGAATTTCATGCTGGGTATTTATTTCGAAAGGCCTGCGGCATGGTAGCCAATTTGCGGTTTTGATAGTCCATAAAGGCCATTCCAGTTTGGCCGCTGCCGAGCCAATCCATAGAATTTGCTTCATAAAATCCATACAGCAAAGTAAAACTGCTTATGCCCAAATCGGCCACAGCCAATTTAATAAGCAATGGGTTGCCATAAAAAATTTCGCGGCGAAACCGGATAGCGGCATCCGCCATAATCAATCCCACACCGTCAACATCCATTTCAGACCATCCATGTTGGCTAAGCCATTGAACCCGAGCTTCGTGCATATAGGTTAAGAAATGCTGGTTTCCAACATGGCTGCCGTAGTTTAGGTCGGTAATGCGCACCTGAATGTTGGCTTCAAAATGCCATGTTTCGGGCAAATCGATTTTAATGCGGGACATAGTTTAGGGATTTTGGCGGTACAGGGCTGGAATGATATGTTGGTGGTGTTGGTGGCCAAATTGGAGTTGTCGAATTAAATCGCCACGCAAGAAATCATGGGGGAATCCATAGGAGATAGCGGAGGCGGCATCCAATTCAGCCAACATTTCCATAGGCACATTCAGGGCCATTCCCTGCATGGTTTGTTCTAGTTGTTTGGCGCTTCTGGCTCCAACGATGGGAATTATGTTTCCTGGGGCATGAAGGGTCCAGGCCAAGGCCAAACCAATAGGCTCAACGCCAAGGTTGGCAGCCAGTTCAACCACTTTTTGGGTTAATTTGATTGCCCGTTCGCTTCGACGTATGCTGTTTTCGGGCACACGACCTTGCTCTCCTTTTAAGTATTTTCCGCTAAAAGCGCCACCGGCCAAAGTACCCCATGCTAAGACGGGAACGCCAAAGTGGGCTGCCGCAGGAATCATGTCGCGTTCCATATCGCGGGTGAGCAAACTGTATTCGCCCTGCAGGGCTACGGGCTGGGCATAATGCCGTTCACGAGCTATGCTCATGCAAGCAGAAAACACCCAAGCTGGAAGGTCCGACAAGGCAATGTGCAACACCTTCCCCGATTGTACCAAGAGGTTCAAATTGTACATCAATTCTTCAGGCTCAATGGAAAAATCCCAGGCATGCAGGTAAAACAGGTCAACATAGTCCATGCCCAACCTTTTTAAACTCGCATCCAGAGATTGCACCATGTTTTTTCGGTGGTTGCCTCCGTCGTTGGGTTTGCCATCTAAAGTGCGCAAGGAATATTTTGTGGCCACCACTACCTGGTCTCGGACGCTAAACTCCCGTATTAGTTCCCCCAAAATGCGTTCGCTGCTGCCTTCGGTATAGCGGTTGGCGGTGTCGAAAAAGTTGCCGCCCATGTTTAAAAACGACTCGAAAAGTCGGCGCGATTCCTGGGCATCGGCCCCGTATCCCCATTCGGTGCCAAAAGTCATGGTTCCTAAGCAAACGTTTGAAACGCGCATGCCGGATTTTCCTAATAAAATTGATGCTAATTCCATGCTGCGAAGGTAGAGAAAAGGGAGGGGATTCGATGGAAAAGATGCAGAATGTGGTCTTCTGGTTTCAGTTAAACCAAGAAGAAAAGCAGAAGACGTTTACCCTAATTTAAGCACAAAGGACACAGAGAATGGCATTAAAGGCAAAGGGAATGAGAGGGCCGAAGAATTGGGCGGATGCCTTGTTTTTAGATTGGATTAAAAAATTCAATTCGTTGCTAAGCGCTGCCCCTTGACAAGTTCCTGCCTTTCGATTAACTTGCTGCATGAACGATACAAAGCCTAAAGATCCCCGAAAACAAACCGGTGCTTCTGGCGAACAGCTGGCAAAAACATTTTTGGAAAGCAAAGGGTATAGGTGCTTACACCAAAACTGGTCTATGGGCAGGGGAGATATTGACCTGATTATGGATTGCGAAAAGACCTTGGTTTTTGTAGAGGTAAAAACCCGCTCTGCCCTGGTTCCTATTGAGGACATGGGCCCAAGCAAAAAGCAGGTTTCGCATTTGTTTGAATTGGCAGAACGCTATTTGGAGAAATTCCCACCACAAGGTGAGGTTCGCTTTGATTTAGTTTTCGTTACCAACCGCATTGGCAGAGCTGAAATCTTGCATTTGGAGCATGGCTTGTCGTGCTGACTGCACCGCCGCTCGGAATCCGTCCATGGTGTAGGCCTCTTGAAGGGTGAATGCGCCAGAGCGAGTGCGCTGGAGTCCGCTTAAATACGCTCCACACCCGCATTTTTGCCCTAAGTCATGAGCCAAGCTGCGAATGTAGGTGCCTTTGCTGCAAAGGACCCGGATTCGAACCGCAGGAGCTTCAAACGCCAACAATTCCAGTTCTTTGATTTCAATAGCATTAGGCAATAAACGCACTTCTTGTCCTTTTCGGGCGGATTTGTAGGCCCGCCTGCCGTCCATTTTTTTGGCAGAAAATATGGGGGGAGTCTGCCACTGTTCGCCCTTAAATGTTTCCAATGTGGATTGTATTTCTGCCTGATTTGGCATCGGTGCTCCCACTTGTGGAATGACTTCGGTTTCCAAATCGTAGCTGGCAGTAATGCCACCCAGGGTTATTTCGGCAATGTATTCTTTTTCTGCTCCAGAATGTTCTGAAGATTGACGCGTAGCTTTTCCGGTGCAAATGACCATGACGCCCTCTGCCAAGGGGTCTAAGGTGCCTGCATGTCCAACCTTGATTCGGGGATTGCCTCGGTCAGTAATTACTCCACGCACAAATCGTACAAGTCCAAACGAGCTCATTTTCAAGGGCTTATTAAAAACCAAAATGGCTCCTTCTCTAAAATAGGCATCCGTAAGCATGCGGTAAAGATACATTATGCAACAATCCCTACCTTTAAGCGGTCTATTTTCCATGCAAATTACGCGTATTTGGCTTTTGGTTGGTTTGTTCTTTTGGCTGGGTTTATGCGGATTTTACCAGGCCCAATCGCCCGCATCTTGCATCGCTGTTTCTGAGCAAGGTGTGGTTGAACGTCCTTGGTTGGAGTGCCAAACCCGCTTGATTCAATCGGAATTGGAATCCATTTTACATGCTTTGCAGGCCAAAAGCAGCTATTTGGCCCCGGTACGGGTTCGGTTGTTGGCTACTGGCGATAAGACGGTTTATGCCGAAGCCCAGGGCGAAATTTCCATTAGCATTGGGTTTGTTCAGGCATGCCAAGGTAGGGCTGAATTGGCCTTTGTTTTGGCCCATGAATTGGCTCATTTGGAGTTAAGGCATTCCTATCCTAAAGCCCATTACTCTTCGATTTCTTCGGCCAACGAGGTTCAAGTTGAAAAAGAAGCAGATCGGCGGGCTTTAGCCTTGGTAAAAGCCGCGGGCTACTCCAATTTTGCGGCCGAATCTGCGTTCCTGATTTTTTCGCCCAAAAGCCCAACAGCGGCCTCGCTTCCTCCCCGTTTTTTTCCATCGGGCATGCTGCCTTTGGAAGCCGAAATAAGCACGGTGGACGGCTTACCCTACGATGGATTTTCTGAAGAACGGCAGGCGATAGCTGAACGAATGAAATTGTTGGCCTCCCGCAATTCCTTGCGCCCTTCAACCCGATTGGATTCCCTACGCATTCCAATTGAAATTCAACATCAGGCCAATTTGGCTTTGATTCAAGCCTATTTAATGGAATCAAAGCCGATTCGGGCCCTACAAATTTGGCTGTCTGATTCCATCAGCGATCTGCAAATGGAACGGAGTCGGGTTTTTATTGTGCTTCAATTGGCAACCTTAAAAAACGCCTTGGCATTGCCCATGCCGCATGGCATGGGAAATCCTGAGCTGCACCGCCTCGAATCCATTTTTTATAGGTGGACCGCAAGGGAGTTAGCGGCTTGGGCACTTCGGCACACCTTTGATGCTCAATTGCGGTTTCCTCAGGATTCAGCTGCAATCAGACCGCTTGCCGAGTCTGTTGCCTTGCAGTTAAATTGTGCCGGAAGGCAAACCTGGAATGAATTTTCAGGAAAAGCATTCGACCTAGAAAAGTACCAAGAGCTCAGCGATAGCCTACACCGCATTCAGCGGCGCACCGACTGGCCGGCCTGGAAACGGTTTTCCCTTTCTGAGAAGCTTAGCAGTCAATTGGAATCGCCGATCTTTTTTCAAACAGGCCAAATGTTGGAATCCGATTGGTTTTTAGAACTTAAATTAGCCTATCAGCGGTTTTTGCCCAGCAATCCAAGGCAAACGATGGAATGGTTTTCAGGGCGGGGGAATCTACATCCCGAATTGCTGTCTGGTTCTAAATGGCTGCCCATGAATTGGGAAATGCTGCATGGGGTACCGGGCAACAGCAGGTCAAATGTGCCTGCATTAAATGCTCAAATTGGCGCTCAGGGGAGTCGCCTTTCTTGTGCCGAGAAAAGCAATTTGTGGGATTTATGCTTCAACGTATTAACGAATCCCGCTTGGCAGCACATCCCCGCCAACCATTTAGACATTCTTGCGTTTCGGAAAGAACACAACGTTCGGTACCTAGGCGTCTTGGTTCGCAGCGCAAAAGCCGAGTCGGCCAATCAAAGTCAGCCTTTTATACAATGGCTTCCTGCGGCTTTGGAACAACTGCCCGACTTGCCCAAAAGCAAAACCCAGGCCTGGGTTGTTTTTATAGATTTGGCTAGCTATTCGGTTCGCTATTGCTTGCCCTTAAATTCGGCCAATGCCCTTGATGCCCCTTGGGATTATGCCGCCAATCGTTTTCCGTTTTAAGATTAAGCTGGGTTAACGGTTCTTTTTTCAAGGTTTTTGGCCCATTTCCCTTATTTTGTGCCATTAAACAATCGGTTTTCATTATGGAATTTTTAGACAAACTGGTTTCTAACCCTATTTTTATTGCCGTTGCCATTGGCCTTTTGGCCTTTTTGGTGTATTTCCTCATCAAGAAATTGATAAAATTGGTTCTGGTTGTTTTAATCGCACTTGGTTTGTTTTTGGCCTATGTTCATTTTACGGGGGGAGATGTTAAAGAAACCCTGAATGAGGGAAAGGACAAAGCCAATGGGCTGTTGGATTCCATAACGAATTAATGCAATCAACCAGGTTTAAAGAATTGAGGCCCCGCGGTAGGGATTGACCCAGGTAGCGCGCAAAGCGGCCGGCCCAAAGCCACGCGTGCTGCGGAGGCGACTTTAGGAGCCCCCGCAAAGCCGCAGTGGCTTAGGCCGGCCGATGCGTACTACCGGGGAAAGCCCGCAACCGCCCTTATCCTTTTAAAATGACTCGCTTTCAGCACTTACCTATCCCTGGCCATTTCTGTACTTTGGCGGCCCGCAAAATTCCCTTACCTTCGGGGGCATGGCTGTGAATCGTTTTGGGCGACTGCTGACCTTGACCACCTTTGGTGAGTCGCATGGACCTTGCATTGGCGGTGTTCTGGACGGACTGCCCGCAGGGCTGCCGATTGACCTAGAACGGGTGCAAGCGTGCATGAATCGACGCCGACCGGGACGGACCCCGTATGCCTCGGCCCGCAACGAATCAGATGCCATTGAATGGCTTTCGGGCATGTACAAGGGATTTACCCTGGGCAGCCCCCTGGCTTTTTTGATTCGAAATACCGATGCCCGCCCCGCCGATTACCAGGCTCTGGAAACCGTTTTCAGGCCCTCGCATGCCGATTTTACCTACGCCGAAAAGTACGGAATTCGCGATGCGCGCGGCGGGGGACGCTCCTCGGCCCGCGAAACCGCCGCCCGCGTGGCGGCAGGGTCCCTGCTCTTGCCCTGGCTTAACCAGCAGGGAATTTCTATTCTGGCCTACGTCGATCAAATCGGAAAACACCGGGCTGAGGCCCAAGAGTACTCTGACGAACAGGTGTACAGCAGTCCCATTCATTGCCCCGATGCCCATGCGGCCCACCGCATGATGCAAGCCATTGACGCGGCAAAAGCCGATGGAGATAGCCTAGGCGGCACGGTGCGTTGTCAGATTTTGGGCCTGCCTATTGGCCTGGGCGAACCCGTTTATGCAAAGTTTCATGCCGACATGGGCAGCGCGATGCTTTCCATCAATGCTGTGCGCGGAATAGAGTGGGGCGAGGGCTTTGACATGGCTAGCCAATTGGGCTCAGAAACCAACGATGCCTTTGTGCCAGGGGAATCGGGCATTGAAACTAAAACCAACCATTCGGCTGGGGTGCAAGGCGGAATTACCAACGGAATGCCGGTGTATTTTCGGCTGGCCTTTAAACCCACCTCAACCATAGCCAAGGCCCAGCAAACAGTAAATGCAAAAGGCGAGGCCGTTGCCTTGAGTGCCGCAGGCCGGCACGACCCCTGTGTGGTGCCCCGCGCCGTTCCCGTGGTGGAAGCCATGGCCGCCTTGGTGGTGGCCGACCATATTCTGGCCGCCAAGGCCTATGCCAAACAATGGAAACCATGAAAAAACGATTGAATTTGCCCCTGTACCAGAAAATTCTCATTGGCATGCTCTTGGGCCTGCTCTATGGCTGGTTTTCTATTCTGCAGCAATGGCAGTTTTTTACCTTCAACTACATTCAACCCCTGGGCGATGTGTTTATGCGCCTGCTCCAGTTGATTGCCGTGCCGCTGGTTATTGCATCTTTGGTAACAGGTCTGGCTCAAATGAAAGACATTGCAAGCCTGGGCCGCTTGGGTGTTCGCACCCTAATTTTGTTTTTGATGACCACGTTTATGGCGGTAGCCATTGGACTTGGAATCGCCAATCTGGTAAAACCCGGAAATCAACTCTCGGCCAAAGTTCGCGCCGAACTTCAGGAAACCTATGCAAGCGCACAAAGCAGCAATTCTGCAGCGTTAAGTAGGCAACAGGCCCTTGAAGAACAGCCCGCCCTTCAATTTTTGACCGATGCCATACCTAAAAATATCTTTGGTGCAGCATCCGACAACAGCAACATGCTGCAGGTTATCTCCTTTGCCCTGTTGCTGGGATTGGCCTTAGTCTTGGTTCCGGCCGATCAAGGGCGGCCCTTGCTTCGGTTTTTTGAATCGCTGAATGCCGTGGTGCTGAAAATGGTTGATTTAATTATGGCCGCGGCTCCCATCGGTGTGGCCGCCTTAATGGCTTCGGTGCTGTCGAATTTAGCGGGAAATGCCGCCGGTGCTGTTGATTTGCTCCTGGCACTTGGAACCTACGCCCTGTGTGTTGTGGCAGGGATTTTTTGCCTCCTTTTTATTATGAATCCTTTGGTTCTGTTTGTTTTTTCAAAGAAATTTAAATTCAAAGATTTGGTTTTCTTCTACAAATCTATTTTCCCCGCTCAATTGCTTGCCTTTTCAACCAGCAGCTCAGCAGCTACCTTGCCCTTAACCTTTGAACGGGTAGAGCAACATTTAAAAGTTCGCCCCCGGGTGGCGGGCTTTGTTTTGCCCTTGGGCGCCACCATAAACATGGACGGAACTTCGCTTTATCAAGGTATAGCAGCTGTTTTTATTGCCCAAGCTTTTGGTTTGGATTTAAGTTTATCCGATCAACTTACCATTCTTCTAACCTCGGTTTTGGCTTCCATCGGCTCGGCCGCCGTGCCCGGTGCCGGCATGATTATGCTGGTAATTGTGTTAAAATCGGTGGGAATGGATCCGGCGGGCATTGCCTTGATTATTGCTCCCGACCGCTTGCTGGATATGTTTCGAACCACGGCCAATGTAACCTCCGATTGCATGGTGGCTTACATTGTGAACAGCCACGAAAAAGAGGATTAATATGCCCTCGGTAAAAGCCCGTGCCATGGTGTTGATGCTCAGAGGCATGCGCAAGGCCTTTTACCGCGAAAACATGTCCATTTTGCCAATGCGAAAGGGCTTTGAGGTGTTGATGTCGCGGTTCCCGATGCCGGCGGGGGTTCAGGTTAAAAAAAAGACAGAACAGGGCATGCGGGGCTGGAGCATCGAGCCAGAAACGGTGTCGCATTCGGCTTGCATTTTGTTTTTGCATGGTGGCGCCTACGCCTTGGGCTCGGGCCGTACCCACGCTCCTTGGGTGGCGCAATTGGCGCTGAATTCCGGCTGCAGGGTGTTTATGCCTGAGTACCCTTTGGCGCCCGAGCATCCCTTTCCGTCGGCGTTTCATGCCTTGAGTGCTTGGTTGCCCGGCTGGTCGGCCTCGCTAAATCAGGCTTTTGTGTTGGCGGGCGATTCGGCAGGGGGGGGCTTGGCCCTGGCTTTGCACCACCATTTGCTCGCCCAAGCGCTTTCGGCCGGCCGGGCATTGCTGCTGTTTTCCCCTTGGGTCGATTTGCGGCCCTTGCAGCCCCAGGCTTTGGCCTTGGAACCGCAAGATGCCTACATTCGGGCCGTTGATTTAGAGCGCTTTGCAGAGCTGTACGCCCCTGGGCAGCGTGAAAATCCGGCGGTGTCGCCCCTGCTGCATGCCCATAAAACCCAGGCTCCTGTGCTGCTGCATTACAGCTCTGACGAGCTGCTGTCGCTTCAATGTCAGCAACTTGCACGGTTGTTGATGGCTTCGGGCCTTGAGGTAGACGAGCAGGTTTGGCCCGGGCTTTTTCATGTTTTTCAGGCCGCCGGCAATTGGTTGCCGGAGTCAGAGGCCTCGCTCCTGGCCGCAGGAAGGTTTGTTCAAAAGGCATTAAATGGGAGTTAGACCTTTATTTTTTGGGGCGCCTATTCCCGCTTTCACCTGTAGTCGGCTTGCCCAAGCCTGCTCAGCCTGGGGCTGCGGTGGCTCCCGCTGGTCGCCTCCTCGCCCTGGCTTCGCTGGGCTTGGGCTGCACCGCCTGCCGGTTCAATCGGGGGCGCAACCCCCTCGTTCCTTTATCGTTTTTGGTCAAAATGTGCCACACCGAAACTTAATGTTACCTTAGTGTTAAAAAATACACCTTTTTATGCTTAAAAATACCATAATCCTTTGTCTTTATGTGTGTTGTTCATTTGGACTGAGGTCTCAACTGCGCATCAACGAGGCCGGGAACCGCAATTTTTCTCAAGTGTACGATGAGTTCGGAGAAACCGAGGATTGGATTGAAATATACAATGCCGGAAGCCAAGCTCAATCTTTGCTGGGGTATGGGTTAAGCGATGATCCAGGCTTGCCCCAAAAATGGATATTTCCTTCCATTGCTTTGCAGCCGGGCAGCCATTTGCTTTTGTTTGCTTCTGGCCGAAATTTAAGCAGTGATGTTGACCATTGGGAGGCCGCCGTGGTGGAAGGACAACCCTGGTTGTATCGGGTTGGGGCGGCTTTTATTCCTGCCAATTGGAATCAAGTAGGGGTAAACCCCTTGGGTTTTTCTACGGGTCCAGGTGGCTTTGGATTTGGCGACAACGACGATGCCACCGTGCTGCCAACAGATATATTTACGGCGTACATCCGAACCGACTTTCAAATTTCAGATACCACAAAGGTGGAGCGTATGACTTTAAGCGTCGATTACGACGATGCTTTTGTAGCCTACCTGAACGGAGTTGAAATTGCCCGAAATAATTTTAGCGGGCAGGTGGCTCACAATGTGCTGGCCGACGGGCAACACGAGGCTGCCATGTATCAAGGCGGAGCTCCAGAGCATTTTATTTTAGACATGAACCAAATTCGGGGCATTTGGAATCAAGGCAGCAACACCCTGTCGCTTGTGGTTATCAATGCCAGCCAAAACAGTTCCGATTTAACCTTGCGACCTTGGTTGCATGTTGGCCTTCGCGATGCCAATACCTACTGGTCGGCACCCGAACCCTGGTTTGCGGGGGGCGGTTTAGGCTCGCTTCACACAAATTTTAAACTCTCTTCTGAAGGAGAGACGGTTTTTCTTTTTGACCCCCAAGGGGCCCTTGTAGATGCCTTGACGGTAGATAGTTTAATGACCGATTGGTCGGTGGGAAGCCAAACCGATGGCTCAATCCTTCGGGTTACCTTCCAGCAAGCCAGCCCGGGTTCTACCAACAACACCCAAACAGGATTTCCTCAAGGCTGGGCACCGGCTCCTGTTTTTACTACGCCCGCCGGATTTTACGGGGGAGCCATTTCCGTGGGATTTCAAATGCCTCCGCCAGGATTTGAGATACGATATACCACCAATGGCGGTATTCCCAATTTAACCGATTCGCTTTACCTAGGTGGCAATTTCGGGATTGGGCAAACAACATTTTTGCGTGCTCGGACCTTTCATGTAGCCAGCCAAATTCTCCCTTCAGATGTCGGATTTGCTTCCTATTACATTCAAGTAAATCATGATTTGCCAGTAATTAGCATCAGCGCCAATCCGGATGATATGTTTGGTCAAAATGGAATTTGCGATAATTGGTGGACCGATTGGAAAAAGCCATGCCATGTTGATTATTACGATAAGAATGGGCAATTAAAATGGTCGCAAAAGGCTGGAATAAAAATAGAAGGGGGCGCTGGAGGAAGTCGCTCTCACCCCCAAAAGAGTTTTCGGGTAGAACCAGGAAATGGAGCCTTGGGTGATGGAAATGTAAACTTCCCTCTTATACCCGACCGAAATACCCGCACTGATTATGAACGGTTTTATCTACGAAACGGGTCCAATCAATACCTCATTTTTCCGCATAAAGATGCTTTGTTGGTAAAGTTAATGGGAAAGCACACCCTGAATTATTATGCTGCCTATACGCCCGTGGTTGTTTATTTGAACGGCAGTTACAACGGGGTGTATGAAATGCGAGAAAAACTGGATGTGAATTATTGCGAATCTCTCTATCAGGCTGATCCAGATTCTTTAGATATTTTATCGGTTAGCTATTGGTACGGAGGCGTGTTACGAGCAGTTGAAGGGTCTGTTGATGAATTTTATCAGGATTATTATGCCTTTGCTGCGTTAAATCCGAGCGATAGTTTGTTTTTAAAACAAGCAGATTCTTTGGTAGACCTTCCTTATTATACCGATTACATTGCCGCCGAATCTTGGACAGGAAATGCCGACTGGCCTTGGAATAACATTAAAATTTACCGTGGTACTCACACCCAAAAAAAATGGAGGTTTGGATTAATCGATTTGGAATGGGCTTTGAATCCTAATGGCTGGACTGATACCTACTTCAATTCGATTGACTATTTGATTCAAAATTCAGCAAACAACCAACCAACCTTTTTTTGGCATAGGTTGATTCAAAACCAAACGTATAAAAATTACTTTTTGAATCGCTATGCCGATTTGATGAATACCGCATGGCTATGGTCTGCAATGGATTCAGTCGAATCAAACATGTATCAAGCTTCCTTAACCGAGATGCCCGGACAATTTGCCCGATGGGGTTATAATCCGGTGGCTACCCATATGGCCGATTACCAAAATAATCACTTAACAATGAGGTCTGAACTTGTTGGTCGATCGGCCAATATTCGTGATTATTTAAGGTACCATTTTAGCCTGCCTAAAAATGTGAATGTGGCGCTTGATGCCGTTCCTTTGGCCGGTGGAAGCATTCAAATTTCAACCATCAATCCTGGCCCCCTGCCCTGGCAAGGCATCTATTTTGACGGTGTTCCTGTTAAACTCACCGCCCTTGCTGAGCCCGGATATGCTTTTAGCCACTGGGAACCCCAACCCCACATCATAAACGGCAACAATCCTGTTTGGGAAGACACCATTACCGACAATTCTGTTTTGTTTAAAGCGCACTTTACCTTTCTGTATTCACCTTCCGATTCCGTTCGAATTACCGAACTTAATTACCAAGACCACCCCGGTTTGGTTCAGGGCGATTGGGTTGAAGTACAAAACCAAGGTAGCACCCCCGCCCACTTAAAAGGGTGGTCTCTTCGTGATGCCAATCAAAACACATGGTCTTTCCCCGACGATTTGGTGTTGCCGCCCGGCGGCTTTGCCCTAATTAGCCGAGATACTGCTGCCTTTGCAACAATTCATCCGGGCTTGCAAGCCTTGTCTTCGCCTTTGTCTTTTGGCCTGGGCAATGGCTCTGATTCCCTATTCTTAATCCACAAAAACGGAAACACCATCGACTCGGTGGGTTATTCCGATGGAGCCGGTTGGCCCCGCGGAGCCAACGGCCGGGGAAGAACCCTGGAAAGGGCGGTTTCTATGCCGGGCATGCAACCTTCAGGCTGGTTCGACGGCTGCATGAAAGGCTCGCCATTGGCTCCATATACGCCTTGCCAAGAACGAGTTTTGGTTTCTGAAGTGATGTACAAGCCCGCCAGCACTCAGCCCAGTGGAGATTGGTTTGAGTTGTTCAACCCAGGAAGTCAACCCATTGATATATCGGCTTGGCGGGTCAACGATGAGGCGGGAAACAGTTTCACACTACCTATGGGCGAAACCTTGGCTGCAGGGCAACGCCGTGTGCTGGCTCAAGACCTAAGCCTGTTTTCGCAAATTCACTCCGGCGTTCTAAATCCTTTGGGCCCCACGGGCATCGCTTTGTCTTCCAACCTAGAGTCTGTTTTTGTTGCTGACGCTGTTGGCAATCTTCAATTCAGTCTCTGTTTTGATGGAAATGCTCCTTGGCCCAATCAGCCCAATGGAGGAGGTCCTTCGCTTGAAATGCTGGACAGCACGGGCAAAATGAACCAGGCTCAAAACTGGTTCCCCGGTTGCCCCGAAGGCAGTCCAGGCACTTGGTTTAAAACCTGCCAAACCTCTGTCGATGCCCTAGCTGAAATGCCCTTGCATGTGTACCCCAATCCCTTTTTCTTAGACCTAACCTTGGAGTCGCCCATGGCCTTTAACGCCCGATTGATCGATGTTCTAGGTAAAACGGTATGGACCGGGCAGGTGCAGGCAGGTGAAAACAAACTTCAGTTTGCTGAAGAAATAACGCCCGGTTGGTATGCCCTTTTAAACGAGAAGGGGCATCGATTTGCGGTTTTGGTGAAGCGGTAATTTTGAAGGGATTCCTCAAAGAAATAAAGGGCTGCAAGTAAAAAAAGCGTACATTTCGGCATGAAGCGCATTGGTTTTGCAGGCTCCTTGCTGTTGAGTTTGGCCTTTCTTTTTTTGCTTGAAAAAGGAGTAGGGGAGTTGCCGGCCTTAGGCAAACTGCTGCACCCCGGCAAGGGGTTGGTGCAAGCCTTACATGAGCCCGAGTTTTTTTCTATTCCAGAAAAGGTAGAGCGGCATTTATTGGCTCCTGCGTCCATTGGATTTGATGAGCGCCGAGTACCTTACATTCAGGCCGAAAACGCAAGCGATTTGTATTTTCTGCAGGGCTATGCTACCGCCCGTGCCCGATTGTGGCAAATGGATTTTCAAACCCGATTTGCCGCGGGTCGACTTTCTGAAATCGTGGGTGAGAAAGCCCTATCCCTTGACATGGAGCAACGCCTAAAAGGAATGACTTTTGCCTCAGAACAGGCCTTACTAGCCTTTGAAAGCGACCCCGAAATGAAAATGGTGCTAGACGCCTACACCGCTGGCGTAAATGCCTGGATTGAATCAATAGACTATGCCGATTATCCCCTGGAATTTAAACTCCTGAATTATGCGCCCGAACCTTGGACCAACTTCAAGAGCGCGCTTATGCTCAAATACATGGCCGACTTGTTGACGGGAACCACCTACGACATGGAACTGGGTTGGGTTTTACGCAATCTGGGTGTGCGGTATTTGGAGCAGTGGTATCCCGACCACAATCCTTATCCCCAGGCCGCTGTTCAGCCTTACTTGTCTTCACCTGCTTTGGAAAATGGACAACCTACCTTGGATTATGGGCGGTATTTGCCTTGGTTTAAACGGGCAATCCCGGGAGATTCTACCCAAGGACTGGGAAGCAACAACTGGGCGGTGCACGGAAGCAAAACCCAAAGCGGAAAGCCTATGTTGGCCAACGATCCCCACCTGCCCTTGAATTTGCCCTCCATTTGGTACGAAATAAACCTGCGCGACAACGCGCATCAGGTGCATGGGGTTAGTTTGCCGGGCACGCCCGCCGTTATTATTGGATTTACCCCCGCCACCGCTTGGGGTGTAACCAACGGAACCGTGGACGTTAAAGACTGGTTTGTGCTGGAGTTGAACGACAAGAAAACGGCCTACAAGCTTGATTCAACCTGGAAGGATTTAAAGTTTAGACCGGAGGTCATTGGCATTAAAGGGCAGGCCTCGGTTGAGTTTAAGGTGCCTTACACCGATTTTGGTCCGGTGGTAGATGCCGACACGGTTTTTCAAAACAAACACTACGGTTTGGCTTTTGCCTGGACTGGGTTTGCACCCTCGAACGAACTTAGAACCTTTTATGGATTAAATAGAAGCCGTTCTGTGAAAGAGGTAGAAAAGGCTTTAGAAACCTTTCGCTGTCCGCCCCAGAACTTTGTGTATGCCGATACGGCAGGGAACATTGGGCTTTGGCAAAAAGGGTATTTCCCCAAGCGCGTGGCTGGGTATGGCCGAAGCCTAGGGCAGCCTATGGCTGGAAAAGCCCCTTGGACAGGCAGCGTCCCCGATTCGTTAAGTCCACACCTTCGAAATCCAAGCAGCGGTTTTGTTTTTTCGGCCAACCAACACCCTTTTGGCAGCAGCAGTCCCTATTATTACACCGGTAGGTTTGAGATTTGGAGAAACCTGCGCATTTTCGAGCGGCTTGGGGCAAGCACCAAGGCCAGCATGAAAAGCATGGCCGAATTGCAGTTAGACAACCATTCCCGAGAAGCCTCAACCCTGTTGCCGGTGATGCTGGGTTGCTTGCCAAACCAATCGGCCTTTACCCAGGAATTGAAGAAATGGAATGGAAATTATTCGGACAGCAGCCGGGTAGCCCTCTTTTTTGAACTTTGGTTGAAAAAAACCATGGCAGGGGTTTGGCCTGAAATTGACGACCAAAAGACCGTGTATCCACAATCGTGGTTGCTCTTAGAGGCATTGCAGCCGAATGGGTTTGATGGCTTGCCCTTGCATGTGGATTCGGCCCAGCGCCAAAAGCACCGAAAAGCGGTGGTTTTAGCGTTTTCTGAGGCGCTAAAAGAGTACAAGGCCAAGGCATGGTACGCGGTTCGGGGGACCAAAATGCGGCATTTGGCCCGGCTGGAGCCCTTTGGTTCGGGGCTAATAAAAAACGGAGGGCATGGTTCGGCGCCCAACGCCATGAAAACCCACAATGGCCCCAGCTGGAGAATGGTTGTTAGCCTAGAAAATAAAGTTTGGGCTCAGGTTATTTATCCGGGCGGGCAATCGGGCAATCCCGCCTCCACGTATTATTTAAATCAGCTGGGAACCTGGGAACAGGGGAAATACCATGTGGTAAAACTGGATTCCCTGCCCAAATTTTCGCAAAAATGGACCTTTAAACCCAGCTCAAAACCATGAAAACGGCAGTCTTTTTTATTGGCGGGTTGGCCCTTCAATGGCTCATGGCTCAATTTCTGCCCTTTGGCTACCTGAGTTTAATTTTGGCCATGCTTTGGGCTTTTTTCTGGAATCCCTCGGTTTGGCAACAGCTTTTGGGGAGTTTTTTGGCTACCGGTTTGGCTTGGGTTTTGACCATGCCCTTGTTGCAGCAGGCCAGGGGATTTTTGTTTTATGCTCAATTGGAACAGATCATAGCGGGCCGCAGTTTTGCCGGCTATGGATTGGTGGGCATTACTTTTTTGTTGGGAGCCATGTATGGGGTTTTGGGGGGCTGGCTGGGCAGTCAAAGTAGGGCCTTGTTTTGGCAGCAAAAAAAGAAATCGAGGGGGCTCAGTCACCCTTTGATTCGGCGCTGATGGAGCGTAGTTGAATGGAAGGTTATTTGCCGATGGGGCCTGCGGCAGGGATTGAGCCGGGTAGCACGCAATGGTGGCGGGGCCTGGCCCGCGTGGCGCGGAGGCGACTTTAGGAGCCACCGCAAGCTCGCTGGGGCAGCCCCCGGCAACAGCGGACTACCGGCGAAAGCCCGCAGCCGCCCCAAATTAAACCCTTATTTCCCGATACAAAACCGCCCAAAAATATGCCCCAGCACCTCCTCCGTGCCAATTTGCCCAGTCAATTCCTCCAACGGACGCATGGCCTGCCGCAAATCCAAGGCCAGCAGATCGCCGCTGTAGCCCGCTTCCAGGTGCTGCCGCACCCGCTCCAATGCCTGAGCCGCCTGCTCCAGCAAGCCCTTATGCCGTGCCTGACTAATCAACAGGTCTTGGTTGCCGTAGCCCATTTCAGCGAGATTGTCGAGCAAGGCCTGCTTTAGTTCTTCCAGACCTTCGCCGTTCCTCGCCGAAATCGCCATGCCGCCTGCTGCCGGCATTTGAGCCTCGGGCACATCCATTTTGTTCCAAATCCGCAAAATGGGCTTGTCTTCCAACCCTAGCCGTTCCCTCCAGTCTGCCTCTTCCAGCTCAAACTCTTCCAGGGATTGGCTTTGGGCATCGCCCAAATGCAAGACCATTCCCGAGCGGCGCAGGGCATCGAAACTGCGTTCAATGCCCAGTTTTTCGATTGGGTCTTGGGTGTCGCGGATTCCCGCCGTATCAATAAACCGAAACCGAATGCCCTCTAAAATCAACTCGTCTTCTACCGTATCGCGGGTGGTGCCGGGAATGTCGGATACCAATGCCCGTTCCTCTTGCAGCAAGGCGTTTAGCAAGGTGCTTTTGCCCGCATTTGGCCTACCCACAATGGCCACGGGAATGCCTTGCTTGATGGCCCTGCCCATGCTGTAGGTGTGCAGCAATGCCTGAATTTGCTGTTCAATCTGCTGTACGCGTTCTGCCAGGTCGCTGCGCGAGGCAAACTCGACCTCTTCTTCCGAGAAATCCAGTTCCAGTTCCAGCAAAGCGCAAAAATCCAGCAGACCCAACCGCATTTGGGCAATGCGGTTTGAAAAGGCTCCGCCGAGGTGCTGCATGGCCATGCGTGCGGCGGCTTTGTGGCTGGCCGAGAGCAAATCGGCCACCGCTTCGGCCTGAGCCAGGTCCATTTTACCGTTCATAAAAGCCCTGCGGGTAAATTCCCCGGCTTGGGCCGGCCGAATTCCAAGTCCTGCCATTTGATGCAAGGCCCGCTCGACCACATAGGGCGAAGCATGAAAACTGATTTCAACCAAATCTTCGCCGGTAAAGGAGTTTGGGCCTTTAAACGGCAGCAGAACCACCTGATCCAACACTTCCTCTCCGTCCATCCAATTCCCAACCAAGGCCTGCCTGTGGCTCCATGGTGCATGTTTCTTTCCCATGGGACTGAAAAACTGCGCAACCCCCGGCCAGCTGTGTGGACCGCTTACCCGAATTACCGCCAAACCCCCACCTAATGGAGTGGACAAAGCTGCTATGTTTTGGGTCAATTCAAACATTCCAGTGCAAAGGTCTGCATTTTTTATTTGGCAGACGCGAGGCCGTTTGTGATGCGGGCTTTTAGGGGCCGTTTCATGTGGCTGCCTGCAAAGGCACGGATAATATAGCCGAAACCATTCGTGCATTCGTGGCTGCCCGTTCCACCGCGTTTTTAAGATTATGGCTTACCGGGGCACCGACAATTCAGCCCCGATTTTGCAAACATTCGTGCATTCGTGGCTAATTTTTCCATGGTTATTTTGAACCATTGGAATTTTCCCCGACGGGGCAGACGGGGCAGACGGGGCAGACGGGGCAGACGGGGCAGACGCAAGGTCTGCCCCTACGGTTCGGAACAAATAACCTTGACCGACCCAAACGACCAGGCATGCATGTCCTCCGTCGAATACCGCCTACGGCTCCTGGGTATCAAACTGTCCAACACCGGATGCGCCCTCAAGGCATGCGACTCCATCGCCGGAATCTCCGCCCAAATTACGTTCGTCAACACAAAAGGACCCTCCAAATCGGCCAATACACGCCCCTGAAAATGCTCCTTCTCATACAAAATCACCCGGGTGCCTTTGTCGGCCGCTATGCCGTCAAAGGTGTTTTCGACCGAGTTCGGAAAGGCCAGCCGGTTGATTGGATACTCGCCTTCGCCCACCCATTCGCTGGCCATGGCATTCGAATCAAAAATCACATCCACATAGTCGGGCAAAGGGTAGTTGCCCAAAATGCCTCCGCTAAAATGCGCCTGACAGCCCTTGCGCGGGGGATTTAACACCTGCGGCGGGGCAACAGGCCTCTTAACCACAATCTCTACCCTGCGGTTCAAGGCATCGTTCTGCGACACCGGCCGAGCCTCACCCAGGGCCCTCTCCGTAATTTGCTTGCCCTCATGCCAGCTTGGCTCTTGGGGCTGCAACAAGGCCCGCACGGCAGCAATGCGCCGCTTTGATAACCGAAGGTTGTAGGCCTCCGGGCCCTTTTGGTCGGTATGCCCAAGCAATTCAAAAACGCCGCCTACTTCCTTCCATTCCTCCAAAACCTCGGCATTCAAGGGCACCGCCGAATCCGACCTAAAATAAATCCTTAGGGTGTCTTGGGCCGATAAAACCCCAAAACCCAGCAGAGCAACAAGCCCCCATGCCCACCTGCAAATAAACGCTGAAACCATTAACTTTGTAAAAATACCGAGTACATCGCTGCAAGGTACATTGATTTTTTCCGGCCATCAAGCCCAAGTATCAAATTCGTGCAAGGTCATTATTTATCTACATCGTTGGCGTACTTAAAGGGCTGCGGACCCAACAAGGCCGCTCTCTTGTCCAAAGACTTGGGCCTGCACAGCTTTGCCGATGCCTTAACGCATTTTCCCTTTCGCTACCTAGACCGCACCCGGTTTCAACCCATTGGACTCATCAGCGAGTCCATGCCTTATGTGCAGGCCATCGGAGCCATTGAACACAAAGAATGGCTGCCCGGTCAGGGAAAATCACGTTTTACCGTGCATTTGCGCGACAAAAGCGGCAGCATGGAACTAACCTGGTTCGGCAACATGGCCTGGCTGGACGAAAAACTGAAGCCCGGACAGGTTTTGATTGTTGCCGGAAAGCCCATTTTTTACAAAGGCCAACCGGGCATGTCGCATCCCGACTTCGAAATCATGCAGCCTGGGCAGCAGCTGCAACCGGGCCTAAGCCCCATGTACCCCAGCTCCGACAAACTGCGCAAAGCCGGTTTAGACCCCAAAGGCATTGGCAAATTGCTCAAGCAAATCATCGATGGCTTGCCGGCTCCCATACCCGAGAACCTGCCCGAGGCCGTGCTAAGCCGCTACGGCTTGATTGGGCGCGACCAGGCCTTTCGCTGGATTCATTTTCCGCCCGACAGCCAGGCCCTGCAATCGGCCCGCTTTCGGCTCAAGTTCGAAGAGCTGTTTATGGCCCAGTTTCGCATGCTGCAAACCAAAGCCCGCAACCAAACCGCTCAGCCCGGCATTCCCTTGCCCCAGTTGGGGCCGGCCTTTCATACCTTTTACGAACAGCACCTGCCCTTTTCCCTTACTCAGGCCCAAAAGCGGGTATTAAAAGAAATTCGGGCCGATGTTAAATCGGGCCGGCAAATGAACCGCTTGCTTCAGGGCGATGTGGGCTCCGGAAAAACCGTAGTGGCCGTACTCACCGCCCTTATGGCCCATGACAACGGCTATCAAACCGCCTTGCTGGCCCCCACCGAAATTCTGGCCCAGCAGCATTTTTTAGGCATATCAGAGCTGTTGGCGCCCCTGGGCATTCGGGTGGGTTTGCTTACGGGCAGCACAAAAAAGGCCGAGCGTACTAAGCTGCATGCCGCATTGCAGCAGGGCGAAATTTCACTGTTGGTGGGCACCCACGCCTTGTTGGAGCAAGAGGTTCAGTTCCACAACCTGGGCATGGCCATCATCGATGAACAGCATCGGTTTGGGGTGGCCCAGCGGGCCCGGCTTTGGGAAAAAGCCCGTTCTACGCCTCCCCATGTTTTGGTTATGACCGCCACGCCCATACCCCGCACCTTGGCCATGACCTTGTACGGCGATTTGGACGTATCGGTGATCGACGAGCTGCCCCCGGGCCGAAAGAACGTTATAACCATACACAAAGGCGAAGAGGTTCGGCAAGAGGTGTACCGGTTTATTCGGCAGCAGGTAGAGGCGGGCCGGCAAATTTACCTGGTGTACCCCCTGATTGACGAGTCGAAAAAGCTGGACTACAAAAACATGTTGGAGGGATTCGAAGTGTTCAAGCAACACCTGCCCGACATTCCGGCCGACGTACTGCATGGGCAAATGAAGTCGGCCGACAAGGAAAACGCCATGGCTCGATTTGTGAAAGGGCACATCAAAGTCTTGGTTTCCACCACGGTGATCGAGGTGGGGGTGAACGTGCCGAATGCCTCGGTTATGGTGATTGAGAGTGCCGAGCGTTTTGGTCTGAGTCAGCTGCACCAGCTGCGCGGTCGGGTAGGGCGGGGGGCCGACCAATCGTACTGCATTTTGCTAACGGGGCGGCAGTTGAGCACCGAAGCAAGGGAGCGCATGGCGGTAATGGTGGCCACGAACGATGGGTTCAAGATTGCTGAAAAGGATTTGGAGTTGCGTGGTCCGGGCGATTTAGAGGGGACCCGGCAGAGCGGAGAAATGCAGTTCAAGCTGGCCAGTTTGTTGGAAGACGCTCCCGTGTTGGAGCAGGCTCGGCAGGCGGTTTGGCACATCGTAGAGCGCGACCCGGATTTGCTTGACCCCCAGCACGCCAACCTGTTGCGCTATTTGCAGGCCCGGGAGCGCAGCCAGGGCCCTTGGTCCATGATTTCGTAGGCAGACCAGGGTACAAAGGCTATTCAAGATTTATAGGCTGTTCACGGTAAATGGGATTTTTTGGGCGCCAATTCGGGCTCTTGGCTGTATTCAGTTGCTGCCGTGCTGCTTGCCCCATCGGCCTGCGGTGGCTCCCCCTGGTCGCCTCCTCGTCCGGGGGCAAGCGCCCACCACCGCCTTCATGCCGCCTCGATCCCGGGCGCGGGCGGCTCCCAGCCCTGAAAGGGCGTAATACCCCAGCGAGGGGTGCAGCCCCTCGCGACCGCGAATGCCGCCACCCCGAATGCCGCCACCCCGAATACCACAACCCCACCGACCCGAAAAGCCCAAAAAATATCCTCAAACAACATCTAGATTAAAATTCCCAACGTGCAAAGTTACGGCTCGGCAAGTTTAGTTGCCATTGAACTCCACCTGTAAAACGCATTCGGAGTGCATTTCTAAGCCCCCAATCCCCATTTTTACCTACTTTAGAACTCTAATTACCCTTGGAATGCATTATCTTTTTGTTGGCCTTGCGCTGTTTTTCTGTAGTGTGCTTTCTGCCCAAACCCCCAATTTGCTGTGGACCTTTGATACCCAAGACAATGCCTTTGGACAGACGGCTTTGGCCGATGTGGACGGAGACGGACGGCCCGAGGCTTTTTTTGGCTGCTACCGAAACGACGGCATGCTGTATGCCTTAAATTCTTCGGGAAGCTTGCGCTGGTCGTTCAATGCCGCAGGATTTGCCGAAGGCTGCAACGATACCGCTCCCCTGCTTGCCGATGTGGACGGTGATGGGCAATTGGACCTGGTCTTGGCTTCTTCCTGCAACCCCACCACCTTTTGCTTCGATGCCAACAACGGACAATTAAAATGGTCAACCCCTACCCGCGGATCCGATTCGCCACCCACCCTGGGCGATGTGGACGGAGACGGATTACCGGAACTGCTGCACGGTCAGTTTGGAGGCTACCTGCTCTGCATCAATCCCCAAAACGGGGCGGTAAAATGGGAAATTGCCGTTGATGTGAATTCCTGGGTGCAAACCGCGCCCACCTTGGTCGATTTGAACGCCGATGGACGCTTGGATATTGTGGTGGCTACCTGGAATTTTTCAGACAGCAGCCGGGTGTATGCCTACGACGGCTTAACTCGGCAAATCTTGTGGTCGGCACCCGTTGACGATTACGTGTACCACGGCACCGCGGTTACCGATTTGGATTCCGACGGAGCCCCCGACCTGGTTCTGGGCGATTACAGCGGCCGGCTCTGGGCTTTGAAGGGCAGCACAGGTGCGGTTTTATGGACCTTTGATGCGGTGGGCTATGTTGGCTCTCCCGTTTCGGTGGCCGATCTAAACGGAGATGGGTCTTGCGAACTGGTTTTTGGCGGTGGATATCGAATGTACGCCCTGAATACCTTGGGGCAGCAGCAATGGGCCTATACCATACCCGGCTATGGCAGCAGTTTTCGAGGTGCGGCTTTGAGCGATGTAACCAACGATGGATTGCCCGATGTGCTTTTTGGAACCACCGGCGGACATTTTGTGGGTTTGCAGGGCAACACAGGGCAAGAGTTGTTTGTGGTGGACCTGGGGGCTTTGTACGGCGATACCATGGAAGTGGGCGCGGCTCCGGTGGTGGGCGACCTGAACGGAGATGGACGCAGGGACGCCGTGATTGTGGCCGGACACACCAAGTACCCAAACTTTCAGTCGAACTACGGTCGGGCTTTTGCCTTTGATTTGGGGCCAGGGCAAGGTCCGGAGTGGGCCATGTTTCAGTACGACGAGCGCAGAACAGGCAGCCTGTGTTCCGACAGCTGGCTGGGGCAGGCAGAGCTGCCTGAACTCTGGGGACAAGTGGCTCCAAATCCCGCTGCCAACCGCTTTGTTTTAAATGTAGAGGCGGCGGGCATTGGGCAGACATACTGTTTAAGAGATGCCTTGGGAAGGGAATGGAAATCGGGTAGGGTAGAGCAAGAAAGCCAATCGGTAAACCTAGAAGGCCTGCCGGCGGGGGTGTATTTTTTGCAGCTAAGTCAGGGCTGGACGGCTAGGGTGGTTGTGGGGTTCTAGGCCCTCAAATCGCAGAATGAATCGATGGGCTTAGCAGCAAGCCAGTTTGAAGCTGCGGCTGAATTTTCATGATTCCGCGAAGCCTAGTACATCAGGCTCTTTTTCGCCGAATTTCTCCAACCTGCTTGATTTTCATAATCAACAAAAAAGACCTTTAAATCGGCTTGGTTTTCATACTTAACGAAATACACTTTCTTTTTTGCCTGGTTTGAATATTGGGTAAAAAACCATTTGCCGTCGTTGCTTCCGGCTTGGTTTTCATATTTCACCTTAAAAACCTTGAGGTCGGCTTGGTTTTCGTAGTTGACGGCAAAAATCTTTACATCGGCTTGGTTTTCATAATCAACCGAAAACACCTTTTGTGCACGGGTTAATCCGAAAGTCAGGGACAACAATCCAACAATACATAGGTTTTTCATGGGGGCTTTTTTTAGGGTGTAAATCAAATCTGCAAAAAAAATACGGACATGTTAGCAATTTGAAGTGGGTGTATTTAATGAATCGGCCTGCGGCAAGGATTGAGCAAGGTAGCGCGCAAGGGTGGCGGGTTACTGCCCGCGTGCCGCGCAGGCGACCTTGGGAGCCCGCGCAAGGCCGCTGGGCAGTTGCCCGGCAACCGCGTACTACCTGCGAAAGCCCGCAGCCGCCCACAATGAACCTGCTTTAAAACGCCGAAATCTCAACCACCGTAGGGCAATGGTCTGAATGCGTGGCCTCCTGCAGTAGGCCTGCCGCCTTGAGCCGCGGCCTCAGAGCCTGTGATGCGAATTGATAATCAATTCTCCAGCCCTTGTTGTTGGCCCGGGCATTGGCCCGGAAACTCCACCAGGAATACTGCTGCAAGTCCGGATTCAGCGCCCGGAAACTATCCACCCAACCCGCATTCAAAAAGGCATCGACCCAAGCCCGTTCCTCGGGCAAAAACCCCGTGCTGTTCTTGTTCGAAACCGGGTTGTGAATGTCCATTTCTTGGTGGCAAATGTTCACATCGCCCGCAATCAGCACCGCTGCCCGCTCTTGTACCAATGTGGAAGCCCATTGCCGAAAATCCGCTAAAAAAATGTATTTCACATCCTGCCGTTCAGCCCCCGAGGTTCCACTGGGAAAATACACGCTCACCACCGTAAGGCCTGCAAAATCGGCCCGAATAACCCGGCCCTCTGCATCGTGTTGCTCAATTCCCATTCCGCAAACAACCCGATCGGCCGGCATTTTCGATAATATGCCCACCCCGCTATAGCCCTTTTTCTGGGCCGGATTCAAGTATATGTGGTAGCCCATTTCTTTTAGCGCTGTCCAATCGACCTGCTCTTCCATGGCTTTTAATTCTTGCAGGCAAAGCACATCTGGATTTTCTGTGCGGAGCCATTCGAGCAGCCCTTTGTTAAGGGCCGACCGGATTCCGTTGACGTTGTAAGAGATTATTTTCATGCGCGAGCAAAAAAAAAGCGCCCGAAGGCGCTTTGGATATGCAATTTGGTTTATTCAGCGACCACCTCGAAATCAAACTCCACGCTTACTTCTTTGTGAAGCAAAGCGCTGGCCCGGTAGGTTCCAATGGTGCGGATGCTTTCTTCTTTGATTTTCAACTGACGGCGTTCAACAGAAATCCCCGCTTTCAGCAAAGAATCTGCCAACATAATGGTGTTTATTGATCCGAAGATTTTTTCGGAATCGCTTCCTACTTTGGCTCCCACCTTTACGTTTGACTCGGCCAAACGAGCTGCCAAGTCTTTTGCATCGGTCAATACCCGCTCTGCTTTGTGCGCCTGTTGACGCATGTTTTCGGCATGCACTTTTCGGGCCGAATCGGTCGCCATTACAGCCAAACCGCTTGGCACTAAGAAGTTTCTAGCATAGCCTGCACGAACCTTTACAATTTCGTTGGCAAAACCAACGTGCTCCACGTCTTTTTTCAATATGATTTCCATGGCTTCTTATTTTAAAAGGTCGGCAACATAAGGCATCAGGGCCATGTGGCGTGAGCGTTTCACAGCTTGGGCCACTTTGCGCTGGTATTTAACAGAGGTTCCAGTAATGCGGCGCGGCAGCAATTTGCCTTGTTCGTTTACCAGACGGAGCAAAAAATCAGGGTCTTTATAATCGATGTACTTAATTCCTAATTTCTTGAACCGGCAATATTTAGTGTTGCTCACTTCAATGGGCGGGGGAGTCAAATAGCGAATTTCGCTTTGGTTTCCCTCTTTTTGATTTACGTCAATGTTGGTGCTCATGTTGCTGCAAATTAAGATTTACCTGAAAGTTTGCCCCGACGTTTTTCACTAAAGGCAATGGCATGCTTGTCCTGACGGAAGGTGCCAAAGCGAATAATGCGCTCGTCGCGGCGATACGTTAATTCCAATTGGTCAATAAAAGCCGGATCGGCTTTAAATTCAAACAATTGATAAAACCCGGTCGACTTCTTTTGGATCGGGTAAGCTAATTTGCGTAGGCCCCAGGATTCGTCATTAATGACTTCACAACCGTTGTCTTTCAGCAAAGTTCTGTAGCGATCAACGGCCTCCCGAAGCTGCTCATCGCTTAACACGGGGGTTAGGATGAGCATCGATTCGTACTGATTCATGAAAATGTGTTTTTCCGTTTAAAATTGGACGGCAAATATAGGGTTTAATGTTGAATAATGCAAGGCAAGTGGTTTTAAGGCACTTTGCAGCAGAAGAGTGGGGCGGCCGCGGGCTTTCCACTGTAGCTCACTTGCCGGCAGGGGCAGGGGCTTCAGGCTGGCGGGGCTCCCCCTGGTCGCCGGGCCAACCTGGCCCCTGCGCCTGCCGGCTTCGCTCACTGCCGTTGCAATCCCTGCCGCTCAGCGCCTTCCTCCGCATCGGCCGCCGTTGTTTTTCTAAAGCCCAGGGTTTGGGTCGATACGGTATAAACCCCGATGCTTTTTTTCTTTCCTTTCAACACCAAGGTATCTACAAAAACCGCCTGCATTGGAGCCGGAAAATCAAGCCGCTTGGCAATGTATTCCGACATCAGCAAGCGCTGCCCCATGTTCCGGCATTGCTGCAAAATCCGTTCGGTGGTGTTCATTACATCGCCATGAAATACGATGTCGGCTTTGGTTTTGCCAATCTCTCCGGCAATCACCCAACCCCCATGTATGGCCACTTTAAAGTCGGGCATAAATCCATACTTTCGAATGTAAAACCGCTGTTGCCGCTCTACGGTTTGCACAATTCGATGGTAACACCGCAAGCAGTTGGCTCCCTTCAGTCCTTCTTTCATGGGCCAGGTTATTACCGCTTCATCTCCTACATATTGATAAATTTCTCCGTTGAACCTCGACACAGGCCCCGACAAGGAATTAAAGAAATTCCGGAGCAGGGAATGGTATTTCTCCAAGCTCATGGTCTCGGCCATGCCCGTACTTGAATTTAAATCTATAAACATGAAGATGCGTTCTTCCCCAACAGGTTTGTGGTATTTTCCGCGCAGGTAACTCCAAAATATCTGTGGCCCAATAATTCTCGATGTAAGTTTGATGATATTCAATATCAAACTCAGTAAAAAGGCATTCCAAGCCAAGCCTAAATACAAGCTGGGTTGCAAAAAGTCCTTCGAAATTACCCATTGCCCACGTTCAAAGTACTGAACATAGGTCAAGGTGAAAATTTCGGCTCCAATAAACAAACTCAACAGCAGGCCGGTTCCCAAGGCCAAGGTGGTAGGGAAATTAAATTTTCGCGTGATGTACCTGTCAAAAGGTTTGTCGCCCCAGCGTAAAATCAGCCCAATCAGTATTCCACTCAACAGCCCTTGGGTAAACGCCCGCCATTCAGAACCCAACACCGCTACGTTCATGGTTATGGCAATCAAAATGCCCAAAAACAACGACCTAAGCAGTCCTTTTCCCTCGCGTACCCATTGCCTAGGCCAACGAAAATGAAACTCCTGTTGTCGCTTTAACCGCTTGGCTCCCAATGCATTTTGAAGTGCACCGATGTTGAATTGCCGGTTTTCTTCAAATAGGTGCTTGGCCGATTCGGTATGAAATAAGGTGGTTTGTATGTAATTCAATTGATGCTCCAACCACTCAATATCGGTGTAGGTTTTCGATAAGTACACTTTCCATTCGTGCCTGAGCAGTTCACCCCTTTGCAGAAATTCTCGGCTGCCCATGTTGGCTCGATCGGCATCTACGAGTATTTTTTCCAATTCGGTTTCAGGAATTTGGTTGAATTTGGTTGCTGCAATCAAATCCATGACGCGCTGAATGCCATCGATTGGCATTTGCAGTTCCTCCAGAAATTCTTGGGCCATGCCTGCACTGCTTTCCTCATGTCCGATGTAGGAACTTAAATACCCTAAATCGTGAAACCAGGCCGCCACTTGAAGCAAAACCAAATCGCTGCTGCTTAGGTTTTCCATTTGCCCCAACCGATAGGCAGTGGCAGCAACTTCGGTGGTATGCTTTAAATTATGAAACATCAGCGAAGGCTGGGGTTGCATTTCCATTTGCCGGATTACAAAGGCCTTTGCCTTGCTTACTGCCGAAGCGTCTAAGGGTTTTACCGGTTCCATGGATGAAATTGAATAAGCTGTTCTTTGATAAAGCTTCGGTCTAAATGGGTATAAATTTCGGTGGTGCTGATCGAGGCATGCCCCAGCAATTCTTGAACCACCCGCAAATCGGCGCCCCCTTCAATCAAATGGGTTGCAAAAGAATGCCTTAGGGAGTGGGGCCCAATATTCTTGCGTATTCCCGCCAGTGCCAGGTATTTTTTTAGGCTTAAAAACACCCATTGCCGAGACAATCCTTTGCCTCGGCGATTCAAAAACAAGGTGTCGCTGTGGCCGTTTGCGCTGGGAATGCCCAACCGAACGGTATCAAGGTAGTGCTGTATGGCCAAAACCGCCGAATCGGCAATGGGCACCAGCCTCTCCTTATCGCCTTTTCCAATGACGCGAATAAATTCATCGTCAAAATACAGTTGAGAACAGGTTAGGTTGACCAATTCGGAAACCCTTAAACCGCAGGCATACAGCAATTGAAAGATGGCATACTCGCGGATTCCCTCTGGCTTGCTTCGATCCACAATTTTAAGCAGGGCGTCCACCTCATGAATTTCCAGGTAATGGGGTAGGGGCTTTGATAGTTCTGGCATATCCACCTCGGTACTGGGGTCGCGTTCGCAGAGTTTTTCTTGCCGCAAAAACCGGTAAAAGGCACGCAATCCCGATATGAATCGGGCCTGTGTTCGAGCTGAGATGCCCAGGTCGTGGAGTTCGGCCAAAAACTGCTGCAATTCAGGTACATCGGCTTGCAATACATCCATGTTCTGCCGTTCCAAAAACCGCAGCCACAACCTTAGGTCGTGGTTGTAGGCTTGCAGGCTGTTGTCGCTAAGCCCTTGCTCTAAGCTAAGCCATCGGTAAAAGCGCTCTGGCAGGTCTGGGCTTGTTGGCATGCTTCAAAGGTACGTAGGCTTGGAATAGCTTGCAAGGTGGAATACATGAATCGACGGTTGTGCAGACGGCCAACATACCTTAGCTTTGCCATGCAATCTCTTTAAAACCTTAAAACAATGCCCAGACTCTTGCTCCCAACGTTATTTTGCCTGCTCATTGGGCCTCTAAATTCGGTTTTCGCTCAGGGAAGCCTTCAATTCAATCAGGTTTTGCTGGTTTCCACCGCAAGCACTGTTCCCGCCAATAAAGTATGGAAAATTGAAGCCCTTGCTTACAACGGGGGAGCTCCTTTTGCCAGTGGAGCAAATTCGTACAACCACGTTTTTAATGGAAACCGTGGATTTGACGGAATCGCCCGTTTTCTAATCAATGGCAGTCCAGTTGTTTTGCCTGTTGCCTACTTGACCAATACCTTTAACGCAACATCAAGTGTGAATCCAAACTTTACCTTCCCAATGTGGCTGCCAGCGGGAAGCATTTTAACCCCCCAAACCAACATATCGTACTTGAGCATCATCGAATTCAATGTTGTTCCTTAAACAACAGCGTCTAAATGAACTGCTCAAGATTTCCTTGCTTGCCTTTGGCTTTTAGGCCTTTTTCAGCAAGTCCCGAAGCACATAGTGAAGTATGCCGCCGTTTTTGAAGTAGGCAATTTCAATTTCAGAATCCAAGCGCGACAAGGCTTGGAATGAAATTACATGGCCATCGTTCTTTTTGGCTTCTACCTGCAACAACTGCTGAGGCTGAAGTCCGCTGCTAATACCTGTAACGCTGAAGGTTTCTAAGCCAGAAAGTCCCAAGGACATGGCGTTTTGCCCCTCAAGGAACTGCAATGGCAATACGCCCATGCCCACCAAATTTGAGCGGTGGATGCGTTCGTAGCTTTCGGCAATGACCACTTTTATTCCCAACAAGTTTGGTCCTTTGGCCGCCCAGTCGCGGCTGGAACCGGAACCGTACTCCTTTCCACCTAAAACCACCAAGGGCACTCCCTCTTGCTGGTACCGCATTGAAACTTCATACACGCTGCTTACCTCGCCGCTGGGTTGGTGCAAGGACCAACCGCCTTCTTTTTCAACAATTTGGTTTTTAATCCGAACGTTGGCAAAGGTGCCTCGAACCATGACTTCGTGGTTGCCCCTGCGGGCTCCATAGGAATTAAAATCTCCCTTTTCAACGCCAAGTTCAATCAAGTAGCTTCCAGCCGGGCTGTCGGGTTTGAAGGAACCGGCCGGAGAAATGTGGTCGGTGGTAATGCTGTCGCCCAACATCAACAGAACCTTTCCGCCCAAAATATCTTTAGGGTCGTTCAGCTGTTCTGAAATGCCTTGGAAAAAGGGGGCCTCTTTAACGTACGTCGAATTGGGACTCCATTGAAACAGTTGTCCTTCGGGCACTTTCAAGTCTTGCCATGCCGCATCGCCATCAAAAACGGTGGCATAGGTGGCACGGTAATCTTCGGGTACAATCACCTGATTTCGGATGTCGGCAATTTCCTGATCGCTGGGCCAAATATCGCTCATCATAACGGGCTGCCCCTGCTGGTCAACGCCAATCGGTTCGGTCGTTAAATCAATGTCGGTTCTCCCTGCAATGGCGTAAACCACCACCAACATAGGCGATGCCAAAAAGTTCATTTTTACCTGTGGGTGTACACGGGCTTCGAAATTCCGATTCCCCGACAAAACACTGGAAACCACCAGGTCGTGGTCTTCCACTGCTTTTGCAACATGGGGAGGTAAGGCCCCTGAATTTCCAATGCAGGTGGTACAGCCATATCCCACCACGTGGAATTTCAACTGTTCCAAATAAGGAAGCAGACCCGCATTGGTCAAATAGCTGGTCACCACTTTTGAACCTGGGGCCAAAGAGGTTTTAACCCAAGGTTTCACTTGCAGGCCTTTTTCAATGGCTTTTTTCGCCACCAAACCGGCGCCCAGCATCACACTGGGATTGCTGGTGTTGGTGCACGAGGTTATGGCCGCAATCACCACCGATGCATCTGAAAGGTGGAATGCATGTTCACCGTCTTGCACGGCGACCGATTTCAGTTGTCCTTCCACAAAATCTGTTTGCCTAGAACCTTCTGGAACATACGCCCGTTGAAAGCTATCCTTTAAAATTTCTTGAACCTTGGAGTTAAGGTTGCGAACAAGGATTCGGTCTTGAGGGCGTTTTGGGCCGGCAACGGCAGGCTCCAAATCCGACAAGTTCAGTTCTACTAGGCTAGAATAAGCGATGTTTTCATTTCCGGTTCTCCACAACAAATTTTCTTTGCAATACGATTCCACCAAATCAACTTGTTCGTCTGTACGTGCCGTACGCTTCATGTATTCTAAGGTTTGGCCATCAATTGGGAAGTAGGTGATGGTGCAACCGAATTCGGGCGACATGTTTGAAATGGTAGCCCTGTCGGGTACCGATAAAGCATCTAATCCAGCCCCAAACACCTCAACGAATTTGCCTACAACTCCATGTTTGCGTAGTGCCTCTGTAATGGCTAAAACCACATCGGTTGCCGTAACGCCTGCTGGGGTTTTCCCTGTTAATTTTAAACCTACCACCTCAGGCAAAATAAAATACGAAGGCTGTCCCAGCATGGCGGCCTCGGCTTCAATTCCACCTACACCCCAAGCCACCACTCCAATTCCATTTACCATGGGCGTATGCGAATCGGTACCAAAGCAAGAATCTGGAAAGGCTACACCGTCGCGCACCAAAACCCCTTTGCTTAAAAATTCTAAGTTAACCTGATGGCAAATGCCCATGCCGGGGGGGACTGCGGTAAAGTTGTCAAAGGCTTTTTGAGCCCATTTAAGCAGTTCATACCGCTCTCCGTTTCGCTCAAATTCAAGATCGACGTTCTTTTGCAAGGCATCGCTGCTTCCAAAATATTCCACCTGAACCGAGTGGTCTATAACCAAATCCACAGGAATCAACGGGTTTATTTTCGAAACATCTTTTCCTTTGCGCCCAGCTTCTGCACGCAAGGACGCCAAGTCAACCACACAGGGTACTCCCGTAAAATCTTGGAGCAGAACCCGAGCGGGCATAAAGGGAACATCTTTGTCTGATTTCTCAGGCTTCCAATTTAAGTAGGTATGTACATTTTCTTCGGTAACACGCAATCCATCAAAGTTGCGCAATGCATTCTCAATCAATACTCGAATGGAATAGGGCAGCGTTTGAATGGAATATCCTTGCTCCTCTAAAGCTCTCAAACTGTAATATGAGACCTCTCCAGATTGGGTGTTTAGTTGGCGTTTTACAGAAAATAAATCTTGATTCATAATGCAATTCAGCGTTTAACGTACAATCATCGTTCAACCGCGAAGGTAGCAAAATCGAAAGCAAAAAAAAACCGCCCTAAGGCGGTTGTGTGAATCCTCTGGGGTTCGAACCCAGGACCCCAACATTAAAAGTGTTGTGCTCTGCCAACTGAGCTAAGGATTCAGGCTTTAAAATCGGAGTGCAAATGTAGGGGAATTAATATTGTGAACAAAAAAATGGGTAAAAAATAGACAAGTGCCTGAAATTCAATACTACTCAGGTTTGCTGCATCCTCCAACAACCTTCAACAGCAATTTCGACCTGCGTTGCCCGGCCGCATTTCGATTTATACACAACACCCTGTTTAAGCAATTTTGTGAGCCTCCCCCCGTTTCATTGGTATTTGAATTGTACTTTTGGTTTCTGCAAAAAATGCATCCTTTTCATGCGAAATCTATTTGCTGCTGCTGCTTTTTTATTAAGCTTCTTCGCCATACACGCTCAGAAAGTCAATTTGGAAGGCTGCCCTGAATTGAGCAACAAAGAGGCCGAAAAAATACTGAAAAAGGCCTTAAAGTCAGACGTGCAAGGTGAGGCTAGAATGCTGCTGCGTAAAACCTTAGAATTAGAACCCAACCACTACATCGCCGCTTGGGAATTGGGGCGCCGCACCTGGACCAACAACATGAAAGAGGAGTCGTTGGAGCATTTTAAGGTGGTTGCTGAACAATGCCCTGGCCTCCACCCAGATGTGTTCTATTTTCTTGGGAAAGCCCAGCTTGAAAAAAAGGAGTATGGCCAAACCATTCTCGCCTGGGAAACCTTTTTAAAACGAGATGACATCTCAGACTCCCATTACGAAGAAGTGAAATCTGCCTTGCCTGAACTCAAGAAAAAAGAAGATCTGTTTAAAAAATCGGTCGATTTTAATCCCAGCTTTGTTCGTGGTGTATGCACCCCAGGCGATGAATACTCGGCCTCCTTATCGCCCGACAACACCTTTTTGTTTTTTACCCGAAAAGAAAACCGAAGCCCAAGTGCATTTGGCGGTTCCGTCGCCAAAGCGCCGGTTGGGGTTGAAGTCTTTTACCGTTCTAAATCTCAAGGAAACAATACTTGGTCCACAGCAGAAGAAATGCTAAGCCCTTTCAACCAAGGCCACACCAACGGAGCCGCCGCCTTAACGGCCGACAATAAAACCATGTACTTTGTGGTGTGCCCCAACAACGAATACCAAGCCTGCGACCTTTGGTTTAGCCATTGGGAAGGTTTCGCTTGGTCCGCCCTTCAAAGGGTAAGCCAAAACATCAATTCTGCGCATTGGGATTCTCAACCTACCATTTCTTACGATGGGAATACCCTTATTTTTTCTTCCAATCGCCCAGGAGGTTTGGGCGGAACCGATTTATACATGTCTGAAAGAAACCCACAAACCAATCAGTGGGGACCACCCAAAAACCTTGGAGCCGTTTTAAATACCGACAAAAACGAACTTACGCCCTTCTTGCATTCCGATTCTCAAACCCTTTATTTTTCGTCCAAAGGCCACGACAATATTGGCGGCTACGATGTGTTTTACACCCGCCGCAAAACCGATGGAAGCTGGGAAAAACCAGTGAACATTGGGAACCCTATCAATACCGAGGCCGATGAGGTTAGTTTTTTTGTTTCCTTAGACGGAAAAACAGGTTATTTTTCCTCGAACAACCTCGCATCAAAAGAGGGAAAGAACATCGGCCCAGGAGGATTGGACGTGTACTCCTTTGATTTGTACGAGGAGGCTAGACCTGCCGAAGTGGTTGTGGTTAGAGGCGTGTTGAAAGACAACGATGGGCAACGGATTGGGGGGAGCATCGAGGTGTTTAATGAATCCACACAGCAAAAAACCACCATCGAGGCAGATCAACGGGACGGAGAGTTTGTAGCCATATTGAGGTCAAACGAGGAACATATTATTTCTGTCGAATCGCCAAACTTGGCTTTCTCGGCAAAAGCCATCAGCAAAGAAATTTTAAACGATACCCTTTCCCTGACCACCGGCAAAGTAAGCGAAGGCGCTGCCTTTACCCTTTCTGAACTTTATTTCGAAACCAGCAGCACCGCACTTAGCCCGAAGGCCAAAACCTACCTAAAGGCTTTTGCACGTTGGTTGAATAAAAACAAAACGGCTCGAATTGCTATTCAAGGTCATACCGATAATGTAGGCGATTCAGAGGCGAATCTAACCCTTTCTTCAGACAGGGCCAATGGAGTAAAGCAACTTTTGATGGATTTCGGTGTGGATTCTCAGCGCATTGAAGCCAAAGGCTATGGTTCAACGAAACCAATAGCACCAAATTCAACGGCCGATGGCCGGTCAAAAAACCGCCGCACCGAGTTTCTTATTTTAAAACCCTAATAGGCCTTCCCGGCTTCATTCGCATTATGTCTGACAAAATACTCATCTTAGATTTTGGGTCTCAATACACCCAACTTATTGCAAGAAGATTAAGAGAGCTAAAGGTGTATTGCGAAATTCTGCCTTTTCATTCCGCAGTTCAATCCATAAATACCACCGGAATCAATGGGATTATCTTGTCGGGAAGCCCAGCCTCCGTACGGCAAGAACAACCTTTGATTCCCGATTTGGGCTGGCTGAATCTAGGTGTGCCCGTTTTGGGGATTTGCTATGGTGCCCAATGGCTTGTGCATGCCCACGGAGGTATTGTTGCGGCGTCCAAGCACCGGGAATACGGAAGAGCCAAATTGGATTTAGTTGAAACAAACCTGCTTTTCTCGGGCATTCAATCGGGTTCAACGGTTTGGATGTCGCATGGCGATAGCATTCAGACTTTGCCCAATGCCTTTAGCTTGACGGCCAAAACGCCCGAAATTCCGGTGGCTGCATTTCAACACCAATCTAAACCTTGGTTTGGTCTTCAGTTTCACCCAGAAGTAGTTCACAGCAATGACGGAGCTCTATTGCTTCAAAACTTTGCCTATGCCATTTGTGGATGTACCGGCGATTGGACAGAAGGCCATTTTATTCAGGAAATTACCGAGAAAATACGCAAGCAGGTTGGGAAAGACCATGTCATTTTGGCTTTGAGTGGAGGCGTAGATTCAACGGTGGCAGCCATACTGCTGCATAAAGCCATTGGGGAGCAACTGCATTGCATATTTGTTGACAATGGTTTGCTTAGATTGGGTGAAGCCGATCGGGTGATGGAAACGTATTCCGATTTGGGGCTTTCGGTTAAACGTGCCGATGCAGCTTCCCTTTTTCTGGATGCCTTATCGGGCAAAACCGATCCAGAAGCCAAACGAAAAACCATCGGTGAACTTTTTATTCGGGTTTTTGAATCGGAAGCCAAAGCCATACCACATCCCATACATTGGCTGGCCCAGGGCACCATTTATCCCGATGTGATTGAATCGGTATCGGTTACAGGCCCCTCGGTTACCATAAAAAGCCACCACAATGTAGGGGGCTTGCCCGCAGCAATGAAAATGGGATTGGTTGAACCCCTTCGTTCTTTGTTTAAAGACGAAGTTCGAAGAGTAGGCAATTCCCTTGGAATACCGGCTACCTTTATCAACCGACACCCTTTTCCGGGTCCCGGATTGGCCATTCGATGCTTGGGCGACATTACCCCAGAAAATATAGCCTTGCTGCAACAGGCCGATGCCATCTACATTCAAGCCCTTCAAGAGGCCAATCTGTACGATGCCATTTGGCAGGCAGGAGCTATTTTATTGCCAATTCGTTCTGTAGGCGTCATGGGCGATGAGCGTACCTATGAAAAGGTAGTAGCCCTTCGAGCTGTTAGCAGTACCGATGGAATGACCGCCGATGTGTTTGAATTTCCAGAGGGATTCTTAAAAGGGGTAGCCAATAAAATCATCAATCAGGTCAGAGGCATCAATCGCGTTGTTTATGACATCAGCTCAAAACCACCCGCTACCATAGAATGGGAATGATTCTTGATAGTATATGTACCTTTATGCCTATGTTTCGCATTAAAGTTCTAATTCTAGCGCTTTTTTCGGTCTTGTCCATGCATGCTCAAGACTGCTCAAAGATTCACCTTGTTTTAAAGGGCGAAACCTTGTACGGCATAGCCCGGGCCAACGGTTGTACGGTTGACCAATTGCTGTCTGCAAATCCCGGCATTGGCTTGCCGTTGCAAGAAGCAGCCTCAGTTTGCATTCCCCGAATTCAAACACCAAGGCCTGATGTAGAGGAATCAAAATCCAGCCTATTCCATACGGTTGTTTTAGGTGAATCTATTTATGGTATAAGCAATAAATACGCATGCTCCATAGACACTTTGTACCTGTTGAATCCCACTTTATTGGAAACGGGATTGTTCAGCGGTCAAAAAATTCGAGTCCCAATTAAACGGCAAGAGGAAACCGCAGTTCCTGAAAAAACCAAGATGGAAAGGCCTGCCACCCCTTCCTCAAATAAAATTAACATTGCCCTTTTTGCCCCTTTTGACGAAACAAAGCCAGAGTATTTTGAAGTCGCACTTTCTTTTATGGAAGGGGTGCAATTGGCCATGTCCGATTGGTCGGATAGCCTTACAGGCGGCCTTTCCTTAACCGTGTACAATGAATTTGAGCCCTTTAATGGCTTTGAGGGCGGCAAGCCAACTTTGGTCTTTGGCCCTTTTTTGACGCAAAATTATGCCCGAATAAGCCCCAAAATTACACAGCAAAACATTCCGATTTTTTCCCCTTTTTCAAAACAATGGGAGCCTAAATCGAAAACCGAGTTCAAAGTGAATCATTCTGAAGTTGAAGCTTGGACAACCTATATTTCAGGATTTCACAATCAAAACCCAAACAGTTCTATTTTCCTTTCAAAAGCCTCTATTGGCAAAGACAGTTTGCTTCGATCTCAGGTTGTTAGTGAATTGAGAAAAAAAGGAATACCCTTCTCCACCTGCGAAGCTTCCGGATCTGGAATTTCGGCACAAACTGCAGGGGGCCGGGAATCCCTGTTCGCCTTGTTCGTTTCGAATGAATTGCGGGTTCGGAATATCCTAACCGGTTTAACGCGCTCCTCTGTAAATACTCGAAATGTACAGTTGCTTGTACCCGATGACTGGCTCAATTTTCAAGTGATGGAGGTGGGTTATTATCAAAAATTTAACATCCACATTTTGGCTCCCTCTCATTTCTTGGAATTTCCCCTAGATGGTTCTTCTTGGCCCGAACGGTACAAGGCTTTTTTCCATGCCTGGCCCGATGCCTATGCCGAAATGGGCTACCTATTGGCATCGCATGTGTTTATGAAATCCTTCTTTTTAGAGGACAGAAATTGGGTGGAAGCCATTAAAAGTACCGATGGCGACCGGCCAAATCTGCGGTTTGATTTCAGTTCAAATTCCATTTCGGGGGCTGCCGGTTTAAACCGAAGGGTCCGCATTATTGGATTTGAACAAGGTCAAGCGATCTACAAAACGGGAAGGGATTGAACCGCACAAGAACTTAAAATTTAATCCAAAAAGGACGGACGAACCAATTTGAGGTCGTACCTTTGCAAGCAATTATTCCAGTTCCTTACATTTTCAACTTCAAGTTCTTTCCATCTGTTATAAGATGGCATCGCTTGATAAAAATTTAAGAACCATGCCATTTTTACCCATATGGAAAAAGTAATTGCAGAAGGATTAACCTTCGACGATGTATTGGTCTTGCCGGCCTATTCTCAAATTTTACCCAGTCAGGTAAAAACCCGCACAAAAATTGGCCCCCGTGTTTCTATGGAAATGCCCATTTTAGCTGCTGCCATGGATACGGTAACCGAATCTGAAATGGCAATAGCCATGGCCCGCGAAGGGGGGATTGGCGTTTTGCACAAAAACATGCCTATAAGCGAGCAGGCCCTAATGGTGCGAAAGGTAAAGCGGGCCGAAAGCGGCATGATTATCGACCCCATTACTGTGGAAGCCAGTGCATCGGTGCGCGACGTCTTAAATCTGATGCGCGAACATAAAATTGGGGGCATACCTGTGGTTGATTCGGTGGGATGTTTGGTTGGGATTGTAACCAACCGAGATTTGCGGTTTGAAGCCAATGAATCGCGTCCAATAACCGAGGTAATGACCAGTGAAAATCTGGTTACCGCGAAAGAAGGTCAGGATTTGTCGGGAGCAGAGTCTATCTTGCAAGCCTATAAAATTGAGAAATTGCCCGTTGTGAATACAGAGGGCCGTTTGGTTGGATTGTTGACCTACAAAGACATAATTAAGGCACGCGAAAGGCCCAATGCCTGCAAAGACGAAATGGGAAGGTTGAGGGTGGCTGCTGCCTTAGGAGTTGGAGGGGACTCAACGGAACGCTTGCAGGCCTTGGTATCTGCGGGGGTTGATATCGTGGTGATCGACACCGCCCACGGCCATTCAAAAAGCGTTCTTGATGCCGTACGTTTAGCGCGGCAACAGCATCCGAATTTAACTCTGATTGCAGGCAATATTGCCACCGCTTCTGCGGCCTTAGCCTTGGCCGAAGCAGGAGCTAATGCGGTTAAAGTTGGCATAGGACCGGGCTCCATTTGCACCACCCGAATTGTAGCCGGAATAGGTGTTCCACAGCTCACCGCTATTATTGATGTGGCAAATGCCCTGAAAGAAAAATACCCCGATGTGTCCATTATTGCCGATGGCGGAATCCGGTTCTCAGGCGATATTGTTAAAGCCATTGCCACAGGCGCCGATGCCGTTATGCTGGGTTCTTTGTTGGCAGGAACAGAAGAATCTCCAGGCGAAACCCTGATTTTTGAAGGCAGAAAGTTTAAAACATACCGAGGAATGGGCTCGGTTGATGCCATGCAAAAAGGAAGCAAAGACCGGTATTTTCAAGCCCAAGAAACCGACCCCGGTAAGTTGGTGCCCGAAGGAATCGTAGGACGTGTACCCTTCAAAGGCAGCATCGCTGAAATCGTATTTCAGCTCTTAGGTGGACTGCGCGCCGGAATGGGGTATGCGGGTGCAGAATCCATCGACGCCTTAAAACAGGCAAAATTCATTCGAATAACCAGCGCCGGTATTATTGAATCGCACCCCCACGACATCGCAATTACCCGCGAGGCCCCCAACTACAGCCGCGATTCTTGGCGTTAAGCCTTAGCAGAAACGGCCCTTTCATCCGCATTCCGAATTCAACCTTTGCCCTTTTCCCATTGACCCGATTTGCTTCGTCCTAAAAGGGATTTTTTCCCTTGCCTCGATTCCCTTCGATTTTGTACCTTCGTAGGCCTTAAAAATGTAAGAACAATGAAAACTTCATGGTTGATTTTATCAGGTCTTATGGCCTGTGCTCTTTTATCTGCTCAAAATCAGAACGCGGTTGTGATGACCGTTGGCTCCGAGCAGGTTACTCTTGAGGAGTTTAACGCGATTTTCAGGAAAAACAATCAAGAGAAAAAAACAAGCAAAGCCGAATTGGATGAATACCTGGATTTGTTTCGAATTTTCAAACTTAAGGTGTTTGAAGCAAAGCAATTGGGAATGGACACCTCGGCCGCTTTTAATCGGGAATTAAATGCCTATGTAAAGCAATTGGCACAGCCCTTTCTTCGAGACACCTCTGTTGAGAATAATATGGTTAGAACCACCTATCAACGCATGTTGAAGGACAGGAAGATTCGTCAAATTTTAGTTCGATTGCCCAAATGTGCATCCGAGAAGGACAGTCTTTTAGCCTTCAATCAATTGCAGAAAGTGGCCGCACGCATCAATAAAGGAAGCTTAAGTTTTGCCGATGCGGTTAAACAAGTGAGTCAAGACAGTATTGGTCGGTTGAACGGGGGCGAATTGGGCTGGATTACCGGCTCGCCGTCGATTTCTTGGGCATTTGAAACCGCGGCGTTTTCTACCCCAATCGGAAAAGTTTCAAATCCAGTCCGCTCTTCTTTGGGATACCACCTTATATATGTGGAACAAGAACGGCCTGCCAGAGGCCGGGTACAGGTTTCTCATATATTCATTTCGAGCAGCGAAGATTCAGAAATGAACGCCAAGGCCAAAGCCAAAGCGGAAGAAGCGAAGCAAAAGGCCAAAGCAGGCGAACCCTGGGAAGCCTTGGTGCGAAATTACTCGGAAAACTACCAAAACTCCAGCCGGGGTGGTATTTTAGAACCGTTCGGAATCAACGAATACATCCCCTCTTTTGAAGACGCTGCTTTTTCATTGGTGTCTATTGCCGATGTTTCTGAGGTTATTAAAACCCCCCAAGGTTTCCACGTTCTGCGCCTAGAAAAACAAGCCGGCATTCCAAGTTTTAAAGATTTTGAATCGGATTTGAAAAAAATGTTGGCCAAATCTACACGCTGGAAACAACCCGCAGATGCTTTTGTAGAAAAATTAAAAAAGGATTACGCATTTAGCTGGTTGAAAAAAGACCTTGGATTCTTGGCCAACGCTCAAGGAGATTATACAACGGAAACCTTAAGTGCCCACTCAAACGTGGTTTTGGCCCGTTTTGCCGAAACCCAACTGACCGTTCAAACCTTGCTGGATTACGTACAGGCTGAGCGAAAAACAGTTCAACAAAAAGACGCCTGCTCATTTGAAAATCAGGTGCTAAAACCTTTTGTAGAATCTGTCCTGCTCTCGTACAAAGAAGAACAATTGCCCAAAGAAAACATCAAATTCCGCTATTTGATGAATGAATACCGTGAAGGAATTCTGTTGTTCAGCTTAATGGATGAAAAAGTATGGAAGCGTTCGGTTCGCGATACGATAGGCTTAATTGCCTTCCACGAACAAAATAAGAACAGGTACATGTGGGATGTGCGGAGCGAGGCCATTGTGATTGATTGCAAGAACGAAGCCATTGAACAAGAAGCAAGGAAATTGGCCGACAAACTGGTGGCAGGTAAAATTACCCTTGAAAAGTTTAGCCAAAAACTCAATAAAAAATCCGCCGACAATGTCTTGGTTCAACAAGGCCTTTTTACCAAGGGCATGCATTCTGTTGTGGACTTAGTAAATCA
>CAILUT010000020.1 GCA_903837495.1 uncultured Flavobacteriales bacterium | reverse complement strand
GGCAGCCGGGCTTTCCGGGCTACTCCGCGGTTGCCGAAAGGCTGGCCCAGCTGGTTTGCGGGGGCTCCTAACGTCGCCTCCGCACCTAGCGGGCCAGGCTTCGGCACCCTTGCGGGGTAGCCTCGTCAATCCCTGCCGCGGGCGGCGTTGTGGCCGAAATCGTGTGCAATGCGACCTGGGCCAAGCCTTGGCATTTCGCCCTGTTTTATTTTGGTTGCGTTCTGTTCATGCAAAGATTTGCTTTGTTCAAACAGGGCCGTTTTTAAATGGAATTGGTGCTGCTGCCGCTGTCTTCCGCGTCATCATCATCGTCGTCGGTTGGATAAAAATCAATCCAAACGTGTACTAAGTAGTCGTGAAACCCCCAGCCGATTCCGCTCGTGTCGTCAACCACTTTTTCAACCCGGCCTTCAAATGTGTCAAGCAGGTTTTCTTTTCTCATTAACCTCAAGCTGTCAGCAAAAGTTGCTGCCAAGCTTGAATAAAAAGCATCATTGATGTCTCCATAGTAATTTGTAAATTTTACACCTGTCTCAACATAGAACAACATCAAGTCGGCAAGCAGGTTTGGGGATGTTCCCAATTTTTTAAAGTCGCTAATGGCTTGTTTTCCGTCCTTGAGTTTATAGGTGTACCCTCGTTTAGGGAAAAACGCTTCAAATACTTTGGCTTTATACTTTTCAAAAAGTTCTTTCTCGTTCGGATTTACATAAAAATCAAAAAACTCTTTTGCTGATTTGTTTTTTTTATACAGGTCGGCAACAAGGTCAATCAATTTATCCTTGTCTAGTTTTTTAAGTTCCTTTTTTAGGTCGGTAAGTCCCATGAGTTCCAGGTTTTGTTTGCACTCCTTTTCGTGTTTGAGGCTTAGGTTTATGAGGTTGAGTTGGCATTTTGCTCCTGTTATTCCAAAACCAGTTCGTTTGATAAATCAATCATATCTAGTTTTATTAATTCCCAATGAGCATTTCTTAAGCAGACAGGATCGAAATCATCGTCTGCTCCTGAAAAATCCATCAACTTTTCCTTCAATTCTTTTAAACTATTTGAATATGGATAACGCTTTTCATGTAATTCAGCCATTTGCTGAATCGAATATGATTTCATGATTTCATGTATATCCCAGAAATCTTTTTTTCTGCCAGTTCTTATAATAACATCGATTTTCATTGCAATTATTTCAGCAACACTTGCTAAACGTATATTATCAATTAAAACAATATCATCCATGAATTTATCGGTATAATACAAATCAAGTTTTATGCAGTTACTTGCTTTTTCTCCAATGTAAAATGATTTACCTAATCCGATTTCTTGTATGTTCAGCGTATCGACGTATGAATAGGTTTCTCTTAGGTAATTATCAATTGAATTAAAGTCAACACTACCATATTGTTCATCCGTAAATAAATCAAGATCAACAGACATTCTATGACCACGATGAAGGCTCAACGCAGTTCCACCAACCAGTCTGAACATTGATAGCTCACTTCTTGACATTAAATCCTTAAGTGTTGTTAACAGCAGTGGAGAAACCGTTGAATAGCAAAGCCTCATTTTGTAATTTTCATTAAAACGCCATCGATTATCTCTTGTCCATAAAACTCCGTGATTTCAATTTTTTCTGATTCATTTCCTCGAGTAAATACTCTCTTAATAACAGCATTCTTTTGACGGTTCCAATCAATCATCTCAATTTTTGTATCCCAAAATAAAACGGGTCTCAGTTTAGACAAATCAGGATGGCTTGATTTATCTTTTTTCGCTTCTTTAATGTCATAAAATACTTGTAATGTCATTAAATATCCTTCCTCTAAGCCAAGTGCATTCTCTATTTTTATAGCCAAGTTCGTATTCATTCTTCTTTTCCCTTTCGTAATTGCAACAATGGTTTGTGGGAATTCATTTAAGGATATTGCAAATTTTCCTTTAGCTAAATGACGCTTTTGAAGTTCACGCTCAAGAATAAATCCAGGGTGAATTCCCTTAACTATTGAGAGTGTGTTTTCCATGCCGCAAAAATAAACAAATTTGTTTACACGATAACGTTTGTTTGGTTGGGTTGGAGTTGAATTATATTTACCTGATTATTGGTGATAGATTTATGACTGCTTGTTTTGGTCAAAGCTTTTTGCCCTTAACGGTTTCGGGCTTGGCGAAGTGGCAAACGGCAACAACGCGGCAGGGATTGACGAGGCTACCCCGCAAGGGTGCCGAAGCCTGGCCCGCTAGGTGCGGAGGCGACCTTAGGAGCCCCCGCAAACCAGCTGGGCCAGCCTTTCGGCAACCGCGGAGTAGCCCGGAAAGCCCGGCTGCCGCCCCAAAAACTCAAGAAAATTGGGTTAAAACGACATTCCGAACTGCGCCCCCAACGAAATGGGTATTCCGGAACTGCCCTGCAAGGTGTTGCTTTGATTTAAACGGGCCGAGAATGTGGGCCCCGCATAAAAAGATAGCCCGGAAGGGCGGGTGTGAACCATGGAAAGCGACAGCGACCCCGATAGGGTAAAGGGATTCATGCCCTGTATTTCGCCCACCTCGGCCTGAGCCTGATCGGAATGTACAGTGGCTCGGTTGTACATCAAGAGCCCCGGATAAACAAAGGCCTCGGCCTGCCAAGACCAAGCATTGAACTTAAGCCCCCCGCTCTTTTGGGGCCTAAAGCTGAGCCCCAAAGCCAAGGAAATCTCGGAGTGCTGAACATCCACCCGCTGCATTGGCCCACCCAACAGGGTGTCGGAATTTAAAACCTGGGCCTCAGATTCGGGCGAAAAATAGTCGATGTTCATGGCCAAGCCCGAAACGGGTCCCAGGGGCGAGATGATGTTGCTGTGCATCAACCCGCTGGCAATGGAATTCAAAGGAGCATGGTGCAAGGCCGACCTAGAAAAGGTGTGTTGCTGCAGGTTTAGGTTTAGTCCGGCATTTAAACTCCAATTCTGGCCGATGCGGCGGCGCAGCCCCAGCTGAATCCAGCTGGTTTGGGCGGGAGTTTCGGGAGCCGAAGTTTTTCCCAACGACACCTGTTGTGGCAGGCTGTGCGAGGTTGACTGAAGACCCCAGCTGATTCCGGCACGAACGTCTAGGCCAAGCCTGATTGGCCTGCTTGCTCGTGTTGGGCCGGGCCGTTCTATGCTGGGATGAATCCCGGCGGCCTGGCCATGAAGTTGAAGCGGCTCGGGCCGCTCTAAAACCAATTCTACGGGCCAAATTTGTTCGGGCAAACCCTGATTTGCCAAAAGCCCCAACGCTGTTTCGGTGTTTAGGACGGGTTGCCGGCTTGCCGAACCTGGGCTGCTGTTGTTTGGTTGTGTGGAATTCAAAACCAAGGCCGGGGCATTGGTGCCCATTTTGGCCGTTGGGCCTTGAATTTTTGGGCCTTCGGGAATAAAATCAAGCACAACAGAGGATTGGCTGGGCAGATGTGGGGCATCGGACACGGCTAAACCCGACAGCATGGCCAAAATCAAAACGGCGGCAAAGGCAAAAATCCGCGGCGGCCATGCAGGGTTGGATTGCCTTGGGGAGGGTTGAACTCCGTTCCAAGGGCGGGTAGGCCGCACCTTAAAGGAAGCAAAAGAAGCCCGGACTCGGTCGTCAAAGCTCCGTTTTCGCGGCGGAGCGGGCGGGGCCCAATGTTCAAAGGCCGTGCGGAATCGCTGGTCTATGGGCTGCCTCATCCTTCTTGTTGTTGCGATTTAAACCCGTAGAGGCGGGCTACCTGCTCTTGCAAAATGCGGAATCTCTGGTCTATGGGCTGCCTCATTTCTTGTTGTTGCGATTTAAACCCGTAGAGGCGGGAAAACTGCTCTTGCAAAATGCGGAATCGCTGGTCTATGGGCTGCCTCATCCTTCTTGTTGTTGCGATTTAAACCCGTAGAGGCGGGAAACCTGCTCTTGCAAAATGCGGCGGGCCCTGGCCAATTGCGACTTTGAAGTGCCTTCAGAAATGTGGAGTCGCTCGGCTATTTCTTTGTGCGCGTAGCCTTCAATGGCGTAGAGGTTAAACACCAAGCGGTATCCGGGCGGCAAAGCCTGAATCAATTCGAGCAGGGATTCGGTGGTCAGGCTGTCGTCGAAGGTGGCGGCTTCGGCCTGGGCGTCTATGGTTTCGTCTTCGGAGTTTTCAACCGTCAACAAGACCTTTTTTCGGTACCGTTCTAAAGCGGTATGCACCATAATTCGGCGCACCCAGGCTTCGAGCGGTCCTTGAGCTCGGTAGCTGCCCAAATGTTGAAACATTTTCATGAAACCCTCTTGAAGAATATCTTCGGCTTCGGTGGCATTGGGGGCATAGCGCAGGCATATTCCAAACATCAGTGGCGAAAGGCGATCGTACAGTTCGTTTTCGGCACTGCCGCTGCCTCTTAGGCATTCGCGGACCAACTCATTTAGGGGCAGCATTGGAATCGACGGGGCATTCCCCGGGGGTAAAACGAAGAACTCCGGCGGCTTCGGCGGTGCAATCGTTGCTGTATGTTTTTCCGTCGCATCCGCATACGGGCTGATAAATGGCGGGGCAGATTAAGCCCAAATCGGGCAAGCCCAGGCAAGGTTCTGCGGAGACCTTGCCGGTTTTCTTAGATGCACACGACAGCAGAGCCAAAAGCATGGGGGCAAGAATCCCGAAACGGAAAAGACGCACATTCATACACCCGAAGGTAGGGTTTTGTTGGGGAAGGTGCAAGTAGCGACAGCCCTTGCGGCTGTCTTTACCGGGGGCAGCCCCAACGGGGCTGCCCCAACGGGGCCGAAAGGGCCGCCGAAAAGGCCGCCGAAAGGGGTAGGGCAGCCGCTAGGGAAAGGGCAGCCGCTAGGGCTGCTCTACTACCGTAGATACGAGGCCCCGAATCCCCATATCCACCACGGTATCGCCGGCCAAAGGCTCGTACACATTGTTGCCTCCGCTTTCTTTCCACTCAAAGCTTTTGTTGGTCGATAAACTTACCACCACCTCAATGTCGCCATTCGATTGGGCGTTGACGCTTAGGGTTTGGTCAAAGGGACCGGTTACCACACAGCTTCCTGCCGGTATGGGGCTCGACTGCCAAAGCGGATTGGGAACGGTTGTGGCGCCTGGAGGCGCTTGGCCTGAACTTAGTTGGGCCGGATACCCCGGAATGGCGGTCTCAAAGGCCCAATAACCCTGCGCCCTGTTGCTGTTTAGCGTTTCCGAAAGGGTTTTTACCAAATGGGTTTTTATATAGGTGTTGTAGCCGATAAAACTCGCCACGCTGGCCGTCCCATTCAAGGTTACAGGCACCTGAGGCGGCCCGACCCGAAACGAAATGTCGTAATTTTGATAGGCCAAGGAAACCCGAATCCAAGAATAATTCCCCGCCGGAACTTGGCTCAACGGAATTTCAAAAAACACCTCGTTGTCGTTCACCATCACCAAACTATCAAACAAAATCGCCTGGCTGCCGCCCTGGCTGGTCGATGCCGTTTGATACAAAATGCTGCCTTGGCCCAACAAGGTGTAGGGGCTGCTCGCCAATTCAATGTAATGCACCGCAATGGCGTTGAATCTTGGGTTTTGAGCCCGATTTTCGGCCGGAATGCCGGCCGGAGCACCAATGTTGTTTAGGCGTTCTTGGGTTGAATCCAACCGCATGCGAAAACGAAGCATAGGCTCGGTTTTCCCAGTGTCGGTACACGAAACAAACAAGGCAGAGCCCAAAAGGAAGCAAAAAAGCAAATTGCGCATGCGGTTTTTTTGATAAAAGTATGAATTTGAACATATAGGGCTGTTGGGGGGTTTATTCATTAACATTATAATGCCCAACTGAACACAATGCAGGAAATAACTCAGCCGAAAAATAGGTTTTGGAACATGAATGGGGAAGAACACCCCATTAATGGGTGATTTTTGCCCGCTTTAAGTCAGGAAGTGCTATGATTTTATCACCTTTGTAATCCGATGGAAACAACTGCCCGTATCCATATTGCCGTTCGACAACCCCTGATGCGCTTTGCGTTGGAATCGCTATGCCAGCAGCAACCCGCTTTTGGGCCCATTGGCTTGGCCACAGAATTGGACGAATTGGAAGGGGCCGAGGGCTTGCTTCGGTATTGCCAAAGCGCGGGAGTTCAGGTTTTGGTGGTTGACGACCGTTTTGCTGGCCTGTTCGAGGCCATGGAAAATTCGCCGGCCCGCGAAACCCTGCTGCGCTCTGTGCCTACGGTGTTGGTTTCGGGGCAATCGGCCGAATGGATTTACCAAATCCACAAAGTCGGCATGGTAGCCTTGCTCACCACGGAGGCCCCGCTGCAAGAAATCACCGAAGCCATTTATGCCGCAGCCAAGGGCGTGCGCTTTTTTTCGCCGGCGGTGGTTGACATTTTAATTCAGCAAAGCCGGCAAATGGCGGTGGGAGGCAGACCTCAGCCCCAAGAAAACCTGTCGGAACGCGAAACCGAAATTCTAACCTTGGTGGCCGAAGGCCGTTCCTCGCGCGATATTGCCGAACAGCTGCACCTAAGCCACCACACCATCAATACGCACCGCAAAAACATCTTGAAAAAGCTGGCCTGCAAAAGCGCTGCCGAATTGATGAACTACGCCTACTCCAACGGCCTCATCGAAAAACACTAAGTTTGTAGGCCCATGGCCGCAAAACCCAACATCCGAAGTCTTTCGCAAGAAGAACTCAGTTCCTTTTTTACGGAAAGGGGCGAACCGGCCTTTCGGGCCAAGCAGGTGCACCAATGGCTGTGGCAAAAGCATGCGCGCAGTTTCGACGAAATGAGCAACGTGGCCAAGCCCCTGCGGGCCTTTTTAGAATCGCATTTCGAGCTGCTGCATTTGCACCCAAAAACAGTTCAAAAATCAAGCGATGGCACCGTGAAATCGGCCCTTTCTCTGCTCGACGGCAAGGTGGTTGAATCGGTATTGATACCCAAAGGAAAACGCATGACCGCCTGCATTTCAAGCCAGGTGGGCTGCTCGCTCGATTGTTCTTTTTGCGCCACCGCCCGGCTAAAAATGGCCCGGAATTTAATGCCCGACGAAATTTACGATCAGGTCGTTGAGGTCGGCAGGCAGGCACAGCAGCATTTTCAAACTCCCCTAACCAACATTGTGTTTATGGGCATGGGGGAGCCCTTGTTGAACTACAAAAACGTGATTTCGGCCATTGACCGCATAAGTCAGCCGGAAGGACTAGGCATGTCGCCCCGGCGCATTACCTTAAGCACCAGTGGCATAGCCAAAATGATTTGGAAAATGGGCGATGACGGCGTTCGCTTTCGCTTGGCCTTGTCTTTGCATGCCGCCACCGACGAAAAGCGCAGCCGCCTAATGTCGATCAACGACAGCAACAGCTTAGAGATGCTCTCTGACGCCGTAGCGGGGTTTTACGAGGCCACCGGCAACCGCATAACGTACGAATACGTATTGCTGCGCGACTTTAACGACAGCGACGACGATGGCAGGGCCTTGGAGCGCTTTTGCCGCCGCGTGCCCTGCCGGGTCAATTTAATCGAATACAACCCCATTGAAGGCGGGGAATTCAAGGCCAGTTCCACGGCCAGAACCAACGAGTTTATAGGCATTTTAGAGCGTGCGGGGGTGCGGGTCAGCCTGCGCCGCAGCCGGGGCAAAGACATCGACGCGGCCTGCGGGCAGTTGGCGAACAAAACGTGATATTTTGCGCCTCCGCGGTTGCCGTTTGCCGCGTAGAGACAGCACATGAGCTGTCTTTACTGTAGAGGCCGCCCTAGCCAACAGAGACAGCACATGTGCTGACTTTACAGCGAAACCTCTACCTTAGTGGAATGCAACTGCACAGCATTCTAGAACTGCCCCAAGGTCGATATAAAGTGGACCATGAAAGCCCCCACGATTTGAGCATTCCCGTGGGGAACAACGGGCAACATCCCCGCGCCTGGTGGGCCAGTCCCCTGCGCTTTCAGCCTGTTGAAACCGCCGATTTTATTGGGTCGGTCGAAGCCGGTGCTCCCGTTAATTTCCGCGATGTGTTTATCAATCCACACGGACATGGAACCCATACCGAAAGCGTGGGCCACATCGATGTGGGCGTTCAATCTGCCTACCTGGCCGTTCCCAATCCTTGGATGCTGGCCCAGCTGATCAGCGTTACGCCCTTGGCCATTGGCAATGACTTGGTGGTTATGCCCGACCAACTAAAACCCGGCCTGGTAAATTCCGAACAAAAAGCCCTGGTGATTCGCACCCTGCCCAACGAAACCGATAAACTGCGCCGAGATTATTCGGGCAGCAACCCCGCCTACCTGCATCCCGATTGCGGCGCCTTGCTGCGCGATGCTGGGATTGAACACTTGCTGTTGGATTTGCCTTCGGTGGACCGAGAAAGCGACGAAGGGAAATTGCAGGTGCACCATGCCTTTTGGAACCACCCTGAGGCCCCGAGAACCCAAGCCAGCATCACCGAACTGATTTATGTGCCCAATGAGGTGCAAGACGGCATGTATTTGCTGCATTTGGGCTTGTTGCGCTGGGAAAACGACGCCTCGCCCAGCCGACCTGTGTTGTATCCCTTAATTCCCCTGTAATGTACTTGGACGAGATTCGGGAGTTCTGCCTAAGCTTAGACGAAGTTACCGAGGGATTTCCCTTCGACAACCGAACCTTGGTGTTCAAAAATCCGGGGGGTATGTTTTGCTTGTTGGATGTGGAATGGGAAAAAAGGACATTGAACCTAAAATGCAGTCCCCAGCGTTCGCTGCAGCTTAGAGAAGCCTGGCCCGGACAAATTGTACCGGGCTGGCACATGAATAAAACCCATTGGAATACCGTAGATGCCGAGGGGCTTCCCAGCGAATTGCTGTTAAAATTAATTCGCCACAGCTACGATTTGGTGAAGCAGAAAAAGAGCCGAGATAAACGGTCAGGGGCCTGCGGCAGGGATTGACGAGGCTACCCCGCAAGGGCCGAAACGGCTGCCGGCCTTGGCGCGGCAGAGCGACCTTGGGAGCTACTGCCGTGCACGGGCCGGCCCGTTTTCGGCAGCTGCGGAGTAGCCCGGAAAGCCCGGCTGCCGCCCAAAAAACCCATAAATTCATTGTACTTTGCCCCAAACTGGGCATCAAAACAAAGATTTGCGATAAACTTGCCGTTTATTTGTTGGGATTTGCAACCGCAGGCCTGATTTAGTCGTTTATAAAGCCGTTTCCCTACCATGCTACCTCAACCTGAACTGCAGCAAAAACTAGAAGCCTACATTCGCAGGTATTACCTGAACGAATTGCTGCGTGGTGGGCTTTTTGCCCTAGGGCTGGGAATTTCAGCGTTTTTGCTGTTTACCTTTTCAGAGTACCTGGGCCGGTTTGAACGGCCGCTGCGTGCCGCGATGTTTTTTACCCTGCTGTTCGGAAACCTAGCTCTGCTGGGATATTATGTGCTGCGGCCCCTGCTGGCGCTGTACCGGCTGCGCGGGCGCATGAGCCATGCACAAGCGGCCCTGAACATTGGCGCGCACTTTGAAGGGGTGGGCGACCGCCTGATCAATGCCCTGCAGCTGCAAGAAATGCAGAAATCTGGAAATGGCAGCTCTGAACTCCTGCTGGCTTCCATTCAACAACGAACCCAGCAATTAGGTCCCTTTGCCTTTGACCGGGCCGTGGATTTTAGCGTTAGCCGCAGGCGGATTCCTTGGCTGCTGCTGCCCACCTTGCTGCTTAGTGCCCTATGGATTGTTCGGCCTGAGGCCATAACCCAAGGCTCTGAGAGGCTGTTTAATTACCGAAATGTGTATTTGCCGCCTCCGCCGTATCGGGTGCAGATATTAAACAAATCCTTAGCCACCCCTGCCCACCAAGATTTTGAATTGCAGGTAAAATTGGCGGGGAATGAGCTCCCCGAGGTCTTGTTTTTGCATTTGGGCGGAGCCGCCTACCGCATGCAGCAAGACAGCGAAGACGCGTACAGCTACGTATTTAAAAACCCCGGGGCCAATCAGGTTTTCTTTTTAAGTTCGGGCGACCACCAAACCGAAGCCTACACCTTGTCGGTTTTGCCTAGGCCTTTGCTGCTGAACATGAAAGTAAAAGTGGATTATCCGGCATACCTGAACATGCAAGACGAGGAACTGCTAAATCCACAAGACATGACCGTACCTGCGGGCACCAAGTTGGAATGGGAGCTGCTGTGGAAAGATGCACGGCAGGTGTGGTTGTATTGGAAAGACAGCGTTCAGCAGCTGAATCCGGGTGCCGAGAACAAAGTGCGCTTTGGCCGCCGGGCCATGGAATCGTTTAACTTGGGCTTGAAGGCGGGCAACGAAAAGTACAAACAGCCCGACAGTGCAACGTATGCCATTCGGGTGCTGCCCGATTTGCATCCAGAGATCCGGGTGGAGTCGGTGGCCGACAGTTTGGCCTTTTCGCGCATTCTGTTTTTAGGCCAAGCCAAAGACGACCATGGCCTGAGCCGCATCGCCTTTTACTACAGTGTCGACCCCAATTTGCCGTTTGCCCAATGGAAACGGCTGGCTCTGCCTGTTCCAGGAAAAGACCCCCAATTTAGTTTTCAATATCCCGTGGATTTAAGCGATTTGGGGTTTGAACTGGGCGCAGAACTGTCGTATTGCTTTGTGGTTTGGGACAACGACGGGGTGCTGGGGCCAAAATCGGCCCGGACACCGGTGGTGCAACACCGCATTCTAAGCCCTGAAGAAGTAGCCGCCGAGCGCAAAGAGGCCAGCGAAGCCATACAAAAAGGCATGCAAGAACAGCAAAAAGAACTGGAGAAACTACAGCAACAAACCGAGAAATTAAAGCGGGAAATGCTAAGCCAGAAAAATCCGGAATGGCAAGAAAAACAGCAGCTAAAAGCCTTGTTGGAACAAAGGCTGAAGATGCAGGAAGAAATGCAGAAGTTTCAGGAAAAACAAAAAGAAAACAACCTTAGGAACGAGAATATATCGAAAACAGAGCAATCTATTTTAGACAAACAGAAAAAAATTGAGGAATTGCTTAATGAAATGAAGGACTCAAAGCTTGAAAACATGCTAAAACAGCTGGAGGCATTGATGGATAAAATTTCGAAGGAAGACCTAAAAAAAATGATGGATGAGTTGGAGATGAGCAACGAACAGGTGGAACGAGAATTGGACCGAACCTTGGAGCTTTTCAAGCAATTTGAGGTAGAGCAGCGCATGCAGGAGGCCATTCAGCAATTGGAAGACCTGGCGAAAAAACAAGAAGAATTGGAAAAAGACAAAGGCAAAGACAACGGAGAAAAGGCCGAGAAACAAGCCGAGTTGAACAAAAAAGCGGAGGAAGTAAAAAAACAGCTGGAGGAATTGGACCAGAAAAACAAAGAACTGGAAAAGCCGAATGATCTTGACAATCAGGAAGAAGAGATGCAAGACATAGAAAAAGAGATGAACGATGCCCAGGAAGATTTGCAGAAAAGCCAACCTGAAAAGGCCAGTCCCAAGCAAAAATCGGCGGCCCAGAAAATGAAAAAGATGGCCCAAAAAATGAAAGAAAAGCAGCAAAGCATGGCGGCCGGGCAGCAGGGAGAAAACATGGAAGATTTAAGGTTGTTGCTGGACAACGCATTGCAGTTGAGTTTTTCGCAGGAGGCCTTGTTGGAACAGCACAAGGGCGGGCGGCAAAGCGACGGATTGATGCGCGAGGTGTTGCGAAAGCAGCGGGGATTGATAACGAGTGCCCGGCAGGTAGAAGATTCGCTGTTGGCGCTAAGCAAACGGGTTCCCGATTTAGAAAACGTAGTAATGGAGGAATTGCTAAAGGTGCGGCGGGGCATGCAATCGGCCTTGGATGCCGGTTCAGAACGCATGTATCCCGTAACGGCGACTCGGCAGCAAGAAGCGATGACCGGCCTGAACAACCTGGCCTTGATGCTGAGCGAAGCTTTAGACCAAATGCAGCAGCAAATGAACTCCATGGGCTCCTCGGGCGGTTCGCAGTGCAACAAGCCCGGAAACAGCAAGCCCGAGCAAATGCAAGAAATGATCAAGCGGCAGTTGGGATTGCAGAAGAAAATGGAAGAGATGCAGAAAAAAATGCAAGAGAAAAAAGAGGGAGAGAAGAACGACAAGCAAGGCAAGCCGGGGCAAGGAGAGGGAGGAAATCGGGGCGAGCAATCCAAGCAATTGGCTCAAATGGCGGCCGAGCAAGAGCAAATACGGCGGCAGATGGAAGAAATGATGAAAGACATGGGCGAAGATGGGCGGAAGAGCCTGGCCGAAATGATGAAAAAAATGGAAGAAACCGAGCGGGACATTTTAAACAAGCAAATCAATGCTCAGACCTTGTTGAGGCAGCAAGAAATAACCCGACGCATGATGGAATCGGAAAAAGCCTTGCGGAAGCAAGACCAGGACGAGAAGCGGGAATCGAACGAAAACCTAAAAGACTGGAAGTTGCCGGAACAGATACTTCAAGAATACCAACGTAGGCGCCAAAACGAAACGGAGTTTTTGCGTTTTGCAAATCCAGCCTTCAAACCTTATTACAAACAGCGTGTTTCTGAATACTTCAATTCTTCTCGCCCATGAGCATTGATCCTCCTGTTTTTGAGAAAACATCCGGTCAGTTGACCTTGCCCGCCGAAGCGGAATCGCTGCGCACCGTAGAGCTGTTGATACAGCATTTGTTTGATGTGCATGGGATTTCGACCGATTATTTGGGGAATGTATTGATTGCCTTGAGTGAGGCGAGCAACAACGCCATATTGCACGGCTGCCCTGGGGCTTGTACTCCTGAGTTTGAGCTGGAATATGCTTACAGCGAACACACCTTGCGGTTTGCGGTAAAGGACTGTGGTATGGGGTTTTGCGAAGAGAGTGTGCCGGACCCCACCTTGCCTGAGAATATAGAGCGGGAAAGTGGACGGGGCATCTTTTTAATGCGAAGGTTGAGCGACGAGTTGTTGTATTCGGACCGGGGGCGGCAGGTGGACTTAATTTTCAGGGTATCGTGATTCAATTTTTTTCAAGTTTTGGTTGGAGGGCAAGGGGCCTACGCAAGCGCAGGGCTTGGCTTGAGGGTTGTGTGCAGGAGCGGGGGCAGCAGATTGAAGACATAAGTGTGGTTTTTATGCTGGACGAGGAGTTGTTGGAAATGAATCGGCGGCATTTGAACCACGACGAGTACACCGACATCATCACCTTTGATATGCGGGAGCGGATACCCGCAGATGCCTTGAAGGGGGAGTTGTACATATCGGTCGATCGGGTAAAAGAGAATGCGCGGTTGAATGGGCATGGAATGGATGAGGAGTTGGACCGGGTTATGGTGCATGGTTTGCTGCACATGTTGGGGTTTAAGGACAAAACAGCGGGGGAGCGTGCGGCGATGCGGGCGGAGGAGGATCGGTGTTTGGAGGGGCGGGTTAGGTAGGGGCGGGCCTGTGGGGGAACGCACGAATGTATGAATTCAGGGATGGGCGGATGGGCGAATTCATGGTTGCATGGATTCATGGTTGCAGGGGTTCATGGTTGCAGGGATACACGGTTGCATGGATTCATGGTTGCATGGATTCATGGTTGCAGGGATTCATGGTTGCATGGACGAATACACAGGGCTGCACCCTGTGTATTTGTTCGTTCGCAAATTCGTTCGTTCGCAAATTCGTTCATTCAACCACCCGATCATCCGTTCATCCGTTCACCCGTTCATCCGTTCGCCCGTTCACCCGTTCATTCAACCATCCGTTCATTCAACCATCCGTTCATCCGCCCATCCGTTCATTCCCGCGGGGGGGGGGGGGGGGGGGGGGGGGGGGGGGGGGGGGGGGGGGGGGGGGGGGGGGGGGG
>CAILUT010000019.1 GCA_903837495.1 uncultured Flavobacteriales bacterium | reverse complement strand
GGCTGGGCTGCAGCGGGCGGCAGGTAGCTCCCAAGGTCGCTCCTGCCACCGCGCGCAGCCCTGCCCGCTGCCGTACGGGCTAGCCGCTTCAATCCCTGCCGCTAGGGCCACACAGCGAATTGCCCTTCAATTCAAAAAAATCTGTTCTTTTCCCCGTTTTAGGCAGTACCTTCGTACCCATGAGCAGTGTTCAAGATTGGCCCATTCACCGGTTTTCACTCCCCAATGGCCTTCGCATAGCCTGGGTCGAAACCCGCAGCCCCGTGGCCTCGGCTGGAATTATGATCGACGCCGGAACCCTAAACGAAGCTCCCGATTTCCCCAATGGAATTGCCCATTTTACAGAACACATGCTGTTTAAGGGAACCCAAAAACGCAAAGCCCACCACATCCTTACCCGAATGGACGACGTAGGCGGCGACATCAATGCCTATACCACCAAAGAACAAACCTTTTATTACGCTACCTTTTTACAACCACATACCTTTCGCGCACTGGAACTGCTGGCCGACATGGTCATCAAACCCAGCTTCCCCGAACGCGAAATACTCAAAGAAAAAGACGTTGTTCTTGACGAGATTCAATCCAGCAAAGACGATGCCCTCGATGAATTGGGAGAGTGGTTTGATGCGGAACTCTACGCAAAACACCCCCTTGCCTCCCCTATTTTAGGCGACTCCGAGAACCTAAACCGATTGAACCGAACCGATTTAATCCGCTGGCACCAAAAAAACTACACCGCCAACAATATGGTGCTTGTTTTGGTGGGGCGATTTCAACGGAAAATCCTTGAACGATGGGTGTTTTCCCTTTTTGAGGCCCTGCCTACCGGATCCCTTGTTCCAAGCTCCCGGCCCGGAAAACCAGACACCCAACCCGCTTTCTTTAAACGCGAAACCCGAACCAATCATTCCGCCTACGGAATCCTAGGCGGATTGGGACCCGATGTGTATTCCGAGCACCGATTGCAGGCTTCCGTCTTAAATACCATTCTGGGTGGCCCCGCTATGTCATCGCGACTCAACATGGGAATCCGCGAAAAATATGGAATTACCTATGTGCTCGAATCTGGTTATACACCCTACCGCATGAGCGGAAACTGGTCTGTAATCTGGGCAACCGAACCCGCAAAAATGGACCGAACCCGCAGCTTAATCTTCAAAGAACTGAAACGACTAGCCTATCAACCCCTTGGCAGCATGCAATGGCATAAGGCAACCCAACAAATCATGGGGCAACTCGCCCTTTCCAACGAAAATGCCGGAAACATGCTCCAAATCGTTGCCCGTTCCATTCTGCTGCACGATGAAATAGAAACCCTAGCCTCTGTTTTTGAAAGGCTGCAAGCCTTAAAACCCCAGCACATTACTGCCGAAGCCGAAGCCTTGTTCGAAACTGCTCCCATCAGCGAATGCTATTATTACCCTGAAATCCCATAAAATATGGACTTTTTGCCCGAACACATTTCAAGGTATTCCGAATCGGCCGGATACAACGAACACCCCTTGCTTCAGCGCATTGCACGCGAAACCTGGCAAGAAGTCCTTATGCCCAGAATGTGCAGCGGACATCAGCAAGGCAGTGTTTTGCAAACCTGGGTCCGCATGATTCAACCCAAACGCATCCTCGAAATTGGAACCTACACCGGATATTCCGCCCTATGCATGGGTATGGCTATGCCAAACGATGCCCATTTGCACAGCATAGACATCAACGACGAACTGAAAAACCGAGTGCAAGGCTATGTGGATGAGGCCAATTTAAGCCAGCAAATCCATTTGCACTGGGGAAATGCATTGGAAATCGTCCCCCAACTCAGCGAAACCTGGGATTTGGTGTTTATTGACGCCGATAAAGAAAACTACTTAAATTATTTGAACTTGGTTTTACCTCGACTTAGGCCAGGAGGCTGGATAGTGGCCGACAACGTGCTGTGGAGCGGCAAGGTGATTCAACCCGAAATTCATGCCGACATCGAAACCCTTGGACTGATTGAATTTACCCAAGCCGCCAAAAACAACCCAGACCTGTTGCCCGTGCTCTTCCCCATCCGCGACGGACTCCTCGTAATTCAATACCAACCCAAAAAACCACATTAATCCCCCAACCGCTCCTCCAATCCCGAAAAAAGAGCCGCAACATGCCGCCCATCTGCCAAGGCATGGTGCACCTCGACCGATAAAGGCATAAACCAGTCCTGACCCTGCTGATAAGGCTTGCCCGTTACCAATCTAGGAAAATGATCCATGGCAATATGGTTGTGTGCATTTTTAAACCCCGTAAACGATAGCCAAGGCAAAACACTGTAAAAAACCATGTCGCTGCGGGCATCGTTCGGCGACAAACCCTGCCCAACAGGTGCCGCCAATTGGGCCTTTCCCTGCTCTAAAAAAGTGTACTCGTCGGCATCAAATCCAAAAACCCCAAAACGAAAGTTGCCTCCCTCCAAGGCAATCGTACAACCTGCATGGGCATAGGCATAGCGTCGAAGCTGCTCGGAACTCGTCGGGTCAAAGCGCAAGCAAAAGGCTGTTTCTTGTTTTATTGCCTGCAAACTGTGGTACAGATAATGCAAAAAAAACGAATCGCCCCGCTCTGCACACCGCCTGCGGGCCCCTGTTATGCGCAAGGGAGCCGTAACCTGAAAAAAAGGATCCTCATACGGCCTAAAAAACCGATATATCTCGGCCCGATCCCAACCTTCAATCGGAAAATTCTGGTAAGGTGCTTCTTTCAATTCCATACAACATCATTTAGTAAGGCAAGCTCAAAGATGCTGAACTTTTCCGTTCCAATTCGGTTTATGTTTAGAGCAACTCAATTCGATTGTTCCTCCATTGGCTCCCAAACACGGCCACCTGAATTTAAAAACCGAATGCCTCTTACCTTTGCAACTAAAAATCCCAATCCAATGTTGACCGCCTCCAGCCCAAAAATGCAAACGCTTAAAAATGCGCTCAAAAACCATCCCCTGTATTCAGAATTGAACAGACCCGAATCCCTTAGGCATTTTATGGAAAGCCATGTGTATGCAGTATGGGATTTTATGTCGCTCTTGACCTACCTTCAATCCCGATTAACCTGCACCCAGATTCCCTGGATGCCCGTAGGCGACCCCGAAGTTCGGCATTTAATCAATGAAATTGTAAAAGGAGAAGAAAGCGATGAAATGCCCGGCGGAGGGTACATTAGCCATTTTGAATTGTACCTAAAAGCCATGGAGCAGGCAGGCGCCAATACAGATAAATTGGCCCTGTTTTTAAACGAAGTGCGGCAAGGAAAAGCGCCCGAGAATAGCGGCAATCTTCCTAAAGGAGTGGCCGAGTTCCTGAAATTCACCTTCAATACCATTCGGACAGACCGCCCGCATGAAGTTGCCGCCGTATTTACCTGGGGACGCGAAGACCTAATTCCAACCATGTTTGGTTCAATGGTACACGAAATGAACGAGGCCAGCGCAGGAAAATTCTCGCTCTACCTGTATTACTTAGAACGGCACATCGAAATCGATGGCGACCACCACAGCCATTTGTCGCACAAAATGGTGCAACTGCTCTGCGAAAACGACCCTGAAAAATGGGAGCAAGCCCTGCAGGCAGCCGAAAATGCCCTAGAAGCCAGGCTGTCTCTTTGGAATTCCATTTTGTCTGGGCTTAAAGCCTAATCCCTGTTGGTAAATTTCAGGGCAATGGGTTACCTTTGAATCTATGAAATACACCAAAATTGACCCCACCTTATTTATAGAAAACCGAAAAAAACTGGCGGCCTCCCTGCCCGAAGGGAGCATAGCAGTACTGGTTTCAAACGACATTATGCCCAGCAACGCCGATGGAAGCATGGGCTTTAAGCAAAACTCTGATTTGTTTTACTTGACGGGCGTGGACCAAGAAGAAACCACCCTGGTTTTATTCCCCGGAGCCGCGAATCCCGCCCACCGCGAAATTCTGTTTCTGCGCGAAACCAACGAACACATCGCCGTTTGGGAAGGAGCCAAACTCAGCAAAGAGGAAGCCCAACAACGCACCGGAATTTCAACCGTTAAATGGAACCAAGAATTTAAAAACCTATTTCGGGCCTGCATGGCCGAAGCGGAAACCGTGTATTTAAATCGGAATGAACACATTCGCGCCAGTACTGAAGTACAAACCCGCGAAGACCGATTTATGCTAAAATGCAAAGAAGAATACCCCTTGCATCAATACAGAAGGCTGGCTCCCTTGCTGTACCGGCAACGCAGCCTAAAACACCCCATTGAAATTGACCTGATGCGGCAGGCCTGCGCCATCACTGAATCTGGCTTTAGAAGGCTGCTAAAAACAGTTCGGCCCGGCATTTGGGAATACGAAATTGAAGCCGAACTTTGCCACGAATTCATCCGGCTTCGTTCCAATGGATTTGCCTATTCTCCCATTATCGCCTCAGGTGCCTCCGCCTGTGTGTTGCATTACACCGAAAACAATCGGCAATGCCAAGCGGGCCAGGCGCTGCTGCTGGATATTGGTGCCGATTATGCCAATTATGCCTCTGATTTAACCCGGGTTATTCCCGTTTCTGGACGCTTTACCCAAAGGCAACGGCAGGTTTATGATGCCGTTCTACGCGTTCAACGGCATGCCATCGGACTCCTGCAAGCCGGAATGACCTTTTCAAATTACAACGCCTCTGTAGGGCTAGCCATGCAAGAAGAACTGATTGAATTGAAACTCATTTCTTCTGCCGAAGTCAAAGCACAAAACCCCGATAATCCCGCATATAAAAAGTACTTTATGCACGGAACCAGCCACTTTTTGGGCATCGACGTGCACGATGTAGGCTACTTTCATGAACCCATGCAAGCCGGCATGGTATTCACCGTTGAACCTGGAATTTACATCCCCGAAGAAGGAATCGGGATTCGACTCGAAAACGACGTTTTAATCACCCCCAATGGGGTTGATGATTTGATGGCCAAAATACCTATCGAGGCCGATGAAATCGAAGACCTGATGCTTTCAGGCAAATAAAATTTTGCCCCAAACCGTCTTTGGTTTTTCATGCCAGCCAACCTCTGTTTCATTTACCTAAACAGGTGTAAGATTTAACGCTGAATTAACTCAAAATCAGGTTGTACCCCTCTTTGATTTGTGCTATATTTGATGTCGCTTTAGGCCTTAAATCGTTCTTATGCTTCTACGTTTATTTTTTCTTCTCGGATTCCTCGGATCTTCTTCTTTAGCCCTGTTTTCACAGCAAAGCAGCCTAAAAAATGTACACATTGAAATCGACCATGGTGCCCTGCATTGCCCCTTTTTAGGCTTGAAATTCAAAGAATTTTTCAGCAACGACACCGTGCAAAACTTGGTCATTGACCGAATAAATAGTACGGCAAAATTTGACGCCGTTGAAAGCCGCTGGACACAAGACGCTTTTCTAAGGTATGCCATTGTTCAAAAAGTAGGATATCCCGCCGCGGAAATCAAAACTATTTTGATTTCCAATCCATGAAAAATCCATTTTTTTATTGGTCGGTTTGGGTTTTGGCTGGGTTTGGTTTAACCCTGAGCGGACAGCCAAACAACATCACTACCTTTTTGAGGGTTGAAAAAATTCCGGGATTAAACTTTGGCTTGGCCTTCTCTGAAACCAACGACAAGGGCTTTATTGGCACCGGGCAAGACGACGGAACAGGGGGTCATGGCATGTGCGATTTGTATGTGATGAAAGTAGATGAATGCGGTGCTACGCAGTGGTACTATCGCTACGGCGGCCCCGATGAAGAAGGAGGGAAGTTTGTTCGTCAAACCAGCAACGGAGGATACATCATTGCCGGATTGGCGCGCTCATGGGGTGCTGGGAGTTACGACGCATGGCTGGTTCGGCTTAATGCGCTGGGGCAATTGCAATGGTCACGCACCTTTGGTACCGGCAACGACGATTTCGGCTTATGCACCGACGAAACACCCGACGGCGGATTCTTGATGGGGGGATTCTGGGGTAGCCCTAGAACGGGTTTTGTTGTTAAAACAAACGCTGCAGGCACTCCCGTTTGGCAACGAAATGTTGGACTTGCTGATGCTTGGGTGAATTATATTGAGGCCTTGCCCGGTGGCGACATCTTCATTGCTGGTCAATATATGGGGCCTTATGGTGGCCAAGATATTTTTGCGGCTCGGCTTAACTCCCTAGGAAATCCGATTTGGACCCGTAGCTACGGCCTTTCAGGAAACGATGGGGCCGATTGGGATTTGGCCGGAAAGGTAACCCCTTCGGGCAACCTTTTGATCTCCGCTTCCACAACCAGCCTCGGCCAAGGGTATGACCTTATGCTTTTGAACCTAAATGGAAACAATGGAACAATTCAGTGGACAAAAGGCCTTCAAGGAGCTGGAGAAGACCGTTCTCATTTCGTCAATTACACCTCCAACAACTTAATCCTTCAAAGCGGCTATACCACCACTTGGGGAAATGGCGGAGCCGATGTGCTTTTCAATGTGTACGATACCCTAGGAAACCGACTGTGGAGCAAAACCTATGGCAGCCCAAGTTTGGATAAAGGCTGGGGCATTCAAGAAACCCAAGACGGAGGCTTTTTGGTTTCAGCCTCGACCCAAGGCTTTGGAGCGTTGTATTTTGACCCCCTTTTCATTAAAGTCGACAGCTTAGGCGGATTGGCCAATTGCCCTTACAGCAATACGCCTACACCCACTATGCTGACGCCCAATTTGTCTAGCGGAAACCAACAACCTCAGTACAACCCCATTTCAATTCTAACCGCATCTCCCAATCCCGCCCCCATTGCTATTGTTCCCAACAGCGACATCATTTGTTTTAATTGCAACAACGTTCCACAATTTTCTGTTTCAGATACCGTAATTTGCCAAGGCGATTCCATTATGCTGTGGAACAACACCTCCCTCGGGCTTATTTGCAGCCAAGATTGGTCCATCAGCGACAGCGATGGTGTGGTGGTTGATTCCCTGCCGGGTTCCGACAGTTTGGTCTATTATTTCAACCAACACGGACGTTTTATCATTCGCCTCCAAGCTACCTGCAACAACGTAACGAACTACGATTCCATCGAAATTGTGATTCGGCCAAAACCCGTGGGCAGCATGTCGCTCAACCCCCTTTGTTTGAACGCTCAGCCAGCACAGTTTTCAGGGGCCTCTACTTTTTTCCCCACCCAATGGAACTGGGATTTTGGAGACGGCGGAACGGGGAGCCAACAGAATCCAAACCACACCTATGCTCAACCGGGCAATTACCCCATTGAATTGCTGGTTACCAATGTGTTTGGGTGCAAGGATACTGTTTTTGATACCCTATCCATTTACCCTGTCCCCATTGCTAGCATCCAGGCGCCCAGCAACCTCTGCTTTGGGCAAACTTCAACGGCAACGGTTCAAATTGCGGGCGGCACCCCCCCTTACAATCAGGTTTGGCATACCGGAGCAACCGGCATTTCCATTCCACTTTCGGCCACAGGCAATTTGAGTTTAACCGTTCAGGTGGTTGACAGCAACGGATGCGTAGCCCTGCCCGCAAACGCAAGCGTAGTGGTTAGCCCTGCCCTGCAAGTAGTGGGCAGCCCCGATGCTGCCGTTTGCTTTGGTTATTCTACCACAGTTGCTGCCCAATTTCAAGGCGGCAACGGAAACGGGGTTTTGACTTGGAACAATGGTTTGCCTTCTGGACCTGGACCTCACACTGCAACACCGAACCAAACTACCACCTATATCGTTACCGCCTCCGATGGCTGTACCGTCCCAAGTGTTTCCGATTCTGTTACCGTGGTTGTTCATCCACTTCCTGTCGTTTCGTTTACGGGCCTTCCCCGGGAAGGCTGCCAACCTTTGAATGTGCAATTTCAAAGCACCAGCACCATAAGCAGCGGGCAAATAAATGCGTACCAATGGTTTTTGGGCGATGGAAACAGCAGCAGTGCTACCAGCTTTTCGCATACGTATCCGAATCCCGGAACCTACTCTGTGGGACTTATTGCCACCTCCAACCAAGGTTGCATCGATTCTGCCTCAGCCGCAGGATACATCCGAGTTTGGCCCCTTCCTGTGGCCGGCATGTTGATTAATCCCGCCGTTACTTCCTTAGATAAACCGCTGGTTACCTTCACCAATGCCAGCACCGGCCATGCGGGTGTGCTTTGGGAGCTGGGCGACGGAGGCAGTTCTTCTTCAGAAGAATTCGTATATCAGTATCGAGATACGGGCCTATTTATAGTGCAAATTACCGCCATTACCGATAAAGGCTGCACCGACGTAGCCCTAGGTCAAGTTAAAATCCGCCCGCCTTTCTCCGTTTACATTCCAAACACCTTTACTCCAAATGAAAATGGCTTAAATGAACTGTTTAAGGTATTTGGAGACGGTATCGTTGAAATTGATTATGACATTTTTGACCGCTGGGGAAATGCCATCTGGTCCTCTTATGGAAAAATTAATGCCGGCTGGGATGGACGTTTAAACGGAAACCCTGTTCCCGTAGGAGTTTATGTTTACAAAATTGTGGTGCGCTCGCTTGAAAACAAGTTCTTTAGCTACCACGGAAACATCAACCTGATTCGTTGAGTTAACTGCAAGCCAAACAGAAACAACAGCGTTGTTTGGGGCCTGGGAGGTTTTCTGCCGTGCTGGGCAGCAAATGTACGCTTCGTGTTTGCTTGAAATTTGCAGGGCTGCACTACCTTTAGAAAAATTTTAGCAATGAGTTGGTATCAATTGGCTCGCCTTCGAGCGCTTTCTATTCACCGCATACCCCAAGGCGACATTCAAGCCCCAACGGTTTCTGCGCCCAGCCTGACTTATCCGCAGCAAGACATTGAAACGCCCGAGTTTCTGAAATACCTGCTGGGCGACCTTCCCCAAGCAACTTGGTACCACCCCGACGACAGCGAAAGTGCGAGCGCCTTGCAGGACCTTTTGCAAGCCATCTTAGAAGAACCCGATGCCCTTCATGAATACGGCAAAAAACTCGCCCAACGCCTAGCCGACATAGCTCCGGGATACACCACCCGAAAAGGGGTTTTTATTTTAGCCTTTTTTGACAACATAACGGAAGGGCAGCCAGGAATTGGGTTGTTTAAAGCCGAAACCGAAGAGTCCATCCTTGCGCTTAACGACAAAGGCGAAGACTGGCAGCTGCAATGGATGAAGGGGCTTTCAGGCAAGCGCCCCGACAAAGGGGCCCTATTTATTCCGAACGCAGAGGGGAAATTTAAAGCGATTGTGGCCGACAAAAACGCGGAAATTAAATATTGGCTGCAAGGCTTTTTAAGTTTAAATCCAAATTCCAACCCCCAGCAAGCCACTCGACAGGTCATGGAATTGATTAAAGGATTTTCAGAAGATGTGCTTTCAACCGAAAACAAAGTCGAACGGACAGAACAACTGGCTTTTTTAGACCAAACAGCCCGTTATCTTAGTTCAAACCCGGTGTTTGATGTCGAAGAATTTGGACGAGAAGTCATTCACAATCCTCAATTGCAAGATGCATTTATGGATTACAAGCTGGCTTTTGAAGAAGAACACGAAAACCAAATGCCCAATCGAGTTGCTATTGAACAAGATACCCTGGTTAAGCAGCACAGCAAATTCATGCGTTCCGTTATTAAATTAGACAAGAATTTCCACGTCTATGTTCATGGCAACAAAGATTTCATAGAACGGGGGTTTGATGAAGAAAAAGGCAAATACTATTACAAACTTTATTTTTCGGAAGAATCGTAACCGCTGTTGGTGCTTCACGTTTGTGCTTTCCATTACAGGGAAAACGCAAGCCAGGCACAAGCTCAACCCACATTGATTCCTTTCCTTAGTAGATGTAAACAAGGAAATTTAACGGTTTTTTCCATTGCATGCAGTGGTTTTCTTGTACCTTAACTCCAAAAAAACGATGAGGCACGCTGTTCTATTTTGGTTGCTTTCCCTTGGCGCATTGTCTGCCCAAACCTCAACCGAGTCCAACATCCGCCCTGGCGAAATACTCTTGATGTTGCAACCGGGAAGCAGCATCCAAGAGTTAAGGCAAACCATGCCATTCGAAACCGAAGTGATGTACACCGCCAGCGAACGCTTTCGAATTTTTGTGTTGAGCCACCCGAATTCCGTTTCGGCCCAAGCCGCTTTAACGGCTTTCAAAGCGCACCCTTTTGTGGCTTTGGCTCAGTTTAACCACAGCCTTAACCTAAGGGCCGCTCCCAATGACGCCAATTATGTTGCTCAGCAATGGTCGCTGAACAACACCGGCCAAGGCGGCGGAACGCCCGGAGCCGATATCGATGCCGAATTGGCTTGGAATATTACCACCGGCGGATTGACGCAAACCGGCGACACCCTAGTTGTTGCCATTGTAGATGGCAGCTTTCAAATTTCACATCCCGATTTGTCGCCTACCCTGTTTATAAATCGATTTGAAATTCCAGGAAACGGGATAGATGACGACGGCAACGGGTACATCGACGATGTAAATGGATGGAACGCTTACAACAACAACGGAAACATTGGCAGCGGGCAACACGGTACGCATGTGGCAGGAATCGTCGCCGCTAAGGGAAACAATGGAATTGGGGTTTCAGGGGTAAACTGGAATGCCCGCTGGATGCCCATTCAAGGAAGTTCAGGAAATGAGGCCACCGTTGTTGCGGCGTATGCCTATGCAGCGAGCATGCGCGAACGCTACGATCAGACGGGGGGACAACAAGGTGCCTTTGTGGTATCAACCAATGCCTCTTTTGGCGTGGACAACGGAAACGCAGCCAATTATCCGATTTGGTGCGCGTTTTACGACACCTTGGGCACCTTGGGCATTCTAAATGCAGGTGCCGGCCCCAACCAAGGCGTGAATGTCGATGTGGTGGGCGACATTCCCACCACCTGTCCAAGTTCGTACATGGTGGCCGTAACCAATACGACGCGAACCGACGCCAAAAATACGGGTGCCGGTTACGGGCCAATCCACATGGATTTAGGAGCACCCGGCACCAGCATCTACAATACCGTACCCACAAACAACTACAGCAATCTAACCGGCACTTCAATGGCAACTCCGCATGTGGCCGGAGCAATCGCCTTATACTATGCGGCAGCCTGTCCGTTGTTTATCCAAAACTACAAAGCCAATCCGGCGGCCTTGGCTTTGCAAATGAGGCAATATGTGCTGTTGGGGGTAGATTCGATCGCCTCTATGGCCGGCATCACCAGCAGCCAAGGCCGGTTAAACTTATACAAAGGAATTCTGCAAGTTCAAACCTACAACTGCGTACCAAATCAACCTCCGGTTTCCGCTTTTAATGCCCAAAACAACGGCGTATGCCCTGGAAGCAGCATTGCCTTTAGCAACACCAGTTTAGGGCAAATAGACAGCATTCGCTGGTATTTTCCTGGGGGCAATCCAAGCAGTTCTACGCTCAACAATCCCAGTGTTAGCTACGCTGGCCTAGGAAATTACGATGTTATTTTGGTGGCATACAATCCCTATGGCAGCGACTCGCTGGTGCAAACGGGTTTTGCTCAGGTGCTCAATACCGGCATTGAAAATTTAATGTTTGAAACCTTTGAAGGAGGCACCTTGGGTCAGCTGGGCTGGAACATCGGAAATCCAGACCAACAAAACACCTGGCTTCAGGGGCCGTCGAACGGAACTACACCTGGAAATACGGCTGTGTACATGCCGATTTTTCAGCATCAGAATGCCGCAGGCCAATTGGACAGCTTGCTGTCGTTCCCAATAAATGCCTCGCAGCACAGCAATTTGACGTTGGGCTTTGAGCACGCCCACCGGCGCCGGGTTTCTACCGTTCGCGATTCGCTTTGGATTTCAGTGAGCACCGATGGGGGGCTCACGTATCCACACTCCCTTTTGCGCATTGCAGAAAACGGACAAGGCGTGTTTGCTACCGGGAGTTTGCTCACAAACAACTTTTTGCCGCAAAGTGCTGCAGAATGGTGTGTCGCATCAACCATTGGGAATGGCTGCTTCAGTTTGGATTTATCGGCCTTTGACGGATATCCAGACCTGCGGCTGGCCTTTGTAGTTCAAAACAACGGAGGGAACAACATTTGGTTAGACAACATACAGGTTTCAGGGGTTTGCAGCGGTCCGCCTCAAATTGCCCCCTTGGCTCAAGCGAGCCAAAGTGCGCTCGAATTATGCGCTGAAGACAGCCTTTATTTAACGGACAACTCCTTATTCAACCCAACATCTTGGACTTGGAGCTTTTCAGGCGCAACACCAGCAAGCTCAACCCAACAAAATCCGGTGGTTCAATACGGCAGTGCTGGGGCCTATCCAATTCAATTGTTGGCCAGCAATCCATACGGAACTGGCAGCTGGCAAAGTTCGGTGTCGGTATGGCCAAAGCCTCAACCCATTCTTGGATATCAGAATGGCGTTTTATCGGTTTCGGGTGCTTTTGTACAGCATCAATGGTATAAAAACGGGCAAATTTTGCCCGGCGACACCTTGGCTGCCCTGCAGGTAAGTTCAAATGCAACCTATCAGGTTGAGGTACAAAACGAATACGGTTGCCGCGGATTTTCGGAACCCCTTTGGTTGGATTTGTCTTTGAATGGAGCGGAAGCCCTTGGGTTTTCTGTACGTCCAAACCCCAGCCATGGAGTGGTTCAAATTGTGGGTTGGACAGGCTCCCTTGCAAATTGGACTTTGTACAATGCCCAGGGTAGGGTTGTAGGCAAGGGCCAAGTAAACGAATTGGCCGAGCTGGATTTTGGCCCCCTGCCATCGGGCTTATACAGTTTAAAAGTAGAGGGATTGGGGCAAACCCGCATCGTGGTGTGGTAAAGGAATGCATGCGGTTTGACATTTATTGAAAAACCGAGGGCCGATTTTGTGATTGAGGCTGCGGCAGGGATTGACGATGCTAGCCCGCAAAGTTCAAGCTGTTTGGCCGTGCTCAGGCAAAAGAGCGACCTTGGGAGCTCCTTTTGCCCCAGCACGGCCACAGCTTGAACTGCGGACTAGCTCGGAAAGCCCGGCTGCCGCCCCCCTGAACCTTTTCAAAAATGCAGAATCAAGCCTTATCGTTAAAAAAAAATCAACTGTATTCAAAGCTCTGGCGTATCTTTGACGGGTGAAGCCACTGCTGAGCGATATTGAACCTTTACAGCATTGGTTGGAAGACCAATCTGATTTTTTGCGCATTTCAGGGCCTTGTTCGGCAGAAACACCCGAACAAGTTATGGCAGTTATGGAGGCCTTGGCAGCCCAGCCGGGCTTGCATTATGTTCGGTTTGGAGTTTGGAAACCTAGAACCCGGCCCAACTCGTTTGAAGGAAACGGGAAGCCGGCCCTGGGCTGGCTTCGAGCATCGGCCCTCAAAACAGGATTAAAGCAAATGGTAGAAGTGGCCGACGCACAGCATGTAGAAGCGGCGTTGGAAGCGGGGATTGAAGCCCTTTGGATAGGGGCACGAACGACGGTAAATCCGTTCAGTGTTCAAAATATTTCGGATGCCTTGAGGGGCATTGATGTGCCCGTTTTTGTAAAAAACCCAATTAGTCCAGATTTGCCGCTTTGGCTGGGAGCCTTGGAGCGGGTACATGCCGCTGGAATCCGAAAGTTGGTGGCCGTTCACCGGGGATTTACCTCTTACGACGCCCACCCCTACCGAAATGCGGCCCGCTGGGAAATTCCGCTGCAACTGAAAGGCATGGTGCCCGATTTGCCCGTTATTTGCGATCCCAGCCACATTGCAGGACGGCGAGATTTGGTGCCCGAAGTAGCACAAAGGGCCTTGGATTTTGGCATGCAAGGATTGATGGTGGAGGCGCATCCGAATCCGGAGGAGGCGTGGAGCGATGCAGCACAGCAACTGCCCATACATGAGTTGGGCGAATTTTGGGGCAGGCTTGAATACCGAAGCAAAATGGAGATTTCGCCGGAATACAACAACCGGCTTTGGGCTTTGCGAAAATTGATTGACAGCCTGGACGAAGATTTGTTAAATGTATTGGCCCGGCGCATGGAATACACCCGAGAAATTGGGCGGCACAAAGCCGAGCACAACATCACCTTATTTCAGTTGGAACGTTGGAATGAAATATTGAAAACCCGCACCCACAGAGCTGGGGAATTGGGATTGGATGCGGATTTTATTCGAACGTTGTGGATGGATATGCATCAGCGTGGTCTTGTGGTTCAGGCAGAAGCCTTGGCGTCGCGGCTGTAGAGACAGCACATGTGCTGTCTCTACCATCGCGGCAGGTCGCAGTGCTGTACCTTGCCGAACAAGCGATACCGATTTTTTGACCAAATCAGATACAATTTGCGCCGAATTGGGCTTGGGAAAATGCGGGCCAACCGCGACAGCGTCTTCCAAACTCCGCCCAAATCATAGGCCAGGGCCAAAACAGCGGCATCGCCCTTGCACCAATGCTTCGCACGCGAAAAATAAACCAGATAATCTTTGGAAACTTCCGCAGGCCAAGGGCAATCGGAAGGCCAGTGCCTTTGATCTGAAATGTGGAATTCCTGCGCCTTGGGGTGTTTCTGCAACCAGTTTCCTAGGCCAGAACAGAACCGACAATCCCGATCCAGCAAAACCAACATCGGGGCTGCTGTTTTAACGTTATTTTCGATGAAGTCCACCTCAGGCAAATGCAAATTTGGTTGTTTAATAATACCTTTACCAAAGATACTGTTTACTATGCGCTTTATCGTCTATTCCATATTGTTTGTTTTGCTGGCTTGGGCCTGCGGCGGAGCTGAATCCGAGAACAATCCCTTGCAATTAAAGGTAGATTCTTTAGAATTGGTGAACACCAACCAACAAAGCGAAATTGATTATTATTTAGCCGATTTCATGGAGATCCAAAAGGTAATGGATTCGGTGAAATCTAGGCAGGCTCTCATTGCAGCCGCGGGCCAAAGTCCTGAGTTGAGTTCGAACACCCGTGCAAACCTAACCAACGACCTTTTAGAGTTGGAAACTATGTTGAACGAGGGCAAAGCCAAAATTGATTTATTGAAAAAAGAAGTTGGC
>CAILUT010000018.1 GCA_903837495.1 uncultured Flavobacteriales bacterium | reverse complement strand
TGCCTTTTACTTGACATTCCGTCGGGCGAACTTATCCCTGATGGGTTGCACCTCTGCAGAGCCCATTTCCGTTTCAGTTCGTAGCAAAGTTCAACGCATTAAACTATATTTACAAACTGTTGAAATTCCCAACCACTTTCAATTTCGTTTTACCTTCCTCAATTGTATTTATACTCACTATCTATCTTCCACTATTTATGGATATTCGGATTATTCAATACCTGCATGATTTAATTTTAAAAGCGGAAACAGGCAGCCCCAAGCAATTGGCCAAAGAGCTTGATTTGTCGGAGCGTTCGATTTACAATTACATATTGTACATGAAGAACGAGATGGGTGCGCCGATTCAGTTTCAGCGGCAAAAAACAGTTACGTGTACACGGAGGAATGCACCTTTGTGTTGAAGTATGAAAAGCAGGGGGGGTTGTAAGGTCTATGGCTTTGGTTTGCGTTAAGGGAGCCTGGGCGAATAGGCAGATTGAGCATTAGAACCGCGGGGGCGATTCGGGAGCATAGGGGGTTGATCCCGCTCTGCTCAAATTGCCTGTGCAAGCCCTTGCTTGGCCCTTTTATTCAAGGGGGCGGGCCAAACGGAACGCCGTTTCACCGGCAGAACATGGATTTCCGCTCCGCAGGCGCAGGCACAAAATGGATTTCCGGTTTAGCTTTTCGCCGCAATCGCCTCTTTGATTTTTCCTTCGATTTCTTCGCACAGTTCGGGGTTGTCTTTCAACAAGGACTTGACAGCCTCGCGGCCTTGCCCCAATTGGGTGTCGTTGTACTTGAACCAAGACCCCGATTTTTTGAGGATATCGGTTTCTACCCCAATGTCGATGAGCTCCCCCAACTTAGAGATGCCTTCGCCGTAAATGATATCGAATTCGGCCAGTTTGAACGGCGGAGCCATTTTATTTTTAACCACCTTCACTCGGCTGCGGTTGCCAACCAGGGTGTCTCCATCTTTTAATTGACCGGTACGGCGAATGTCTAGGCGGACGCTGCAATAAAACTTCAAGGCATTGCCGCCGGTGGTGGTTTCGGGCGAACCGTACATGACTCCGATTTTTTCGCGGAGCTGGTTGATGAAAATACAGCAGCTGTTTGTTTTTGAAATGGTTGCAGTGAGTTTTCTCAAGGCTTGGCTCATTAACCGCGCCTGCAAACCCACCTTTGAGTCGCCCATTTCGCCCTCCAATTCGCTTTTAGGTACCAACGCCGCCACCGAGTCAATGACGATGATGTCTATGGCTCCTGAACGGATTAGGTTGTCGGCAATTTCAAGGGCCTGCTCCCCATTGTCGGGCTGAGATATCAGCAAATTCTCGGTGTCAACCCCCAACTTTTCAGCGTAAAACCGATCAAAAGCATGCTCTGCATCGATGAAAGCCGCAATCCCTCCGGCCTTCTGAGCCTCAGCAATGGCGTGCAAGGTTAAGGTCGTTTTACCCGAAGATTCGGGACCGTAAATTTCGATAATCCGCCCTTTCGGATATCCCCCAATGCCCAATGCTAAATCCAAGGTCAAAGAACCCGTGGAAATGACCTCGGCTGGCTCAATCACCGAATCGCCCAACCGCATGATGGTCCCCTTTCCATAGGTCTTCTCAATGCGGTCCAGGGTCATCTTGAGAGCCTGTAACTTTTCTTTATTTTCTGTAGATGCCATTTTTCTTGTCAATTTAGAATGCGAATATACGGGGATAACTTAAAAGGCGCAAGTAAAGTTTTTAACAATGTGTACAAGCGGCTGATATTCAGCACAATAAAATGACAAAAAAGACGTCATTCGGCCAAGGCCGCCGCAATTTGCTCAGAATGAGCCTTGGTGTTTACCTTTTCAAAAACCGACAGCAAAACACCCTGTTCATCTAGTACAAAGGTTTCTCGGGCGGTGCCCATGTATTTTCGGCCATACATGCTTTTTTCAACCCAGGTTCCATACAGTTCATGCACCGCCTTATCCGTATCGGCAATCAAGGTAAAAGGCAGATTGTATTTGCCAATGAATTTTAAATGCGAAGCCGGCCCATCGCTGCTTACCCCAACCACTTCAAAACCCTTCGCCAGCCACGCCTCATAGTTGTCGCGCAAGTCGCAGGACTCAGCGGTGCAACCGGGAGTGTCGTCTTTGGGATAAAAATACAAGATGACCTTTTTTCCACGCAAGGACTCCAAGGAAAAAGGATTTCCGTTTTGGTCTAGGGCCGTAAACAAAGGGGCGGCATCCCCAGGCTTTAAGTGCGACATATTTGCTGGCTTTTAATGAAGGTATAACAATGCAAGCCCAAAAAGGTTAAGGCTTTTCCCAAGAAACGCTCAAGGTGCAGCGCACCGACATCATGTCGGGCAGGGCTTCCATTGGAGCGGCTTCTGTTGCCAGACTGCCCAAGGGCTGCCCCGGTACCGGAAGGGCCGGAAAATCGTTCCAGCCCGGAAAATGGGCATAGGCTTGGCAGCCCTTGGCCGCGATGCTTTTTACAACCAAGTCGGTGGCCACAAGCCCCCGCCCTTTAAGCCCCTCTATCCACGTTTGAGATTTTTGAAGCGCCGTTTGCTGGGCTTGAATTTCGGCGGCCGACCGGTCGGCCAAGGGCACGATGCGCAGCACATACACCCCGGGCAGTTCCGACAGCTGCGTAAGCACGCCGTTCAGTTCGGCCGGAGCTACCGGAAACCCAAACGAACGAAACAATTTAACCTCGCCCGGAGGGGTCTGCATTCCCCGGCTGCTTCCAAACATCGGCGCACCATAGGTGCTTGAAAACGAGGTGGTAGAACCCTCCCCCATTTTCTTGGCAATGGCATCGCCTTTGCTTTTTATTTTTTTTTCCGCTTCGCTTGCATTCGCCCCCTCGCCACTTAACCACAGTTCAAGCCGATAAAAAGAGGGTGGAGCATAGCCCCAGCCTTCGGTTTCGCTAACAAACTGGTTGGCCGGTTTGTTTTGCGCTTTCCCATAGTTGGGACTCACGACCAGTGCAAAGAATAGGACAGAAAAGGGTAAAAACTTCATGGGTGTGGATTCAATAACGGATTTTTTGAAAAGGTACGGCAAGCATGGGCCAAGCCGCAATCCGAACACGCGGGCTTGCGCGCCATGCACACATAGCGGCCATGCAAAATCAACCAATGGTGGGCAAGGTGTACTTCGTGTTTGGGAATGTGTTTCATCAACGCCAGTTCTACTTTTAATGGGGTGTTGGCCGTTTGGGGAACCAGGCCCAAGCGCCGTGAAACCCGATACACGTGCGTGTCAACCGCCATGGCAGGCTGCTGATGCAACACACTTACCAGCACATTCGCCGTTTTTCGTCCTACTCCCGGCAGCCGCACCAAGTCGGCAACCGTTGTTGGAATCTGACCTCCAAACTCCGCTACAATCAGGGTCGATAAACCCAACAAATGCTTGCTTTTGTTGTTTGGATAACTCACCGATCGGATGTATTGAAAAATCTGCTCCACGCTTGCCTTCGACATGGTTTCTGCATCTGGAAATTCCTCAAACAAGGCAGGCACAACTTGATTGACGCGCTTGTCGGTGCACTGGGCCGACAACACCACCGCCACCAACAATTCAAAAGGACTTCGGTAGTTCAATTCGGTTTCGGCCGTCGGCATTTGCTGCCGAAACCAACCCAAAACCTGTGCATATCGTTCCTTTTGTATCATGGCTTTGGTTTCAAAGATATTAATTCCAGCTGCAATTGGCCGTCTTTTGGGCACCCAAGGCAGGAGTCGGGTTTAATGAGGATTGATTCTGAGCGGCAGCCGGGCTTTCCGCGCTACTCCGCAGCTGCCGAAAGGCTGGCCCAGCTGGTTTGCGGGGGCTCCTAAAGTCGCCTCCGCACCTAGCGGGCCAGGCTTCGGCACCTGTGCGGGGTAGCTGCGTCAATCCCTGCCGCGGCTCCTGGCCGTTTAGAAAATCAGATTTGAAGTTGGGCAGAAGGCCAGGTACAGCGCGTTCTTAGGTGCGATGGATATGGGCCCGTTCAAATTGGATAAAAAAAACAACCTTGTTTAATGGCCGATTTTTTTGCCTTTTTTCAAAAATCTGATTTTTATTTCTGAAAAAAAAATTTAAAGTTTGATTAATTTGCGAGCAAACACGGCTCCAAATTGGGTATAGACATGTACGGAATAAATTCCATTTGGAAGGGTTGAAATATCCATCGATTTTTGGCTAGACCTTAGTATCACCTTGCCCATAAAATCTACAACCTCAATTTCTTTTATTGGAGCATTAGTTAGAACCGAAAAATTTGATTGTGCAGGATTTGGGAAAAGCTGAATTTGGGGGGCTTCCAACGAGCCTTCAATTCCAAGGGCTGGATCCAATCGTATTTTTGAAGCACCAAAACAATTCAAATTGCTACGCATCATATCTATGGCAATTTCTCCTGAAGGATAGCTTTTCGTCGCAGATGAAGTAATAAGTCCGGAGCTTAATGAAACACCAATAATTTGATTGCCGTTGTTAAAAAAGTAAGTCATTGAATTCGGGTCGATGTAAGCACCACCCGTAAGATTGCCGCCGGCCTGGATGTTAATTGGAGAAACAAACGTTATGGAACCTGTGTTCGGATTTATTTTAGACAACCGGAAAGTCGTTGAATCTACTACTTCAAGATACATCATGTATAAACTATCATAAACCAGTGAAGTATAATTCTGGCGAGTCAAGCCGTAAATACTTGTGTCGGCACAACTGTAAGCTATGTTTTCAAAAATGCCGTAGGGTGGAAGTTGAATTGGAACAGCGCTTAGCAAGGAGCCGCTATAAACATCAATTCCAATTAACGTGTCAACAGCGGAATAATAATAGACCATTTGAAAAGGGTCTACGGAGTTTCCTGCTAACGTGTAAAGGTTGTTAAACGATGTATTTCCAATCAAGGTGTATACTCCGGTTAACGGGTTAAGGGAGGCAAAACGAATTTGGGTGGAATCAAGTACATCAATTGTAGTCATTGAGATGCTATCAAAATAGCTTGAATAAAAATTGTTTGGAACCAATCCATAAATAATGGAGTCACTTGGATTGAATCGATAATTCTGAAACGAAGCCGTCGGAAAGGCTCCTGTAATTGGAACATTGTTGATCAAATCACCTGAGTTCATATCAAAGGTCAGTAAATTGAACCCGCTTCCTATGTAATAGTGATTTTGATAGGGGTCGATGGTTGCACCGGTAAGGTTCACAGCGAGTGAATACGAATTGGTACTCAAATGGCTAACGGCACCGGAATAGGGGTTTACACTTCCAAGGCGAATCGAAGTAGAATCAAATACATTGATTGACACATTTAATGTGGAATCAAAATACGTGGAATAGTAGTTTTTCCTAACAATTCCTACGTTTTGCCCGAAACATAATGTGGCAGAAAAAACACAGCAGAAAAAAAGTAAAATAGCCCGCATATTAACCTTAAAAATATTTAACAAAAACAGGAGCATAATTGTTTTTAGAAGAGCTCATTTTTATTGACTAAAGAGGAGAGGAGGAGTTCGCAAATAAAAAGCATATAAGGCATTAATTATTGAAATGTCAAAATGGGGCTGTAGGCTTCCCTTAAATTGGACAGGTTGAAAAAATAAAAAATAGTTGAGATATTGGCATTGTCTGTATCGAAGCGTAAGTGAGCTCTGCTGGAGAGCAACTCACCAGGAATAGATACTGACCACGAAGAAAGGGGAGTGCATACTTTAAGTGTGCACTCTTTCTTTGTGTGGCTATGCCTAAAAAAACTCATTTGCCGCGAAGTTTGGCTGCGTATACTACGGGGGGCATATTTTCCAAACTATCGTGGGGGCGATGATGGTTGTAGTCGTAGACCCATTTGGCACTTTCTGCTCTAAGTTTTCAAACTCGTAGGCATCAAGCACCCCTCTTCTATAGCTGCCATTGAAGCGTTCGATATAGGCATTTTGGGTCGGCTTGCCAGGTTGTATGTAAATGAATTATATGCCATAAGCTTCGCTCCAGTCTGCCATTATCTTTGCAATAAACTCAGGACCATTATCCATCCGAATGCGTTCAGGCCGCCATGACCTCAAAACCTTGTTTGTGGGCATAATCAAACTCAGTTCCGGTGTGGTATCCTTTGTCGTATAGGGCTGTAAAATCTGAACTGCCTATAATGGTATTGGCTCTGCGAACCATGGCACCCATAGCTTTGTAAGCGTTCTCATTGGTAACTTTAAAATCATTGTGGAGGCTGTGCTTGGCATCTACGGAGTTTGACTGGTGTAGGCTACCTCAGTGATGTGGTTTCAGGCAATCATTTGCCAGCTGTCGGGATCGGAGGTGGAGATTTGGGTGGCTCCGCTTCCCCGTAGTTCTTGCTGCACGTGCTCGTATTTGCTGCGCTGCTCTGGGTATTTTTTGATTTGCTGCTGGGACTCTGTTTTGGAAACGGCATCACCATCTTCTTTGGCCAATTCAAGGTTGTACTGTTCCCGTTTTTCATCGATGCGCTATAGGTGCAAATCGATTTTCTTGGGATTAAAATTGTTCTTCTTGCTGTTCTGTGCCCGCAGTTTTGTGCTGTCTCCTGCAATGAGCGTACCGCCAATCAAATCAAAATGCTTAGCCAGCTGCACTGTGGCTCGGAACACCTGTTTGATGGCTTTGGGGATTTTCTTTTGGAAGTTGGCAATGGTGTTGTGGTCTGGTTGAAGTTCCCGCATGAGCCACATGAGTTCCAGATTGCGTTTGCATTCCTTTTCGAGTTGGCGGCTAGAGCGGATGTGGTTCAGGTAGCGGTTTTTATTGTTCTGAAGAAGCTTGTTCGGATTTATAATGGGCAACACCAAGTTTTGCAATGCCGAGCCTTGCAGTCGGGTTAAAAGAATGCCTCTTGATGTGGAATAGGTTACAGATGAAAGTGCATTGGCCAATCCATGATGCAGTTCAATTAGATTCTTGCCGTCCGGTTTTGCTACGTCGTTCAGGTTTTGTACGAGATAGATAAAAACCAAGTGAAAATATCCGCTGGCTTCTTTGGTTGTTTGACCTTTGCTCTCTGTTTTTATTTCAATCGTAAAGTCCGCTTTTACGAGTTGTTCGTCAAGGTTAAAACCCAATTGCAATGAAATGTCCAAATGATGTCCATCAACATTTGCAGTTTCAAATTCTTTGGGCACATCTACCTGACCTTTCAGCATTTTAAAATCTAGTTCGCAATAAAAAATGCTCATTTACAATTTAGATGCGCGCGCATTTTTACGAATGGTCCGCTAAACGTGGCGTTTCTCTGTCTTTGGTCACCTGTCAAAACGGTTTCCTTTTTCTGAGTTTTTAGCCGTCCGCTTGCCGTTGTGGGGTGGTGCTTTGCACTTACCCCTAACGTCCGTTCGTCTAACAACTCCCTTTTTTACCCCATTTCCCGCTTCAAATTAACCCATTTAATCGCAAAACAAGTAGAGACGCAAAATTTTGCGTCTCTACGGTAACGACGCAAAATTTTTCGGATGTAGGTTAACGGAATCAAACCCAATTTCAACCCCCACACCCCAAACGGAACAACGCGGCAGGGATTGACGCAGCTACCCCGCAAAGGACAAAACGGCTGCCGGCCCTGGACCGGCAGAGCGACCTTGGGAGCTACTGCCGGGCGGGGGCCGGCCCGTTTTGGACTGCGGAGTAGCGCGGAAAGCCCGCCCGCCGCCCAAACTGCCATTGGAAATAAAAAAGAAAAGCGAACGAAACGCACCCAAAAACCGCCTTAAACCCACAAAACACCAAGCCCCAACTCCTGAACCCCTTCCCTGAAAAATTCGTAAAAATTACCGTATGCCTGCATACGGAATTAAGGGATTTTATACCTTTCCACATGCGAAAGCAAACCGACGACAAATTAACCGCATGCTTTCAGGTTAAAACCGCTTGGCATGCCATTTTTAGAATGTACAATCAATTGGGGCTGGGCAAAAACATAAACAGTTCAACCGGCTTTTTGCTGCTCAATGTTCCCAAGAATGGCGTGGCCGTAACCCACCTGGGGCCCACCCTAGGCCTTAGCTCCCGAAGCCTTTCCCGAAGCTTGAACAATTTGGAAGAAAAGGGCTGGATTGAACGGCGTGCCGACCCCCAAGACAAACGAATGGTCCGCGTTTTTTTAACCCCCTTGGGCCTTCGCTGCCGAAAAGAAGCCAGCCAAACCGTAAAGGCCTTTCACCGCTTTTTGCAATCAAAATGGAGCCCAGAACAATGGGAATTGCTGCAAAACATGCTGAAGCAAATGCCAGAACTTACCACGGTCTTCTGGGCGGAGCATGCTCCCTCCCATCAAAACATCCTTCCCTCAAAATCTGCAACCTATGAACTCTCCCTTGAAAATTAACCGCATTGCTGTTCTGGGTTCGGGCGTGATGGGCTCGCAAATTGCTTGCCACCTTGCCAATGCTGGGTTTTCGGTAGATTTGCTCGACCGCGTTGTTGAATCGGAATCGGGCCCCCAAACCGACCTCGCCGCCAAATCGCTGCAGGCCGCGTTTAAGCTAAGCCCCGACCCGTTGTTTAGCCCCAGCTTAAAATCCCGCATCCGAACCGGCAATTTTGATGCACATTTGGAATGGATTTCGGCGGCCGATTGGATTTTGGAGTGCATTGTGGAACAGCGCGAAGCCAAAATCGCTTTGTTTGATCGGGTGGAAGCCCACCGCCGCCCCGGAACCCCCATCAGCACCAACACCTCGGGCATTCCCATTGGCAGCCTGCTCCACGGCCGCTCGGCCGATTTTCAATCCTGCTTTTTGGGAACCCATTTTTTTAATCCCCCCCGCTACTTAAACCTGCTGGAAATCATTCCCTCGTCCCAAACCGATCGGAAATGGGTGGATTTTTTCCTGGCCTTTGGCCGCCAATTTCTGGGCAAAACCACCGTGGAATGCCGCGATACGCCCGCCTTTATTGCCAACCGAATTGGGGTGTACTCCATCATGCAGCTGCTGCACCAAATGCAGTTGCTGTCGATTTTACCCGAAACCATTGAGCGGTTTTCGGGCCCTTTGATTGGCCGACCCAAATCGGCCACCTTCCGCACTGCCGATGTGGTTGGGCTCGACACTTTTATTAAAGTGGCTTCGGGCCTGGCTTCTGTGGCCACTACTGAACGCGAAAAACAGGTTTTTCAGCTCCCCAATTTTTTGACTTCTATGGTGGACCGGGGCTGGCTGGGCCAGAAATCCGGCCAAGGCTTCTTTAAAAAGGTGAAACAGCCTGATGGAAGCAGCGACATCCATATTTTGGACCTGAACCGCATGGAATACCGGCCCCAAGAAAAATACCGGGGCCCGCTGTTGGATTCCATGAAGCTGCTGGACGCTCCGCTGGAACGCCTATCCCTTTTGGTTAAATCAAATGAGCAACCGGGACCCTTTTTTAAGTTCTTGATGCTGGATTTGCTCTCGTACTCGGCCGAACAACTCCCCGAAATTGCGGGCGATGTGTTTAAAATCGACGAAGCCCTAAAGGCTGGGTTTGGCTGGAGCCATGGCCCCTTTGAAATTTGGGATGCCCTGGGGTTCGATTGGGTGCTTGCCGAGCAAAAAGCCGCCGGTTTGCCTGTCCCAAACTGGATAGAAAACATGCAAAAATCGGGGCAAAAACATTTTTATTCAAGCCAACAAGGAATCTCGCATTACCGCGATTTTGTTCGGGCCGCCGACATTCCTGTGCCGGGGAAAGAGGGCTTTATTCTGCTTTCGAACCTGTACGCCGACAAAACCCTTTGGTCCAACTCTGGGACCCGCATTACCAATTTGGGCGATGGGGTACTCAATTTGTCGTTCCACACCAAAATGAATTCCATTGGTGCCGAGGTGATTCAGGGCATACACAAGGCCATCGACATGGCCGAGGCCGAAGGCTGGAACGGCCTGGTTATTTCCAACGACGGCGAAAACTTTTCGGCCGGAGCCAACCTGGCTTTAATTTTAATGCTGGCGTTGGAACAGGAATGGGACGAGCTCAACTTTGCGGTCAAGGCCTTTCAAAAAGCAACCATGCGCCTTCGGTATTCGGACATTCCGGTGGTGCTTGCTCCCCACGGACTTACCTTGGGCGGGGGCTGCGAAATGTGCCTGCATGCCGATGCCATTGTGGCCTCCGCCGAAACCTACATCGGTCTGGTGGAAGTTGGAGTTGGGCTTATTCCCGGCGGCGGCGGCAGCAAGGAGTTCGCCCTGCGCGCCTCCGATGAATTTGGGGAGGGCGGCATTCGAACCAACGTGCTGCGCAACCGGTTTTTAACCATTGGGCAGGCCAAGGTGGCTACATCGGCCCTGCAAGCCTTTGATCTGGGAATTTTCAGAAAAGGCCAAGACCGGTTTACCATGAACGCCGCCCAGCGCATTGGCCTGGCAAAGCAAACGGCCCTGTTGCTGTCCGAAGCCGGGTACGTGCGCCCACGCATGCGCGAGGACATTCTGGTGCTGGGCCGCGAAGGCCTTGGCATTGTTTACGCCGGAGCCAACAGCATGAAGGCTGGAAATTACATCAGCGAACACGACCAACGCATCTCGGAAAAACTAGGCTGGGTGATGTGCGGGGGCGACCTCTCTCAACCTCAACAGGTCAGCGAATCGTATTTGCTCGATTTGGAACGGGAAGCGTTTTTAAGCCTACTGGGCAGCAAACCTACCCTACAGCGCATTCAGCACATGCTAAAAACCGGAAAACCTTTACGCAATTAATCCCAAGGCTATGGAAACCGCATACATTATTGATGGATACCGAAGTGCTGTGGGCAAAGCGCCCCGAGGCAGCCTACGCAACCTACGCGCCGACGATTTGGGCGCCCAGGTGCTTAGGCAGCTCCTGGCAAAAATTCCCCAACTGGACCCAAGCCGCATCGACGATGTGATGGTGGGGAACGCCACCCCCGAAGCCGAACAAGGCTTGAACCTGGGCCGCATGATTTCCCTGATGGGCTTAAACACCGATGCGGTGCCGGGGCTTACCATAAACCGCTACTGTGCCTCGGGCCTTGAAACCATTGCCTTGGCCGCCGCTCGAATTCAAAGCGGTATGGCCGATTGCATTGTGGCCGGCGGAGTCGAAACCATGAGTCCCATTCCTTTTGGAGGCTGGCGGTTGGTTCCAAACCCCAAGGTGGCCAAAGCGCATCCCGATTGGTACTGGGGCATGGGCCTAACCGCCGAAGAGGTGGCCCGCCGATACCACATTGGACGCGAAGCCCAAGATGCATTTGCCCTAAATTCGCACCAAAAAGCCGTAAAAGCCCAAGAAGAAGGTTGGCTGCAACGCGGCATTGTGCCGATTGAGGTCGAAGATGTTTCGGTTGTCGATGGCAAACGCCGCCTAAAAACAACGGTGTTTGACCGGGACGAAGGCCCCCGAGCCGACACCACCCTTGAGGCCCTTGCGGGTCTAAAGCCGGTGTTTGATGCCAAAGGCACCGTTACCGCCGGAAACGCCTCGCAAACCTCGGACGGCGCCGCTTTTGTCTTGCTGATGTCGGAAAAAATGCGCTCCGAACTGGGCTTGACTCCCCGAGCCCGATTTGTGTCGTACCACGCCGTTGGCCTTGAACCCGCCATCATGGGCATGGGACCCATTCATGCCGTACCCGGCGTTTTAAAACGCGCCGGCTTAACCCTAAACAACATAGACCTGATTGAACTCAACGAAGCCTTTGCCAGCCAAAGCTTGGCCGTTCAACAGGCCCTTGATTTAGACCCCAACAAACTCAATGTACACGGCGGAGCCATTGCATTGGGCCACCCCTTGGGTTGCACCGGAGCCAAACTTACGGTGCAAATTTTGAACGAATTGGAACGCCGAAATCAACGCTACGGATTGGTAACCATGTGCGTAGGAACCGGCCAAGGCGCCGCAGGCATCATTGAACGACTTTAACCCCAACAGAAAAAACCATGGAAAAGCAAAACAGCATAAACGGCGGCGAATGGCTCATTCGCCCCACCCGAGCCCAAGACGTTTTTATCCCCGAAGATTTTGATCAGGAACAAATTCTGATTCGTGAAACCTGCCGGGATTTTATTCAACAAGAGGTGTACCCACACCTGGAGGCCATTGACAGCATGCAAGACCCAACATTCATGCCGACCTTGCTTGACAAAGCGGGGGAGCTGGGCTTGCTTGGGGTTTCTGTTCCCGAAGCCTACGGGGGCTTTGGCAAAGACTTTAACACCGGCATGCTGGTGGCCGAAGAAACCGGCGCCGGCCACTCCTTTGCCGTGGCCATTTCGGCCCATACCGGCATCGGAACCCTGCCCATTGTGCTGTATGGAAACGAAGCTCAAAAACAAGCCTATCTGCCCAAATTGGCTTCCGGTGAATGGAAAGCCAGCTATTGCCTAACCGAACCCAATGCCGGATCCGACGCCAACTCCGGAAAAACCAAAGCCACCCTTTCGCCCGACGGCAAAACCTACCTGTTGAACGGGCAAAAAATGTGGATTACCAATGCCGGATTTGCCGATTTGTTTGTTGTGTTTGCCAAAATCGATGCCGACGAAAACCTGTCGGCCTTTATTGTTGAAAAAACCTACCCCGGCATCCGCCTGAATCCCGAAGAAAAGAAAATGGGCATCAAGGGTTCTTCAACTCGGCAGGTGTTTTTTGAAGACTGCCCCGTGCCGGTCGAAAACCTGCTGAGCGAACGCGGCAATGGCTTCAAAATCGCCGTTAATATTTTGAACATTGGCCGAATAAAATTGTCGGCCGCTTCCATTGGCGCCTGCAAAGCCATTGTTGGCCGCTCGGCCCAGTATGCCAACGAACGGCAGCAATTTGGCCGCCCCATCGCCAAGTACGGAGCCATTCGCTACAAATTGGCCGAACAGGTGGTGCGCACCTTCGCTTGCGAATCGGCCACCTACCGCGCCAGCCAAAACATTACCGATGCCATCGAGGCCCGCAAAGCGGCAGGAATGCCCCCGCATCAAGCAGAACTAAAGGGCGTTGAAGAATTCGCGATTGAATGCGCCATGATGAAGGTGCACGGCTCGGAAACCCTTGATTATGTGGTGGACGAAGGGGTCCAAATTTTTGGGGGAATGGGCTATTCGGCCGAAGCGCCCATGGACCGCGCCTACCGCGATGCCCGCATCAACCGCATCTTTGAAGGCACCAACGAAATCAACCGCCTGCTTACCGTTGATATGATGCTGAAACGCGCCATGAAAGGCAGCCTAGACCTGATGGGCCCTGCCCAACGGGTGGCCGCTGAACTGCTCGAAATCCCCGACTTTTCCGAGCCCAACCTGGAGCAGCCCCTGCAAGCCTTCCACCTGTACGCCGAGAAATTTAAAAAGGCCGTTTTGCTGGTGGCGGGCGCCGCCGTTCAAAAACTCATGATGGAACTGGCCAAAGAACAAGAAATTCTCATGGACATCGCCGACATGGCCATTGAAACCTATGTGGCCGAAAGCACGCTGCTCCGAGTTCAAAAGTTAATCGACCGCGATGGAATTGAAGCCCATGCCAGCAAAATTCAACTGCTGAATGTGTTGTTTTTCGACACCGCCGACCGCCTTTGGTGCAGCGGCAAAAACGCGCTGTGCAGCTTCGCTAACGGCGACGAACTCAGCATGATGACCATGGGATTGAAACGCTTTACCAAAACCACGCCCATTTCTCCGCGCGATGCACGGCGAACCCTCGCCGCTGAAATCCTTGAAAAAAACGGCTATCCCTATTGATGCATTTCAATTTAAATGCCGAACTTTGAACTTTGTTGCTGAATTTCATCATGCGCATTACCGAGGCTCAACGAATTGTAGGACAATACAGCCAAATCATCCGCTTATCGCGTGAAGGGCAGTACTTTCAACCGGTCGAAAATTTGCCCTGCTCGGCAGCCCGCATCAAATTCGCCATTTGCAGCTTGCTCTCCTTTCGCATTCAAAGCGGCAGCTTAGATTTAGACACGCTCGAAAGCCTCATTGTGGCTTACAGCCATTTGGCCTTTTTCACCGACGCCGATTCTGCCCGGCAGCTCAACGAAATGAGCCTGCATCCGCACCGCAGCACTGATTCCGTGCTCGAAAAAATCAAAACGCTAAACATGGTCAAAGTGCAGTTGCGGCTTGAAATACAGGGTTTTATTCAAGAAGAGGCCGAGTCGTTGCGCTCCTGATTTTGTTTTTTTAGGGGGCCATTTCCGGCTGTCAGCTCTAGCCCCAGGCGGGCAAGGCAGGTTGCAGCAGCCCTGCTCCGGTGGCTCCCAAGGTCGCCCCGGCGCCGGGGCCGCAACCGCCCCGCCCACCTGCGGCTGCCGCTTCCATCCGGGGCCCGGGCGGCTACACCGCATACACCCAAATCAAAAAAATGCACGAATCTGGGCATTGCCCATGTGAATTATGGGGCCTTCGGTCGATTTCCGCCCCTGATTCGGTGAAAAAGTGCAGCCGGGTTTGCAGGGGGCCCCAATCCACATCGTGTCCAGCCTGAACCATCCAGCGCTGATACCGCCGGTCTGAGTATTCAAATTCCACCACCAATCGCATGTCTTTGGTGATGATGCGGCGGGAGGTAAACGATATTTCGGCCGTAGAATAGTCAATGGTATAGTCAAATTCCTGCCCACGGGTCATTTTTTCTCCGTTTATAAAAACGGTTTCAGTGCCCGAAAGCACCAGAATATACGCTTCCCCGTCGTTGCAGTTCAGGCGATACGGGCCTTGGTTTCCTTCAATGGCTTGGAATTCTTGCCTACGGAATTTGCCCCGAGCCACGGCCGCTGCCGCCTGAACCTTCATGCTTCGTGCCGACCTTTTCAGACCAAACACCGACAAAGGCAGCTCCCCTTCAACCATCAAACCTTGCCCCCGCTTGCGCAAAGACAAAAACGAGGTGTTCGGATTGGGCAAGGTAAAATCGCCGGCCGTCAGCTGTTGTTTTCCCTTCGACAAGCGCACAAAAACCTGGTCGAAGTCTTGAAGCTGTTGGGTGTTTCCTTCCGGTTGAATGGGCAGGTTCTCGTCGGTAATCGATGCGTCAATGCGAATGCCCTGACCCAATTCCCCGTTTAATTGTAGATTAAACGCTGAAATGAGCGAGGCGCTGTTCGCATTGCCAAACGCCACCCCCCGAGTCAAGCTGCCCCGTTTTTGCAGTTTATCTTCGGGTGCGAACACTTGATTTACCGCCAGTTCGGTCAAGTTTAAGGGCAGTTCAAAGCTTGGAAATCCAAGGCTGTCGGCAGATTGGGGCTTCCAGAGTTGGTCGCGCAGTATGTCGGCCACCGGAAAGGGAAAGACTCGATACCGAAGGGAAACAGGAGCGGGAAGGGCTTGCACTCGGCACATCCCTTGCCCATCCGCAGCCGGAAGCCATAGGCTGCGCTCGGCAAAGGACGAGTCGTCAATTTGCAGACTAGACATTACCACATTAGCGGGGTCGCTAAAGCATTGTTCTCCGGCCAACAGGCGAACGATGCGCTGGTTGGATTACCCACACAACAAAACCGGCAGGAACAAGAACAACAGTAGAAGGCGGCGAGGCATGTTCCAAAGATAGGCAGTTGGGCTTGGATTGAATCGGATTTATTGGCATTCCATGTTCGGTATTCCCCAACCCATTTTAACCCTCTGCAGCTCATTGTTTGCAAAGCCTTCCAAATTTGTCGGTTTTTAAACGTTTAGCAAACGCTTGCCGAACAAACCATCGGACTGCCTGTTCACTCCTTTGCATGGGGGGCGTTTCCCCCAAAGGGCCGAAACCCGCCGCCGAAATTTTGCCTTTGCCCCTGTTGTGCTCGGTCCCGTTTTTAATCGGTTCAGGGTTTATATCAAGGCCCATTTTCTTTCCTGCACAGGGCTTCTGCCTCGGCGTTTTTTGCTTAATCCCTATCTCTCAAACAAAACCTTCCACAATTTTTGATCTAAATACACCCTACACGTGTCTCCCAACAGCAGGCAGTCAATTTTAAAATTCTCTTGTGTCCCCAAAAGGGTTCGTTGGTAGGTTAATGACCAAGTATTCTTGCCTGTTTCTTTGACTCCAACCCGTTTAAGTGCGAAGCCAAAATCAACATCACTTAAGGTCTTGGCCAAATTAGACCTTGTGGTTTTGTTCGGAAGGGGGCCATAAAAAAAGGCGGCCATCTTCGTGTACTGTTGATTTTTATGAAGCACCTGCATATAGGTCAGTACGTCCGAATTGTAAAAGCACAATGGATTTTTAAACAGGCAGTTTGCCTGAGCCCCACAACACATTGTTGAACAAAACGCCAGAATGCCGCATAGCATTTTTGCCCCCATGCTTCCTTTTTTTTAATTAAACAAAAATAGAAAAATACCGGCCATGCCATGACCCAGCTCATTGACAAGCCAAAGCCCGAACAGCTCCAAGCCCAAATACCGGTTTTCCAATCCATCGAACCCAGAAAAAACAGCCCAAAGAACAATTCAAATCGAGAAAATCCACAGCATAGGCGGCCTATAAACCTAAGCCCAAAATTAAGCTGCCCGTAATCCCCACGAAATCCCGTACCTTTGCACCCAGTATGGGAAAAATTGTAGCCATTGTCGGACGGCCTAATGTGGGCAAATCCACCCTCTTTAACCGCCTAACCGAAAGCAGGCAGGCCATTGTCGATGAATTTAGCGGAGTAACCCGCGACAGGCATTATGGAAAAGCCGATTGGCAAGGAAAAACCTTTTCACTCATCGATACGGGCGGATACGTCCGCGGCAGCAACGATGTGTTCGAGGCCGAAATCCGAAAACAGGTTGACCTGGCCATCGACGAAGCCGATTGTCTGCTCTTCCTTGTGGATACCACCACCGGGGTTACCGATTTGGACGAGCAGGTGGCCGACCTGCTGCGCCGCAGCAAAAAAGAAGTGATTGTTGTGGCAAACAAGGTTGACAACTTTGAGCGCCTGGCCGACATCCACGCCTTTTACGCCCTAGGCCTGGGCGAGGTGTTCGGCATTTCTTCCATCAGCGGCTCTGGAACCGGCGAACTGCTCGACGAACTTATGCTAAAGCTCGGCGATTTCAGCGAACCCGAAGAACTCGACCTGCCCCGCATTGCCATTGTTGGCCGACCCAACGTGGGCAAAAGCTCCATCACAAACTTGTTTTTAGGCGAAGACCGCAACATCGTAACTCCCGTTGCCGGAACCACCCGCGACGCCATTGACGTTCGCTTCAACGCCTATGGCTTCGACTTTTACTTGATCGACACCGCCGGACTACGTAAAAAGGCAAAAGTCAATGAAGACCTTGAATTCTACTCCTCTTTGCGCTCCGTGCGCAGCATCGAGCGCGCCGACGTGTGCTTATTGATGCTAGACGCTTCGCAGGGCATCGAAAGTCAAGACATAAACATCTTTCACCTGATTCAAAAAAACCACAAGGGCGTGGTTGTTTTGGTGAACAAGTGGGATTTGATCGAGAAGGACCACAAAAGCGCCGACCGATTTAAAGAAGCCATTTTAAACAAAATAGCACCCTTCCGCGACGTGCCCATCATTTTCACTTCGGTGCCCGAAAAACAGCGCGTTTTCCAGGCCCTGGAAGCCGCCGTCAAAGTGTATGAAAACCGCAGCCGCAAAGTAAAAACACGGGCGCTGAACGATTACATCCTGCCCATCATCGAAGCCTTTCCGCCCCCAGCGTACAAAGGCAAATACATCCGCATCAAATACGCCACCCAGCTGCCCATTGCTTACCCGGCCTTCGCCATGTTCTGCAACCTGCCTCAGTACTTGCGCGAGCCATACAAACGGTTTATAGAGAACAAGTTGCGCGAAAAATTTGAATTCACGGGAAGCCCCATCGAAGTCTTTTTTCGGCAAAAATAAGGGGTTTTTGGGGGCGCGCCGGCCTAAGGGCTGGCACCGGGCTTTCCGCTCCAATGCCCTGCGGGCATTTCCACTGCAATCCCTCGCCCAATACTCGTACCCTGCGCCGCAAGGAAGCACGAACCTCAACGTTTCCGTTTAAATGTGCTTTTCGGCGTGGTAGCTCGACCGCACCAAAGGCCCGCTCTCAACAAAGGCAAAGCCTTTTTGCTTGGCTTGTTCGCCCAGCCATTCAAACTGCTGGGGAGCAATAAAATCTTGAACGGGCAAATGGGTTGCAGTCGGTTGCAGGTACTGACCTAGGGTTACAATCTGCACGCCCACCGTCCGCATGTCGTCAAGGGTTTCCATAATCTCATCGGTGCTTTCGCCCAAACCCAACATAATTCCCGATTTGGTGGTAACGCCGGCATCGGCCAAGCGTTTCAACACCTCTAAAGAACGGTCGTATTTTGCCTGCACCCGCACCAATTTGGTTAAGCGCCGTACGGTTTCAAGGTTGTGCGATACAATCTCGGGTTTGGCCTCAACAATGCGGGCCAAGTTTTCCCATTTTCCTTGAAAATCAGGAATCAGGGTTTCTATGGTAATGCCGGGGTTCATTTTCCGAACCACCTCGATGGTTTTGGCCCAAATGGTAGAGCCGCCGTCCTTCAAATCGTCTCGGTCCACGCTGGTAATGACCGCGTGTTTTAGTCCCATCAACTTAATGGATTTGGCTACGCGTAGGGGTTCAAAGGGATCTTCCTCGGCGGGTTTTCCAGTAGCCACCGCGCAAAAGCCGCAGCTGCGCGTGCACACATTCCCCAGAATCATAAAGGTGGCGGTTCCTGCACCCCAGCACTCGCCCATGTTGGGGCAATTGCCGCTCTCGCAAATGGTATGCAGCTTGTGATCGCTCACCACCTGCCGTACTTTCCGGTATTCCTCGCCCGTGGGCAATTTAACCCGAAGCCATTCCGGCTTGCGTTTTTTTTCGCTAAGAGTAGAAGAGGTAGATTCCGACATGCGCTTCAACAAGGGATTGTTTAAAGTAACCAAAGTCAAAGGTAAAAAGTTTGGGGCAGGTTTCAGAATGCAGCAACACGGATTTTGGGAATGTGCACTTAGGCAGGGGTAAGCCTACCTATTGGCCAAGCGCAAAAGCAAACGGTTGCTCGATTAAACAATTTAAGCGAAATAAGACCAAGGTTTCATTCAGCTTGGGAAAAACAGACAATAAACAGCCTGAATTTTATAAACAATTGAAATATTTAAATGGGGGGTTGGTTGGCAGGCTGAGGGTACGGAACTATAAGCCGATGTGGTTAGCGGGTTGCGTTCCTTTCGAACCCCGATGCCGTTGCTGCGGGCAAACCTTGTTGTCCGCTCCGAAACCCCATTTGACATATCGTTTTTTTAGCAACCGTAGTTCTTTTTCATTTGTTAATTCTTATCCAAAATGAGCCTCCATGTTTCTCAACATCTTTTAGATTGTCGTGATTCCATATTGGAGAAATAAGGTCTGAAAGTTCTTTGTCCTCGAATATGAAGTAATTTGGTAAAATCGCAACATATTTTTCTGGATTTGCTAATAAGTACATTGCTAATCCATACTGTTCTGAATAAAATCGATCACACATAAACTGAGGATAGTCATATGGCAAATAGACGTCATGAATATGTACAATCACACCTTTTTTCAATTTTGGAAGAATCTCCAAATAAAAAACCATTGAATCGGAATTCGGTAAAATTCTGTGAGAATTATCTACAAAGAGAATGTCATTTTCATTTAACTCGTTTAAAATATTAAAATCTATATTTTCAAAGGGTTCCCTTATAACCTTGTCGGCTAAATTGTCAATCTCGGCACGAGGCATTGGGTCAATTGAAATAATCTCCGTCATTAAGTTTTGCTCGGTCTTTGCTTTAAATGCAACTTTTGTCGAATTCCCCGAACCTATCTCAATGTATTTTTTAGGTTTAAACTCTGAAAGCATAGTATAAATCCCAACAACATCAAGTCCTGGCAAGAATCCGTTATTCCATGTTGGTTTTTTTGAATCCGTCTCTTTAATTGAATCTTGAATTGACCATAACTTATCCTTGTATGACAGTGCTTTTTCAATTAAATCTTTGTAGTTGCCTCGATTTGAATCGATAATCTTGTATAAATCCTGATGAGCTGGTTTTCCATATCCATATCTTGGTTTGAAATCCACTTTATACTCAAGAAATAAATTTTGAAATTTTGGGTTTAAAAATCTGTAAATCTGTTTTATCATATTCTAACATTTAATCTGTTGCTGCGGCGTTTTACTAAGGTTGCTAACGCCAGTTCGTCAAGCAACCCCAGTTCCCGCGCTAAATTACCCTTTTAAATCGCAATGCAGCAACCCAAGGAAAAGGTCAACAAAACGCTATGCGGCAAACCTCGGCTAATAAAGTGAGATTAAAAGAATTGATAATGTCATTGCAGAGTCGTCTGGCCCAAGCAGGATATTGCATTTGCCCTTGTTGTCAAATAGTTCATGTTTTCGAAAAACGAACCCCGTGCAGCGATTATATGGATACTTATTATTGTCAGTAAGATTGAAAATGAACGTTTGGTATTGATTGCTATTATTATGAGGTACCAACAACCATACAGCCCCTTCAAACCTACCCCAATCCGCCAAAATTGGCTATACAGGCCTATGTTTGTTTCGCAATATCTAAGTTGCTGTTTCTTCGCGCAAAAGCCCCCCATCAATACTCCTTAAACCGCGTTGCAACCCGCATCAAATCCAATTTCCAGTCCCCCGCAACAAACGGCCTCAACACCGGCAATCCTCAGCCCATCGAAAAATAAATAACCAATGCCCCCAAGGCAATTCGGTACCAACCAAACCAGTAAAACCCATGCTTGGTTAAGTATTGAATAAAGCCGCGAATGGCCAATGCCGCCACCACAAAAGCCACTGCATTGCCCATCAACAGCAAACCCAAATTCCCCGCATCAAACAACTCCGGGTGTTCCGACCACAAATCCCAGGTGCTTTTTGCCGTAGCCCCAAACATGGTTGGCACCGCCAAAAAAAAGGAAAACTCGGCCGCCTGCTTGCGCCCAAAACCCTGACTTAATCCCCCAATAATGGTGGCTGCCGAACGGCTTACCCCAGGAACCATGGCCAAAACCTGAAAACACCCAATCACAACCGCCTTTGCCGGCGAAACACTCTTAGCCGGCTGATCCGATGTCTTTATAAACCATTTGTCCACATAAATGAGCACGATCCCCCCCAAAAACAAGGTGCAACCTATAATAAAGGTGGACTCCAAAAATTCGTCAATCAAACTTTTAAAAAGCAATCCAAACACCGCGGCAGGCAAAAATGCCAAGAATAAATTGCGGTAAAAGGGAACGGGATTTGACGTTAAAAACCGCTTGCGGTACAACACCACCACCGATAAAATTGCCCCCAACTGAATGGCTATTTCAAACAACTTTACCCAAGCGTCTTCATGAATGCCCATGGCTGCCGCCACCAACACCATGTGCCCCGTCGAAGAAATCGGAAGAAACTCTGTTAACCCCTCAACAATGGCAATTAAAACCGCCTGCCACCATTCCATAAATTAAGCCTTGAAGCGCTTCATTATGCCAAATCCAAACACCCCAAAGCCGGCTAAAATCAACAAGGGTGCTAGGGTTATGCGGCGAAAACTAAAAATGGCTTCATTAAATTCGTTCGGATTGTCGGTGCCCCCGCCGCTCAATGCCACAAAGCCCCCAACCAAAAGGCCCAAGCCCAGCACCATGAAAATTAAATTGTTGCGGTGAAACCGACGTCCGCTGGGTGATTCTTCTTTTGGAGTGGACATATACCTACGTTTATTATTGTTCAAAGATAACCCAATCTTCTTAAAGGTGAATGCGGTTGGCCGATAGCCTTAAGAATTTCCGAACCGCCATCCATGTGCTCAACCAGGTCGAGGCAAAAGACAAAACCGCAATCAATCCACTTAACAGTCCCAATCCTTGAAAAAACTGGGGATGCTGAAGTTCGGGAGCGTGTTGCAGCAAATACAAGGCGCCCAGCCAGGTTGCAGATACCCCCAACACCGTTGAAATGAGTCCCTGCCACCAACCGGCCATCAAAAAAGGCTTGCGAATAAAAGAGGCCGTGGCTCCCACCAACTGCATGGTTCGAATCAAATGCCGGCGGCTGTAAATGCTAAGCCGTATGGTGTTGTTCACCAAAAACAACATGATTAAGGTCAATACCATCAGCACCGCTCCCAATACCCAACCCGCCAATTCTAGGTTTTTTCGAACCTGCTCCCAACTCAATGGGTCGCTTTCCAACCCTGCAATTTGCCGGGGCCAGGTTTTTAACAAGGCCGCCTCAAGCCTAGGCAAGGAGTCGGCATGTACATATTCGGCCTTTAAACCCAATTCCACCATGTGGGGAAAGGGATTTACTTCCAGCACCTCCCGAACGTCGTCTTGGTAAAATTCTAGGTATTCCTGGGCGGCCGCCTCTGGACTAATGTAGCGAACTTCCCGTACAAAAGGCTGGGTTTTTAATCCCGAAATCAAGGGTTGAATGCCCGCCACGTCGATGTCGTCGGCCAACACCAATTGCAGGGTAAACTGTTGCCTGGCAACCGTACTTAAGCGCTGCCCAACCAAAAAAAGTACACCCAACGCTCCCAATACTGTCATAACTAAGGTTACCGACACTACGGTGGTAAATTGGGCAAATTGAATCCGCCGCTTCGATTTTTTTAATTCGGTTTCTGCCATGCTTCAAAGGTCTGCCCTAGTTTTCGTTTCTGCAAGAGATTGGCTGAAATGTTTGATAAATTATTGCGGCAAAACACTCCGCCCCCCCTGTTCTTACCAAACCAAGGCCAGCTTTCCCTGCCGCTCGCCCCGGGCAAAGGCCTGCATCGCCATTTCAAACTCTTCCACCCGCACTGCTTGTGCCAGCGGAGGCCGAACAATGCCCAATTCCGCCCGCTCCGCCATCAGCCGCAGCCCCTTTATCAACAACTCGGGCCGTTCTCGACCCACATGCAGCATGTTTAGGGTGGCGATCGACTTAGACTTCATGAGCAGTCCAATTGGATTGTAAAACCCCGATTGCCAAAGCATCAGGGCATCTCTAAGTTTGGATTGCCGCCCCGCCCGCACCGCCGCGCCGTAGGCAAGTATAACTCCGCCCGCTCGCAGCCGCCCCAAGCCTTCGGCCAAATGCCGCCCAGCTAAGGGGTCAAAAATCCGGTCAAACCGCGCATCGCTCGGCAGCTGAGTCCACCAAGGCTGCTTCTCGGCATTCAAAAGCCCATGCTGCCCCGGAAATTCCAAGGACAAGGACTGCAATTTCTCTGCGCTTCGGCTGCTAAACCAAACCTCAGCCCCTTGCCGCAGAGCGGTTTCTACCAAGGCGCGCCCCACCGCTCCTGCCGCCGAATGCACCAGCACCCGGTCGCCCGGCTGAATGCTGCAAAGCACTTCCGACAAATACCAAGCGGTAACGTATGGAGTTACTAAGCTGCAAACCTGCTCGGGACGCAGGTTTGACGGAGCCACCACGACTTGATTGGCAGGCAAATCCAGCACCGATGAAAATCCGCCAAAGGGCGTAAAAGCCATAATGGTTTGTCCAAGAAGCTGTTGCGGCGCACCTTCGCCCAGCGAAAGCACCCGCCCCACCACCTCGTAGCCCGGCACAAAGGGCGGCGGCGGAGCGTCGCCATACAGCCCTTGCATCATCAGCACATCCGCAAAATTAATGCCCGAAGCCTGCACTGCAATGCGCAACATCCCCGCCCCCGGCTCTGCACGCAACTCCTGCCGCTGCAGCTCCCACAGCCCCGCCGGCAGCCCCGCACGCATCAATTTCCATTCCCGTTTTTCCATGTTTCAAAGGTGGCTATTTTTTGGGTAAGGTATGTTTTTTTGGGCGCTTTTCCGGCTGTCGCTCCAAGTCCTCGCCACAGTGCTCTGCCGGCTGCGCGCTGCGGTGGCTCCTCGCGTCGCCTCCTCGCTGCGGCCGGCAGCAGCACTGTGGCTGTGGGCTTTCCGACTCCATCCGGAGCGCGGGCGCCCCAATCCCAAATATCCACTTCTACTGCCTATCTTTGCCTTTAAAGGCTTTTTCGTGGAAAACCGCATTTGCTCCCTCTTTAACATTGAAAAACCCATTGTCCAGGCCGGCATGATCTGGTGCTCAGGCTGGGAACTCGCCTCGGCCGTTTCCAACGCCGGTGGCCTAGGCATCATCGGCTCCGGTTCTATGTATCCCGAAGTGCTGCGGCAGCACCTGGAAAAATGCCAGGCCGCTACCTCAAAACCCTTTGCGGTAAATTTGCCCTTGCTCTACCCCAACATTGAACAACACATCGATTCCATTTTGGAATTTAAGGTTCCTATTGTGTTTACATCGGCCGGAAATCCTGCCGCCTACACCCAAAAACTTAAGGCCCGGGGCATCACCGTGGTGCATGTGGTTTCTTCGGCTAAGTTCGCATTGAAAGCCCAGGCGGCGGGAGTCGATGCTGTGGTGGCCGAAGGGTTTGAAGCCGGGGGGCACAACGGCCGAGAAGAAACCACCACTCTGGTGCTGCTGCCTTTGGTAAAACAAGTGTGCTCCGTCCCCCTGATTGCGGCGGGGGGGATTTCAACGGGCCGGGCCATGGCAGCCGCCTTCGCCCTGGGCGCCGAAGCCGTTCAGGTGGGCAGCCGCTTTGTGGCTTCCGAAGAGTCATCGGCCCACCTCGCTTTTAAATCGGCGGTGCTGTCGGCCGGCGAGGGCGACACCCTGCTCACCCTGAAAGAATTAACCCCCGTTCGGCTGCTTAAAAACCCTTTTTTCCAAGAGCTGGTTCAGGCCTATCAACAGGGCAGCAGCCCCGAAAAACTGGCCGAAATCTTAGGCCGTGGCCGTGCCAAAAAAGGCATGTTCGAGGGCGACCTAGACCAAGGCGAACTTGAAATTGGTCAGGTTAGCGCCTTGATTCACGACATTAAACCCGCCGCAGATATTGTAAATGAAATTTGGACCGAATTCCAGCAAACCCTTGTTTGCATGGGCAACTTAGTACACAACGCATGAATTTTCCCTTTGAACGCCACACCCTGCCCAACGGACTTCGGGTGCTAATACAACCCGACAACCAAACCCCTATGGTGGCCGTCAATCTGCTGTACAACGTAGGTGCCCGCGACGAAGACCCCGAATGGACAGGATTGGCCCACCTGCTGGAACACCTTATGTTCGAGGGCAGCAAACACATCCCCTTCTACGATCAGCCCTTGCAGCTGGCCGGAGGCATCAACAATGCCTTTACCAACAACGACATCACCAATTATTACTGCGTGCTGCCGGCCGCCAATTTGCGTACTGCACTTTGGCTGGAAGCCGACCGCATGTGCAACCTAAACCTAAGCGAAGAAAAGGTCGAAGTGCAGCGCAAGGTGGTGATTGAAGAATTTCGGCAGCGGTATTTAAACCAGCCTTATGGCGATTTGCTGGCGCTGACCCGAGAACTAAGCTACACCCAACACCCCTACCGCTGGTCCACCATAGGTAAAAGCATTGAGCACATTGAACAGGTTCCTGTTTCGGTGATTCGCGGCTTTTACGAACAGCATTATGCCCCCAACCGCTGCATCTTGGTTTTGAGCGGAAACCTGGACCCACAGCAGGCCCTGCGCGAGGTGGAATATTGGTTTGGGGACTTGCCATCTAGAGCCCTTCCCAAAAAACCATTGCCGGCAGAACCGCCCCAAACTCAGGCTAGGCTTCAGCAGGTGTTCCGCCCCGTACCCGAAGCCGCCTTATGGATGGGCTGGCCCATGCCTGGCCGAAACCACCCCGACTTTAAAGCCCTGGATTTGTTCTCGGATGTGCTTTCCGGTTCGGCCGGGGGATATACCATGGACGAACTGATTCGCAAGCGCGGACTGCTAAATCAAGGCGGGTTTTATGTGAGCGGATCGGCCGACCCCGGTCAATTTTTGTTTAGCGCCACCTTGCGCGAGGGCAAAAAGAACCAAGAAGTGGCCCAAGAAATTCAAGCTTTTTTGTTTGAAATAGCCGAAGAACGCCTGCATGCCGACGACCTGCATCGAGCCACCCAAAAAATGGCCACCTCGAACGCCTTTAGCGATGCGAACGTGCAGAACCGTGCCTTGCGTTTGGCCATGGCCGAATGGCTGGGCGGAGCCGAATCCTTAAGCACCGAATGGGATGAGTACGCCAGCCTTAGTGTGGCCGACGTGCAAGCCGCAGTACGCCGCTACCTAAAGCCCGAATGCAGCTCAACCCTGTTGTACGAAACCGAAACCAACGCCTGATTCCCATGCCAAATCCCTATCCTCTTCAGGCTCCTGCCATTGATTTAAGCCAGGCTCCCGACTTTCCGGAATTTGAACTGCAGCGCCTTCCTTCAGGGCAGGTTTTAAACCTGCTGGCTCGAAGCCAAAACCCCTTGTCAAAACTTAGCTTAAGGTATTCGATTGGACCGGAATGGCTGGGCAGGCCCTATCCTTTAAACACCTTGGTGCAGCTGCTGGGCGAGGGCACCGAACAAAAAACGGCGGTAGAATGGAACGCCGCATTGGACCGCTGTGGGGCCTTTGTGCAAAAATCGGTGAACCGGGAATCCCTGGTGTTTTCCTTGGTTTGCCGCAGCCAAAACCTGGCTCAGGCTTTGCCCTTGTTTCGCGAAATGCTCATGGAATCTAGCCTGAACGAAGATGAATTCGACATGCAAAAAGAGCTGCAAATCAGCGATTTTATGCAAGAAAGCGAGCAGGTTTCTGAACAAGCCCGGCGCTTGTCGTCCAACTACCTGTTCAAGGGGCACCCGTTGTTTCAAGAAGAACAGCTGCCTGAACTTCAAGCCATGAATCTGGAACACGTACAGGCCTCGTACCAAGCCTTGATGTTGGGGCAAATGCCCGAGGCCTTTGCCTCTGGAATTGAACCCGGCGACCTTGCCCCCTTAAACGCATTTTTGGCCTCCTTGCCTACCCATGCTGAGCAGGAAACAAAAATCAGACCTTGGTCGATTCCGGCAGCGGCCGACCTGCATTTTGCTATGCCCGGAAAGTCGCAGCAGGCCATACGGGTGGCGGGGCCAGCTCCCTTTGCCCAGATGCAAGAGGAATTGACATTTCGATTTATGTTGGTGCTTTGGGGCGGGTATTTTGGCAGCCGATTGATGAAGAACATCCGCGAAGAAAAGGGCTACACCTACGGCATCAATGCCAGCTACGTCCGCTTAAAATCGACCGCGTATTGGATGGTCAACACCCAAATTAACGGAGGCAAGAAAGAAGAGACCTTAACGGAAATGCGGCGGGAGGCCCAGCGGCTTATGCAGGGCGATGTGGGCGCAGAAGAAATTGAAACCGTTCGAAATTACATGGCGGGCAGTTTGGCCCGTTCCTTAGACGGAGTTTTAAACCGGCACGACCGATTGATGGGATTTCAGGGCTTGGGCTATCCGGCCGATTACCTGCCCATGCAGCACCAAAGCCTATTTGAAATTGGGGCCGCCGACATTCAGGCCGCAGCCCAGCAATGGATAAATCCGGAACACTGGGTCAGTGCCTCGGCCGGCTAATCAGCTCCAAAATTTTACCATCATCACAATCAAGGCCATTAAAAACATCAAAATGCTGATGCGGTTAATGCCGTGCATAAGCTTAAGGTTGATGTTCCCTTGGCCTTCAGATTTGCGGAAAAGCGTGAGGGGATTGGCGTAATGAAGGAGTTTTTTCCACATGGCTCGGTGTTTTCTATCTTAAATATACACGAATTTAGTCCATATTGTTTACTTTGGCACAGGATTTGAATGCCCACAGAGAAACAAACCATTAAAACTAAATTTTATGAATCGTTCCATTCTTTTTTTCGCATCCGCCCTTATTCTGGCCGGATCGTTTTCTCTGACATCCTGCAAAAGCCGCACCGCGGTTGCCGCCGATGCCATTGGCAAAGAAATTAAAATTCCATGTGCTGGACCTAAGTACACCACCGACGATAAATTTTTCCGGGCTTCTATGAGCGGAGAATCTTCGGACATGAGCTTCAGCAAAGAAAAAGCCTTGACCTTAACCCGTCAGCAATTGGCGGCCAGCATCGAAACCAAAATCAAATCGGTTACCGAGCGTTATGCCAAAGAGCGTGAAATTTCAAACAAGTTTGAGTTCGACCAAAAAGTGGAGAACATTACCCGTGAAGTGGTAAAACAAACCTTGATTGACATTCGTACTGCTTGCGAGCAAACCAATGCTTTGCCCAACGGCAACTTCCGGACTTTTGTGGCCTTAGAGGTTGAAAAAGAAACCTTGTACAACGGCTTAACCGGCAAAATTTCGGCCAACGCTGCTTTGAAACAAGACTTCGAAATCAGCAAATTCCGCGAGGTGTTTGAAGACGAAATGAAGAAGTTTGAAGAGGAAAACAACTAAGGGGTAAAACCCAACAAAAAAGGGGGCTTCGGCCCCCTTTTTTGTTTTTGCCCATTTGGTGCATTCATTTTAGTGCATTCCCGCGGGTAAAATTCCTTGAACTCTAGTGCAACCCTCGTATCTTTAAGCCATGAAAGCCTATTTTTTCCTGTTGCTTGGGGCGGGGTTGGTGTCCAGCCTGAAGGCCCAGATTCCTCAGCAGGCAGCTGCGCCCAAGGTTCCGGCCGGTACAGCTTGGCTGGTTTTGCCCTTGGCTCCTGGGGCGAGCGCCAAGGCCGAGGGCAGCGAAAAGGACGCCGATTGGGGCCAGGTGCATGGGCTAAATCCGGACCAAACTGCTTGGAAAAGCCGTGCCAACGGCCAGGGTTTTCAACACAGCATGGGCATTTCGGCAAGTCAGGCCAAAGCCCTGATTCCGGTGCTGAGCGGTTTTTTTCCTAAGCCCGGAGAGCGCCTGTGGTTGGTTTCAAACCAAAGCCATTATGGGCCTTTTGGTTCTGAATTTGCCAATGTGCGCGGAGATTTTGCGGTGCCTCCCCTTGCCGGCGATTCCCTGTGCTTGATTTGGGAGTCGGCCAGCCCTGAGGCCCCAACAGCCCATTTGAGCCATTTGTGGTATGAAAGCCCAACCGATAAAAGCGGATTTGGAAGTTCCGGCCCCTGCAACATCGATGTGGAATGTGTATCGCCCAACCCCCTGAAAGACGCCTTGGTTTTAATGTTGTCGCCCAGCGGGGCGCGCCGTTGCACCGGAACCTTATTGAACAACACCGCCCAAGACGGCAGCCCCTTGGTGCTGACCGCCCGGCATTGCAACACCACGGCCGATGCCATTTTTGTATTTGATTATTACAGCCCCAGCTGTGGCGGCCCCGACGCCGCTTTGCTGCGCTCCATACAAGGCGGCAGCCGCTTGGCCTCAAACCCCAATGCCGATGCCGAACTGTGGAAGCTGGACCGGAGTCCTTTGCCCCAATGGAAAGCCTTTTGGGCCGGTTGGGACCGGGCCGACAGCTTGCCTGGAGCGGGCTACTACGGCTTGCACCACCCCAGCGGCGATGTGCTAAAACATTCCACCGCCGAAACCAACGGGCTTGGCCGCAGCAGCTACTTGGGCGCCGTTTCGGGTACCGGGTCCTATGTTCGGGTGAACAACTGGACATCGGGCACCACCGAGCCGGGTTCCAGCGGAAGCCCCCTGATACGCATGGGAACCCATGCCGTGGTTGGGCAGCTGCGCGGAGGCTATGCCGCTTGTTCCAACAACCTGGAAGATTACTATGGGGGCTTGTTTGCCTCTTGGAACCACATCGATACGGCCCAAAGCCTGGGTTATTGGTTGGACCCCGCCCAAAATGGAAATGCCTTTTTGGCCGGAGGCTATTATCCCCGGCCCGCATTTAATCTGGATTTTGAAGTGTTGATGCCCGAAGACCGCCCCTATTGCCCAGGGCAAGCCATTTGGGCGGGGCTGGTGCGCTGGGGACAAAACAGTGCCGATTCGCTGAGGCTTGAACTGCGGCATGGGCAAGGAACCCAATCGTGGTGGATTTTAGAAAGCCTAGGGTTTTCAGACACCTTATGGATAGATATAAAAGACAGGTTGGCGGGGCAACAGGGCAGCGACAGCGTAGAACTGGAACTGAAATTGCCAGGAAACCTGACGGACCAGCAGCCCGGCGACAACCGGCGTAAGGGCAGAATTCGGGTGCAGTCGGGGCCGGTCAACATTCTACAATACAGCCATGCCGAATTAAAGAAATCGGAGTTGCGCATACAAAACGCCCAGGGCGAATTGGTTTGGAAACGACGCAGCAGCGACTCGCTGAGCAACAGCAGTGCCGACACCTTGTGCTTGGGCATAGCCTGTTTGAATGTAAGTTTTCCGGATTGGCACGAGAATCCGCAGGGAATACTGGGGGCAGAAATTGTTCTGAGCGGGGGCGGGCAGGTGCAGGTTTGGAATGCCGAACAGGGTTGGAGCGACAAAAACTTTTGCCAACCGCTTCCGGGCTCGGGGCAGCAGCCCTTTGTATTTCCGAATCCTTCGGCGGGAGCCGGCTATTTTTATTTGCCCGGCAGCTATGTTGGGGGCAGCATAGGCGTGTTCGATGCCCTGGGCCGTTTGTGTGGAAGCTTCGAGGCCCTGCCCGGAACCTACACCGAAATTCCCGAGTTTAGGTTGGAGGCGGGCCTGTATTCATTGGTGCCTATGCAGGGCGGTGCCGGCATTAAGTGGCTCTTGCATTAGGAGCGGTGTTAGGGGGCAGCGGTAGGGATTGAAGCAGCTTGCCCGCAAGGGGCTGGGGCACAGCGGCGCGCGGACCAAGGAGCGACCTTGGGAGCTACCTTGGGCCCGCTGCCGCAGCGCCCCGGCACCGCGGACTAGCGCTGAAAGCCCGCAACCGCCCAAAAACCCCATTTTAACAGCTTTTTTGCATGCTTAAGCCCAACAAATTGAAGGGCAATGCTGTACCTTTGAAAAAAAAGAACATGAAAACGCTGTTGACTTTTGCATTGCCCCTGCTGTTTTTTGCCAATACCGCGCTGGCGCAAATGGAGCTGGGACCGAAATTTGAAGCCAAAGAAATGGAAGTGGATTTTAAGTCGGTGAAAACCGGCGGCAAGCACGACGCTGTGTTTGTGTACAAAAACACCGGCAATCAGCCCTTGTTGATTACCACAGCCGAAGGTTCTTGCGGATGTACGGTGCCCGATTATCCGAAAGGACCGCTGAAACCTGGCGGAAGTGCGCAAATAAAAATAACCTACGATGCCAAGGCCAAAGGCCCGTTTAACAAAACTGTTACCCTGACTACCAACGAGGTAGATGGCCGAAACAGCGATGGGCAGACCCTTTATAAAAAGCATGTGATTGAGGTGAGCGGCACGGTGGTAGATTGAGGGCTGTGGCCGCCTAGTTTTGCGGCAGATTGCCTACTTTTGGGCATAAATCCTTCGCCTATGCCAACGGTTTCTCAAAAGGGCATGTTAATGCCCGCATCGCCAATACGAAAGCTTGTTCCTTTTGCCGAAGAGGCCAAGCGCAAAGGCCGAAAGGTGTACCACCTAAACATTGGCCAACCCGACATAAAAACGCCGGTGCAGGCCCTGCAAGCCATACGCAACTTTGATTTGCCGGTGGTGGAGTACAGCCATTCGGCGGGATTTGCCTCGTACCGCCAAAAATTGGCGGCCTACTACCGGGGATTGAACTTAGAGGTAGATGCCGAGCAGATATTGATTACCACCGGGGGCTCGGAGGCCCTGTTGTTTGGGCTAATGAGCTGCTTGAATCCGGGCGACGAAGTGATTATTCCAGAGCCTTTTTATGCGAATTATGCCGCCTTTGCTATTGCTGCCGGGGCGCAGATTGTGCCGGTTACGGCCCATATTGATGATGGGTTTGCCTTGCCGTCGCCGGCGGCCTTTGCCGAAAAAATTGGACCTAAAACCAAGGCCATTGTAATATGCAATCCTGGGAATCCGACCGGAACCGTGTATTCGGAAGCGGCCTTGAAAGCCCTGCGCGGTTTGGTGCTGGAACACGATTTGTTTTTGTTTGCCGACGAAGTGTACCGCGAGTTTGTGTACGACGGGCAGCCTTTTACCAGCACCTTGGCCTTGGAAGGCTTGGAGCAGCATTTGATTTTGGTTGATTCGGTGTCGAAGCGCTACAGCATGTGCGGAGCCCGGATTGGAGCCTTGATTACTCGGAATGCCGAGGTGTATCAGGCGGCTTTGAAGTTTGCCCAAGCCCGGTTGAGTCCGCCGACCTTTGGGCAAGTGGCCGCGGAAGCGGCCTTAGACGCTCCGGCCTCGTATTTTACCGAAGTGGTTCAGGAGTATGTGCACCGAAGGAACCTGACGCACCGGTTGCTGACCGGCATTCCGGGGGTGAAGGCACCCTTGCCTGGGGGGGCGTTTTACATGGTGGCCGAGCTGCCGGTGGAAGATGCCGAGGCGTTTTGCGAATGGATGTTGACCGATTTTGAGTGGAACAATCAAACCGTGATGATGGCTCCGGCGGCGGGATTTTACCGAAGTCCGGGTGCCGGGAAAAACCAGGTGCGCATCGCCTACGTATTAAATGAAACCGATTTAGAACAGGCCATGGAATGCTTGGCCAGGGGCATTGCCGCCTACAATCGGCTTAAGGCTTAAGAACCATGCGGAATCTGGCATTCAACCGCAGCGTTTCTTTTGCTTTTGGTCAAATTGAGGCAAGACCGGTTCAGAACCCGAACGCCGCCTTATATGTTCTATGCATGCGCCATTTACTTTAACCCAAGCCCAAATTCATTAAACGAATAAAACCATGAGCCAACGCAGCTGGACCCCCATAAAAAGCTACACCGACATTCTATTTGAGGAATTTCAAGGGATTGCGAAAATCACCATAAACCGCCCCGAGGTGTACAATGCCTTTAGGCCAGAGACCAACATGGAAATGATTGATGCCATGGACATTTGCCGTGAGCGGGGCGACATTCGGGTGGTGGTGTTGACCGGCACGGGCGACAAAGCCTTTTGTTCTGGCGGCGATCAGAACGTAAAGGGCACCGGAGGGTACATTGGCACCGATGGGGTTCCACGGTTGAATGTGTTGGATTTGCACAAACGGATTCGGTCTTTGCCCAAGCCCGTCATTGCCATGGTGAATGGCTATGCGATTGGCGGTGGGCATGTGTTGCATGTGATTTGCGATTTAACCGTTGCTTCAGACAACGCCCGGTTTGGGCAAACGGGCCCCAAAGTAGGCAGCTTTGATGCCGGCTTTGGAAGTTCGTATTTGGCCCGGCATGTGGGTCAAAAGAAAGCCCGAGAAATTTGGTTTTTGTGCAATCAATATACCGCGGCCGAGGCCGAGCAAATGGGAATGGTAAACAAAGTGGTGCCTTTGGAGCAGTTGGAAGATACGGTGGTGGAATGGTGCCAAACCATCATGAAGCGTTCACCCTTGGCGGTGCGCATGATAAAGCGGGGCTTGAATGCCGAGTTGGATGGGCAAACCGGCATCATGGAAATGGCCGGCGACGCCACCTTGATGTATTACTTGCTGGAGGAGGCTCAAGAAGGGAAAAACGCCTTTTTGGAAAAGCGGGATCCGGATTTTTCTAAATTTCCTCGCTTCCCATAAGCATGCAAGCCCAGGCCTGGATATCGGCGTTGCGGTTGCGCACCCTGCCTTTGGCGGTTTCGGGCATTGCGGCGGGCTCGGCCTTGGCGGCGCATTTGGGCCACAGAAACACCTTGATTACCGTTCTTTGCCTGGCTACGGCAGCGGCCCTTCAAATTTTGAGCAATCTGGCCAACGATTATGGGGATTTTACCCGGGGCACCGACAACAACCAACGGGTAGGGCCTGAACGGGCTTTGCAGTCGGGGCGGATTCGTCCGGCGGCCATGCTTCGCGCCATTTGGATTAGCGGAGTGGTGTCGGCCGTTCTTGCCCTGTCGGTGATAGCCCTGGCTTTTCCGGCCCAGCAGTGGTTGGAAGCTTTTTTGTTTATCGCCTTGGCCGCCGCCGCCCTGTGGGCTGCCGTTAATTACACCATGGGCAAAAATCCCTATGGGTATTCTGGGCTTGGCGATGTGTTTGTGGGCTTGTTTTTCGGATTGTTGGCGGTGCTGGGAACCGCTTGGCTGCACAGCCTGGAATTTCAGGTTCTTGCCTTGGCGCCGGCGCTGGGAATGGCTGGATTTAGCATGGGGGTGCTGCACATGAACAACATGCGCGACCAAGTGGGCGATGCCGCCTCGGGCAAAATCACCCTGGCGGTTCGCCTGGGCATGGCCGGGGGCAAAACCTATCATTTTTTCTTGGTTTTTTGGGGATTGATTGGCTGGTGGAGCCTGGTTTGGATTGAAGGACTTTCGGTAGCACAGGCTTTGATGTGGCTGGGCCCCGGAACGGTGCTTTCCTTGTTTCAGTTGCAAGGCGTGATGCGGACGCAGAACTACACCTCGTTCGACACCTGGTTGAAGGTAATGGTATTGGCCTGCTTGTGCATGGCGCTAGGTTTTTCTGGATTGTTGGCTTGGTAAAAGGAAGGTATGGCAGATTCATTGGATGTATTTGATCGGTTGAGAAACCTGGAATTCCCCCGGGGATTGCAGGCAGAATGGATTCCGCACCGCTTGGATTTTTTGAATCCTGCCCGCACCTCGAGGGGGCGCATGCACGAACACCTGGTGGCCTACCTTAAAATATGGCATCCCGACCGCCCCCATGAAATAGGCTGGGGCGAAGCGGCTCCTTTGCCCGGATTAAGCATTGAGGGAATGTCGATGGTGGAAGAAGCCTTAGACCACATTTGTGCTAAGCCCGATTTGGCGGTAGAAATGCTGGAATCTCCGCTGGAACGGGTTCCCGCGGCCATGTTTGCCTTAGAACAAGCCCTGTTGGATTTAGAAACCGGGGGCAAACAAAAACCCTTTCCCAGCAAATTTACCGATGGGCGCGACTTGATTCCCATCAACGGATTGATTTGGATGGCTCAGCCCAACGAAATGGCAGAGGCCATACAGCAGAAAATAGACGAAGGATATTCCTGCCTAAAAATGAAAATAGGCACTTCCGATAGGGCTTCTGAAATGGAATTGCTGCACAACCTGCGTTCCTATTTTGGTCCCGAGGTTTTAGAGGTTCGGGTGGACGCCAACGGGGCCTTTAAGCTCCACGAAATTGAAGACCTGTTGGCCGAACTGGGCGATTTGGCCGTGCATTCCATAGAGCAGCCCATTGCCGTTGGGCAGTGGGACGACATGGCCGATTTGTGCCGTTGGAGTCCGGTGCCCATTGCACTTGATGAAGAATTGATTGGGTTGCGGAGTTTGGACGAAAAGCGGGACTTGGTTGAAGCCATAATGCCCCAGTATTTGATTTTGAAGCCCAGCTTGTTGGGTGGATTTCGCCAAGCTCAGGAATGGATTGAGGTGGCGAACGAATGTGGATTGCACTGGTGGGCCACCTCGGCCTTGGAGTCCAACTTAGGTTTAAATGCCATTGCTCAGTGGGTATATACCCAACAAAACCCGATGCCTCAAGGGCTAGGCACTGGGCAACTGTACCGCAACAACCTGCAAAGTCCCTTGCATTTAGATGGGCCGGCGCTCCGGTTTAATCCAGATTTGCCATGGGTTTGGCCCCAGTGATTTTAGAGCCCAATCTAGAGGGAATACGGCGGCTTTCTGCCGAGCACCCCGAATACGAGCTGTTTTGCCGCCTTTGGGAGAACTGGTTTTCGGAAGAACCATTGATGACGTTTTTTACCTCGGGTTCTACGGGCGCGGCCAAAGAGGTTCGATTTAGCCGGGAGCAAGTTCGGGCTTCGGCTGAGTTAACCCAAGCATGGTTGTCGCCCCAACAGGCCAAACGCTGGCTGCTTTGCTTGCCCTTGACCTTTGTGGCCGGCCGAATGGTGTTGTACCGCGCTTTGGTGTCGCAAACGCCCTTGCAGGTAATGGCGCCGGCCTCTCAGCCTATTCAATCTGCCGTAGCTGCCGAATTGGTTTCCTTTACTCCAAACATGTTGCATGCCGTATTGCAAGATGCCGAGGCCCGTTCAAGGTTAAGTCCCTTGCAGGAAATTTTGCTGGGCGGCGGGCCCTTGAGCCCGGAATTGAAGCAGGCCATACAGAATTGGGCGCCCGCCCACACCCGAATATGGCATACCTATGGAATGACCGAAACCCTAACCCATGTTGCTGCACTAGAGGTTTATCCCAAAGCAGAGCCGGCGTTTCGGCCCATTTCAAACCGCATACAATGGGAAATGACCGAGCTGGGACTGAAGGTCTTTCACCCGGATTTGCAAGCCGAGCCGATTCAAACCGGCGATGCCGGAGAAATTGAACAAGACGGTTCTTTTCGATGGACTGGACGCATGGATAGCCTGTTGAAGGTTGGCGGGAAAAAGGTGTGGCCCGAAGAATTAGAAAGCCGTTTGCAGGAAGAGCATGGCCCAGGGCTGCCCCGGTTTTATTTTACGGGAATTGCCGATTCGGTATATGGGCAGCGCTTGGTGATGGTGATGGAGAGCGTCCCTGAAGATTGGCAAAAGCTGCGGCAGCGGGTGGCCGCATGGCACGGTTCAGAACGCCCGCGGCATTGGGCTTTGCGCCCCAGCGACTTCCATGCAGAAACGGGAAAAGTGGTGCGCAGCAACAGCGGCCTAGAGGGCTATTTGCGGAATTGGGAGGCCGATTAAAGCTTGCTTTTGAACTCCTTCATAAACGCATCGAAGGTTTGGGTCAGGTAAATTCCTGTGCCAAAAAAGCTAAGGATGGGTTCCAAATCGTTGGGGGTTTTGTAGCCCGGCAGCGGTTGAAGCGGAGTCATGGTTTTATCTAAAAAAACCAAGGTGGGGTAGCTTAGTTTGCCTTGGGTAAGCGCCGCCGCCAGTTCGTGGTAGCCCCGTTGTCCGCTGGGTACGAACTTAAAAATGCGGCCCTTGAAATTCACCTCGGGTTTTTGTTCCGCATCGAATTTTACTGGGTAAAAATAGGTTGACAGCAGCCGAATGATTTCGGGATTCGAGAAGGTGCGTTGATCCATGACTTTGCACCAGCCACACCAATCGGTGTACAGGTCAATCATCACAGGCCTTGGTTCTTTTTCGTTCAAGATTAACGCCTCTTCAATAGAATACCAGGTTAAGGGCTTGGCGGGCGGCGCATCTTGGGCCGCTGCAAATAGGGGGAGGCATAAAATTGCCAGTAAAACATATTTCATGGTTCAATAATACGAAAAGGCAAGGAGTTTTGTTGTGAAAAAAGCGTTAATGGGCTGTAGAGACAGCCCATGGGCTGTCTCTACGTAGTCAATGCAACAAATTAAACATTAGGGCAAAGGCTCCTGGAACCGCCGCAGGCAATTGCCGGAAAAACGACAAGCCCGTGTACACCAATTGCCCTTTTCCATAAGGCCTTACCAAGAGCATTCCCGACTGCATGGGTTCTACTGGGTCGGCCCCTTGCAAAACCGGCAACCATTCGGGCGACCAGGATTCGGCAAAATACAAGCCCCGCTCTTGAACCCAGCCCTCCCAATCTTTTTCTTGAATGGCGAGGGGGCGCATTAAACACGCGTGCCGAGTGGAGTAGGCAGCGATGGGCGCGCCTTCATTGGTAATGCGCTGCCGCCCAAGCTTTAAGCCGGGTAAAATTTCTTTGTTCGTTAAGCCCGAAACGGTGGTGTACTGCATAATTACATGCCCGCCTTGTTCGGCAAAACGCAAGAGTGCCAACTTTAATGCTTCGGGTTGGGGACTAATGTTTAAAGCGCGAATCCCCAGCAACAGCACATCGGCATCTACCTTCCCATCTAGGATGTTCTGCTCGGTACGGGATTGAATGTCTAAACCCGCCCCCGATAATATTTCAAGGCTTGCCTCGCCTGCCCCTGGCAAAAAGGCAATACGCCGGTGCATTTTTGTAGCGGCCAAGGCCAAGGCCGGTATGCGGGCCTCCGGCAACAGTCCCACCCGGCCAATGTGGTCGTATTGGCTCTCTGTCCATTGCCTGTTGTATTCGTTTCCGGCTTCGTCCACAAATCGAAACAAGATTTCGGTTTTGTTGCCGTCAAACCGCTTGGGGGTTAATCCAAGCACCACGGTTCTTTTGCTGCCTGGGGCCAACTCGATTACCGAGTCGGCCGAGCTAATTTGCCAGTGGGCATTGCCGCTCAACAGCAAGCGGCCCCGACAGGGTTGTGAGCTGTGGTTTTGAAGCAGCATGGGCATTTCAACCCGATTTGATGTCATGGCCACGGCAGCGGGCAGGCCCGGGTTTAAGGTAACCTTGGGTAAAAGGCGAAAAGCATCCACCAATTCTCCTTTTACTGGATCTTTAGAGGCGTACGACACAGGAAGGACGAGTTCCCATTCGTTTCCATTCCAAGTCAATCGAACCCGGCAGGCCGGTTCAAAGGATCCCAGCGCTTGGGTTTGTTGCACGGAGCCCGCATAAAAGGCTCCTTCGCTCCCGGGCTTTTCTAGCCAATAGGGTTGAGCAAACTTGGCGTTTGGCTTGGCAATGGCTTTCACGGAATATTGACCCCGGGGCTGAAGCGGGAATCCCAAAGGGGCATATTTTCCAGGCAGGGTTTCCCAAGCAGCGCCCATCCATTGAATGTGAGAAATGCGCACGTCGGCGGCAAGGCCTTGCCCATAATCCAGGGTAAAAACAAGGGTATCGCCGGGGCTGCTTATGGGTTTCGAGGCCAAAGCACGCAAGCGAATTCCCGCGCAGTGTTGAATAAGTTGTTCTGTGGCTTGTATTTTTTGTTGGGCCAAGGGCTTGTCTTTTAAATTGCCCAACAGGGTTCTAAGCCGAAACAAACCGGGAAGCAACAATTGGGGCTGCAGGGGGTTAAAGGAATCGATCAACGAGTCAAGCAGTTGTTTGGGGGCGAGTCCCCCCGGGAATTCCGCCAAGGAAGCCGGCAAGCCGTCAAGCGGGTCATTCTGGAACGGTTGGCCTTGAAGCACCTGAAAGTATTCGAGGGTATCGAGCATGGCGGGCATGGTTCCAAATCCTTGGCTTTTGTGCTGGCTGCGGGCCAAAGCGGCAATTTCTTGAACGGTAAGGCCCCGTTCGGGTACGTAATGCCCAACAAAAACGGCCGAGAAAGAATCGGACTGCAGGGCTTCGGGGTTGTTTTGGAAAAACCACCAGGACGTATTCCATAGGGTTCGGGTTACGCTCCAAGCAGGCCCCAGGTCGGAGCGGTAATTGGCTTTGGCAGCAAGTTCAACGGCCTTTAGGCCCAGCCTTGCCGAGGAGGTATGGTGGCCGTGGGTTCCGCCGGGTTCTGGGCTAAATCGGGCAATAAGCACATGGGGGCGGAATGCGCGGAGCGCCTGCACCATGTCTAGAAGCACCGAATCGGCATTCCAAATGGCTTCGGTTTCTTGGTAGGACTTAGAATAGCCAAAGTCTCGGGCACGGCTAAAAAACTGTTGGCCTCCGTCAATGCGCCGGGCTTGCACCAATTCGTGGCTGCGGATTAAGCCCAGGGCGTCGCCCAGTTCGGGTCCAATCAGGTTTTGGCCTCCGTCGCCTCGAGTCAGGCTTAAATAGGCCGTTTCGGCCTTTTTGTGGTTGGCCAGCCAAGCAATCAGTCGGGTGTTTTCGTCGTCGGGGTGAGCGGCGAGGTACAAGGCCCGTTGGGGGTTGGCTATGCGTTGGAGTTGCAGCAGAATTTCGCCGCTGTGGGGGAATTGGGCCAACAGGGAAAGCGGCAGCAGGAAAAACAGGGATAGGGCTTTTGCCTTCATGTGTCAAAGGTAGGGGATTGCCGCAGAAGGGCAATCCCCATCCTTCATCCCTTACTTAATCTGATACGTCAACGAAAAGCTAAAAGTTTGGCCCAACTGGTAATCGGAAACCACAAATTCCTGGTCTTTGTAGGTTTGAACCCTTCGGAAATTGGCGTTCGTTAGGTTTTGCACCATCAACTTCAAGGCCAGTTTGTCGTCTTTGCCCAACCACTTGGTAAAGGTTAAATTCAACATAGGCCGGGCCACTTCGTAAATGTCGGGGGTTCCCGCTTGGCTGTTTTCCGACAACCGGGTTCCAAACACATTTAAGCTCAAGGTGGCTTCCATGCGCAAGGCGGGAGGCAAATATCCCAAAGAGGCGTTAAACAAGTAGGGCGATTGCCCTTGGAAGGGGCGGGTGGTTCCAAAATCGGGATTCACCGACAAGATGGAGGACAATTCCACGCTGTCGATGTCGGCCTCAGAAAAAATCAAGGAAGCGTTCATGCCAAATTTGATGTTGTCGGCCCATTTTCTTTTTAGAAGGCTGCTTAATTTGCTGCGGAAATCAAGTTCAAATCCCCCCACCCGTGCGCTGGGTACATTGGTGAATTTAAATTCCCCGGTTGAGGAGCCAGTAATGGGGTTAAAGCTGCGTACAATGGGGTTGGTAAATTGTTTGGCATACGCGCTTATGGCAAACATTTCGCCCGGATTGAAGTAGTACTCGTACCTAAGGTCCAGATTTAAAATGTCGGTCATTTTTAGGTCTGGATTGCCGTTAAAGGCTGGGGCTCCAATCATATCGTAGGCAACAAAGGGGGCCAATTCGCGCAGGTTAGGCCTTGCCAGGGTTTGACTGGCGGCGGCTCGAATGTTCATTTCGTCGTTGATTTTAAACAGCAGGCTAGCGGCCGGCAATACATTCCATTTTTGGATTTGCCCTTGTGAAATGGAGGTATCTTGGCTTTGTACAAACATGTCGGAATATTCTGCCCTTAGGCCGCCAATAAATTTCCAGCGCTTCCATTCGTAATTCAGCATAGCATAGACGGCTGTAATGGTTTCAAAACCGGTGTACGCGTTTGTGGCACGAGATTGATTCTTTAAAAAATTGCTGTGGATGTAGCGCCCGCCTTGGGGGTACTGACCGCCCTGCAACGTATCTACAATTCCAAAGTTCAATGGATTAAAAAAGCCAGAAAATTCGCGGGTGGGGTCCATTTCTAGGCGAATGACCTGAGGCGAATACCATATATTGTTCGAATCGACGTAGTTCCCATTGCCCATGTTCCAGGTTACTTGAAACCTTTTTTCTGTAAAATCGCGGTCTTTATGCATGAAGTTCCCTCCAAATTTCAGCTTGTTGGCGGTTTTTTTGCCGAGCCGTATCGACACATCTAATTTGCCTTGCCAGGCTCGGTCTTCGAGGTTGCGGTAATAATGAAAAGGGTCGTCAAACGAACCGTTGTCTAAAAAACGGGCTCCATTTAGTCCGGTTTGATAGGCAAACAACTTCATGTCGGGTTGGTCTTGGCGGCTCAAGGTGTGTCCTCCGTTCCACTCCACCTCAAATCGGCCCATAGCCCCTCCGGCGTGTCGGCCTTTTAATTGCAGGTTCAACATTGACCGTTGCTGGTACATGTTGGTCATGGTTGTGAAATCGTTGTCGGCCGCCGATAAAATCTGAGGGGCGCTTCCACTGCTAATTTGACTGGTTTGCTCGCCCGACTGATTGTACACCAGATTTGCCGAAATTTCGTTGCCCGCATTGATGCGGTAGGTCAAAGAACCCATTCCGCCCAATGTTGCCGTTTCTTGCCCCCGTCGGTCTGAAAAATCAAAAAATTCCTGTAAATCTGAAGCCGAGGTATCCATCAATCGATATGCGCCCAAAACCGCTCCCGAATAATAACTGTAGGTCCGGTCGTAATTTACGCCAACATAATACCCCAGTTTCGATTCGTTCTTGTTTTTAAAATCAAACACATTGCCCACCGCCAAATTAAAGGCATGGTTCATGGGCGTAAACTTCTCGATCGGCACAAAATTGTTCCGCAGTCCCCTGGCGGTTTGATTGAAGGTGTCGCGGATTCCTGCCGAGGAATTCAGGGAGCGCACCTTCAAATAGAAAATGTCGTTCATTAAAGCAATGGTGGCGGGGTCTTTATAAATTTCGGGCAAAGCGCGGGTGCCGTCATCCATGCCTAAAAAATCTAGGGAGCCCCCCGATTCCGACAAAAAGTCGGAACGAAACGAAGATTGGGTATTCACCGAAATTCCCGTTCCAAAACTAAAGTAAAACCGTTCTGGAAAGGACTTGGTGGTAATATCGACATTGCCCCCGGTAAAGTTGCCGGGTTGGTCGGGAGTAAAGGTTTTTCGTACAACGATGTTGTCCAGCATTCCCGAAGGGATCAAATCTAAGGAGGTAGAATTTCGATAGGGGTCCGAGCTGGGGGTAGTAATCCCATTCAGCGAGGTGACCGAATAGCGGTCGCCCAATCCCCGAACCACCACAAATTTATTGTCTTCAACGCTGGCTCCGGTAACATACTTCATGGCGGCTCCGGCATCGCCCGCTCCTGAGCGTCCCAATTCTTGGCTGGAAACCCCATCTTGCACCGCATCGGCATTCTTTTGCATAGCCAACAAAGCCCCTTCCGTGTTGTTCACCTTTTTTGCCTCCATCGTAAACTCCTGTATTTCCATGACGGCCGGCTTGATTGAAACAATTTTTTCAACCGTAGATCCTGCCGCAACTTCCATGTTGGTTACGCTAAGCTTTTGATATCCTACGGCAGAGATGACCAGGGTGTAGTTTCCGGCAGGCACTTTTGAAAACAAAAACCGGCCGTCCATGTCGGTCGATGTAATGAGCGGGCTGCCTTGCAGCTGAACCGTTGCAAAAAGCACCTCCTCGCCGGTTATTTGGTCAAACACCTTCCCGGTTACGGTGGCGGGCGGCGCCGAATTCATCGCCACCTGAGCTTGAACGTTTTGGGAGGCCCAAAGGCAAATCCAAGAAATCAAAAGAAACACGGATTTTTTCATAATTCCTGAATAAAAAAAGAAAAGAGACGAACCGAAGCCCGCCTCTTTTCCATACACCTGAATGAAAAACATTAATGATTCACAACCAATTTAACTGCACCGGTTCCAGTAGCGGTGTGTACGTTCAACACATACATGCCCGCAGGAACGGTTGACAGGTCAAGGTTCATGCCTTGGGTATTTCCGTTGGCAGTTAGGATCGTTTTTCCAGCGATGTCGCTAAGTACAACCTGAGCAGATTGAGCCGTTCCGTTCAAAGAAACGGTTACCACAGATGATGCTGGGTTTGGATAAACGTTAACTTGGTTTTGAGCTACTTCGATGGAAGAGTTTACTTTCAAGTATCCGTTTTGATCCAAAGCAGTCCAACCGCGCAACCACTCTGTACCGTTGGGAGCAAAAGCACCTTTGTAGGTTACAGGAGTAAAGAAAGGATCGTTGTTGGGGTAAGCGAACAAGTTTGAAGTTACTTGAGCTACGTTTCCGTCTGGACGAGGATCCAACATGTTGTTGGAAGTGCGGCCAATGCTCAAAAGACCTGGGTCGGCAACGGCATTTCCTTTAGAGCCCAAGTGGGCAATCAAATCAGAACAATCACCGTCTTCAGAAGAAGAAACATTCGTAACTTTGATAAAGCCTGCAGTATCAAGGGTGTTTCCGGCACCGAAAGCATACCAAACGTTATTGTTGAAGGCCAATTCGCCGTCTTGCATGCGCTTGTATGAATCGATACCAGAAGCGGCAGCCAAATCTTCAACCTCAACGCCTTTGCGGGCATAATCAAAAACAATTGAGTTGTTTAGGTAGCCTCCGGTAGCATCGCGCCACAACATACCAATGGTATTGTTAGCGTTGGTGGTGTTGCTGGCGCCTGAACCAATCAGGGTAGCGTTGAAAACAGTGGGTTGAGACCAAACAGGGCCTCCATCAGGAATGGCCCCATCTACTTCAAACATATGGTTGCCTTCATCGGAAGCCTGAATGGCAAACCAGAACTGACCTTTGCCGCGGTATCCCAAATCCCAGTCAAAAGAATCGTCTGAATTCATAGAAGATACAGCGTACTTCAAATTTATAGCTCCACCGAAAAACTCGAAGCCATCGTCAGAACAAGCAAATACTTCGATGTATTCCAAGGTTGTTCCAGAGCCAACGGCGCCTAAAGTCAATCCATTCAATTCGTTTCCGGGGCCAATTTCAAACCCGGCATGGCGAATTGAAACGTATTTTAGCGTACCTGAGTTGTCGGCATTGTTTGTTCCGCCCATCAGTGCACGTGGCTCGTTGCCGGCTACGCCTTCCACTTGAAAGGTGTCAACCCCTCCGTTTTTGGCACGACCATAACCCAAAACAACCACACCGCCCCACAATCCGCGGTCGGTTTCGTCTAAGTCGGCCGGGTTAGCAACATCGTCTACTTCGGCGGTAAAGATGATGGGCTGGGTTGGAGTACCCACCGCATTGATTTTACCTCCGCGAGAAATAAACAAGGCAGAGGCAGGAGCTCCTTGAGATTGAGCTTTTCCTTTGATTACGGTTCCAGCCTGAATGTTGAGGGCGGCTCCAGCTTCAACATAAACAGGGCCGTCCAACAGATAGGTGTTGGTGTTTACCCAGTTTACGGTTTGGCCGGCATTGATGTCGGCATCAGTAACGGCAACCGTTTGGGCTCCGACTACTGAAATTCCCAAAAGGAAAGAGGCAGCGTGTAAGAAATGTTTCATTTTTTATTTGTTTTGCACAAAAGTAAGTCAGGGCCAAGGTTGGTTGGTTAAGCAATTATTACGTTATAGTTATTAAAAGTGGGCTTATTGGGTTTTCTGCTTCGCATGAGGGGGATTAAACTCCACTTAAACTCCATGTAAGGTTTGGTGGGTGTTTTTGTGCGGATTCGACCTTGGTTTTTAGGGCGTGTTGATTTTGGGTAGGCAAGGAAGCAGATTAATTTGAAGGTTGAGCAGGGCATAAAATTTTAAGGGGGGCTTGCGGCAGGGATTGATGAGGCTACCCCGCAAGGGCCAAACCGGCAGTCAGCCCCCGCCTGGCAGAGCGACGCGAGGAGCTACTGCCGGGCGTGGGCTGGCCCGGTTTTGGGCCGCGGAGTAGCCCAGAAAGCCCGTCTGCCGCCCGCAAAAAACAATCCCAAACCCGCGGGTGTGATGTTCCAGACTAAGGGAGGCCGGCTCAACCCAAGGCAACAATTCCAGCCGAGGAAATTCCTTTGGCCCCTTTGGGGCAATATCCTTCTGGGCGGGTTGATACCATAAATTCTTCGGCGGGGTCAACAAGCAGTCCGGCGAGCCGCATAAATTGGCGGTTTGCCAAAACGGGGGTGCTTTTCACGGTTCTATTGACCAAGGCAAAGCGCACTTTTTTGTATTCCAATCCATTAAAGCGGACGGTAAGCAGCACCACCGGTCGGCGGTGTACAGCATGCCCAACCTCGGCAAACGAATGCCCAACAATAGGTTGTTTGTATTGAACATTGCCTAGGCTCCAGTGTAGATATCCGTCTTTTTCAACAATCTTATCGGCGTGCAGGGAACAAGCCGTGGCCCCGTTTCCGGTATCAAATTTTGCCACGAGCTCTCCAATGCCTTCAATGTAAACACATTCGCGAAACCCAATGCAGGATTTGGGCAGGGGGGCATGGTTTCGGCGGACTAGAATATCGGCCAGGCTTTGGGGCAAATCGGGCGCATCGCTGGGAAAAGTAGAAGGTTGTGGATGCACCGCCAGAATGGCGAGTTGTGCCTCTGTTTTAGCCACCAATACTTCAGACCAGATGCAGAAGGTATATTTTGCGGCTTCTTTGGCCATGCGCTCGGCCTCTTGCCGCATTTCATTTGTCCAGTTGCTGGGCAGGGAAGCGTGCAGCAGCACTTGTTCGCGGCGCACCAACCCTTGACGTTGGGCAAAAATCCAAAATCGGGCGCAGGATTGATTGTTCGAGGCTTCAACGGTGGGCAATCCGCGGAACTGCAGGGCCGCCTGTAAAGCATGGGGGGCTTGACACAAGCGTATGGCGGCAGAATTGTTTAATGCGGGCAATTTGGCCTGTTCCAGCTGCATCCAGCGCCTCCAACCGAGATCGTCTAAGGAATCGGTGCAGGCGATAACCAGCGTTTTTTTGGGTCGAAGGGAATGGGTTCGGCCTTGAAAAACCAGGAGGCCTCCGCCGTTGTTTTTTGGAACAAACTCCGATTCATGGGCGGGAGCAAACAGGACTTTTCGCCCTTTTCTTTCAAGGGCATCAACCAAGGCCAAGGTGCCTGACCGCAATTTTTCGCGTTGTTCTAAAACCAGAAAATGAACCAGTTCCGGCGTATTTGGATCGGAATTTTTGGCGGATTTTGACCTTTTCATAGTCGGCGATGGACTACGAATCTACAATCTTTTTGAATAGAATCCCCTGGGCGGGGTATGCATTTCGTTTTCAAATATCAAATCGGTTATCTTCGCTTTTGAAATCGGTTTTAATAACTATGAAAACAGCATTGGTTTTTCCTGGGCAGGGTGCCCAAACCCCCGGAATGGGAAAGGAATTGTTTGAACAGGGAGGCAAGGCCAAAGAGCTCTTTGAGCGTGCCAACGACATATTGGGTTTCCGGCTTACCGACATCATGTTCGAGGGCTCGGCCGAAGACCTAACCGAAACACGTTATGCCCAGCCTTCTATTTTTGTTCATTCGGTGGCGGTAGCCCTGCAAAACGGGCACCTGCCTGATGCGGTAGCGGGGCATTCCTTGGGCGAATTTTCGGCCTTGGTGGTTTCGGGCGTTTTGTCGTTTGATTCCGGATTGCGGCTGGTTCAGGAGCGGGCCTTAGCCATGCAATTGGCTTGCGAAACCGAACCGGGCGGAATGGCGGCGGTATTGGGATTAGAGGATCATGAGGTGGAAGAGGTTTGCCGGGGAATATCCGCGTTGGTGGTGGTTCCGGCCAACTACAATTGCCCGGGCCAATTGGTTATTTCGGGAAGCCATGCGGGCATTGAAGAGGCCTGCATTCGGCTAAAGGAGGCGGGTGCACGAAGGGCACTGCCCTTGAAAGTGGGGGGGGCTTTTCATTCTCCGCTTATGGAGCCGGCACGTCAACGGCTTGAGGCGGCCATCCGCGCTACAGATTTTGCTGCTCCGCGCTGTCCGGTCTATCAAAACGTAGTGGCCTGTGCCGTTACCAATACCGAAGAAATTCGGTCTAATTTGATTGCCCAGCTGACCGGTCCAGTAAGGTGGACCCAATCGATTCAAGCCATGGCGACCGATGGAATTCAACGTTTTGTGGAGGCCGGCCCGGGGAATGTGCTTCAAGGCTTGATTCGTAAAATTGTTCCTGAGGTTGAAACGGCGGCCGGCTGATTTCGGCTTGTTTGCGATTTTGCTGGGTAAAAACAGAAAAAAGTGCTCTGTGCTTGTGCTCGGCTTTTCCTTTTGCCGCAGGGCTTTCAGGGATTATCCGTTTTTAAACGTTTGTTAAACGTTTACCGAACGGATAATTGCGGTGCGCGGTCGTACCTTTGTAGTGGGGGGCCGTTTCCCCCCCTGGGGGGCCGAATCGGTAGCGCGGTTTTTGGGCTGAATACGTCATTCCCATTTTTCGTTCCAAGAAACGGTTGATTTTTTGTCCGCTTTCCGCCCTTTGTTTTCAACGATTCCAG
>CAILUT010000017.1 GCA_903837495.1 uncultured Flavobacteriales bacterium | reverse complement strand
CAGGTTGCTGGGCCCTGCCCCGCGTGGCGCGGAGGCGACTTTAGGAGCCACCGCAAGCCCGCTGGGGCAGCGCCCAGCAACGGCGGCCTACCGGTGAAAGCCCGGCTGCCGCCCAAAAAAAAAGGGCCTTTCGGCCCTTCTGTATGTTGAATTTTGAATGCGTGAATCAAGGGAAAATGCCCATCATTTCGTAGCTGACGGCGATTTTTTCGATGGCCGTTACGAAGGCGGCGGTGCGCAGATTGCGGATGCCCTCGTGCTTTAAATAGGTGGCCCGAATTTGGTCGTAAGCCGTGATCATGGATTCCTCTAAGCCGCTGTAAACCAAGTCCTGCTCATCGGCGCCGCGGTCAAGCACTTTCTTTTGCGTGTCGGAGAGCGCTTTGCCGGTTGAACTTTCAATGGCTTGAATGATGCTGTGGTTCATGTTCTGCTGGTAGCGCTTTTCCATGCGGCCAAAGCGAACGTGCGACAGGTTTTTAAGCCACTCGAAGTACGAAACGGTTACTCCGCCGGCGTTCATGTAAATGTCGGGGATAATCATGCCGCCACGTGCGGTGATGATGTCTTCGGCCTCTGGAGTTACTGGCCCGTTGGCGCCCTCAGCAATGATTTTGGCTTTGATGCGGGCCGCATTTCCTCCGTTGATTTGGTTTTCAAGGGCGGCGGGAATCAAGACGTCGCAATCTACCTCCAACACGTCGGTGTTGTTGGGCAATGCGGTTGAGCCGGGGTAGCCGTGCAGGGTTCCTTTTGCGCTGAAATACGCTTTGGCTTCGGTAGGGTCAATGCCGTTGGCGTCGTAAATGGAGCTGTTGTATTCGCCCAGCGAAATAACTTTGGCTCCGCCTTCAAAGAAAAACTTGGCGGCATGGTACCCCACGTTTCCTAGCCCTTGAACGGCAACGGTTTTTCCTTCTAACCCGGTGCTTAGGCCCAATTTCTTCATGTCTTCTTCAAAAGACATGGCATACCGGGTTCCATAAAACACGCCCAAGCCAGTGGCTTCGCGGCGGCCGCGTATTCCGCCTTGCGAAACCGGCTTGCCGGTAACGCACCCCAAGGCGTTTAGCTCGCCCATAGAAAAGGCAGCATAGGTATCGGCCATCCAAGCCATTTCGCGCTCGCCCGTACCGTAATCGGGAGCAGGGACGTCAATGCCAGGACCAATAAAGTTCTTTTTTATCAACTCGGTGGTGTAGCGGCGGGTTATGCGCTCCAGTTCGTCCACATTGTAATCGCGGGGATTGATGGTGATGCCGCCTTTGGCTCCACCAAATGGCACATCAACAATGGCGCATTTGTAGGTCATTAAAGCGGCCAAGGCCATTACCTCGTCTTGGTTTACGTTTTCGTTGTAGCGTATTCCGCCTTTGGTGGGCAGTTTGTGGTGGCTGTGCTCCACCCGGTAGGCTTCAATTACTTCGATTCCACGGCTTGTTTTTACGGGGAACCGCATTTTATACACCGAGTTGCAGTGCTTAATCTGTTCTAAAATGCCCTCGGGAGCATTTACAAAGGAGGATGCATAGTCAAAGTAACGAAGAACATCCTCAAAAAATGAATGGGGTTTTTGTGCGTCGGTTGGGTTGGACATAAAAAACAGGTGTTAATTTGAGTACAAATGTATATTTTCCTTAAAGTCTTAGTGCATATTGTATCAGGAAAAATCGAGGGGGGTCGGCAAATAAGGGCCGCAACGAGTACGAAAGGTTGGTCAGATTGTTTACAATAAGCGATAAACGGCTTTGAGGGGTGATGCTAAAGCCGATGCGGGCGTCCATTACATGCGTGCCTCCGCGCTGTTGATCGCGGAATTCTTTTAGACCGGTTTTGAAGATGATGTTGTCTAAAGCCAAAAAGGCATTGTCAATGTTCTCCATAAAACTGTTGTAGCGGTAGCTAAATCCCAGGTTCCATTTTTTCCAAACCACTTCGGCATCCAGCTTGGCGGTATGCCTAAACCGGTACTTGAGCACCCGTTCGTTGGAGTCTGTTTCAATCACGCTTGACGATTTAATGTAGTTAACAGATCCCGCCGAATCTGAATAAAACATAAACTCGGGGTCCAGGGTTATGGGGTTGGAATAGTTGTAGCCGGCCAAGATGTTCAAGGTTACGTTGGGGCTCAGTTTTCCAGAAGTAGTTATTGAGGCATCGATGCCGTACATGCGCACGGGGCCGATGTTTACGGAGGTAAAGGCTAAGGGCGGGTCCGAATTAACAAGTATTGCCGTGAATTCTATGTAGTCTTCATAATCTTGCCAATATCCCGCCACATCAATCAGGCCGTTGAAGCTTTTTCCTAGGCGGAACCCTTGCTTGATGCCCAGTTCATAGGAAATGCTGGTTTCGGGTTTTAGGTTGGCCGAAGGAATAATGGGCGCTCCGCCCACCACGGTTTCCACAAAGCGTTCGGCAATGGTTGGAAACCGAAAGCCTTGGCCTACCGATGCACGCATAAAGGTGTGTTCGGCCATTTTAAAGCTGAGTCCACCCCGGAAAACAGGTTTGGTTTCTTGGATGTCGCCAAGGCGAAAGTGCTCTACACGTACTCCCGCCACCGCACTAAGCCGCCGGCGAAAAAACTTGTTTTCTACCTGAGCGTAAGCGGCCAGGTTGGTTTGCCGGTTGTCGCCTTGGTTTACGTTTCCGGCAAAGATTTGAGAACTGGCAAACACCTGATTCAGCATAAGACCGCCGGTCAGGCTTAGGTCTTTTAGCCAGACCGATTGTTCTTCGGCATCTATAAAGCGTTTTTGGTATTGGTATTCGGTGAATAAAACCTGGTTGGCGTTGGCCTGGTTGTTGTCGTTGTCGTTGTTTAGGTGGTAAAAGCGGGTGCGCAGGTTGTGGCTGCTGCCGCGTTTTCCCACATAACTAAGGTAGGGGTCAACGGCTACTTGTTGCTGTACGGTGCGGGTAACGCTGCCGGCACTGAATCGGTAAAATCCCTCGGCTCCGTTTTCGTAAATAAAACCGGATGAACTTCGCGAAAAAAGAAGCGTAGAATTCAATCCAATGCTTAATCCGGGTATGGATTTAAAGCGGTATCGGGTATTTAAATGGGTGCGCAGGCGGTTTCCGTATTGGCCCGGTTCGGTTCCGGTGGTGTCGCCCGCGGCCAATGCCGCCGCCACAGAAGGGGGCCCACTCCAGCCGTTTTCTGCTTGGGCGTTCATGCCCACCACCAAATCGAACTGCCCAAATTGCTGCAGATGGGTGGCCGAAATACCGGCTTGCATGGGAGGGGTGGCTTTGGTCCAATCTCGGTTGGCCGGCAGGTCATAAATTCCGGCATAGGTTTGAATGCGTGTAGAGGGTTTTGCCCCGGGGTAGGTGGTGCGCACGTGAATGGCTCCGTTCAAGGCGCTGGAACCGTATAAGACAGATGAGGCGCCTTTGATTACCTCAATTTGTTCAATGGTTTCGGTGGGCACAAAGCTCCAACTGGCCCGTCCGGCATCGCCCGACAAAATGGGCATGTCGTCCACCAAAACCATAACACGGCTTCCGGCTCCAAAGGAATATCCACTGCCCGAGCGGATTTGCGGCTCTTCGTCCACAATGTTCACCCCGGGCACCTGGCTTAATATCTGGCTAACGGTGGTGGTGTTTTTGTTTTCAATTAGGGCCGGCCGAACCACCTCCATCGAAACGGTTAATTCTTCCAGGCGTTTTTCGTATTTCCCTTCCGATTTCACCATCATTTCGCCCAAGGTTCGTACGAAGGGTTTCAACTTAAAATCCATTTTCTTGCTGCTGTTGGCTTCTACCTGAACGGATTCGATAAGGGGAATGTGTTCAACCGAGCTGATTTTTAGAATCACCGCCGTGGCGGCGGGAATCGACAAAGAAAAACGACCATCTATATCGCTGGATGTTCCAGTGGTGCTTTCATCTACCACAATATTTGCAAAAGGTATGGGCAATCCCGTTTCGGCATCGCTGATTCGGCCTTCCAACAGGCCTTTTTGGGCGAGTATAGACAGGGGCATGAAACAAAAGAAGATGCATTTGAATAAGTGCTGCATGTGGAAATGACGTTAAGTAATATTTAGGAGCGCCAATTGGAAAGGCGGTTCGGAAGTGAATGCATAAAGGTCGGAAAAGGGCAAGATATCTTTTTTGACACAGCCAAACCTAACAAGATTTCCGGATTTTTCAATGGGACTTTCCCGGTTAATCCAATATGCGTTCAGATTTTAGGGTAGAATTGCTCGTTAAAAACTACCGAATCAGCATGCCTAGCAGCAGGGCTTTTTCGGCATTCATCCGGTGTTCTTCCTCCGTGTCGTCCTCGGAATCTTCTGCACTCAGCAAAGCATCGGCTTTTGGGTAGGTGAACACGGCCCATTCCCCTGCGTTGTATTCCAGGGCAGTCAGGTTTTCGATCCAATCGCCGGGGTTTAGGTAGCGAACGCTGCCTTTTTCGTTTTCGAACATGCGGTTGGCGGGTTGGTGAATATGCCCACAAATTACGGCTTGGTAGCCATTGTCGATGGCGAGTTCGGCGGCGGTATTTTCAAAATCAGAGACGAATTTCACGGCCTGTTTCACGCTGTTTTTCACGCGTTTTGAAAGGGATATTCGCCCTTGGCCGACGCTTTCTGAAATCCAGTTCAAGGCTTTATTGATTAATATCAATAGGTCGTAACCCTGGCCTCCAAGTTTGGCAATAAATTTAGAATACTGAATGCTGGCATCAAAAACATCGCCATGAAAAATCCAGGTTTTATTGCCGTCCAGTTCAAGCAGCAGTTTGTCTTGAACCCGCAATGAGCCAAACTGAAGGTCTGGGAACTGCCTAAGCATTTCATCGTGGTTTCCGGTAAGGTAGGTAACGGGAACTCCTTTGATGGCCCATTTTAAGATGTGTTGCAGCACTTTCATGTGGGACTGTGGCCAGTACCACTTTTTAAATTGCCACATGTCTATGATGTCTCCGTTCAAAACAACCTGGTCGGGCTTTACACTTTTAAGGTAGCAGAGCAGTTCCTTGGCATGGCAACCGAAGGTGCCTAAGTGAATGTCTGAGATTACCAGCACTTCGACCCTTCGTTTTTGAGGCATATTCGGTTTTTGCAAGTGTAACCTTTAAATACCACCTAGGGGTTACTGAAACGTTAAGCGAATGCTATCTGCTTGCTTTTCAAGAGTCAGGGAATTTCAAATAGCTTTTTTATTTGCTTTTTGGGGCCCGTTGTTCGCTGTTGTTTCAACCAAGAGCCGCTGTAGGGCCTCGGCGAGTTTTAAGGTAGGCAGGAATTCCGCCCCCACATACACCAGGGCAAGATGCGTTTCTGGGGTGTTTTTTTGCAGCGAAAAAAACACAGCCCTGAGCTGCCGCTTTATTCGGTTTCGATCTACCGCCCGCTTGAATTTCTTTTTTGAAACACTAAAAACCACCTTCCCGGCTGTGGTTGGTTCGGTTGCCCGAATTAAAATTAAGGGGTATTGGAAATGCCGTTGCCCTTTTGAAAACAAGGCAGAAATTAGAATGGGTGATTTTAGGCTTAGGGAACGGCCGTTTTGACCGGGGTTCATTTTCCGGATTTTCCGTTAACCTGTTTTAGGTAAAAATCCAGAGCCATGGCCATAGAAGGGGATTTGGGCATGGGAGCTTTAAGTTGAACGGTCAACCCAGCCGATTCGGCGGCGAGGGCTGTTCCTTCACCAAAGGTTCCAATGTGGGTGTTGCCTTGCTTAAAATCGGGATAATTGGTTGTTAATGACTCTACGCCATTTGGGCTAAAAAACACAATCATATCGAAATCCAATAAAGAGAATCCCAACATATCGGTAGCCACCGTTTTGTAAAAAGAAGCCTTGGTAAACGAAATCTTGCTTTTGGTCAAAAAATCCGTGATTTTGTCGCTGTGTTTGTCAGAGCAGGGAAACAAGAATTTCTCGTTCTTGTTTTTCTTGAAATAGTCCACCAATTCTTCTACTCCATTTGTACCATGAAAAATTTTGCGCTTGCGGTACACAACGTACTTCTGCATGTATAAGGCTATGGTTTCCGAGGCGCAGAAATACTTAATGCCCTCGGGTATGACAAACCGCATTTCTTGGGCCAGCCGAAAATAATGGTCCACAGAACTTTTGGAGGTCATGATGACGCAAGCATATTCCGTAAAATCCACTTTTTGCTTACGCAGTTCGGCAGCAGTGACGCCAACCACCTGAATAAAGGGCTTAAATTCTAGGCTTACTTTGTGGGTTTTGGCCACATCGTAATACGGAGACTTCTCCGTTTCTGGTTTAGGCTGACTAATTAATACCGACCTGATTTTCATGTCTTGAATTGCAAATTAGTTCAGAGAAATACCCCACTCCACCGTAAAAAAATCCCCAAAGGGATGAGTTCTAGCGTACAAAGATATAAAATATAGTAAACTCCAATGGCATGGGTGCTAAACCAAAGCACTGAGGCTAAGCGAATAAAATACAGCAGATAACCGATTAAAAAGAAGAAAAGCAGAGCATAGGGTTGGGGTTCTGGAACCGGAATCCAGCCTAGGGTGTACAAGAAAACAGCCAGAAGGAAAAGGATTCCCAAGCCAAACAGAAACTGAAAGAAAACAGCATTGTGGGTTCGAGCCAGCGGTTTAAAGGCAAACAAACGCCCCAGGTTTTCAACCAGCAGGGTTTTCAGCAAAACGCCCCCCATTAATCCCAATGTTGCTGCTAGGGTAGTCCAAGGCGTTGCAGCCATACCTGCGTACGCAAAAAGAACCGGAGCCACCGCAAATCCGGCCAAAAACAAACTCCAATCGGCCGGCATTCCCTTCTGGTTAAAATCATCGACATATTCCAAAAGCAATGGACGGTGCACCATGGACTTAAAAAAAACGGTCAATCGATGCCGGTTGGTTTGTATGGAGATAACCAGAAAAGCCAATCCCGAGAGCAAGGCCCAAAAAACCCAGTGTTCTATGTTAAATCCGCTGGGATTTGGAATGCCAATCTGAAAGGCAATGAAGCTCGATGGGGCAGTGGGTTCAGGCATGTTGCTGGCTGAGGTTCTTTTGCAGAGTCATTTGCAGTGCAAAAGTACAATCATTTTGAGCCTATACCCTCCCCGCCTTGTATTTATTCATTTCAAAACCGCCTTGCAAACGGAATCAAGCCCATTTCAAATCCCACACACCAAACGGCCTCAAAGCGATTCCTGCCATTAATAATTTCAAAACCGCCGTTCAATTTGCATCTTTGCTCTGCAATCAATCAAATCTACACCTCTGAGACCTACCTTTGCCTTATGAGTTCTTTTGACCCCAACGCCCCGGCATCTGCAGCATCTGGTATTTTTGGGCTGCCTTACACCGAAGCCGAAGCCGATTTGGTTTTGCTGCCCGTTCCATGGGCGGTTACCGTTTCGTATGGGGGCGGAGCGGACCGCGGGCCCAAGGCGATTTTTGATGCGTCTATGCAGGTGGATTTATACGACCCAAGCTTTCCCAAGGTTTGGGCCTGCAAAACCGCCATGGCCCCTATTTCTAAAAACCTAAAAAAGGAAAGCCGACACCTTAGGATTTTGGCCGAAACCTATATGGAAGGGCTGCTGATTGGAGAATTGGCCGACACCAAAGAGCAGGCTTTCTTGCTTAAAAACATCAATGCGGGTTGCCATACCATGAACCAATGGGTCGAAAAACGGGTAACTTCCCTTTTGAAAAAAGGAAAAATGGTTGGCCTGATTGGGGGCGACCATTCCACGCCGCTGGGAGCAATTCGTGCTCTGAGCAAAAAGCATCCCACTCTTTCTGTTTTGCAAATTGACGCCCACTGCGACCTGCGTCATGCGTATGAGGGATTTCGGTATTCCCATGCCTCTATCAGCCGCAATTTTCACCAGGAATTACCTCAGTTAACCGCACTGGTTCAAGTTGGAATCCGAGATCTATGCCAAGAAGAAGCAGATTACGCCCAACAAAACAGCAATATTCACCATTTTTCTGACCGGTATTTACAGGACTGCGCTGCCGAAGGGCAACCGTGGAAAAAAACGGTGGAGCACATTCTGAAGCCTTTGGGCAAGGAAGTGTACTTGAGTTTTGATATTGATGGACTTGACCCCTCATTGTGCCCGAACACCGGAACACCAGTACCTGGAGGCCTTAGTTTTTATCAAGCCGTTTCAATTGTTCAGGCCATTCATGCTTCTGGCCGAACCTTGGTTGGATTTGATTTGGTTGAGGTGGTTCCAGGAGAAACAGAATGGGACGCCAATGTAGGAGCTCGAATTTTGTTTCATCTTTGCACCGAAGCACACCGTTCACACCAAAATACAAATCAATAAACCGATTGCAACATGAAAGGGCCTGTATCGAAATTTATGGAGCACCATTACCGGCATTTCAATGCGGCGGCATTGGTAGATGCCGCCAAAGGATATGAAAAACACCTGCTGGAAGGTGGGAAAATGATGGTTACCCTAGCCGGGGCTATGAGTACGGCCGAGCTGGGGCTTTCCTTGGCCGAAATGATTCGGCAAGGCAAGGTGGACATTATTTCGTGCACGGGAGCCAACCTTGAAGAAGACATCATGAATCTGGTGGCCCACAGCCACTACAAACGCGTTCCGAACTACCGAGACTTAAGTCCCCAAGACGAATGGGATTTGCTGGAAAAGGGGTTTAACCGCGTTACCGACACCTGTATTCCTGAAGAAGAGGCCTTTCGCCGCATTCAAAAACATATTTTTCATTTGTGGGAAAAGGCACAAAAAGCCGGAGAACGCTATTTGCCGCACGAATACATGTACCAACTTCTGCTGAGCGGAGTTATGGAACAGTATTATGAAATAGACCCCAAAAACAGTTGGATGATTGCCGCTGCGGAACGCAACCTGCCCATGGTTGTGCCGGGTTGGGAAGACAGCACCATGGGCAACATCTTTGCATCGTATTGTATCAAGGGCGAACTTCAGCCCTCAATCATGAAATCGGGCATTGAATACATGACTTGGCTAAGCGATTGGTACCGCAAAAATTCAGGGGGCAAAGGCCTTGGCTTTTTCCAGATTGGCGGCGGCATTGCCGGCGATTTTCCCATTTGTGTAGTGCCCATGATGTATCAAGATTTGGAATGGCACGACGTACCCTTCTGGTCGTATTTTTGCCAAATCAGCGATTCCACCACCTCGTACGGGTCTTACAGCGGGGCCGTTCCCAACGAGAAAATAACCTGGGGCAAACTCGACATTCATACGCCCAAGTTTATTGTAGAATCCGACGCCACCATTGTGGCGCCTTTGATTTTTGCCTGGCTGCTCGACTGGTAATTTAAATTAGTCCATGGCTTGCCCAGGGCGGTTTGACTGGTCAATCAGCTTTGCATATTCCTCGGGACTGATGTCAGAATAGTAAAAATACACCGGATTAACGGGTTGCCCTTTGTGCACCACTTCGTAGTGCAAGTGTGGGCCGGTTGATTTGCCCGTGCTGCCAAGCAATCCGATTTTTTGACCGCGGCTTACCCGCATGCCCGCCCGCACCGATATTGACATTAAATGGGCATAAACGGTTTCATAGCCAAATCCATGGCGAATGCGAACGCAGTTTCCATACCCGCCTGCTTCATGACTTGCCCCTATTACCACCCCATTCCCCGTGGCGTAAACAGCAGTACCCATTTCAGCCACAAAATCCATTCCCGCATGAAACTTCGGCGTTTGGTAGATCGGGTCAATTCGGTAGCCAAATCCGCTTGTCATGCGCTCTAAATCGCCCAAATCAATAGGAATAATCGCGGGAATGCTCTTGAGCATGTCGCTTTTGTTTTGTATTAAACCCCACAATTCATCGTAGGACCGCGTTTGAACGTAGGCCCTTTTTCGAATTTGATCCATTTTCTGCGTGGCCTCTGTCAATAAATCGCTGATCAGTAGCCCTTTAAACCGGTCGTACCGATTCAGACCTGAAATGCCGGATTTTCGAACCTCGGCCGATATGGGTTCGGCCGCAAACAAGGCCCGGTAAATTTGATCGTCCCGGTTTTCTAAGTCCGCAACCACCCCCTCCATTTCGCCCATTTGATTCTCCAGCACCTTGAGCTGGCTTTCTGTTAATTCCAACTCCCGCCGAAGCCGTTTCTCTTTCGGAGAATCTAAATACCGATAGGCCAACAATAAAACCAGTGTCGCAAACAACATGCCGGCAAGCAAATTAAACGCAATCCGAAACACGCGCTTAACCCAACGCTCCCGATAGGGCTCAAAACGCAAGGTCTTGGTGTTGTAGTGGTACTTTGTGCGCGACATGCCTATTTTGTTCCCGATTATTGAAAAGAAGGTCTGAACCCCTTAGGCCCAATGCATCCTCTTTTCTATTCAAATATACACCGGGTTTTTAATCCACAAAAAAGCCCTCTTTCGAGGGCTATTTAAAACAAACCAGAAATAGAATTATTCGCCCGGTACTCCAGAATTGTTGTTCACAGGCAAACCACCGCTGGCAGGCGGCTGCTTCACGTTGCCAGTAATGCGAACCACGTGTTGCTTGTACTGCGGATTGCCCGCATCGTCCATAGATTCAACCTCGTTTGTCGTGATGGTCACCGTTTTGGAAATCATTCCCGGACGGGCCGTGTCGTATTTGATTTTAACCACACCTTTGGCACCCGGACGAATCGGGTCTTTAGGCCATTCAGGAACGGTACAGCCACAAGAACCTTTCGCATTGGTAATCATCAACGGTTGTTTGCCTTCGTTCTTGAAAACAAAATCACGGACTCCATCGCCTTTGTAGGCAACTTCACCATAATCTACAATCATTGATTCTGCGGTTAACTTTGCTGCGTCGGCGTTTTGAGCCAATACAGTTCCACAAAAGAAAAAGGCCGAAGCGGCAATTAAAAATGAAATTTTCATAACAAATGTGTTTAACGATGTTCTTCGTTTGCTCTCCAAAACTATGCAAATTTAGGTCGAACCTTTTCGATTAACAAATGTTTAACAGGGAAAGCCGCAGATTTTCTGCTCCCGCCCCCATTCTTGCCCTACAAAGATTCTGCCTACTTTTGCAGCATGGCTGAACTGGAATTGGTTTTTTGGGGCATGCTGGGGCTTTTGCTGTTCATTTATTTGGGATATGGATTTGCCATGGCCTTGGTTTCTAAATTTGTTCAACCTTTTCCTAAAAGTTGGGCTTCTACCCATGGCCTTCCCTCGGTTTGCGTGGTTATTCCAGCCTACAACGAAGCGGCCTGTTTGCCCGCCAAACTGGCCAACACCCTGGCCCTCGATTTTCCATTTGACCTGCTGAGCATTCTTGTTGTTACCGATGGCAGCACCGATGGCTCCGAGGCCCTACATTTTCCCGATGCTCGGGTTCAAGTGCTGCATCAAACCCAGCGTCAAGGCAAATCGGCCGCGGTTAACCGGGCTCTTGGTTTTTCTTCCGCCCAAATCACGGTGATCACCGATGCCAATACCTTGCTTAACCCCGAAGCCCTTCTGGCCCTAACCGCCCCTTTTCAATGGAGCTCGATTGGGGCTGTAGCCGGCGAAAAACGCGTTCAGGCCGACCCAGGAAACAGCACCTCAAGCGAAGGCCTATACTGGAAATACGAAAGCCGAATAAAGCATTGGGATGCTCGTTTTTACACCATTGTAGGTGCCGCAGGCGAACTCTTTGCCTTCCGTACTTCGCTCTTTAAACCCCTTGAACCCGATGCCATTTTAGATGATTTTGTGCTCTCGGTCCGCATCGTTGAACAAGGCTTTCGCGTGGCCTATGCCCCAACCGCCCTGGCAACCGAACAGGCCAGCCCCAATTTGCAAGCCGAATGGAAACGAAAAATTCGCATCGCGGCCGGTGTTTTTCAGTCCCTACCTCGGCTTGAACTCCCTAAAAAACCCTTTACCTGGCCCCGAGCCTGGCTCGTTTTTGTAGGCCACCGTTGGATGCGTTGGATGCTTGCCCCGCCCCTGTTGCTCTTTTTTCTGTTTTCCCACCTGTGCCTGGGGGCCAACAATCAAGGGGTTTGGCTCTTTTCGGCTGGAATTCACCTTGGCATTTACGCCTGGGCTTTGCTGGGGGTCGCCCTAAACCGTTTTCAACTGAAAATCCCCTTGTTCTACATGCCTATGTATTTTTTGATGATGAACGCCGCCATGCTGGCCGGAGCCCTACGCTACATGCAGGGCAAGCAATCGGTGCTCTGGGAAAAGGTGCGGCCTTAAGGTAAGACCAACGTCAATCGGCAGCTTTGCCTCTTTTTCTATTGCCCCGGCATGGCTGCCTGCAGCAAACCTTGGGTATAGGCCTCAGTAGGATGCTCCAATACCCGCTCTACCCCACCATGCTCTATGGTTTTTCCCGCCTGCATCACCATCACCTCATCGCTCATGTAATGCACCACCGCCAAATCGTGCGAAATAAAAAGGCAAGCAAATCCATCTTCTTCCTGCAGTCCCCGCAACAGGTTTAACACCTGGGCTTGTACCGATACATCTAAGGCGGCAACCGATTCATCGCAAATCAACACACTGGGTTTCAGGGCCAGTGCTCTGGCTATTCCAATGCGCTGCCGCTGCCCTCCACTAAATTCAACGGGATACCGTCCGTAGGCATCAATGGGCAGGCCCACGCGTTGCAGCCAATTTTTGGCTTGCGCTTGGCAAGCAGCCCAACTGCTATATTTTCGATGCACCCACAGCGGCTCAGCAATGGCATCGCCCACCAACATGTATGGATTTAAAGAGCCAAAGGGGTCTTGAAAAATGAGTTGAATGTTGGGCCTAAACCTTCTTAAAGCTTCTCCAGTTAGGGTTTTAAGATTGGTTTCGCCGAAATGAATTTCGCCAGAATGCACCTGAACCAAGCCAACCAGGGCACGGCCCAGGGTTGATTTTCCGCAGCCAGATTCGCCAACCAAGCCCAGCGTTTGGCCTTTTTTTAGCTCAAATCCAACTCCGTCCACCGCGGTTATGCTGGATTTGGTTTTTCCGCGCCAGTCGCGTTCTAGGGGGTAAATTACGGTCAATCCTTCTGCCCTTAAAAGTACGGGTGCTGCGGCCTCGATTTGGGGGCGATGCCGATGAAAGATCTCGCTTTTTTCTTGCCCCAGCATAAAATCTTCGACCGAGGGCAAACGGGCAGGCCGCTGGGCTGCCGACAGCAATCGAGGCCTGCAGGCCCACAAACTTCGGGTATAGGGATGCTTAGGATTGCGGAGTATGTCTTCGGTCTTGCCTTGTTCCACCAGGTCGCCCCGGTACAACACAGCGATGTGGTGAGCCAAGGTTGAAACCACACCCAAATCGTGCGATATAAACAACATGGCCATGCCCCGTTCGTCTTGCAGTTTTTTTAAGGTGTTTAATATGCTTTTTTGAACCGTTGGATCTAGGGCCGTGGTGGGCTCGTCGGCAATCAACAGGCCTGGAGCACACGAAATGGCCATGGCAATCATGACCCGTTGTTTTTGTCCGCCCGAAATTTGATGCGGATAGGCCCGCATCATCGCCTCAGGCCGGGGCAATTGCACTTCGCGAAACAACTCCAAACAGCGAGCCCAAGCCTGGGTTTTGCTCATTTTCTCGTGGGCCCGAAGGGCTTCCATTACCTGAAACCCGCAGGTGTAATACGGGTTTAAAGAGGTCATGGGCTCTTGAAAAATCATGGCCGCCGACTTGCCTCGTATGCTGGGCAACTGCCGCTCGGGCAGGCTTAATACATCTACATTTTGTTCTTCATGCCGAAGTAAAATGCGGCCGCTAGCCTGCCCAGGATTTAGACGCAAAACACTCAAAGAGGTTAGGGATTTCCCGCTGCCCGATTCCCCCACCAGCCCCAGGGTTTCTCCAGCCTGAATGCGGATTGAAACATCTCGAAGTACCGTCTTGCCCGAAAAGGCAATGGACAGAGATTGGATGTCGAGCACAGGCTCCAACATCAACTGGGCAACTTGGGTTCGTCTTCAGGTTTGGATTCTGGCCCCAGCCTAAAAATAAGCCGCACCAAGCCCGGACCATGAAAAGGACTCTCGTCCATGATTTCCAGTAAAACGCCCGGTTTTGTAAAGACATATACGCCCTGATCCATCAAGGCTTCTTGCTTCCAGGCTTCTGAAAAGTGGGCCACAGCCAAACCGCTGAGCGCTTCGCCCTGGGGTTCCGAGCCTAAAAATACTTGTACGTAGATTTCATCGAGGCGTTCTTCCACAAATTGGTACTGAACTTCGTAATATTCCGAGTCGGAGTAGTGGAAGTGGTATTTTGCAAAGGCAGAATCCAAAGCAAGCAGGGCTTTGGCGTCTTCTTTTTCTTGCACTTGTTCCCATGAATCGCCCAGGTTTATGCCCCTCCAATGGGCGTTTTCGGGCCCCGCCATTTCTTCAAAGTGCTGCTTTAAAGGCCCACCGGAACAGGTCCAAAACAGGGTTATCGGCAAAATCCAGGCCCAAATTCGCAGGTGCATGCGGCAAAGATACGCTACCCGAGTCAAATCCACAATTTCATGGTTTATTCTAGGGCTTATTTTTAGGGCGGTTGCGGGCTTTCAGGGGTTGTCCGCGGTCAACAGCACAGGGGCTCCGGCTTTGCGGTGGCTCCTGAAGTCGCCTCCGCAGCTCGGGCCCCTAAAGTGCTGTTGTCCTTGCGGGCAACCCTCTTCAATCCCTACCGCGGGCCTCAAAAAAGAACCTATTTCCCCCCTTTGGGCCAACCTAAAAAAAACAGCCCCATGGAGACGCTCCACAAATAAGTAAGCGGAGGCTGAACCGCTAAATTGGGCAAAGGAAACAGCATTAAGCCCAAACCTGAACCAACAACGGCAAGGGCAAATGCCCTAGAAAACCAATTGGGGCCCGTCCACGAGGCCAAAGCCAAGGCCGAACTGCTGAGCAACAAGCCCAGCAACAGCCATTCGTTTTTGGTGGCGGGCATAATCCAGCGCAGCCAATCTATATGAAACCATGCAGGAACAATGGGCAGAGACAATCGAAATACCCAGGAGGTCAAGACCTGGAAAAACCGGCTTAGCATACCGACTTAAACAGTCATTATTTCTTTTTCTTTGCGCTGGCAAAGGTCATCTACCTTTAAGGAGTATTCCTCAATCATTTTTTGAACGCGGGCCTCTTGGTCTTTGGCAACATCTTCGGCCAGCCCCTCTTTTACCAGCTTTTTGAAGCCTTCGTTCCCATCGCGGCGGGCATTGCGCAAACTAACCTTGGCGTTTTCCGCTTCCACTTTGGCCATTTTTACCATGTCTTTGCGGCGTTCTTCGGTTAAAGGGGGCACATGAATCCGAATCATTTCCCCATCGCTTTGAGGATTTAGATTTAAATTGCTGTTGATGATGGCCCGTTCAATGCTTTGCAGCATTTTCTTTTCCCAGGGTTGAATCGTTAGGGTGCGCCCGTCGGGTGTATTCACGTTGGCCACCTGTGGCAGGGGCACGTTGGAACCGTAATATTCTACGTAAACCGAGTCAAGCATCGCCGGATTGGCTTTGCCGGTACGGATTTTCAACAATTCGTCTTCCAAATGCGAAATCGCTTTGTCCATGCTGCCCTGGCAGCGTTGTAAAATGGCATCGGTACTCATGTGCGTCTTTATTTAGGGGTCGAAAGTCTAGGTTTAACTCTTAGAACAGGTTTCAGTGGGCAAGGCGCCACACAGGCCACACGCTTTTCCATCTTTGTTTAAAAACGGACTTTGACTGGCACAGGTGCCCGCAAATTTACCGTCTTTTTTTAGCAAAATTTTCACTGCGATGCCCGCAAAAGCCAAGGCCAGCAGGCCAATTACCAAAAGCAATAATGTCCAGTTCATGTCGCAGTGTTATCTTTGTTCTACTGCAAAGGTAAAAAACACATGGATTCTACACTGCTTGCCTTTGGCCGCTTACTTCAGATTATGGACGAATTGCGCGAGCAATGCCCCTGGGATCAAAAACAAACCATGGAATCCCTGCGCACCTTGAGCATCGAGGAGCTCTATGAACTCTCCGATGCCATCTTGTCTGAATCGCCCGACGAAATACGCAAAGAACTGGGCGACCTGTTTCTGCACTTGGTTTTTTATGCCCGCATTGGCCGAGAAAAAAACTGGTTTACCCTTGAACAGGTGCTGAATGGAATTTGCGAAAAACTGATTCACCGCCACCCGCATATTTACGCCGATGTTCAGGTAAAAGACGAAAAAGAAGTAAAGCAAAATTGGGAGCAGATTAAATTAAAAGAAGGCAACCGTTCTGTGTTGGGCGGAGTTCCAGGGGGCTTGCCAGCCTTGGTGAAATCTTGGCGCTTGCAAGAAAAGGCCGCAGGAGTTGGATTTGATTGGGAAAAGCCCGAGCAAGTTTGGGAAAAAGTGAAAGAGGAATTGCAGGAATTCGAGGAGGCCAGGGCCAAAGGCGATGTGGACAACCAAGAAGAAGAAATGGGCGATATGCTGTTTGCCTTGGTAAATTATGCCCGCCTTACAGGCATCAACCCCGAAGATGCTTTAGAGCGCACAAACCGAAAATTCATGCATCGGGTTCAAGGCATTGAGGCCTGGCTGCGGCATTACGGACAAAGCTGGAGCCAGGTTGACATTCAGGTGACCGAAGGCTATTATCAGCGCATCAAGCGGGGAGAATTTCCTCCTGAACCCCAGGAATAATTTTATAGGCCCTTAGCCTTTCCAATCTTGGCACACCTGAACAGCGCGTTTCCAGCTCTGCCTTTCGGCCGGCAATTCTGTTGCATTGCTGGGAGAAAAAACCGAGGTAGAATTTGGGTTTCCCGCCCGTTCTAAGGACCAAAGCCCAGCGCCCTGACCGGCCATAATGGCGGCACCCCAGGCCGTAGATTCTAGAATGGGGCTGCGCAAAACCGGCATTCCGGCTAGGTCGGCCTGCCTTTGCATCAGCACATCTGAAGCCGAAGCCCCGCCATCAACCCATAGGGCCCTTGTTGGAATTCCAGTCAAGGCCTGCATGCTGTCTAGCACGTCGGCGGTTTGCTGGGCAATGGCGTCGAAGGCCGAGCGCACCAGCTCTGCTTTGCCTGTTCCGGCATTGATTCCCAGCCAGGTTCCCCGGGCTCTTGGCGACCAGTATGGGGCGCCTAAACCCGTAAAGGCCGGAACCAAAATCACTCCGCCGCTGTTCGAAACCGATTCGGCCAAGGCGTTCAAGCCCGCCATAGAATCGGCCAAATGCAATTCGTCGCTCAACCAGTTTAGCAAAGCTCCGGCCATAAAAACGCTGCCCTCTAGAGCATAAAATCGGCCTTGTTGAGTTTCCCAGGCCAGCGTGCTTAGCAAGGCCTTGCCCGAATCAGGTCGAACCCTGCCGGCTTGTTGCATAATAAAGCAGCCCGTACCATAGGTGTTTTTTGTGTCGCCCGCATTTAAGCAGCCTTGCCCCAGCAACGAAGCCTGTTGGTCGCCCAAAACACCGGTCAGGGGAATTTTGGGCAAACCCGGCAAGGCAATGCTTCCAAAGGCCGCATCGCTGGGCATAATTTCAGGAAGCCAATTTGGATGGATGTTCCACACATTTAGCAAGGCAGGGTCCCAGCTGCCGAGTTCCAGATTGTAGAGCGAGGTGCGCGAGGCGTTGCTGGCTTCGCTGAGGTGGCGGCCCAGCAGCTGAAACATCAGCCAGCTGTCCACCGTTCCTAAGGCCAGTTGTTCTTGCTCGGCAGCCCGCTTTACCTCGGGCTGGTTTTCAAGCAGCCAGGCCATTTTTCCTGCACTAAAGTAAGGGTCAAGGCCCAAACCGGTGCGCTGCCTGATTTCCGATTCCAGTCCTTTTTGCTTTAAAGCTTCGCAGGATTCGGTGGTTCGCCGGTCTTGCCATACAATGGCGGGAGCCAAGGCCCTTCCTGTGGTTTTGTTCCAGGCAACCACGGTTTCGCGTTGGTTGGTCAAACCGGCGCATGCTACCTCTAGGTTTTGGTTTCGAGCAAACTGAAGAGCCTGCTCTAAGCTTTCGTACACAGCCTGCCACAGCTGCCCGGGCGATTGTTCAACCCAGCCGTTTTGTGGAAAATCAAGGGGAACAGCCCGCCGGAATTCAGCCAGCACCTTGCCATGTACATCGAAAAGCAGAGCCCGCACCGATGTGGTGCCGGCGTCTATGCTTAAAATGCTTGTGTTCTTCACGGAGTTCAGAATTTATGAACAAGATAATGGAATTGAAGGAACGGCGGTTGTGGCTAGTTTGCTGAAAGGGGTGTACGGTTGAGGGGGCCCGCGCCCCGATTGCAGCGGCAGACGGGTTGGGCTGGGGCCTGTTGGGGCCGGTTGGGCAGGGCGACCTTGGGAGCCACTGCCCAGCCCAGCCCCAACCGCCCCAGCACGGCCTGGCTACAGCGGAAAGCGGATTGGGCGCCCAAATCAATACCCAAAAGCCAAGCCGATTTATTACCTTCGTGATTCACCCTTTTTGCATGAAAATGAACGAAAACGAATTGCAGGCTAACCTTCGATTGCTGCAGGAAAAATTCCGGGCCAGCGGGCAAGATATGAACAGCTATTTGCAGGGGCTGATGCACTCCAACTACTTGACTTACTGGGACTATATTCATTTGGATACCCTGCTGACCTTGCAGCAGCCAAAGACCTCGTTTCCCGACGAAAAAATATTTATTTTATACCATCAAATTACCGAATTGTATTTTAAGCTTTGCCTGAATGAGCTGGAGCAGATTCCGGAGCGGAGCAGCGATGCCGACTTTTTGCTAAGCCGGCTGAAGCGGCTGACCGCTTATTTTTCGGCCCTAACGCATTCGTTTCAAATTATGATTGAGGGCATGGAGCCGGAACAGTTTTTGCAGTTTCGAATGGCTTTGCTGCCTGCCTCTGGATTTCAATCGGCCCAATACCGGATGATTGAAATTCGGGCTACCCCGCTGCAAAACTTGCTGCAATTTGAGCTCAGAGAAAGTACGGAAGCCGCTGGCAGCACAACTCAATTGTTGGAAAACATATACTGGGGGCGGGGTGCGGCCGAGTTGTTGACCGGGAATAAAACATTGACATTAAGGCAGTTTGAGGGCAAGTATGGGGCGGAATTTTTGCGTTTGGCCGAAGAGATGAAAGGGAAGACCTTGTACGAAGTTTTTCAGGGCTTGCCGGAGTCGGATCGGCAGCGTACCGATTTGCGTGAAGCGCTGCGGACCTTTGACCGGCAGGTCAACATAGATTGGCCATTGATGCACTACAAATCGGCCGTGCGTTATTTAAAACGGGAACCCGAAGACATAGCGGCGACGGGTGGGACGAACTGGCAGAAATACCTGGCTCCCAAGAATCAGATGCGTATTTTTTTTCCGGAATTATGGACAGAACAGGAGCGGAAGGAATGGGGAAGGCATTAAGAAGAACGGGCAAGCGTTTTGCGCTTAACATGGGATTTGTTCTGTGGGTGTTGGTGTTTTTTTCTTGCCGGGAATCTGCAAGCGTCCCCGAAGAAGTATCGGCGGGCGATTCCCTGCGGGGCGTTGAACAAGCCGATTCGGCCTATGGAATGGACGTAAGTGGGTTGGAAGAACAGACGTACACCATAACGTCGGGGCAAAGTTTATCGGGTATTTTCGGGAAGTTGGGCGTTTCGGCGGTGGTTTCGCAGGATTTGATAGAGCAGGCAAGTGCACTGATGGATTTACGCAGCCTGCGTGCGGGGCATTCATACCGTGTTTTTTGCCGCAAGGGATCCGATGGCAAACCTGTTTGTATGGTGTACGAACCCAATCCCCGTTCGTATTTGGTGTTTCGGTGGAGCGACACCTTGCCGCAGGTGTACAAAGAAGAAAAACCCATGCGTTTGGTGCAAAAAACAGCCGCAGGCATTATAACGCATTCGCTGTACCAAAGTGTGGTTGAACAGGGTTTAAACCCGGTGTTGTGCTATCGGCTGGACGATATTTTTAAGTGGTCGGTCGATTTCTTTGCCCTTGCCAAAGGCGATCGGTTTCGGGTGGTGTACGAAGAATGGGAAGCCGATTCGGTGCCAATGGGCGTAGAACGGATTGTTGCGGCCTCGTTTTTGCACCGGGGCAAAGAGCAGTTTGCCTATCGGTTTGAGCAGAACGGGCAGGTGGGGTATTATGACGCTGCGGGGCAAAGCATGAAAACCCGATTTTTGAAAGCCCCCTTGGAATACAGCCGCATTTCATCGAAATTTTCAAAGAACAGGATGCACCCTGTTTTGAAGCGGGTAAAGCCGCATTTGGGAACCGATTATGCTGCCCCACATGGAACGCCCATTGTTGCGGTTGCCGATGGGATTGTTACCGATGCGCGCTTTGCAAAAGGCAATGGGAATTACGTAAAATTGAAGCACGACGGCACGTACACCACCCAGTATTTGCACATGAGCCGTTTTGCACCGGGCATTCGTTCGGGAGTTCGGGTTCGGCAGGGGCAAGTGATTGGTTTTGTAGGGAGTACCGGGCTGGCCACCGGTCCGCATTTGTGCTACCGGTTTTGGAAAAACGGCAAACAGGTAGATCCCTTTCGGGAGCAGCCCCAGGCTACGGTGCCTTTGGATTCCAAATACTTGGGGGCATTTAAGGCCAGCACAGATACCCTAGCGCCTAGGTTAATGGCACTTTCGTTTCATGAAAATCTGCTGGGCGAGGCCGCTCAAACCGTTTCTTTGTTTATTCCATAAAAATGTTGACATCCAAAACCTTACGGGTAGTTTCGTTGGTGTCGGGCCTGGCCTTAGGTGGCTTGGTTTTGATTCAGGTATTTTGGGTGCAAAAGGCCTATCGATTTACCAACGAACAGTTTCAAAACCGGGTAACCCTGAGCTTGATATCGGTGGCTTCGCAGGTGTATCGGTACAACAGCGACACCACCTCGGTACGCGAGGCCGTAACCCCCTTGGGCGACGAAGACTTTTTGGTGAGCTTGAACGGAACGGTTCCTCCGGATTTTTTGTTAAATCTGCTGGTGGCCGAGTTTAGGAAGCAATCTATATTGCAGGATTTTCAGGTTGGCATGTACGATTGTTTTGCCGACAGCATGGTTTGGCGTACGTACAACACCAAATTGGGCCCGCTGTTTTCAGGAAAACCGCCTGGAGAAGCGGTTTTGAAAAAACTGCCCTCGTACACCTTTAGCGGCGAGAGCCACATGATGGTGGTGCATTTTCCGGGGAAGCGCAGTTTCATTGCCCGCGAGCTTCGGGTGTTGTCGGCCAGCACCTTAGGCGTAATGGTGATTATGGGGGTGTTTATTTTTGTGGTGGTGATTGTTTTTCGGGAAAAGAGGCTTTCGGCCATGCGCCAGGATTTTATCAACAACATGACGCATGAGTTTAAGACGCCGATTTCGACCTTGCTGGTGGCAGCGGAAGCCTTAAAAAAACAGGCATCGGGCGGCGAGGGCGACCGGGTTCAACGCTATGCACAAATCATTCAAGACGAATCGCTGCGGTTAAAAACCCATGTGGAACAGATTTTGAAAATTGCCATGGTAGAATCGACCCGGAACAACATGGATCGCCAGGCCGTCAACGTATTGGAATTGCTGCAATCGGTGGTAGAGCAATTTAAATCTAGATTGGAGAACAGCAAGGTCAGATTTGAGTTTTTGCCGGAACTGCCCAGCGGGGTTTCCATACTGGGCGACAAGAATCATTTAAGCAATGCCTTGTTTAATTTGCTCGACAATGCAGTAAAGTACGGTGGCGAAAGCGTTCAAATACGACTTAAGGCACAGCTTAAGTTGGGGCAGGTGGTGCTGGAAGTCAGCGACACAGGGCCTGGCATACCCAAAGCGGTTCAAGGCATGATTTTTGAGAAGTTTTACCGGGTTTCAACCGGCAACCGCCACGACATAAAAGGATTTGGTTTGGGGCTTAGCTACGTAAAGCAAATTGTACGCCTGCATGGGGGTCAAATTGCCTTACGCAGCAAAGAGGGCGAGGGAGCGGTCTTTACCTTAAAACTAAAACCATTGATGCCATGAGTTCCAGCTTAAGATTGTTGTATGTAGAAGACGACGCAGCGTTGGGGTTAATATTGAGCGAGCAATTGAGCGATGTTCCGGGTTGGGGGGTAGATTGGATATCGAACGGCAAGGATGCGGCCGAGGCGGCCAAGAAAAACACCTACGATGTGGCGGTTTTAGATGTCATGCTGCCTGGAATGGACGGGTTTTCGTTGGCCAAGGTGCTTCGCGAAAAAGCGCCCAAAATGCCCATTCTTTTTTTAACCGCCCGGGACGCACAACAAGATGTGCTGCAAGGCCTTAGCCAAGGCGACGATTACATGTCTAAACCCTTTTCAACCGAAGAACTGCTGCTGCGCATCCGAAATTTGGTGAAACGAAGCATGAGCGGGCAAGAAAGCAAAGAGCCAGCCAGGTACGAATTAGGTCAGTATTCTTTTGATTACCACAACTTTTTGTTGGTGCATGCCCAAGGCGAAGAACGCAGGCTTACCGAACGCGAAGGAAAACTGCTGCACTATTTATGTCAGCAAAGCCAAGCGTTAATTCGGCGCGAAGATTTGCTCCAAGCAGTTTGGGGGAAAACCGATTACTTTACGGGCCGCTCCATGGATGTGTTTATTTCAAAATTGAGAAAATACGTATCGGCCGATCCAAGGATAAAAATTCAGGTGGTGCATGGCATTGGATTTGAATTTATTCGCCCTTAAAAACCCTTTGCCCATTTGCTTGCGGCAACCGCAGCCTTCTCATTCGGTTTTTTGGTAATTTTACTCCCGAAAAACCGAAACCATGTCAGAAGAACGCCCATTAAGTGCCGAAGAAAAACGCGAAAAGCTGAAGCAGCTGTTAAAACAAAAAGCAGCCCAAGCCGAAGCGGCAAAGGCTACCGTTGCGGTTGCCCCCACAAAAGGGAACATAGACACCGCTCGATTTGCGGATGTAAATCAGTTTCCCGAAGTGCAAGCCTTGGCCGCTCAATTTAAAACCTTAGAGGCCTTGCAGGTTGAGAACCCCTATTTTCGGGTGAACGAGGTTATTGTAAACAACAAAACCCAGATTGATGGCCGAGAATTGTTGAGCTGGTCATCGTACAACTACATAGGTTTGTCGGGCGATACCCGGGTTTCAGAGGCCGCCAAAGCCGCTGTAGATCAATACGGCACTTCGGTTTCTGCCAGCCGAATAGCAACCGGCGAGAAGCCCTTGCACGGTCAGCTTGAAAAGGCCCTGGCCGAATTAATCGGCACCGAAGACGCCATTACCTTGGTGAGCGGGCATGCCACCAATGTTACTGTTATTGGCCACCTGATGCGCCCCGGCAAAGATTTAATTGTGTACGACGACTTGTCGCACAACTGCATTATTGAAGGCGCTGTGTTGTCGGGAGCCCGCCGAATCGCTTTTCCCCACGAAAACTACGAGGCCTTAGACCAAATTTTAACCGACAACCGGGCCGATTACGAACGGGTACTCGTAGCCATTGAAGGAGTGTACAGCATGGACGGCGACATTGCCGATGTGCCTAAATTCATAGAAATTAAGAAAAAACACAACGCCCTTTTGTTTCTTGACGAAGCCCATTCCATGGGCGTGATTGGCCCCAATGGCTTGGGCGCTCGCGATTACTTTAACCTGAACCCCCACGATGTAGATTTGTGGATGGGCACCTTTAGCAAAAGCTTTGCCTCTTGCGGCGGATACATCGCCGGCCGAAAAGCCTTGATTGATTACCTGAAATACAACACCCCCGGCTTTGTGTATTCGGTGGGAATTAGCCCGGCCAACGCCGCGGCCGCCCTGGCCAGCACGAGCATCATGATGAGCGAGCCCTGGAGAGCCCAAAAATGCCAAGTCAATGCGGCCTCTTTCCTTTCTCAAGCCAAGGCAAAAGGACTGGACACGGGCCCCAGCAAAGATACCGCGGTAGTCCCCATTATTACCGGGAATTCGGCGCATGCCTTGCTTCTGGCCGATGCTTTGTTCAAAGAAGGAATAAATGTGCAGCCCATACTGTACCCCGCCGTACCCGAAGAGTCGGCCCGCTTGCGGTTTTTTATTACCTCTGACCATACGGAGCAAGACATTTCCTTTACCATCGAAAAAACCGCTCAGCACTTAGAACGGATTCGCAGGGAATATGGAAATTTGAGTTTCCCGAAAGTGCCTATGGGCTAATGCCAAGGCCATAGCTTAAACCAGATTCGCCGGCCCCAACTCAGCGCCCGTTTAGCTGGTTTTCCAACCTTGGCTAAGGCGAAAATACCTTACCTTTGAACATGGCAGAACCGCTGCGCATATCGGTTGTAATTGCAACCTACAACCGCGAAAAGTACATTGGAAAAGCCCTGATGGGCTTGCTGAATCAAGATTTGGCTTTATCTGCCTTTGAGGTGTTGGTGATCGACAACAACTGCAGCGATGCAAGCATGCAGGTGGTGGCCGACTTCCAAAAAGCCCATCCGGAAATGAGGGTTAGAACCATGTTGGAAACCCGGCAAGGTTTGTCTTACGGCCGAAATCGGGGAGTAGAGGAATCGAAGGCATCCATTGTTACTTTTTTAGACGACGACGCAGTGGCAGCCCCCGATTTCTTATCAAAGGCCATTGCCTACTTGGATGCCCGGCCGGAATTGCTTGCCATTGGCGGAAAAATAGAACCTGAATTTGTAGATGGGAAGCCCGAATGGTACACCAAATACTATTGGGGCGTAACCGGACAGTTTGATGCGGGCGATGCAGAAGGCGCCATGCTGGATTGGGGCAAATTTCCCTGTGGCAGCAACATGACCTTTCGCCGTACTTTTTTTGATGCCTATGGGCTATTCAATCCAAATTTAGGACGAAAGGGCGCCATACTGCTGGCCGGCGAAGAGAAAGAACTGTTTGGACGGGTAAAGGGCGAGGCCCGACAGCACGTTTGGTATTATCCCGATTTGACGGTAGGTCATTTGGTGGACAATCAAAAGCTAAACCCCAGTTACCTGAAAAAATTTTGCATTGGGTTTGCCTTGGGCGAACGGTTGGAAGTGGATGAGGCTTCGGTTTGGGTTCGAACGCGCCGCTATTTGGAGTTTTCGGCAAAGAGTTTGGGTACTTTGCTGTTGGGCATGGGATATTTGCTAAACGGAGAACCGGCTAAGGCACGGATGATTGTTCGATTTGGGGCTTGGATTTTTATGGGATTGTGGTTTACTCCTAAGCCCAAAGCATAAAAACAGACGGGGGCCTAAAATTGCCGGCATTTTTCTTGTTTGAAGGATTTTTGCTGTTTTTGGCCGAAAGCCCCAGCGCGTTAAACATAGAATTGCGTGTGGAAGCGGTACGGAATAATCCGTATTTTTGAGCCATGAACGTCGAAATTAGTCCCAAACTTCTTTCCCACTTAGCCCATCTGAGTCGCTTGGAATTTGAAGCCGACGAACTGCCCCAGCTTCAAGCCGATTTGTCGCGCATTTTAGGATTTATAGATGCCTTGTCGGCCATAGACACAACAGGGGTAGAGCCATTGGTGTATTTATCGGACCGAAGGTACACTTTGAGTCCCGAGAATTTGGAACAACCCCGAAAAGACGAGGTGCTTGCCGAGCAGACAATAAGCCATGGGGAGGCGCTTGAAAACGCTCCGCAACGGGACAGCGATTATTTTCGAGTGCCCAAGGTGTTGAGCGGAAAAAAATGAGTCGGCTGCAGATTGCCTGGCACCAGCAGGATCCTGAATGGGAAAGGCCAGACCGCAATTTGAGCGCCCTATCGGTTCTGGCTCCCTTGGCAGGGGAATGCGATGTTTGGGTGTTGCCCGAGATGTTTGCTACCGGCTTTACGATGAATCCCGACATGGCGAACAGCGGGTTAGAGGCCTTAGATTGGATGCATCAGATGGCCAAAGATCGGGGAATGGTTTTGGCGGGAAGTTTAGCGTTTCCGGGGCTGGATGGGCCGGTTAATCGTTTTTTTTGGGTGGCCCCCGACGGAAGTCAGATGCACTATGACAAGCGAAATTTATTTGAACTGGCGGGCGAAACCAAGCAGTACAAACCCGGAAATACCAGGCTTCTTTTTCGGTACCGAGGCTGGAACATTGCTCTTTTTGTATGCTACGATTTGCGCTTTGGTGGGTGGATGTACCGCCGGCCTCATTTCAATTACGACCTAGCTTTGGTGGTAGCCAACTGGCCAGAGCGGCGCAGCCGGGCATGGAAAACCCTACTTGCAGCCCGTGCCATTGAAAATCAAAGTTATGTTTTAGGGGTTAATCGGGTGGGAACCGATGGGAATGGATTGCTTTACAGCGGCGATAGCCGCTTAATGGGCCCGCTTGGCGAATCGGTATTTGAAAACAATCCATTCGAGGTCAGCAATGAAAAAGCCGAGATCGACTTGGCGCATCTGGAGGCCTTGCGCCGCCGTTTTCCTTTTTGGACGGGCGGCCTGGACGCATAGAGCCCCGCTGCACATTCTCGAACAAACGCCGCCCAAGATGGCGGATCAAAACGCAGGGAAAAGCGAATTATTTGTGTTTTCAAACCTGAATTGTTGATGGTTTGATAAAAGGAATACAACAGGGAATGAAAAACCGCGTTACATTTGGGAATTATGCAGCTGCTTGCTACAAAAAGGTTGGGTTTGGTATTCATGCTAATGCTGTTGGCAGGTCAAGTCTTTTCTCAAAGTCGGTCGGCCCTTGAAAAGAAAAGGAAGAAAATCGAGAACGACATAAAGTACACGGAATCTTTGCTAAAGCAAACCCAGCAAAAGCAAAACAACAGCGTGGACGCCCTGCAAAAAATTGCGGCGGGCATTGAAGCCCGGGAGCAGTTGGTTTTGACCTTGGGAACGGAAATCACGGTGTTGGATAGCTCTTTGGCATCGGGCCGCAGGGAGTCTCTTCGGCTTCAGCAGCTTTTAGAAAGGCAAAAGGAAGCCTATTCGGGGATGGTTCGAGCGGCCTTTGTACAACGCCGCCGGCAATCGGGGTTGATTCCTATTTTGTCGAGCCCAGACCCTGGAGTTTTGCTGCGTCGCCGCCAATATATTGAGCGCATGGCTCGCCTACGGCAACAAAAGGTGCAATCCATTCAGCAAACCAACACCCATTTAACCTTCCAACTTCAGCAACTGGATACGATGCGGTTGCAGAAGCATTTGGCACTCAGCGAGCAGCAAATTCAAGCCCAGCGTTTAGAGCAAGAGCGCCTACGCAAAGAGGCTTTACTGCTGCAGTTAAAAGGAAAAGAAAAGGAACTTAGAAAACGCCTTGCCCGGAAACAGGAGGAGTCTGTTGCTTTGGCTCGAAAAATAGAAGGCATTATAACTGCGGAGTTAAAAGCGGCTCGGACCCGCGATGAAAAGGCGGCAAAAGTTCGGGCCGAGGAAGCCAAGGCAAGCGGAACTAAAGCTCCCATTCCGGCAACGCCAGAAACGGTGGCTTTGGGCAACGATTTCTCATCGAACCGGGGCCGTTTGCCTTGGCCGGTAAAACATGGATTGGTTACCGGCAAGTTTGGAATCCATCCGCATCCTGTTTTTCAACATGTTACCATACAGCGCGACGGGGTTGACATCAGCACCCAGCGGGGCGAAAAGGCCTTAGCGGTTTTTCGGGGCGAAGTGTCGGCCGTTTTTACTTTGGAAGGATATCAAAATGTTGTGATTGTTCGGCATGGAACCTTCCTTACTGTTTATGGAAATTTGGAACAGGTTTCGGTGCGTAAAGGGCAAGCCGTTAAAATTGGCGAGGTTTTAGGGACGGTATTTATGGATGAAGAAGATGGGAAATCGGCCCTGCATTTTCGAGTAATGAACGGGCAAACGCCCGAGAACCCACAAACGTGGATGGTAAAAAAATAAGGCATGAAATCATTGGAACAGCGTTTGCACTCTTTGACCGACCTTGAGCTGGTTCGTTTTGCTTTAAAATACCGCAAAACAATGCCCAACGAACATGCGGAGGTGTTGGAAGCCGTTATAAAGGACAGAATAAGTCCCGACCGATGGACGCGTCTTTGTGAAGAACTGTCTAGAGATGGCGTTTTTCAAGCCAAACTCAAACAGCCTTCAAAAGCCCCAATGGGCCAGTCAAAAGGTTCAAAACATCAACAATGGTGGTTGTACGTCTTAATTGGAACTGCCGTTTTAGCCTTGGCCGTCTACATGCTGCAACCTTATATTTCCTAACAATTGGTCCCAGGTGTTTTTGGGCCCATCAATTGTAGTTTACCTCAGCACATTTAACTTACCTAGGTAATCGTATTCGGTACGGCAAGGCGAGATGTAGAAAACTCGATAGGTAAACACTTCAGATTCATAGGGTTCTGCATCTTTCCAGGCGTTCCATCCTTGGTTTGGATTGGTGCTTTCAAACACCAAATTGCCCCAGCGATTAAAAATCATGAACTGGTATTCTAAGTATCCGGGATCAACACCACGCACATAGTAGATTTCGTTCAAACCATCGCCGTTGGGGGTAAAGGAATTCGCCAAGAACAACCCGTCGCGTTTGTTCGTATAACGCACAAATATCGTGTCTCGGTACACTTCGCCGCAGTATTGAACGTTTACCGCATAGTTTTCTTCTTGAAAAGCAAAGGCGGTATCGGCTACAGAACCATTCCACCATAAATATTGTGCATCTGGCCCCAGATTTGGAATAAAAAGAGGGGCAAGGCCGCTGTCGCAAACGGTAATGTCGGGACCCAGTTTTATTTGCCCGGGCGTCAATTGCTTGATAAATATGGAGTCGGTGGTTTGCCCACATGCTCCAGTCCAGGTAACCAGATACCAGCCTCCGGTGGTTACCCGAATGGTGTCGGCCGTTGATCCTGTATTCCAAACTACGGGCCCGGTGGTTCCGCCGGTTGTCAAAAAGGCGGTATCGCCCGGACAAACTAGGGAGTCCTGGCGCATGTTGAATTCGGCAGTGGTTCCAATAACCACGGTAAAGGTGTCGCGCAAGGTTCCGCAATCGTTTGTCACTTCAACCCAGTAGGTGCCCGATTTGCTTATTTCTATTGGGTTGCTAACGGGTTGGTTGTTTAGCTGATAGGTGCAGGCAAAGCAAGAGAAGTCAAAGCTGAGCAAAGCCGTATCGCAAACCAAACGGTCGGGGCCCAGGCTTCCACTGGGCGGAACTGCGGTGCTTACATATACGGTGTCTCTAGACACACCGCAAATGGAATTCACGGTAACAAAGTATTCTCCTTCTTGCATGGGACTTATGGAAGAACTTGTTGCTCCTGTGCTCCATTGGTAAGTACAACCGGGGCAAGACGCATCAATAATGGGTGGAATCCCTCCGCAAATAAGGCGGTCGTTGCCTAAATTCACATTGTTAAACAGAGTTACAATTATGCTGTCGCGGAACGCACAGCCGTTGATGCCAACAATATCAACGTAATAAATTCCCGGTTGGTTCACAACGGTTTGTGGGCCTATGGTTCCGTTGTTCCACGTTTGTGGTACAGCAGCGGGCAATCCGGTGTTCAAGGTAATGTTTTGCCCTAGAACGCACAAGGTGGTATCGGTTGGAAGTACGCCACCGAATGGGGCTGAGGGAACAATGACAACCATTCCTGTATCGCAACGGGGGAAGCAATAATCGTCGCAGACCGCAAAAAAGACGGTATCTGGGCCTGTTTGGGGCGATAGCGAATTCATGCTGATGATTCCATTGTTGACGGAGGCATTGACATTGGCTGAGCTACCCAAAACGGAAACGATTAAATTTGGATTGTCGGCATCGGTCGAAACGGCAAGGACATTGGCCTGCAGATTGGCAAACATTGGCGTACAGGGGGCAATGACTTGAAGGTCTTGGGTAAGGGGCTTTAGATTGCCGGGCAGCGTTTCCGATATTTTAAAAGAAAAGCCCATGTCCACGTTCAAATTCATACCAATGGCTTGGGGATTGCAAGCCATTCCCGCTGCATTGGGGTTGGCAATGCCGCCCAAATATTGAAATCCCAGTCCAACATCGCGTCGAACAAAATAAATCACATTGTCGGGAGCTAGTTTGATGCCGGCGGCAACCAGCGAATTGTTGGCTCCTGCGTTGTACACCAGAACGGGTGCATTTCCGGGGTTGTTTAAGTCATACTGATAAACGCGGCCTCCTGTGCCGTTTGAAGACCTAAGTTTATTGATGTACAATTTGCTGCCGTCGGGGCTCCATTCGGCATCGTAATTTCCTTCAAAGTTGGTGGGCGATGCACCAAAAACGGAATTGGGAACTTGAGTAATGTTGCTTACCGTTCCTGTTGCCAAATTGAAATCGGCCAGAAGAACGGCATCTGTTTCACGAAGGGAGGTAATTGCAAGTTTTTGATTTACCACACTGTGCCGAATCGACGAAGGCTCGCCCAAGGTGAAGGGCAATTGAATGCCTGCCAAAGGCGAGATTCCAAGGTTGTCAATGCGCCAGCTGAGCAAGGAGTCGCCATTCGAATTGATGGCATATAAATAATACAGATTTGAGGTTTGGCCTTTAGCGATTTCAAAGGCATCGGAAATAGAGGGGTGCAAAACCAAATCTTTGGCTCCTGCGGGAATGTCGCCCAAGGGTGCAGCGATGCTTCCGTTTCCGGGGAGCGACATGTCAATGCTGGCATACATCAGCGGTCCATGCTGGTTTTGAACCACGTTGTTTGGGGCGTAAAAAAGATAAAATCGGTCGCAATTTGATGGATTTACGCATACCTGACCGTTGCTGGCACAGGAACTCAATCCAGCCAAGTTGGCATTGGGCATGGCCGTGTGGGTATTATCCCAAACTCGATTGCCGTTTGAATAGGCGAGCAGCTGTCCGGTATTGGGATGATTGATGACCCCGTTCCCTTGGTCGGCGTACGGCAAGGCATGACCCGTTGAAACCGATGGGAAATTTGTGGTTTGATTAAATGCAACAACCGGGTCGGCATTCAATCCTAAAAGCCAGCGGTGGTTGTGAAACTGTGCCTGAAGCCCAAGGGCGTACAAGGTGAAAAGGCAAACCAGCGAAAATTGTTTTTGGTAGCTCATTTTAATCAAATGATTCCATTGTTTTGATAAAGGTACACTGCAAAAAACGAAACGAAACGATTCCGGAAAATTTAACAAGCAAAAGACCAAATTTATTGGGTTTTGCTGCATGTTTTTTTGTTTTTTAATTTTTCCATTCCATTTTAAGGCTCTTTAGAGCTGGCTTTATGTTGATTTTTGGCTTCGGCTGGCAAGCCGCCTGCGGCAGGGATTGACGAAGCTACCCCGCAAGGGCCGAAACGGCTGCCGGCCCATGCGCGGCAGAGCGACGCGAGGAGCTACTGCCGGGCAAGGGCTGGCCCGTTTTCGGGCCGCGGAGTAGCTCGGAAAGCCCGGCTGCCGCCCCCCAAAAAACCATGGACTTTTTCATTAAAAAAAAGAACCCTTCCGATGTAGATCATCGAAAGGGTTTTGAAAATGCTTTGGCCAAAGGCCTTACAATACGATGCAGGAGTCGCCCACCCCAGTGGCGTAATTGACCGCATTTGTAACGTGGTTGTCCCAAAAACCTGGGTCCAAGGAAAACTGAGAATCGTTCGAGCAGGCGTTGTAGGTCGCGGCAGCACCGGAACATTCCAAACACTCTGTTTTTGTGCAGGAAGTCAAGCCGAGGCCCAACGCTACGGAAAGAATAAGTAGTTTTTTCATAGCTAAATAATTGGTGGTTAACGGATTAAAACAACTTTGCCCATGAATTCATGGTATTTTTTCATTTCGTTCAGGAACATAATTCGGTAGGAGTAGCTTCCAGGAAGGCAAACGGTTTGCCCGTCGGGTTGATTGCCTGTCCAGGGTTTGTCGGGGCTGCCTCCTTCGTACACTTTGTTGCCCCAGCGGTCGTACACCAGCACCAGCAGGTTGACGTTGTCGGTCAGGTTTGTTCCTTTGGGGAACCAGGTTTCGTTCAATCCGTCGCCGTCGGGGGTAAAGGCGCTTGGGATCCAGAGTTCGGAAATGCCTTCTACTTCAACCATGGTTCCTGTGCTGTCGGTACATCCGTATTGATTGGTAACCGTTAATTGTACGGAGTATTCGCCCACGTCGGGGAAGGTCCAGCTGGGGTCTGAGGCTCCTACGCCGCCCTGCCCGTTGAAGGTCCAATTCCAAGCAACCACATCGGGGCTTGATTGGTCGGTGAAAAAGAAAATGGGATTTCCAATGTTTGTTTTTTCGGGCGTATGCGAAAAGTCGGCAATCGGCAAGGGGCGGGCAAAGGCTGCGCTATCAATACGGACGCTGTCAACGCAGCCATCGGAGGTTGTAACCTTAAGGAAAGCTCCATAAACTCCGGGGGCAGTAAAAACAATGGCTGGATTTTGTTGGGTAAAGCCGCCTTTGGAATCAATAAACCATTCCCAGCTGTTGATGATGCCTCCGTTGCCTTGCGACAAATCGGTGAAGGTTAAGTTTGCGGGAATGCACGCTTCGGGGGGGACCACCGAGAAATTTGCTGTTGGCAGGGCAAAAACAATAAGGGTAACGTCGGCCGAGTCAACGCAGCCGTTGGCATCGGTTCCAATGGCACGGTAGGTGGTTGTTTGTGTTGGAGAAACCTGCAAACCTGCACCGGTATTTAGGCCGTTCATTCCGGCGGGGTTCCAGAGGTAACTTGCTGCTCCGCTGGCGGTTAAGATGATAGAGTCTTGCAAACAAATGGAAGGCGCCAAGGGGCTAATATCGACTTGAGCTGCGGGGAAAACGGTAACCAAAACCGTATCGGTATTTACGCAGCCGTTTGCGTTTGTGCCGGTTACCACATACTGGCTGGTAACGGCGGGGTCGGCAATTGGGTTTGCAATGTTGGTTGCGCTCAAGCCTGTTGGGGGGCTCCATTGGTAGGTGCTTGCACCCGAGGCGGTAAGTTGCACATCGGCTTCGGGGCAAATCGAAGGAGCTGCAGGTGCGATGTTTACATTTGGCAGGGGATTTACCGTTACGTTGATGGTTCGGGTTGCTGTACACAAGGTACTGCTAACGGTAACGGAGTACGCCGTAGTTTGGGTGGGGAAGGCTAGGGGGTTGGGGATGCTTGTACCGCTGAGGGTGGCTCCGGGCGACCAAGCATAGGTGATGTTTTGGCCGGTGGTTCCTAGGGCCCAAATTTGAGCGGTGTCGCCAATGCAAATGGCGGTGTCGGGGCTGGTGGTTACAGGCATAGGGCCAACCGTAACCGTTACGGTGTCTTGGAAAAAGGAGGTGCCGCAGCTGGAGTAGGGCAATTTGGCCAAATACGAAGTGGTGGTTGAAGGCGTAACCGTAAGGGTGTTTCCGGTGCCCAAAAGCTGTCCGCCCATGGTAGTCCATTGAATGGCTGGAATGTTGGTGGCAATAAAGATGGGGGCAAAGGGAACGGTAGAAAGGGTGTAGGTGTTTCCTGCGGGGGTAAAGCGGCGACCGTCGGCTACAGTTGCCCATTGGTTGGGAAAGTTTCGCCCGGGAACTGCCACGGCAATGGTTCCGGTTGCGTTTTGGATGCCATGGATGGCCCGGCCGTTGTTCCAGGTATTGCAAAGCTGTTTGCTGGCAATGTGTGTTTCGATAATGTTGCTGGTTTCGAACAACTGAATTTGGCCTCCGTAACAAACGTTGGTGCAGCTGAACATATTAATGTCTCTAAACTCTACAATAAAAATCCGGTTGGGGGCTGTACCTACGGTTTTGTAGCTGATTACCCCGTTTGGCGAGGTCCAAACGCTGGGATTGATGTCTTGCCAAGGGGCCATAATGGAATTTAGGGGAGTTCCTGGGCCGGGGATAGGATTGTTGATGCTCCAAGCGGAATATCCATTGGCGTTTCCTATGTTAAACGAAACATAGCCGTTGGAACTAATGATGCAATTGGTGTAATTGATGCCAAAATAGTTGAAGGTAAATCCAATGGGAACAACCCCACTGTATTGGTCGTCCGACAAAGAAACCGTACCTGAGTTGCCGGGGCCGCTGCCGGCCACAACCGCGGTAAGGGTAACAGTTTGGCCGGTGCAAACACTGGTATCGGGGCCTGCAGTTACAACTTGCTGCGCCCGCAAGGCCAAACTTAGCACCGTTAAAAGTGCCACCATAGCGAAGTTTGAAATCCTTGAGTACATATTATTCAATAGATAAGGGCGTTAAATATAGTGAAAATTTAGAATTTAGGGAAGGTGCTTAGGTAAATTAGACAAGCAAACAGGGCCTTTTGTTGCATGCTTGAGCGGCATTCTGGGCAGGCCGTTCTTGATTTGGCTCGGAAGAACTCGGCCGCGGTGTTTCATTTTTGAGTTTAGTAAAGCCCGTTCACGCATTCAGGGCATTTTGTTGCATGCTTGAGCGGCATTCTGGGCAGGCCGTTCTTGGTTTGGGCCCGAAGAACTCCACCGCGTTGTTTCATTTTTGAGTTTAGTAAAGCCCTTTCACGCATTCAGGGCCTTTTGTTGCATGCTTGAGCGGTATTCTGGGCAGGCCGTTCTTGGTTTGGCTCGGAAGAACTCGGCCGCGTTGTTTCATTTTTGAGTTTAGTAAAGCCCGTTCACGCATTCAGGGCCTTTTGTTGCATGCTTGAGCGGTATGCTGGGCAGGCCGTTCTTGGTTTGGGCCGAAGAACTCCACCGCGTTCCTTATCTTTGAGTTTAGTAAAGCCCGTTCACGCATTTAACCATACCCATGACCTTGATTTCTTACCCGTTTTCTGCCATTTTGGGGTGGTCTGCCAGCCGATACGAAGCCTTTTCCTTTTGCAAGCGGCATTACTACTATCAATATTATCCGAAGTTTGACGCAGAGTTTCCGGTTGCAAAAATTCAAGCGTTGAAAATGCTAAGCACCCGAGCCTTGGCCGTAGGTTCTATTAGCCACATGGGAATAGAGGCCTTGCTAAAACGCCTAGAAAAGTCCACCGCTCCCATCGACTCGAATCGCTTCGCCGCTCACCTCACTCAACTCGCGGATTCTTTTATTAAAACCAACACGTTTGATGAGGCGCACTACGGCAATAAGCCGCTGCCAACGGCCGAGGAGTTGTCTGAGGCCGCCATTGAATACCTAAACCTGTTTCTTCAAAGCGAACGCTATGCTTGGATATGTGCTTTGCCTGAGTCCACACGAAGGGCTTGGATGATTGAGCCCGGGGGCTTTGGCGAAACCCGAATCAACAGTTTAAAGGCCTATTGCAAAGTTGATTTTTTGCTTCAACACCAAGGTAAAACCTATATTTTCGATTGGAAGACGGGAAAGGCCGACCCCGAAAAGCATGCCCGGCAAATGCTGGGCTACGCCTTGTTTGCCCATACCAATTTGGGGGTGGGGTTTGATCAAATTGAACTGATCATTCACTATCTGAACGGCACTGAAACCCAGGTCGATATACAGGCCGGCGACTTGCCCAAATTCGAAGCCAAAGTACAGGCCGATACCCAAGAAATGCATTCGTACTGCGAACAGGTGGACACGAACATTCCAAAGCCCAAAGAGGCCTTCCCTATGATTGAGCCACAAAAGTTGTGCGGCTACTGCAAGTTTCGTGAATTGTGTGATCGAGGATAAGCGGCAGTTCAATTTAACGTTCAAAAATCCAAGATTCATCAAGGTGATTTTTTCTGAAGTTGAAAAAAACCGCCTCTGTTTAGCTGGAATTTGTTTTGTAATTTACCGTTCAATCCCAATGCCATGCGTTTAACCGTGCTTGTTCCTCTGCTGTTTCTTTCCGCATTTTTTTTCGGTTCTATTCAAGGCCAATCTGTGTATTTCCCGCCTCAAACCGGCACCTGGGACAGCCGAAATCCCAGCGATTTAGGGTGGTGCCAAGAAAACATCGACAGCCTGTATGCCTATTTGGGAGCCAACAACAGCAAAGGGTTTGTGTTGCTCGATAAAGGTAAAATTGTGTTGGAGGCTTATTTTGGTAATTTTACCAAAGACAGCCTTTGGTACTGGGCATCAGCAGGGAAAACCTTGACAGCCATGCTGCTGGGAATTGCGCAACAAGAGGGGCATTTATCTCTTTCAGACAGCAGCAGCCAATACCTTGGAACAGGCTGGACCTCGGCCCCTGCCTCAAAAGAACGTTTAATAACCGTTCGGAATCAGCTTGCCTTGGATGCGGGGCTCGACGATGGGGTAGCCAACAAAGACTGTACCGTTGACACCTGCCTTCAATACCTAAGCGATGCTGGAACCCGTTGGGCCTACCACAATGCGGTGTACACCCTGCTTGATTCGGTGCTGTACTATGCCACCGGCCAAAATGCCAATTCTTATTTTCAAAGCCGCATTCGCCCGGCCACAGGAATGGCGGGATTGTTTTTAGGCATTGGCTTCAACAATGTGTTTTTTAGTACTCCACGCAGCATGGCAAGGTTTGGATTGTTGATGTTGAACCGAGGCACCTGGAACGGCACCCCCGTTTTGTCTGACACCGCCTTTTTTGGTCAAATGATCCGCCCGTCTCAAGCCCAGAACCGTTCTTATGGGTACTTAACTTGGCTAAATGGGCAATCTTCCTTTATGCTTCCAGGTCTGCAACTGGCCATTCCAGGTCCTTTGTTCCCTGAGGCGCCTTCCGATATGTTTGCGGCTCAAGGAAGAGACGGACAAATCCTTAGCGTTGTTCCTTCCACGGGTTTGGTTTGGGTCCGCATGGGCGAAAGTCCCAACAGCGGAAGTGGAGATGTAACGCCTGTTTTTACCAACAATATTTGGCGTTACATCAACCGCCTGCCTTGCAGTTCGGGTATTTCGACGCATGCCAATGCCCCTGCCCTCCTTTGGCCCAATCCAGGCCAGAATCGCATACAGTACCAAGGAAAGGGCGAGCCCAGTTTTTGGCGAATCTATGACGCATTGGGGCGCCTTTGGTCCGAAGGCCCAGCTAAACGGGAATGGAATCCTGGAGCCTTGCCCAATGGACTCTATCAAATTGAAATTCAGCTGGGCGACCAAAGGCAGCGGTTCCCTTGGGTTCGCTCCGATTCCCATTGATGCTTTTCCTGCTTAGTACGAAAAAAACCCGTCTTTTTTTTGCCTGGCTCAATGGGCTGCATCAAATTGAAATTCAGCTGGGCGACCAAAGGCAGCGGTTCCCCTGGGTTCGCTCCGATTCCCATTGATTCTTTTCCTGCTTAGTACGAAAAAAACCAGCCTTTTTGCCGAAAATGCAGGGTGTCGCATATTCGACTTGCCAGGCGTTCTGAGGCTTTTCTCGCTTTTGCCGACGGCATGTGAAAGCTCGCTAACGTATCGTGTCCGGCCAAATCCCAGGCGGGTATGAGTAGGGCGTTGTTGTCTTGTTTCAATGCTTTTTGTATGCCCGCTACCCGCTGGGCCAATCCCGGCCGTAAAAATGGACCAATCCAATAAATTGGGCTGTGGGGGCGAACAGCCCTTATTTTTTGAATCAAACCAGCGTGGTTGTCGATCCGGTTGTTGCCCAGTTCAACAACAATGAGATCGGGCTGCCAATATTGGAGCAAACTATCTAGGTTTTTGTTCCAGGAATTTCCAATGGCCATGTGGTTGGCTCGCAAGGCCCCGCTCACCACCCGTATGGGGCTGTTGTAGCCAATGCTGTCGTCGGCCCAGGTGCGGCGAATCCGATAGCCACAACAGGTGTTTTTTAAAACCGGAGCAGCAAAGGTGTACGACCCCGCTCCGCCAATGGCCACAGACAAAATATGAAAGGCCCCTTTTTGATGCAAGTAGCGCTGCAAGTGTTCCCCAAAATAGCCAACCATGTGGCTATCGCCCAGCATCAATACATGAATGGGTTTGGTGCGCTGAGCCTCACAAAACAAGGGGAACAATAAAAAAGCCAGGCTGAATCCTTTACGTACTGGACTTGTAGCGTTTATAAAAACGTCGAATATCCAATTCTGCCGGAATTTCACGGTTCGAATGTACACAAATATTTGCGGTTAACTCGGCCATCTCGGGAGCCATCAAAAGTCCTTTGCTTCCCAACCCATTAAAAAACAAATGGTTGCTAAAAGCCGGATGAGGGCCCAATATGGGTTTCCGGTCGCCGCTGGCAGGCCGATAACCCATCCGAAAATGCAGATTTTCTGCTGTTTTCAACTCTGGAAATGCGGCCATTGCTTGCCGCAGCTCTGCCTCGCCCTCTGTTTGGTACCCCGCCTCCATGCTCCAACTGTAGGTGCTGCCAAAGCGGTGTGTCTCTGAATTTACTGGGTCCTGACCGTAAAAATAACCCCGATGCTGCACAATCGCCTGAAAGGCCGAAGGCTCCTGCTTCCATTCCACCTGAACCCCGGCAGAAGGGCGCAAAGGAACCCAGCCAAAAAGCCCCGATTGTGCCGCCCAATGCCCCTGTGCCCAAACAACCCACTGCTCTTTGGGGCTGCCCAGCAGTTCCGCTTCCCCAGCCAATCCCAGCCTAAGCATTCCCGCTTTTTTTAAGGCATTTTCAGAGGCGGCAATAAAGGTTGGGATGGAGAGGCTGCCCGCCTGCAGCACCTCCACACAGTTGGCCTTTAAAACAACATGGCGGTGCAGGTTTTCTTGCCATGCCTGCATCCACATTTTCGCATCTTGCTCGTCCCGATAAAAATGCCGAAGGCGTACTGGTTTTAAAAAGGACTGCCCCAGTTGCTGCTCGGCGCGCCGATAAAAGTGCATGGCTTTGTCAAAATGATTTGCCCCATAGGTTAAGGTGCGCGTTTTTAAATGCACGGGGTTTAACAAGCCCCAAGCGGCCCTTGAAGCCGAACCGGGCAGGTCGGCCGCAAACAATTCAACTTCAATATTGCGCCCCAGCAAGGTTTGGGCCAGCACATGGGCCGCCAATCCATTTCCAACAATCCGTACTGCAAGCATGCGCTAAGGTAGGCCGTTTGGGTTTAGCCGGCGGGTGGTTGTTCCAACCATTTCAAAACAATGTGGGCCACCGCAGGGCAAATGCGCGCATTTTTTTGCGTTAAATCAAGCACCTCCGACATGGCTGAATGGTCAGTATGCGGATACATTCGGCAGGCCCTAGGCCGGGCAGAATAGACCGAACACCGGTTGTCGTCCAACAAAAAAGGACAAGGCGTCGATTTCAAAACCCAGTCTCCATCTTCATCTACCCGAAGGTATGTTTCTTGAAGCCGCCCCGGACTCATTTTTAAATGCGACGACAGGCGGTCAACATCTTTGTTGGTAAACAAAGGGCCGGTTTCTTTGCAACAACGGGCACACGACAAGCAATCGGTGTGTTCAAAGGCTTCGGCATGAGCCCGGTGAAAAGCCGAGTTCTGTACGGCAGGCTTCCAGCGCTGAATGCTTGAAAACAGGGCTTTTACCTCTCGCTTTCGGGATTGAATGGTTTGGGTGCGCTTGAGGTAATCCTCTTGCATGGCACTAATCCAAAATAATCACCAAGTAACGGGAAGAACTCCAGAACGCATCGGGGTCTAGAATTCTCAATTTTTCAATCATGAAATCGGTTTTAACCAATTCATAAGAGGTACTGGGGTGGTTTGTGGCAAAATGGATGTTCCGGGTGCCAATCGGAATTTCTAGAAGTTTCCGACGGTCTGCCGATTTAAAATAATCTTGGTTAAAATCCGACGAGATTCGGGCACCGCTGCGGGCATTTAAAAATCCCCCAGAACTAATCACCTTTTTCTCCTTAAGGGTAGTATAATTGCCCGTGGCCCAAAATACGGTATTTATAGCCTCTGTTTGCTGCTCAATGCGCGCACCCCGCCGCGCATGCGAAACAGCAAGGCTGTCAAACGACCGCTCAACCGTCTGTACCCGCACATTGACTTTTTCCAATTCTTTTTTCAATAATACAATTTGCCCGTCTTTTTCTTCCAATTTCTCTTGAAGATTGTTTATCAGAGCCTTCAGAGATTTCAT